>JBDHIJ010000008.1:0-86078 GCA_039587435.1 Gemmatimonadota bacterium
CCCAACCGCCGGAGATGAATCGGGCGGGACCCCCACGCAGGGAGTCCCGCCCGTGTTGCGGACCGGGCGCAGATACCCGGACCGCTCCCGGCCAGGAGGAGCTACCGGAGCGTTGCGATGTAGGCAGCCAGGTTCTTCATGGCCGCCTCGTCCGCGAGGGTGATGGCCATGGGTGCCATCTGGGCCCCGAACATGTCCTCCGGATGGGCACCTCGTACGCCGTGCTTGAAGTTCTGCAGCTGCCGGACGACGTACCAGTCCTGCTGAAGGGTCAGGTTGGGGGCGTTAAGAGCCTCCATACCCTTCCCATCCGGCCCGTGACAGGCGGCGCAGACGGCAAAGGCGGCCGCTCCTGCTGTTGCGTCCCCGCCCTGGTTGTCCGTGACCGGCGCGGGGGTCAGAGAGGCCATATAGGCCGCCATGTTTGCGATATCGGCGTCGGTGGCCAGCGTCTGCGCCATGGGAGCCATCTGTGCTCCGAACATGTCGTCGGCATGGGCCCCACGAACACCGGTCTTGAAGTTCCTGAGCTGACGCTCGATGTACCACTGCTCCTGTCCGGCGACGGCCGGCGCGTTCAGCGCCTCCATGCCCTCTCCGTTTGCGCCGTGGCATGCCGCGCAGGTGGCGTAGGCCGCCTGACCTGCCGCCGCGTCCTGAGCCGCCACCGGAGCACCGGTTCCTGCGACGAGCAGCACCAGTCCGAAGATGGTTCTCTTGAGCACTTGCCCCTCCTTGGGCTTGGTGAAAATGCCGGGTCGATCCCAGTCGGCGGGAACGCTCCGATGGTCCTCCTCCTAGGGAGTCGCCCACCGCTTTGCACGCGCCATGCCACCCCCTGGGGTCCTCCCGAACACCTCTCGGAGACCGGGAATCGGCCAGGGACAACAACTCTCGATTCATCCTTGAAGACAGGGTCTTTGGAAACGGAACGGTTCATGCTCGTTCCATCCATCGGAACCGGTGCCGTCGAGCAGCCCGCGAGATCGTTCTCGCCGGCCCTTCGGCCGCCTGGCAGAGTCGCGGAGGCCCAAGCGGGGGATTGGACATGGATTCTGGGATCGCTGATCGAACCCGTTGCCGACCCGGCGCCAGAGCTCTGCGGGCCTGCGCAGGGATCCTGCTGCTGGGAGTCGCGGGGAGCCTGGCACCCCTCACGATCAGAGCGCAGGAGATGGCTCTACCGGAACAGCTCCCCCCCGGGGTGACGCCCATGATGGTCGAGCTCGGAAGGGGGGTCTTCAACGGAACCGGGGGGTGCATCACCTGCCACGGCCCGGGAGCCGGGGGCGCCCTCGGGCCCGACCTCACCGACGAGGACTGGTGGCACGCCAAGGGCAGCTACCTGGCCATCATGAACCGCATCCTGGAGGGCGTTCCTCGCGAGGAGTCCGCCACCGGCACAGACATGCCGCCGCGAGGAGGCGCTCCCTTGAACGAAGAGCAGGTCCAGGCCGTGGCCGCCTATGTCTGGACCCTCTCCCATCCCGAATCAGCTGATTCGCTGCCGCTCGGGGTCACTCGGGACCTGGTGGTGGAAGGCGACCTTGTATTCCACGGAATCGGGGGGTGTGTGACCTGCCACGGTGAAGACGCCACCGGTGTGATCGGCCCCAATCTGACCGACGACCAGTGGCTCCATGCGAAAGGCAGCTACCTCGCGATCGTCCAGACCGTTCTGACCGGGGTGCCCCACGAACAATCCAAATCCGGGGTGATCATGCCTCCCCGCGGAGGATCCGAGATCAGCGACCAGCAAGTCTATCAGGTGGCGGCCTACGTCTGGGCCCTCAGCCAGCAGGCCGGCCACTAGGAGTTCTTCATGCGTCTTCAGGCACGACAGCCGGTCCCCGCCCGAACGCCGAGGGTCATCGCGGTGGCTGCCGCCCTCTCCGTCGTAAGCGCCGGGACCGCCGCCGCGCAGGTGGATCCTGGCACCGCGGCGCTGGTGGACGCGGTACTCGAGGCCCATGGTGGAGAGGCAGCAATCCGCGCGGTCAACGGCCTGCGGATGGAGGGGAACCTCGTGACGTCCGGGCAGTCCCGCGGAACGCTGAACCGGGCTGCTCGCCTGGACGGGGTCCTGACTTCAACGATTCAGTACCCCAACCGCCGGGAGATTCGCGTCTACATGAACGGACGGGCGTGGAGGGGCGGATCGGCCGAGACCCTCGAGGAAGTTAGCGGCCCTCTCCGCACCGCCATGAGGGCGCAGGGGCTTCGAATGCTGTCCGCCCGGGTATTGCTGGAGCACAGGTCCAGGGTGGAGCGACTCCACGATATCGAGGGCCTGAACGTGCTCTCCATTTCGTTTCCCCCCGACCTCACGCTCCAGCTGTTTGTCGATCCGGAAACCCGCCGGATCCTCCATTCCCTCTCTCTGATCCCAGCGGGTCCGACCCTTCTACGCTTCTCTTCCACCTACCTCGACTACAGGGTCGTCGACGGCATTCTGGTGGCATTCGGCGAGGAGAACACGGCCCAGGGGCAGCCCACCGCTGTTATTCAGTTGAGCCAGGTCGAAACGAACCCCATGCTCGGTGCTGCGCGGGATACTCGTGTTGGCCGGCATCCGCCCGAGCCGTAGACCGATTCAGCCTGGCCCGTCGCGGCGCACGGCCTGACCCCGTCCTCCGCCGTCGGGCTCCATGTGGATCAACGCGTCGAGGACCTCGGGAACCTCCACCATGACGGCGTCCTTGACGACGTGCCCGATTCGGTGCGACTCGGCAAGCGACAGATCCGGATCGGCGTGGACGTGGAGGGCTACGAAGTACCCGACGCCGGCTCTGCGCATGAAGATCCGCTCCACCTCGGTCACCGCCTCCACCCCCTGAGCCGCTCGCCGCACCGCCGCCTGAATCTCGGGGTCCGGCGCCCGGTCCATCAGGTCATCAAGAGCCGGCCTCAGCAATCGGAGGCCGTTCGCCGCAATGATCGCGGAGGCGCCCAGAGCCGCCCAGTCGTCCGCCGAGGCCCAGGCCTCCCCTCCAATGAGAGCCAGAGAGATCCCTACGAACGCGGCCCCCGAGGTGAGCGCGTCCGATCGGTGGTGCCAGGCGTCAGCTCGCACGGCGAGGCTCCCGATCTCCGTCGCGACCGCGCCAACCCGTCGGAATAGACCCTCCTTCACGGCGATCACGAGGATCAGGACGAGGAGTGTGAAGGGGGCCGGACTGTGATGCGGGGTCAGAATCTCCCTTATCGCCTGGATCCCGATTCCCAGGGCGGCCAGGATCAGCATGAGGGCCACGACCGCTCCGGCGAGAGACTCCGCCTTGCCGTACCCGAAGTGGTAGTCCTCGTCCGGATCGCGTCCCGCCACCGTCACGCCTCGCAGGACGACGGCTGAAGAAAACAGATCCAGGGAGGACTCCACCCCGTCCGCAACGAGAGCGTAGGAATTCCCCACCACGCCCGAGACCACCTTTATGACGACAAGGGCGGCGTTCACCGTGAGCCCCAAAAGGGCCGCACGAATCCCGGTCTGCTCACGCGTGGTCATTCCGGAAGATCGCTCGTGGCCGTCGGGCCGCAAGCTCAGACGCGGAGCCCGGGTTCCCTGGCCCGGCCGGTCTTCGACCGGCAGTACAGAGTCCGCCTGGGCGGACCTAGAACCGACGGACCACGGAGAGGAACCAGCGTGACTCGACCCGGTGGCCTCCGAGATTCAGCCAGCGCAGGTTGCGATCGTAGCGTAGCCGCGTTTCGGTGGCGCCCCAGCGCCAGCTCAGGGTCCCCCAGCCTCCCAGGAACTCCTCCGGGGACGTCCCGTCCTCACGAGACCAGCTCCAGGCGTCCATTCCGCCCCGGAAGTGGATCGCCCGGGTGACTTGCCAGTCCATGGAGGTATTCAGCGTCCGGGTCCGACGCCCGTTCCCCACGGATCCGTTCACGGTAACCCCTGCGGAGTAGTTCACCGAAAGGCCGACCGGGCCCAGGCGGGGGGGCGACCACCCGCCGCGCACCTCCCAGCTTCGGAATGGATGTCGGAACTCGCTGCGCTCCCGGTACGACGCTGCCAGGCTCACCCCTCCGAAGGGGAAGTAGTGAGATCCACTGACCTGGAACCACCGCTCATCGTGGAAGTCGAGAGGCAGAATCCCGGACACGTCTTCCAGGGGGCGGATTTCCCGCACGCTGCGACCATGCGAGAAGCTGAAGCCGGGGACGTGCAGGTAGACCCCGTACTCCCCCCAGATGCTGCGCGTGCTCTGCTCGACGGCCAACTGGTATGCGTAGTCGATGACCAGGAATTCACCTTCCTGGATCCGACCTGAGGGGAGGATCTGCACCTCGGTGAACCCGGACACCTGGGTCACCCGGTAGTCGAATCCGTCCTCATAGAGGAGAGTTCGATCGATATCGAAGATCCGGACGCTCGGGAGGATAGCGAATCGTTCCTCGAGCTCGAGCGTGCGCTCACGGGGCACCTCATGTTCCTCGCCGGACACCTCTACCGGCGCCCCCTCTCCCCCGTCGAAATTCAACCGCTCGGCGGTAACGGAGCCGGAGATGCGGAGGTCCGACCGCAACGGAAGCGGAAAGGTGAACCCAATCCGTGGGCGGATGATGAGCCGGGAGTGACCCGTCTGGTCATCGCGCCGATACCCCTGGCGTCCTACGGTCAGGCCGGACTCCAGCCACTGGGTGATGCGCCCATTGAGCCCGTAATCTATTGCAGTGACCGTATTCCCGAGCTCCCCGGAACGGGCGCGGTGCCTCTTGAACCCCAGGCCCGACACGATCCTGCGGGTATGCTGGATCTGAGCCGTTTCGGTCCAGGTCCACTGGTTGTAGGCGGTGAAGCCGGTCCGTTTGATCGACGTGAACTCGCTGCGAAGAGTACTCCCCTTCCCCCAGGCCAGATTGTGCTGGGCTCCAAGGAGTCGTTGAGAGAACCCGGTGCCCGCCACGAACTCCTGGTACTGGTCCTGTTCCCAACGCAGAATGAGCTTCCGGCCGCCGGCCCGGAATCGCCACTGGGAATTGTACTCGTCTCTCAGGAACGGACGCGGCGCGGATGCGGATTCGAAGCGGGAATTCAGGCGCCGTCGCCGATAGGTCATGTCGGCAGGGAAATACCGGCTCCGATATCGCGTGGTGAAACCCAGTTGGGAACCACTCGTGAAGCTGGTCCCTCCAAACCCCGTCTCGTTCTGCCCCTTGGCCTTGGTCCAGAAGAGGTTCACGGGCATCCGGCGGGCGCTGAAGAGCGTGCCGTTGAAGTCGAGAGTCCCGCTCCACCCCCAGGCGGACTGATCGGCTTCGTAGGAGGTCGTCCGCCGGATGGTCGGCGCAGTCACCAGGTTGAACTGGAAGATCCGCGGATCGACGAGAGCCCCGGCCACAGGAAGCCGGAACCAGAACTCCTGGAGCCCGTGGCCCAGAGTCTCCACGCCATTGGCGAGTGTGGTCGACCCGTCTGCCCGAACTCCAGCCTCTCCCCCCAGGAAGCGGACGATCGTTCCCGCCTGACCTGCGGCAGCGGACGGCGTCAGCGCGAGCGCGAGCGTCAGCACACCGGCAAGGGCGAGGGGGAACCGCTTCACGGGCCTATCCTCCACCCTCGCTCCCCGTCCCATTCTCGGGGTCCGGGGCCACGATCGGTTCCTCGGGAGGCACGTGGCATCGCTGGCAGGTCCCGAGGGTGGCGGCGAACGCGACGGTTCCGTTGTGGCACTTGCCGCACTTCTCGCCACGCTCGATGTCGGCCATCGTGATCGCGTTCGTACCCGCCCGGGGCTCGAAGATCTCGAGATGGCAGGTCTTGCACTTGAAACGGATTCGGTGCACCCAGTGCGGGAACGCGGCCACCGGAAGGGAGTTCGTCCGAACACCAATGGCATTTCCAACGATGCTCGAGTCAGCCTGAACGTCCTCAGCCGCGTCGGCCTGAGCCGCCTCGTCCAGCTCGTCCTGAGCCTCCACCTGGAGGATCTCCGTGGAGCGCTTCATCGTGACGGTGCCGAGGAGGGCCGGCTGCGCCCGGTTGGCGGGCTGCTCGAGCGCGGTGTGGCAGCGCTCACATCCGGTCGTCGGCGGGAAGGCGACTTTACCGTGGCACTCCCCGCAGTACTTCCCCGCCAACACGTCCGCCATCTGTATCTCGGTCCCCCGATAACGGAAGATCCGGGAGTGGCACTGCCTGCAATCGAGCCACTTCACATGGGCTTCGTGCGGGAAGTAGGCGTCGAACATCTCGTTCGGGCCGGGGAAATAGAAGTTGAAGGCGAACTGGAAGTCGAAGCCTTCCGGTGCGTCCTTCGGAGGCTCGCCAGGGAGGGAGCTCCGGGGCTTGATCACCCCGGACTCGATGGCAGCCATCCAGTCGATGTTCCCTGCATGGTCCCGTGGGAGCAGCGATACGACGGAGTCGGGATCGAGGGTGGACTCGATGGGGGGCCGGATCGTGTCTTCGGCGAACCGAAGGAGACCGTCCAGGCTCGACAGGTCCACCGCGGCGGGGGAGGCCGATACGTCTCTGCGGGCGGCCTCGTTCTCGGGGAGATCGACCACAACGGAGAGCAGACGTCGGCTGCACCCCCCGGAGGACAGGACGAGGAGGAACAGGACCAGACTCCTCATCCAGAATCCAACGGAACGTGCAGCCGACATCATGACCTCCCTGTCAATCCCCGCTCTAATTCCTCTGCTTCGCCGCTACTTGATGTGGCAGGTCAGGCAGAGGGCGCTCCCCGCATTGTCGATGCGGAGGAACATGTCGTTCTTGCTGTGAGGGTTATGGCACGTGGCGCACTGAACCACGTCGCTGGAGCTCAGACCGTCGTCGTAGAAGAGCTTCAGGCCAGCACCTCGGATCGAAGCCAGGGTGTTGAACTGAACGTCGGCGGACGGGTCGAGGATCATCGAGATAGGATGATCATTCCGCAGATCGGTCCCGAGGATCTTGATGGTGTCCGCGCCGGTTGTGTAGATGTCCGCCAGCGTCCGACCGGTGGCCGTGGCGACGCTGTTGTTCGGCTCATTGATCACGACGTCGATGCCGATCGTCCCGTCATGGCAGCTCAGGCAGGCAAGCGAAACGCCCGTGGGCTGCGCAGAGAAGGTCATGTCCAGGGAGGACGACCCGCCGGTGGCATCGTTGTACATGGTGAAGGTGGAAGTGGTGAACTGGCGATTCCAGAGAGGAGCCGTCACCTGCCCACCGTGCGGGGTGTGGCAGTAGACGCAAACCTCGCCGAAGTCGGCCAGTGCGAGATCGGTGAACGTGACGTCACGCGTTCCCGAGAAGTTGTGCTTCGTGTCGACGACGCCTTCGTTCTGCGCCGACACGCCCGCTACCGAGGCCAGCAGGAGTCCGAAGACTGCCAGTGCCGAGACCAGGAGACGGGGGTTGTTGCTGGACATGATGTCCTCCGTTGAAGGTGATGAGGGGGTGACAAACGCTCCCTGCGGGCCTACTGGTCCGACGATTCGGGTGACCTGACTTCGGCCACATCCGAAGGCCGCGGGGCCTCGGGGAGGTACTGGTAGATCTGGACCCGGTTGTGGTAGCGATCCGCTACCAGGATCCGATCGTTGGAATCGATGAAGACGCCGAGGGGGAGCCAGAGGTCTGCTTCACCCATCCCCTGCTGGCCGAAGACGAGCAGGAGTTGTCCCTCGGCGTCGAAGATCTGGATGTTTCCGAATGCGCCGTCGGCTACATAGATGTGGCCTTCGGAGTCGACCGCGACGCCCTTCGGGCGGGAGAAGGTCCCCGGGCCGTCGCCCATGGAGCCGAGTTCACCGGCAAAGGTCCCGTCGGCGTTGAAGATCTGGACCCGGAAATTCATCTGGTCGGTCACGTAGACCCGCCCCGAACGGTCGACCTCGACGAACGCCGGGTACCGGAACTCGCCGGGCCCGGAGCCGCGGTTTTCCACCAGGTCGCGGGGTTCGGCCCCCTCTGTGCCCAGGCCTGCTCCATCAGCGTTGGCGGCGGCGGCTTCCGCACGCCGCTCGATGTCCCGCTGATCCTCTTCCGAAAGGGCTCCGTGGGATCCACCGCTCCACATGTTCTCGATCTTCTCGAGCTTTTCGCCGAGATTGCCCTCATCCCTGCCTACCCGGCCGATGAGGTCGCCCGTCTCAAGGGCGAAGATGACCATCTGGTGGAGATAGGAGTCGACGACGTAGAGGACCCCCTCAGCGGTGTTGACCGCGACATCCGCCGGGTTGTGGAGGAGGCCCGTGCCGCCGTAGGCCGCCACGAAGTTCCCGTCCATGTCGAAGGCCACGACCCGGTCGCCGGAGGCGTCGGCCACGTACAGGGTCCCGGAGCCGTCGCCACCGATCCCCATGGGCTTCTTCAGGAACCCGTCGCCGCCTTCCCCGATCACCGTGGCGGACTTCGTGTCGAGATCGAACATGACCACCTTCGACCGGGCTCCGTCCGAGATGAAGTACCGGTTCCCCTCGGCGTAGACGTCGTGGGGCCGCTGAACACCCAGAACCGCCTCGGAATCACCCACCAGGCTGTTCTTGAACCGGGAGAAGAAGCCGGCCTTTTTCCCGACGTCTCTCTCGTTCTGGAGCATCCCGGTGTAACGGATGCGGGGGGTTTCCGGGGGGAGCGGCCAAGTCACCTCCGTAGCGGCGGGTCGCTGGGCCAAAGCCGGGGCAGGCGCTGCGAGGGCCACCAGGGCACCGATCAGGGCGAGCCGTCCTCGAGTCATGTTGTTTCCTCCTTCGTTTCGGGATCGTCTCGCGATCCCTGGTCCTGTTCGGCCTTTAGTCATGGCATCGGCCATGCCTCGGTGCCACAATCCTGCCGTGTCTCGCAAGTCGTTTCTTTGCAGGCAGTTCCAGCGTTTCTGCGTAGATTTACGGAGCGAGGGTCCAATCCGGGGTGAGACGGTGGGCTTCACGGTGTGCCAATCACCGGCATGAATCCCGGTTCGCCGGTGCCCCCAGCTCCGAAACGCGACCAGCCCGACCGGGGGACCCGGCCGGGCTGGCGATCGGGGGATGAGTGCGCCGCAGCGTGGATCGAAGTGGCGTCCCGACCCCTGAGAGGACTTCCGTCAGGGCTGCTCAGCGGCCGCGACGGTGATCGTGCCCGTCATTCCCATCATGAAGTGGGGCGTACACACGAACTCGTACGTGCCCTCCACGAACCGCTGATCCACGACGATCTCGTAGGTCTCGTCTGGAGCCATGAGGAAGGGCCCCATGAGGATCGAGGCCAGGTCAGCCCCGGCGGGAGAATTCTTGAACTCGACGTTGTGGGGAGTCGCGGTGGTCTGTACGAACCGAATCACGTCGCCCGGCTTCACCGTGATGTTCGAGGGCTCGAACACGAACTCCGTCGCGCTCTTGTCGAGCATCTTGACCACCACGATGGTGGGATCGTCCGTCGGGCCGGTCTCCGTCGCCTGGAGAGAGAGCGGGCCGGCTGCGAAGGCCGCGAGTGCGGTGAACGTGCAGAGGAAACGGCGGATCATGGCTAATCTCCCTAAGGGTGTTAACGGGGGGCGCGGGGCGGGGCCGCGGCCCCCCGGTCGATCTTCGCGTCAGACCGGACAACCGCCCGGTGACGGCACCTTGGGGAGGCAGAGAGCGTGCCCCTGAAAGGGACTGTGTGCCACTCTTCCTAAGTCGCATCTTGGACACTACTTAGGAGCCCCGCCCCCGAACGGTTTCAAGGGCGAGGCTGACACCCGGTGACGCACTCACCGGTCAGTGCATGGCACACTGGGAGGAGGGCTTAGAAGGCCAGGTCCAGGCGGAGAAAGAACCCCCAATCCCTGGGCCCGGTCATGGCCTCCGGGGGGTCGGACAGGGGCAGGTCCACCTCAGCCACCACGCGCACGTTCTGGCGCAACAGCGCATAGGCACCAGGCACGACCCGGTAACCGTCGGTCGCTCCACGAACCTCAATGCCGGGTAGGTCCGAGTCCGGAAGCGAGAAGCGCAGATACTCACCCTTGAAGCTCCCGAACAGCCATGGGAAGAACGCGTACTCGAGCTTGGCGAACGGGCTACTGGTCCGGAGGGTGGTGCCGGGTAGACCGTCCCAACTCCCTTGCGCCTCCGTCCCCACCCAGCCGAGGCCGATATCCAGAGGCCCGTGAAGGCCACGCAGTGCGAACCCGAAGCTGGTATGCCGGTCGTCCCGACCATCCGGGGTCGGTTCTGCTCCTCGATACCCGAAGTGCTCGAGGATCAGGGCGCGCTCCCGGAACTGGCCACCAAAGCTCTCCAGGCTCGTATCATCGACCGAACGCACTCCGTTGAGCGGAAGGCCGCCGAGCTTGTAGCGAACCTTGTAGTAAAGGTCCTTTCGACCGTTCAGATCTCGACTGCCCTCGCTCACACCCTGGCCGATGCCGGCGCCCCAGTAGAACCTGGGACCAAGCAGTCCGTTGAGTTCGATGGCGGCCTGAGTGGAGCCCAGGGCGAATGAGTTTTCGGCCCCGAAGTCGTTTCCCCCCGGCCCGTCCTGCAACGTGACCCTGCTGGGTGAAAACCTTTGCCAGCTGAAGACCTGCCGGCCCGCCCGATCGATCTGGCGGTCCGCGAAGGTGAACAGGAAGAGGTCCTGTTTCCCGACCCAGAGGTTCAAGGCCCGGTCGGGGAGACCCGGAATGATGTCCTGGACCATGAACCGGGCCTGCGGAACCTCGAACCCGGAACTCTCGGACCATTCACCCTCGAAAAAGAACGAGAAGGTCTCGTCGAAGGATGCGGCGGCCAACAGGTAGAACTCGTGGGGAAACCGGAAGTCCGTCTGGGCACCCGAACCCTGATCCACAACCGTAACGTCGGTCTGGAACCGCACGGCCAGCGGGGCCGAACCCGGGATCTTCCCCGGCCAGATTCCCTGGGGCCACAGATCGCGCCATGGCTCAGCGCCGAGCGTGACCGAGTCGGTCTGGGGTCGAAGGAGGGGATCATCGGGAAGGGAGTAGGCGGCCAGTCGGAAGGCCTCACCGAGACCATTCAGTTTCGGGGCCGCCACGTGGCACGTGGTGCAGCCGGTCTTGAACGCGCGGGAGAACGCCGGAATCGGCCGACTGTGGGACTCAGCCGGTCCGGTGTTTCCCGTCGACGCCGACGCGACGGCAGGGCCACTCGCCAGCCCCAGCAGACCCAGGCCTAAAACGACCGGGCGGAGGCGGGAAGGGAACACGCTAGCTCCTTACTTCGATCTCGCTGACCCGCCCGCCGACCACCTCAACCAGACGGTCCGGGAGCGACCGCCGCGGGTGCCAGACCCGAAGAACGTAGCGGCCCTCGGGTACCCGCCGGATCTCGAATGCTCCTCCATCCGAAGTCACGTCCCGGAACTCGGACGGAACCACCGCGACGAACGCCTGCATCTCGGGGTGGACGTGGCAGAGCATGACATAGAGTCCGGGCTGGTCGAAGACGGCTCCTCGGGCCTCGCCAGCCGGGTATGTCCCCATGTCCATGTCCTGTCCCGGACCGATTGCCTTGAACACGTTGTGTCGGACGTCGTCAGAGTTGAGGAACTCGACGTAGGTGCCGGGCGAAACCGCCAGGACCCCGGGAGAGAACACCAGGCGACGCTGGTCGACCTGTGCCGTGTCGCGGGATGGGGAGGCGAGCTCATCCTCGACGAGTTGTCCGGCCTCATCGACCGGAAGCAGGAACACCACAGCCTGGTCCAACGGGGCCCGACCCCGTGCGATCGTCCCCTGGACGCTCCCGAGTCGGCCCGTGCTGAGCACCGGTGCCGGGGACTGGTACGCCACCGCACCGACGGCCGCCGGAGCCTGCGACAGGGCTGTAGTGGGCCAGAGCAGGGCCGCGAGCGCCAGGCCCACTGCAGGAAAGGTATTCACAGTGCGTCCTCCTCAGGTACCTCGCCCCGGACCTCGGCCAAGAGGCGATGGAGCGTCCTCCGACTCACTCCAGCCGTCTCTGCCGCTCGAGACACGTTGTTCTCGTGCTCCGCCATGACCTGATCCAGATAGTGCCGCTTGAACTCCAGGAGCGCTTCCTCGCGAGCGTCAGCATAGGGGAGCGTCTGCCCATGCCCCCCTGCCCCACGTTCGGGGAGCTTCCCGAAGCGAACCTCCCCCGGCAGATCCGACGAGGAGATCTTGCCGTCCGAGTCCAGCACAACGAGACGCTGGACGAGGTTCTTCAGCTGGCGCACGTTGCCCGGCCAGGAGTAGGCCTCGAGAGCCTCCCACGCGTCCGCAGTGACCTGCGGCGGCTCCTTGCCCGACTCTGTAGAGTACCGCTCGAGGAAGTGCTGGACGAGAAGGGGGACATCACCTGCACGTGCACGCAGCGGCGGGATCTCGAAGTGAACCACGTTCAGCCGATAGTAGAGGTCCTCCCTGAAATGGCCCTCTCGGACCGCCTGCTGGAGGTCCCGGTTGGTGGCCGCGATGATCCGGATGTCCAGGTCGGTCATGCGGGAGTCGCCCAGCCTCCGGACCTGCCGCTGCTCCAGCGCCCGGAGGAGCTTGGCCTGGAGTGACGGAGGCATGTCCCCGACCTCATCGAGAAAGACCGTCCCGCCTCTGGCCGCGACCAGCAGCCCGTCCCGGCGAGCGACTGCGCCCGTAAAGGCACCCTTCTCATACCCGAACAGCTCGCTCTCGAGCAGGCCCTCGGGGAGAGAGACGCAATCCACCGGCATGAACGGCTTGCCCGCTCGGGCACTGTGATTGTGGACCGCGTGGGCGACCAGTTCCTTACCGGTGCCACTCTCCCCGGTGATCAGCACGTTGGCCTCCGTTTCAGCCACTCGTACCACCTGCTCCACCAGTCGGGTGACCGGCCCGCTGGTCCCCACGATCCCATCCATCCCACCCTGATCCTGCACCCGACTCCGAAGACTCCGGTTCTCGATCAGGAGATCCCTGTAGCGGGCCGCCCGGTCGACGGTCACCAGCAGTTCGTCGGAGGAGAACGGCTTCGCGAGGTAGTCGAAGGCGCCCTCCTGGATGGCTGTGACAGCGGAGTCCACGGTAGCGAAGGCGGTGATCACGATGACGGGCAGAGTCGGATCATCCGCCAGGGCGGCGGCCAGGAGGGTCATCCCATCCGCGCCGGGCATCTTCAAATCCGTGATGACCACATCCGGCGAATACTCCGCCAGGACATCCCTGAATCGCAGGGGGTCCTGCAGGGTCTCGCAACGGTATCCTTCGGCGGCCAGCATTCGCTCGATGTTCTCGAGCATGCCGGGCTCATCGTCGACGACCAGGACGCGGGAGGTGACAACAGACATGAGGCAACCTACGGGGATAGCGGGAATGAGGTAATGAAGCGGGAACCGCCGCCTGGAACCGGCTCGACTCGGATGCGTCCCCGGTGCCGTTCCATGATCGACCGGCAGACCGCCAGGCCGAGGCCCGTTCCGCCGGCGCCACCCTTCGTGGTGAAGAACGGCTCCCAGATCCGAGACCGCAGTTCCTCTGGAATCCCATCACCTTCGTCCACGACGTGGATCTCAGCCTCGGTCCCGGAGTCGGCCAGCCGCGTCTCGACGGTAATCCCTCCGCCATCGGGTGATGCATCGGCGGCGTTCAGGATGAGGTTCACCAGCATGGTCTCGACGGCAGCCTCGATGACGGGTACCGGAGGCAGGTCCATGTCGGCTTGGACATGGACCGCGAGTCGCCGTCCGGCGAGTGTACGCTCCAGAAGCCCCACGACGCGACTGACCACCTGCGTCAGGTCCACCGGCCTGGCATCTTCGCCTTCGTCCCGGGCGAACCGAAGGAGGTCCTGGGTAAGGGCTTTCAGCCGATCGACATGCTCGTGCAGGAGGCCGAGGTCCCGATGGATCGTGGCGGGCTCGGTGTTCCCACCCCGCGCCTCCCTCTGCATGATCTCGATACGGTTCGCTACGACGGCCAGGGGGTTCCGGATCTCGTGAGCGAGGCCCGCAGCCATGACGGATACGGCTGCCAAGCGCTCGGAGCGGCCCATCTGCTCCTCCAGAATCCGCTCCGGGCGGGCATCGCGGATGATCAGCGAGCTGCCGACTTCCACCCCAGCTGCGGACGTGACCCGGGTCTGCGTGACGCTTACCGGAATCTCCTCGCCGTTCCGGTGGAGCCGTCGTGTCCGGAAGCCAACGATCCGGCCGGTTCGCTCCAACTGCCGCCCGAGGTAGGCTCTTTCCTGTTGCCAGGGGCGGGTATCCCGTTCCAGCACATCGGTCAGCCGCCGTCCCTCCACCTCCTGCGCTTCGTAGCCGAACAGAGCTTCCGCACCGGCGTTCCAGACTCGGACCCGCCCATCCGGGTCCAACCCGATGATCGCGTCGGCGGCGTTGGACAGAATCTCGGCCAGCTCCGCCTCATGGGTCCTCAACGACTCAGTGCGCTTCGCCAGCAGTTCCTCCAACTGACCGCGCTGATCGATCAGAGTCTCGGACATGGCCGAGAAATCCCTCGCGAGGTCCTCGAGCTCATCGTTGGTGGACACGTCCAGCGGGGTCTTCACGCCGTCCGTCATCAGCAGTCGGGCCGCCCCGCGGATCTCGAGGATCGGCCGGGTGAACTGCTGGGCTGCGAGGAGAGCGGCACCGGACACGGCGAGAACCAGGAGCACACCGCCGAGACTGGTCACCATGATCAGCCCCCTGAACGGCGCCACGATCGACGCCTGGCTCTCGATCCTGTAGAGGAAAAACCGACTCGTCGACTCAGCGGGACCGCTCAGGGGGGTGAACGAAATGAGGTCCCCCGCCTCCGTATCCGTCGCCCCCGGGAAGCCCGAAGTGACGCTGTGGGCAATGCGGACCCCGAGCTCGCCCTGAAGCGTGGCATCCGGATCCGGGTCCACCAGGCTCACCCAGTCCCTCTTCCGGGTGGATTCGAAGAGGTAGAGGCCTTCGACGTCCACCAGGCCCGTCCTGACGCCGGGTCGGCTCCGGTCGATCCCTTCGAGCGCTTCAAACAGCGTCGCGGCGCGAGCCTCACCCACCACCCCGCCGATCTGCCGACCCTCGGGATCGAATAGCGGGGCGAGGACGGCGACGGCAGGCACCCTCCCGATGCCGTCCTCCGATCGCAATTCCACCGGTCGCATGGATCGCTCTTCGGGGGTCATGGCACGCAGGGCATACGCGTAGAGCAACTGACGGGGAACGTCCGGCGCGATTCTCGCCTCCCGCCCCTGCTCCGCGAGCAGGAGCACGTCACCCTCCGCGTTGAGGACCTGCACCCGGAACAGCGACGACGAGTCAGCGGCGAGAAACCCGGCCGTCAGATCAGCGGCCTGCTCGAGGGAGAGCGCGTTGGATACCAGCGCTGGCCGGGCCACGGATCGGGAGAGGTACGCGGTGTGGGTGTCGAGGTCGGAAAGGGACCGGGCGGTCCGAAGACGAGCCACCTCGACCTCGGACGCGAGGTCCTGGACCGCCCGATCCCTCAGGACCCTGTAGGTGATGACGGTTCCGGTGGTCGTGAAAAAGAGCACCGGAGCGATCGCCAGGAGTCCAAAGGCGATCAGCAGTTTGGTCCGAATGGACAGCCTGCGAAAAAACTGATTCAGGTTGACGGTCATTGGCCGTGACGCTTGAGACCGAGTCGGGTTCCCCATCCCGACGGAGCGTTCGCTATCCCCTGAAGCAAGGGTTGTGCCCTTTGATCAAGCTTCAACCACCCCCTCGCTCCCCGGCCCATCGAATCCGAGGAGTTCGGAAAGCTCCATCGATGTGGCGCAGACGTTCTCGAACGCGGTGTCCTCCGCAGACGGCCGCGCCCAATGGAACCCCTGGCCGCCTCGATCCGCCCCTGGCACGAGGGGGCGGGGGTGCCGGCAAGCAGGACCGCGAACTCGTCCCCCCCGATCTTGCGAGGAGGTCACTCGGCCCGAGGAGATCCTCGAGGGCCTCGGCAACCTTCCGGAGCACCCGATCACCTTCGGCATGCCCCAGAGATTCATTGAGCACGTTGAAGTGGTCCAGTCGGGCGCATGGGCACGCACGCTGCCCCCACCGCCGGAGCCATTCTATCCCTCAAAGGAGCCTTCGACTCTCACCGGTGATCCCAATTCCTAGGGGCTGGGACTAAGCGACAGACCCGCGGGGAAATCTCCCAGGCGATCGGTCGCGTCCAGCCGCTCACGCTTTCTCGATTTCTTGCGCTCGTACATCAGCGCGTCGGCCCGGCTCAGCAGGTCCGACAGGGAGGAGTCGTATCCCCCGACTCCATACGCCACGGAACCCGTGGTCATGTGAACATCAAACGGTAGGTCGTGTGTTCCGCGCCACTCCTCGAGGATCATGTGGAGCCGAGCCGTCATGGCTCGAACGTCCTGCTCAGAGGCGTCCAGAGCCAGCGCCGCGAACTCGTCTCCGCCGATGCGCGCCACGACGTCGGATCCGCGCAGCGCAGCCTTCAGCGCATCAGCCGCCCCTCGCAGAGCCATGTCGCCCATGCCGTGACCATGCTGGTCGTTGATCACCTTCAGGTCATCCAGATCCGCAAACACGAGAACGGCTCTCTGTTCACGCCGGTCCAGCAGCTCCAGGAGCTGACCGCCGAACGTGAAGAAACCGCGCCGGTTGTAGAGCTGGGTCAGGTCATCGACGAAGGACAGCTTCTTCAGCTCCCCCATGACCTGGTGGCGCTCGACCGCGTACCGGAGGGCACTCGCCATGGCCTCCGGCTCCACGGATCCCTTCACGAGGAAGTCCTGGGCGCCGGCCCGGACCGCCTGGAGGGCCACCCTCCGATCGTCCAAACCGGTGAGCACCACCACCGGGACCTCAGGAGACGCGGTCTGAAGCCGGAGGAACGTGGAAAGGCCGGCCGAGTCCGGAAGGCTGAGATCGGCGATCACCACGTCGAACTCCCGATCTATCATGGCCCCGACCGCGTCCTCCAGCGTGCGGCTCTGGTGGATCGTACAGCCCAGGCCCGGCACCTCCTTCAACGCCTCCGTCAGCAGGCGCGCGTCACCCGGATTGTCCTCCACGAGAAGCATGTCGAAGGTGGCGGTGGTCATGGGCTCCCCCCGGGGAGCGCCGCGGTCTTGAACCAGTACGCCTCGAGGGCGTCGAACATCTCGAGCCACCGGGCAAAGTTCCGAGGTTTGGCGATGTAGCAGTTGGCGGTCAATTCGTACGCCCTCCGGACGTCGGAGCGGTTTTCGGATGAGCTGAGCACGATGGTCGGTATGGCAGAGAGTTCCGGGTGCGCCTGCATGGCCTGGAGGACTCCGAATCCATCCACGACCGGAAGGTTCAGATCCAAAAGGACGAGATCGGGAAGACGGTGATCGCCGGAGGAAATCTCCTCCCCAACCGCTCGGTACATCCAACCCAGTGCGCGCTCTCCATCTTCCATGACCGTCAGCGACACTCCGGGCTCCCACGCCCGCAGGCATTCCTGGACCAGCCGGACGTCCGCCCGGTTGTCCTCGATCAGAAGCAGGCTCCGGTTCATTCGTCGGTCCCCCCCAGGGGGAGATGAACGCTGAACGTGGATCCCCCACCCACCGCCGAGGAAACGGTGATCCTGCCCGCATGCCGTTCCACGATTCGTCGGGCGGTAGAGAGCCCAATCCCAGACCCGGCGAACTCGTCCTTGGGGTGGAGTCGGCGGAACAGGCGGAAGACTTCGCCGATCTGGTTCTCGGGGATTCCGATCCCGTCATCCTCGACGGCCACGATCACCTCCCCATCCTCCTGAACGCTGGTCACCGAGACCGTAGGGGGACGACTCCGGCTGAACTTCAGCCCGTTCGAGATCAGGTTCTGGAACACGATGGTCAGCTGGGCCGTGTCGCCCGGAACGTCGGGCAGATCGTCGAACTGGACGCGGCCTCCGGACATCTCGATCTGCCCTGCGAGATTGCGTGTCGCGTCACCGACAGCCTGCGTAAGGCTCGCAGTGCCTCGGGCGAAACTGCCTGCCGTGGCGTAGTTGAGAAGACCGTCGACAATGGCCTGAAGGCGACGCGCACCGTCCACGGCAAACTCGAGGAACTCCTGGCCATCCTGGTCCAACCGGTCCCCGTAGCGACGCTGGAGGAGATCGCAGTAGCTCTCGATCATTCGCAGCGGCTCCTTCATGTCGTGCGATGCCGCGAACGCGAATCGCTCCAGAGCCTCGTTTGACCGCTGCAGCTCGTCGGCCTTCTCCGTCAGCTGTCGCGCGGCGCGCACCCGCTCGGAGATGTCACGGAGCACCGCCGTGTAGACCACATCCTGGTCCAGCTCGTGACGGGAGATCGAGGCCTCGGCCGGAAAGACGGATCCGTCCTTTCGACGTCCCTGGACCGACCGCCGATCGGCCATCCGGCGCGTCGCCCCCGTACCGTCGGTCCCGAACCCTCTTACCTGCTCTCGGTGCTGATCCCGGCTCTCGATGGGGAGAAGCACCCCCAGCGGCTGACCGAGCACCTCCTCCGCGGAATACTGGAAGATCTCCTCGGCTCCTCGGTTGAACATCGTGATGCGCTGGTCCCGATCCAGGGAAACCACCGCATCCTCCGAGAGAGCCAGCACGCCGGCCAGAAGTCCGGCAGGGTCGCCCAGCCAGGTGCCGTTGGGGGCCGCCCCCTCCTCGTCACCCCAAGCGACCCGGGACAATTCGGAGAGCAGACCCCGTTCCCACGGTTCCCACTGTCGCGGAATCCGATCTAATGCGACCAGAGCGGCGACCGACCGGTCGCCCATAGGGACGGGACAGACGCTCATGGCACGCCACTCGCCGTCCGGATCGAGCCGAGAGACCGCCCCTCCGGTGCGATCTTCGATCTGAGCGATGTCTGACAGGAAGACGGGGCCGCCACTCCTTAGAAAGGGTCGCAGCCACCGATCTTCCGGCGTCAGCACGATGGGCATCCTGAGGTGCACCGGGAGGCCAATCCCGGCCCGAATCGCCACTCTGGAGCCCCGGACCGCGGCCACGAAGACCACAGGGACCCGGAATGCGCCGGCCACCCCGCGGCAGAGTGCCTGAAGGCGCTCTTGACCAAGGCCCGGACGAGCCGTGTCGTATTCTGGCCCCTCATGCTGGGGTGTCCTCGGCGCTCGACCTGCGAGGGCTGCCCTTGGCATCATGGTGGGTCCTTGTGTGCGTAACGGGACGCTGTCAGGACCCTCTCATCTGCACGCTTGGGGCCGCGACCCAGGGCCTCTGGCACGCCGACCTATGGCGAGCTAAGCCGTTGTGGTCGTTGGTCTTGTGGGGTTGCGCGGAATTCCGTGCTCTTCGATCGACCGGCCGGTGGGAGACGGGGGGCGTCTCGGGGTGGGCGCAGGGTGTCGCACCTCGACCGGGCCGGGATTGGCCCGGGATCGGCCGGCTGACGTGGGCGCAGCCGCAGGTCTACCGGCCGCCGGACCTTCTCGGCCGGCCACCGGAAAGGGGCTAGAGGCCGAAGAACGCCCTGCCGTGCCACGAGTTGGCGGCCGGCCCCTCCCACTGCCCGGCGCGGTACTCGGCCATGCGGGTCAGCGTCGGGTCGAAGACTACGGTATCCCGATCGACCTCCTCGGACTCCGCCCGCTGCCTGAACTCCTTCCGTGACACGGCGGAAACCTCGCCGTCTCTCAGGTACCAGACCGGGGCGTTGTCCACGATGCGCGTGTCCAGCCGCTGCTCCAGGTCCTTCAGGCTGTGCACCAGCGCGTCGATGGAGCACCCCGAAGGCGGCGCGGCAGACTCGTCCACGCCCACCACGAGCATGCGGCCATGGTGCCAGCGGCGGGCCCCGCGCAGAGGCGTCCCGTGGGCGGCCCAGGTATCCAGGAACCCGTCCACGGCCTCGAGGAACCCCTGCTCTTCCTCAGGAGAGAGTGGCCTCTGAACACCGAACGTCCAGATCCGGGCGTCGTCGGGAAGGTCCGTGAACTCGATCTGCATGGCGGAGGAGGAAGTGAAGGATCAGTCACCGGTGAGCGCGGCCACCTCGGAGGAGTCCCGCCCCCCTGAGTCCGCGGGCGGTGGAGACGATCTCTCGTCTTCCATCAAGGTGGTTCCGGAGGGCGTGGCGGCCAGGGGCACGTTCTTGTCCAGCAGGATGCCGATCCAACGGAAGTCGTCCGTGTTCTCGAGCCAGATCTTCAGCACCATCGTGAGCGGCACGGACAGGATCATGCCCACCGGGCCCCAGAGCCAGCCCCAGAATACGAGCGAGAGGAGCACGACAAGCGTCGACAGGCCCAGCCGGCGCCCCATCAGATTCGGTTCGATGATGTTCCCCAGGACCGTGTTCACCACGGCGTATCCCGCGCCCACCGCCAGTGCGTGGCCGAACCCGAACTGGATGAGGGCCAGGATCACCGCCGGAATGCCCGCCAGCACCGAACCGATGGTGGGCACGAAGTTCAGCAGAAAGGCCACGATTCCCAGCAGCACCGGGAAGTCCAGGCCCATGATCCAGCACCACAGCCCCAGGATGATTCCCGTGGCGAGGCTGACCAGGCTCTTGATCCCCAGGTACCGCTGCACGTCCTGGAGGATCGGGCCATAGCGACGGAAGTCGGTGTTCGGCCGCACGGCCATGGCCTTCACCTTGTCGGGGAAGACCGAGGCCTCCTGCAGGATGAACAGCATCAGCAGGACGACCAGGAAGGCGTACGAGAAGAACGACGCCAGGCGCTGCAGCGTGGATCCGAAGATCGCGAACAGGCTGGAGGTGTTGATGATGTCGCTGAGGATCAGCGACTCCACCGGCAGACCGACGTCCCGGGCCTGGTCGGTCCAGGAGTTGATGACCGCCACCTCGGCCAGCACGGAGACCGTGACCGCCACGGGGGCCGGGATGTTGCGCTGCGTCAGCCACCGAACCAGCGGAAGGATCAGGATGGCCAGGAAGAGGGCGAGAAAGAACGGGAGCAGGATCGGGGCTGCCGCCTTCATCCCCGCGACCACGACCACGGTGGATGCCAGCACAAAGACCAGTCGCGCTCCCGCGTTGTCTCTGGTATCTGGCGTCATGGCCGTGTTCCGTATCCCCGTCGAGTCACCCGGGTCGTCAATGGAGCGACCCCCTTATCTATGATGTGCAGACACCCGATAAAGGTCCACCGTTGAGGGACTTGCCCCATCGGGTCGATCGCCCACACTTACGGGGATCGGGCCACTCTCATTACCCCGATTCAGGCCTCCTGCTCCGCCGCTCGCGGCTCGCGGGCGCGCCCGGCGTCCGACCGCCACCCCACCCGATCTCGAGGGCCCCGTGACCGAACCCTCCAAGCCCAGTTCCGGAGCCGATCTCCTGGCCGAGTGCCGGGTCGAGACGTTCCGTTCCGGAGGGCCCGGCGGGCAGCACGCCAACACCACCGACTCGGCGGTCCGGATCACCCATATTCCCACCGGCGTGCAGGTCACCTGCCGGGAGCACCGGAGCCAGCATCGGAATCGGGAAGAGGCGCTCGCGCGCCTCCAGGCCCGGCTGGACCTTCTGCGGCGGCCCCGGAAGACGCGGAAGGCCACCCGCGTCCCGGCCAAGGAGAAGAGGAAGCGACTGGAGGCAAAGCGCCGGCGCAGCGAGACGAAGCGTCGACGCCGCCGGCCCCGTCAGGGGGACGACTAGGGGGACGACCCGGAGGGACGCCCGTGGGACCTCCCCGTGGGCCGCTAGCGCCTTTCCACCGGCTGGAAGAGCGCCTCCACGGGGTTCGTCCATCCCTCCTTCGACTCGCGGACCATCCTCAGGACCTCGTCCACGAGCACGGCGTTGTCGAAGACCACGCCGCCCTTGATGGTCCACCGGACGCCTCCCCTGCGCACGAGCTCCTGTTCGTCTACGTCCAGGGCGCCGAAGGCGTACAGGTAGCGCAGGTTGTCCAGGGGGTTGCCGTCCACGATGGCCAGGTCGGCCGTGAACCCCGTCTGGATGAGGCCGAGGTCGGGGCGCTTCAGGGTCAGGGCGCTGTTGCGGGTCGCGGCACGAATCACCTCCAGGGGGTCCAGACCCGCCTCGTGCATGAGCTGGAGCTCGCGGATGTTCGCGATCCCGGAGGTGTTCCAGATGTAGGGGTCATCCACAGCGTAGGAGAGGTGCCCGCCCCGGTCGTGGAACTCGTAGATCAGCTTCTGCCACTTCCGGAACGTGTCGGACCAGCGCTGCTCGTCCTTGGAGGTCCAGTCCCAGTGGTGTGATGCGTGGTAGGCGGGATTCGGGAAGTACCATTCGATGAGCTGGGCGTGGGTCCAGTCCTCGTGCCAGGGCGATCCCATGGCCCGGTTGATGTCCCGGTTGGCTTCGTAAGTGCTCATGGTGGGGATGAGCGACACGCCTGAAGCCACCAGGCGGTCCACCACTTCGCCGAACAGGATCTCTTCGTCCGCCATCTGCCAGATGGAGCCGGCCTCGCGGAAGCGCTGGGCCTCGTCCATGTAGTTGTAGTCCGGCGGGAACGGCTGGGACCGCCCGTCCATGGACGCTTCGGCGTACCCGTAGTGGTGCTCGATCATGGTCACGCCCAGCTCGGCCGCCTTCAGCGCGTTCACCACGGAGATGTCCGACGGCGGCAGGTGCACGGTGGTGATCCCGCCGGCCTCGTCCACGGCGCGGCACACGGCACCGAACAGCTCGTCGTTCCAGGCGAGGCTTCCCACCCGGACCACGTGGGCGCCGTCGGCCACGAGCTGCCGGGCCAGTTCCGGCGCCCGGGCTGGATCGTGCCACGGCTCGATGACGTCCGCCGGGGGCTGGTGGCCCGGATCCCGGGCCCTTGGCGGACCCCACTCCTGGATCGGGAACATGCGCGGCGCCGTGATCTCGTTCCCGTCCGAACGCCGCTGCTCCGCCACCGCGTTGTCCCATCCCCGTCCCGCGCCGTTCACCATGGTCGTCACCCCGTGGGCGAGCTTCAGGTTGTACACGTACTGGAGCGGGAGCGGCTCGGACCGGATGTGGGCGTGCAGGTCGATGATCCCGGGCATGACGTACATGCCGGTGGCATCGATCACCCGGTCGGCCGCAGGGAGAGGGGCGTCGGCCGGCCGGCCCGAGAACCCGTTGTAGGAGATGATCTGATCGATGCGATCGCCGCGAACGATGATGTCGGCGGGTCCATAGGCCGGGCCTCCGTGTCCCGGGATCACCATGGCGTTGGTGATGACCAGGGTGGCGTAGGGGCCCTGCCGGGCGTCGTCGCTGGGGGTCTGGGCGACTGCGGGCTGTGGACCCGCCACCGACGCCAATACCCCAACCGCGGTCAGGAAGGAAGAGAGCGAGACCGCGCCCACCCAGCGGCGCAAGGGGGAAACCGTGGGACCGAACACCTGGCGAACTCCGGATCGGGTGAACCCCCCCGGAGTCGACCACTTGGAGATCGCTCCCCGGCGGGTGAGAAATGGGCCCGGCAGGATTCGAACCTGCGACCAAAGGATTATGAGTCCCCTGCTCTAACCGCTGAGCTACGGGCCCTGCGCTCCGGCCCGCACATCCGACGGACACCGGGGTGGGCCGAGCGGGTGCAAGGTACCCCGCGCCATGGGTGCGGCCAAGCCTTCCCGGGACCCTTTCGGGAGCCCGAAACCCCGTCTAGGTTGCGATTCGAACCCTCGCTCTACCGCCCACAGCCCGGAGTTCAAGTGAGCGAACCGGCCACCACCGATGCGGGTTCTCTCCGCATCCTGCTGATCGACGACAGCGAGGCCGACCAGCTGGTCACCCAGGCCATTCTCGCGCAGATCGAGACCCTCGACTGCAAGGTGGAGTGGGTACCCACGTTCGAGACGGGCCTGGAGGCCCTGAAGACGAACGCACACGACCTGGTCATCATCGACTACTTCCTCGACCAGTCGTACTCGGGCCTGGACCTCATCTCCGAGGCCCGTGAGCTGGGCATTCACGCACCGACCATCATGCTCACCGGCAAGGGGAGCCGGAACGTGGACCTGGAGGCCGCCAAGCGGGGCGCCTCGGACTACCTCGAGAAGGGGAAGATCGACCCTCCCTCCCTGGACCGGTCCATCCGGTACGCGCTGGAGCGGGCCCGTTCGGAGCGGGAGCTTCGGGACAGCGAGGAACGGCACCGTGGCATGTTCGACCACCTGCCCGTGGGCCTCTATCGGGCATCGCTGGACGGCGAGATGGTGGACGCCAACCCGGCCCTGGTCCGGATGCTCGGCCATCCGGGCCCCGCGGTCCTCCAGGAGAAGTACGCCGCGCATCTCTACGTGAACGCCGACGACCGCGAGCGATTCTGGACCATGCTGGACGAGTACGGCGTGGTGCGGGGATTCGAGAGCCAGCTGGAGACGGCGGACGGCGAGACCGTCCGGGTCCGGAACACCGCGCGCCTCCACCGCGGTCCGGCCGGAGAACCGCTCTACATCGAGGGCGCGGTCGAGGACATCAGCGACCTTCGGCGGCACGAGCATCTGAAGCGGGTGGAGGCCCGCTTCAGAGCCCTGTTCGAGGTCACCCGCTGCGGAATCGTGCTGGTCGACGAGGACAGGAACATCATCGCGGCCAATCCCGCCGTGGCCGACGCCATGGGCATCGGCAGGGACGAGCTGGAGCTGTCGTCGGCCATCGACCTCATGGCTCCCGACGAGCGGCACCAGCTCACCGTGGATCTGCAGGACCTCTTCGAGGGCGTGACCGATCGGGTTCAGGGAGAGCGCCGCTTCAGCGCCCCCGACGGACGGGAGTTCTGGGCACACCTGAACTGCACGTTGATCCGCGGTCCGGAGGGGAACCCCGATCAGGCCCTCATGCTGTTGGAAGAGCTTCCGCAGGACGGTTAGCTTCCGGCCATGAAAGTCCTCATCGTGGGCGCCGGCCAGGTGGGTTTTCACCTCGCCGAACGTCTCTCCCAGGAAAACCACGACGTCATCCTCATCGAGTCCGACTCGGACCAGGCGCAGTACGCCGGGGACCACCTGGACATCATGACCGTGGTTGGGAACGGGGCCAGCCTGGACGTTCTCGAGCGGGCCGGCGTAAGGGACGCGTCCATCCTCATGGCGGTGACCAGCCAGGACGAGGTGAACCTCATCTCCTGCCTCGCCGGCACCCGGATGGGTGTTCCCTACACGATCGCCCGGGTCTCCAACGCCGAGTACTACAAGTCGGGGAGCGTCCTGTCCCAGGACGAGCTGGGGATCGACCTCATGATCAACCCCGAGCGGGAGTCCGCCCGGGAGATCTATCAGCTCCTCCAGAGCGCCGCCGCCACCGACGTGGCCGTGTTCGCCGAGGGCCGTGTCCAGTTCCAGGGGCTGGTGGTGAAGGAGGGAGCTCCGGTGGCCGGGAAGACGCTGGCCCAGCTGGGCCGGGAGCTTTCCGATCTGCACCAGGTGGTGGTGGCCATCGTCCGGGACGGGCAGACCGAGATCCCGCGCGGAGAGAGCACCGTCGAAGTCGGGGATCAGGTCTACCTGCTGACGCCCACCTCCGAGGCCAACGCGATCCCACCGCTGGTGGGCCACGAGTCCTTCACGCTGCGACGGGTGATGATCGCGGGGGGGAGCGCCGAGGGTGAGTACCTGGCCCGCATCCTCGAGCGGGTCGGCGTGGAGTGCACCATCCTCGACCGCAACCGCCGCCGCTGCCTGGAGCTGGCCGAGGCCCTGCCCAAGAGCCTGGTGCTCCACGCCGACGCCACCGACCTGGAATTGCTGGAGATGGAGGGGGTGGCCGGAATCGACGGCTTCGTCGCGGCGACCGGTCATGACGAGGTGAACCTTCTGTCGTCCCTCCTGGCCAAGTCCGTGGGCGCCAAGAAGGTCGTCTCGCTGATCCACAAGTTCGAATACCTGCACCTGGTTCCCAGGGTGGGAATCGACGCGGCGGTCTCGCCCCGGATGTCCACGGTGAACGCGATCCTGCGCTACGTGCGCCGGGGGCGGGTCATGACGGTGGCCACCCTGAAGGGGATCGACGCCGAGACCATCGAATTCAAGACCACCGGGAACTGCCAGGTCATCGGCAAACCCCTCCAGGAACTCGCCTTCCCCAGGAACGCGGTGGTGGGCACCATCACACGGGGCGACGAGATCCTCATTCCCCGGGGAAACACGGTCATCCAGCCGGACGACGAGGTGATCGTCTTCGCCCTGCCCGACGCCATCGGCGACGTGGAACGGATGTTCGGCTAGGCCCCGGGACCCACCGTGTCGCCGTCCCGCCTCATTCACGTCGTCGGAGCCCTCCTGGTCTTCGTATCGGCGGCGCTGCTCGTGACGGCCGGAGTGGCGGCGCTCTACGCCGACGGAGACACCCGGGCCTTTCTCTGGTCCTCCGCCGTCACGCTGGTGGTGGGCATCACTGCGTTCGCCTTCACGAAGATCGAGGGCGAGGTCACTCCGGCGGAGGGCTACGCCATCGTGACCCTGGGCTGGGTCAGCATGGCCGCGGGCGGGGCTCTCCCCTTCCTGTTCGCCGGAGTCGTGGATTCACCGTGGCAGGCACTCTTCGAGTCCATGTCCGGCTTCACCACCACCGGCGCGACCGTCTTCTCCGACATCGAGAGCCTGCCCCACGGGATCCTGTTCTGGCGCTCTCTGACCCACTGGATCGGCGGCATGGGGATCATCGTCCTCGCCATCGCCATCCTGCCGTTCCTGGGCGTGGGCGGGATGCAGCTGTTCAAGGCGGAGGTGCCGGGGCCCACGCCCGACCGCCTCCGACCCCGCATCACGCAGACCGCGAAGCTCCTCTGGTACGTCTACGTGGGGCTCACGGGCATCCAGGTCGGGCTCTACATCCTTGGGGGCATGGGGCTGTTCGACGCGGTGAATCACGCGTTCGCCACGCTGGCCACGGGTGGGTTCTCCACGAAGAACGCGTCGATCGCCGGATTCGACTCGGCCTACATCCACTGGGTCACCATCGTGTTCATGTTCGTGGCGGGAGTGAACTTCTCGCTCCACTTCCAGGCCGCGACGGGGCGGATCGCCTACCTGAAGGACGCCGAATGGCGGTTCTTCGCGTATCTCGTTGTTGGAACAGGACTTGCGATCGCCGCGGTGAACTTCGTTCAAGGCGAATATTCCGGGGCCCCGGGGGCGCTGGAGGCCGCGGTGAGGGACGGTCTCTTCCAGTCCACTGCCATCGTGACCACGACCGGATTCGTGTCGGCCGACTTCGAGGCGTGGGCCCTTCCGGCCCAGGGCATCCTCTTCCTCCTCCTCTTCACGGGCGGCATGGCCGGCTCCACCGGCGGCGGGGTCAAGGCCCTGCGGGTGATGCTGCTCCTCAAGCACGTCCGGAACGAGCTTCGGAAGCTCCTTCACCCCAAGGCGGTCCTGCTGGTCCGGGTGGGCCACAAGGTGGTCCGGGAGGACATCATGGCCCACGTCCTGGGGTTCGTGATCCTCTACGCCCTGCTCTTCATGCTGGGCGCGCTGGTCCTCACCTTCTTCGGGATCGACCTGCTCACGGCCCTCGGAGCCAGCGCCGCCACGGTGGGCAACGTGGGACCGGGCCTGGGCGAGGTGGGAGCCACCGACAACTACGGCTGGATGTCGGACGGGGTGCTGGCGTTCCTGAGCTTCCTCATGCTGGTGGGCCGCCTGGAGATCTACACCGTGCTGCTCCTGTTCTCGCCCGCTCTCTGGAAGCAGGCCCGGCACAGCGCACCCCACCGAGTGACTCGCTGATTCGTTAGTTCCCTGACCCGCGGATCCAGTGATCCGCGGGCAGGAAGACCGGCCCCTTCGGTCCCGGACCCCGGGTCTGCTCCTGCTCCCCCCCGCCTCGACCGGGCGGGATTGTGCCTATTGGCACAAGGAACGGGCACGGATCTCGCATCCACCCGTGATCAGCACCCCTCCGGGCGCCGCACCCGGTACTGGACGCTAACCCCGGGGATCACGGCACACGGTCGCATGCCAAACACAGAGTTCGACAGGCCGAGGCGACAGATGGTCGAGCGACAGCTCAGGGCCCGTGGCGTCACTGACGCACAGGTACTGGAGGTCATGTTGGACCTCCCTCGGGAGAGTTTCGTCCCCGAGGAGCACCTGTCCGCCGCCTACAGCGATAGAGCGGTCCCCCTGCGGGCAGGCGCCACGATCTCGCAGCCCTTCGTGGTGGGCGCCATGACCCAGGCCCTGGACGTCGGACCCAGGGATCGGGTTCTGGAGGTGGGGACGGGCAGCGGATACCAGACCGCGATCCTCGCCCGCATCGCGGACCAGGTCTTCACCCTGGAGCGGATCCCCGAGCTCATGGAGGAGGCGAGACGACGGCTGGACCTCCTCGGCCTGCGGAACATCCAGTACCGCACGGGAGACGGATCCGTCGGATGGCCGGAGGAGGCGCCGTTCGACCGCATCCTCGTCACGGCGGCGGTCCCGCGGATCCCCGAGAGCCTGATGGGGCAGCTGAACCCCAACGGGGGCAGAATCGTGGCCCCGGTAGGGCCCCGCACTCTTCAGCGGCTGGTCCGGGTGACCCGGGACGGGGACGAGTTCGAAGAGACCCGTCTGATGGACGTGCGCTTCGTTCCCCTGGTCGGGTCCGAAGGCTTCTGACCTCGACCGGGCCGGAGCGGTCCGGCCACCCCGGACCGCAGGTCAGGCGGACCGGTCCTAGCGCTTGATCCGCTCCCCCGCGTCCTCGAACCGGAAGATCCAGGCGGCCAGGCGGCCCGGACGGATCTGGTCGGAGCCATCGCCGTAGTCCACGTCGGCCTGCGATCCCTCCAGGACCGAGGGCTGGGTCTCCAGTTCGGTGGAGAACTGGGTCAGCCGGTCCTTCCACACGCTCCAGTTCTCGGGCCGGAGATCCACCCACCCGTTGTCCCGCAGCCGGGGATCGTCCACCGACCACCCCTCCTGGGGCGGCACGTGCACCACCGGGCCCCGCAGCAGGCGCTCGCCGTCGGCCAGCAGCACCGGAATCCCCGACGAGAGGATCCGCTGGCGAAGATCGTCATCCGACTTCACCAGGGCCTCGGTACGGGCGGCCACGTCGGCCGGATCCAGGTCCGCGGCCGCGCTCAGCCCCGGGAACAGGCGACGGAGCAGCGTGGCCTCGAACAGCAGCTTGGACAGGCGTGGGGGCCCGAGCATCTCGTAGGCAACGCCCTCCACGCCGTGCTCCTGCTCGAGCTTCTCCATGGTCTCCAGCGCGGCGGAGCGCAGGACGCCCGCCCGGTAGGTGGAGCCCAGGTTCGCTCCGTCGAGAGCCGCCACCACGTCCTTGCCCGTGGGCCGCCCGACGATTTCGCGAATCACGTTGTCGGCGATCTCCTCCGGGGTCACGAACTCCATCAGACCGAGGGCGGTGAGAGCCTCGAACTCGGGCAGCGAGAAGAGACCGTTCTCCCCCGAGTCGAGCCAGACGCCTTCGAGGGGCGTACCGAGGGCCTTATAGCTGTCGGAGGCCTCATCGGTGAACGCCCGGTCCAGGTCGATGGCGCCGGTCGAGTCGGTCCGCTCCATGTGGCCGGCGCCTCGACGCACCGGACCGTACCCGATGGCCTTCCACGAGATCGCCGCGGTGGGCTTGATCTCCTTCACCGCCGGCGCCCCAGGGGTGCGGGCCATGAGGTAGAGCAAAAGGGTATGGGCGCCGGCGAGGGACGACTTGGCCAGCAGAACCTTCGAGGGGCGCTCCTCGGAGTGGGTGAAGGGGATGTTGAGGCCCATCCCACCGGTCCCGGCGGTTCCGATCTTCACGTACATCTCAGTCTGGACCCGCTTCATCCCAGCGAGAGCGAGCTGGACGTGTCGGATGAGCTGGGGCAGGTAGATGGTGGCCAGGTGCTCTTCCACGTCGGCGACGGTCGCTCCCCCGGCCTGGGCCGCGGCCAAGAGGTCGGCGGCGGAGGCGAAGGCGTTCTTGTAGGCCAGGGCCCCCGCCGTGTTGATGCAGTCCACCACGATGTGGGGCTCCACGCTCAGCAGGAGACTCCCCAGCGCGGACCGCTGCAGGACCTCGTCGGTCAGGTCGCCGTAGGTGTCGTTGACGAAGGCCCGGCGGGCGTCGTCGTCTCCCAGCACGTCCGCCCGACTCCGCTCCCGGTAGGCTTCGGGCACGAACAGGTCGCCCCAGGCGGCGGAGACCTCTCCGGCATCGGGGAACTCCCGGCGGAGCTGCGCCGCAACCGACTCGGCGTCCTCCTGGTAGAGCGAGGTCACCACGACCCGGGCCACCCCGAGCTTGAGGAGTCCGCGAGCCACGGCCTGACCCACCAGGCCGGCACCACCGAGAATGAGCGTCGTCTTTCCGTTCAGTGCTGAAATCACTTGGACGTCCTGTGGCCTCGAACCCCTGAATTCCGGCGGCCGGCCGATCGGCCCGCACGCCTCGATCCGGAGATCAGTGTCGATATCTCAGCCGAGGTCAGGTCTCGCCATTCCCCGGGTTTCATGTCTCCCAGCTCCAACCCGCCGAAGCGCACCCGCTTCAGCCGCTGGACGGGGTGCCCGACGGCCTCCATCAGCCGCCGAACCTCCCGCTTCCGTCCCTCCCGCAGGATCAGGGCCAGAATCGGCCGGTCCCGCTTGCCGCTGACGAGGCGCACGTCACTGACCCGCGCCAGGCCGTCCTCCAGCTCCACGCCTTCCCGAAGCCGGCCGTACACCTCCCCGCTCGGGGCCTCCTTGACCCAGACCAGGTACTCTCGCTCCACACCGAACCGGGGGTGCGTCAGAGTCTGGATCGCATCTCCGTCGGTGGTGAGGAGCAGCAATCCCTCGGTGTCCATGTCGAGCCGTCCCACGTACCGCAGGGAGCGCAGCGCCTGGGGAAGCCGGTCATAGATGGTGGGTCTCCCGCCCGGATCGCTCCGCGTGGTCAGGCAGCCGGGCGGCTTGTAGAACGCCACCCAGCGCGAGGCCTGGGTCTGCACGTCTTCCCCGTCGAACTGGACCCGGTCCTTCCCGGGCACGACCCTGGTACCCAGCTCCCGCACCACGGCTCCATTCACCCGCACCCTCCCCCCGGTGATGAGGGTCTCGGCCTTCCGCCGGGAAGCGATACCGGCGTCGGCGAGGAACTTCTGGAGCCGAACCCCGCGGGACGCCTGACCTCCGGGGGACTCAGCCACGTACCTCGGGCTCGTCCAGTTCGCCGGCAGAGGCCTCCGGCTCGTCCGAGTCGTCCTCGACGGGCTCGGGCGGGGTATCGGCCGGGTCGGGCTCGATTCCGGCGGCCTCCGGCTCTCCTGCCGCCTCCGGAGCGCCGGCGGTGCCCAGCTCCCCGCCCTTGAGGTCCATGGGGACCTGATTGGGATCGCTCTCCTCGTCGGGATCCTGCGGGCCCAGGGGGACCCGATCCCGAAGGACCACGGGCAGTTCTTCGGGCCGGGGAAGCTCACCCAGCGAGGCGAACCCGAAGTGGTCCAGGAAGCGGTCGGTCGTTCCGTAGAGCAGGGGCCGGCCCAGTCCCTCGGCCCGGCCCACGACCTCGACCATGCCCCGGTCGACCAGGCTGCGGATCACGCCGGACGAACCCACGCCGCGCACGTACTCCAGTTCGATGCGGCCGATGGGCTGGCGGTAGGCGATGATGGCCAGCGCCTCCAGGGCGGGCCCCGAGAGTCGGGACGGCCGAGGGACGGTGTCGAAGCGCTCCAGGTAGGTGGAGAACTCGGGCCGGGTCAGGATCTGGTAGCCTTCGGCCAGCACCGAGATCTGGAACGATCGCCCCATCTCGTCATACTCCGTCCGCAGGACCTGCAGGGCCTCTTCGACCTGGTCCTCGTCCAGCAGTTCGTCCGCGCGGGCGATCTCGTCGGCCTTGAGAGGCGCATCCGACGCGAAAAGGACGGCCTCGACGATCTGTGCCGGGTTCACTCGGCATCCTCCTGGAATGGGTCGGGCGCCTCGTCCGCCGCCTCGGGAAGGGCGTCTGGAAGAGGCTCCGGTTCACCCCGGTCGCTCTCTTCCCTCCGGTAGATCCACAGCTCGGAGAACGGCCGGATCTGCCGCATGAAGATCTCCCGCTGCCTGGTCAGCTCCAGGCCCGCCAGAAGAGTCATTACGCCGTGCATCCGCTCCCGGAACGGCGCCAGCAGTCGGCTGAACTCCACCCGTGTCCCGTCGGCCAGCTCACTGAGGATGAGCGTGACCTTCTCCTCCATCGACACCGTGCGGGTGGTGACCCTGTGCTGGTGATCGCGGGGGTCGGGGAGCGTCACCTCCAGCGCCGCAGCGAACACCTCGTCCCAGGTGGTCTCCAGGGGCGTGTCCTCCAGGGGCGGGCGGGGCCGCGGGGGCACATGGCCCTTCCCCGATTTCCTCGCCCGTTCGCCCTCGGCAATCGAGAGCCGCTGGGTGATCTCCCGGATCTGCTCGTACTCCAGCAGCCTGCGGACGAGCTCGGCCCGGGGGTCTTCGTCCTCGTCCTCCCCGTGTCGGGGCAGGAGCATCTGGGCCTTGATGCGGATGAGCGTGGCCGCCATCTCGAGGAACTCCCCCGCCGAGTCCAGGCGGTCGGCCTCGATCCCCTGAATCGCTTTCAGGAACTGCTCGGTGATGCGGGAGATGGGGATGTCGAAGATGTCGACGTCCTGCTGCCGGATGAGGTGCAGCAGAAGGTCCAGGGGACCCTGGAATCGATCGAGATCGACGACGAACAGCTCGTCGGCTGGACTGCGGTCGAGGAGGCCGATATCCATGGACTCAGGCCTCAGGACGGCGCGGGGCCGGGAGGGCGTGGATACGGCATGGGATGGGGGAAAAGCGGGTCATAGGACCCCGAAACTAACCGGGCCGCGACTCGGGTCGCCACCCCGTCTCCGCGGGTCCCCGGAGCCCTCCGATCCGGTCTCTCGACCCGTTGATCGCGGATTTTCTTCGGGTTATCTTATTCGGCTCAGTACACACGCTTTACCCTCGTGAGGACGCGAGATGCCGAATATCAAGAGCGCCAAGAAGCGGATGGAGCTCAGCACACGGGCCCGGGACAAGAACCGGGCTGCCCGGTCGCGGATCCGTACCGCCGTCAAGAAGGTCCGCGCGTCGGACACGGCCGAGGTCGCCGCTGCGAACCTCCAGGAGGCCGTCTCCCTCATCGATCGTGCGGCCCGCACCCGTCTGATGCACCCCAACCGGGCTGCTCGCCTCAAGAGCCAGCTCCAGGGGCACGTCAACGGGCTCAGCGCCTGAGCTGACCGCTCCTGACTGACCCCCGGACTCCCGGGGGCCGGATCCGGATACAGCGAGAGGGCCACCGCCGCCGGCGGTGGCCCTCTTCGTGTGCGCGGCGCCCTCGCTCAGGGCCGAGACGCGGCGTCTTCGGTGAACCCGCGGCGGGGCCGGACTCCCGTCAGAGCGACCAGACCACCCGCCCGTCCACGATGGTCGTCGTCGCCCTCCCCTTCAGCGTCCATCCGGCGAACGGCGTGTTGGAACTGCGGGACAGGAACGTCTTCGGATCCACCGTCCATTCCAGGTCGGGGTCGATGATGGTCACGTCGGCCACCGAGTCCTGCGCGAGCGTCCCCCCGGAGAGGTGGAATGCCTGCGCCGGGGCAAGGCTCATGCGCTCCACCATGATGGACAGGTCGATGAGCCCCTCTCCCACCACGTGGGTCAGAACCAGTCCCAGCGACGTCTCCAGGCCCACGATACCGTTCGGGGCGTCGTCGAAGGCCGCTTCCTTCTCGTCGTAGTGATGCGGAGCGTGGTCCGTCGCCAGCGTATCCAGCGTCCCGTCCCTGAGGCCCTCCCGCACCGCGTCCCGATCCTCCGCCGTCCGCAGGGGCGGGTTCATCTTGGCCTCGGTCCGATAGCCCTCCACGGCCTCGTCGGTGAGAATCAGGTGGTGCGGCGTCGCCTCGGCCGTGACCTGCACGCCCCGGGCCTTGGCCTGGCGGATGGCCTCCACCCCGTACGCCGTCGAGACGTGCTGGAGGTGGATGTGGCCCCCGGTGAACTCGGCCAGCAGGAGGTCCCGGACGATGTGGATGTCCTCCGACGCATTGGGCTTGCCACGGAGCCCCAGGCGGGTGGAGACCAGCCCCTCGTTCATGGCCCCGTCCCGGGACAGACCGACGTCCTCCGGGTGGTCGGCCACCGGAATCCCGAAGTTGAGCGAGTACTCCAGGGCCAGGCGCATGAGCCCGGAGTCCATGACCGGGCTTCCGTCGTCCGTGATGGCCACGGCGCCCGCGTCCACCATCTCGCCGACCTCGGCGAGCTCCTGCCCGGCCCGCCCCTTCGACAGGCAGCCCACGGGCAGAACGCGGGTGGAGCCCGCCCGCTGACCCTCAGCCATGACGAATCCGACCGCAGCCGCCGTGTCGATTGCCGGTTCGGTGTTGGGCATCGCGCAGATCGTGGTGAATCCCCCAGCGGCGGCAGCCCGGGCCCCGCTCGCGATGGTCTCCTTGTGCTCGCCTCCGGGCTCCCGGAGGTGGACGTGCACGTCGATGAGCCCCGGGGTCACCAGCTTCCCGCCCGCGTCCATCACCTCGGCGCCCTCGGGCGCATCCAGATCGTCGCCCAGACGCGCGATGGTACCATCGGCCAGGAGGACGTCCATCGGGCGGTCCAGCCCCTGGCTGGGATCCACCACGCGGCCTCCCCGGATCAGGATCGGTCGCACGCTCATGCAGCACCTCCAGCCTTGGCGGCCTCAGCGGATTCGGGCCGGCCTCCGGCCAGCAGGTAGAGCACCGCCATGCGGATCGCGACACCATTGGTCACCTGATCGAGGATGACCTGTTGATCCCCGTCCGCCACGTCGGAGTCGATTTCCACGCCCCGGTTCATGGGACCGGGGTGGAGGATCAGGATGTCCTTCCCGGCGGCCTCGAGACGCTGGTTCGTGATCCCGAAGAACCGGTTGTACTCCCGCAGGCTGGGGATGAAGCCGCCCTTCATGCGCTCGAGCTGGAGGCGCAGGACGTTGAGCACGTCGGCCCACTCGATGGCCTCCTCCACCCGGCGGAACACGTGTACCCCCAGGGACCCGATGTCGAAGGGAAGGAGCGTCTGCGGACCGCACACCGCCACCTCGGCCCCCACCTTGAGGAGCCCGTAGATGTTGGAACGGGCCACCCGGGAGTGGAGGATGTCCCCCACGATGCAGACCTTGAGGCCCTCCAGGGTCTTCAGGTTGTCCCGGATGGTGAGCATGTCCAGCAGCGCCTGGGTTGGGTGCTCGTGCCGACCGTCGCCGGCGTTCACCACGTTCGACGGAATGCGGTCGGCCAGGAACTTGGCCGAGCCGGACGCGCCGTGACGCATGACCACCATGTCGATGGCCATGGCCTCCAGGTTCTTGGCCGTGTCCACCAGGGTCTCCCCCTTCACGACCGAAGAGCCGCTGGAGGAGATGTTCACGGTGTCCGCCGACAGTCGCTTCTCGGCGAACTCGAACGACACCCGGGTCCGGGTCGAGGCCTCGAAGAACAGGTTGACGATGGTCTTGCCTCGCAGCACCGGGACCTTCTTGATCTCCCGCTTGGAGATCTCCTTGAAGGGTTCGGCGGTGTCGAGGATCATCCGGATCTGATCGGCGGAGAGGGGCTCGATGCCGACCAGGTCCTTCCCGAGAGGGGATCCCTCGTGGCTCACGCAGCCTCCAGGGGCAGAGTGACGATTTCAACGCTCCAGCGCCCGTCCAGTTCCGGGACCATGACCTCCACCTGCTGGTTCTCCACGACCTGGACTTCCCTCCCCACCACGTCCGGCTGGATGGGAAGTTCCCGGCCACCGCGGTCCACCAGGACGCAGAGGTAGATCCTGCTCGGTCGACCCCAGCTCATGAGCTCGTTCAGCGCCGCCCGGGCCGTACGGCCCGTGAACAGAACGTCGTCCACGATCACGACCGAGCGGCCGTCGATGCCGCCCGGGGGCAGCACCGTCTCGCCGATGACCGGCTTGGGCCCGATGGCCATGAGGTCGTCGCGATAGAGGGTGATGTCGAGGATTCCGGCAGGGATCGTGCGACTCGAGGCGTTTTCGATCTCCTCCTTGAGTCGCTGGGCGAGCTGAATTCCGCGCCTCTGGATACCCATGAGCGTGAGGCCCTCGTGACCGGCGTTCTTCTCGACCAGTTCGCGGGCCATTCGGGCCAGCGCCCGGAGGATCGCCTCCTCGTCCATGACTACGATGGGGTCCTGAATCGGCATGTCTGCTCGTCCGTTTTCCGGGGTTGGGCGTCGGAAGTTAGACCGCCTCGAGACCCCAGGTCAACGTCGGTTGAAGCCTTTACAGATGCCGCCTGATCGGGCCATTGTGGGAGGCATCTGTTTACCGGGGACGCGGCGCTCCCCGGCCGTCTTCCGGACCCCCGCACTGGACCCCTTCGTGACCCTCCGAGCCCTTCGGCGCACCCTGCCCCTGGCCGCCCTGCTGGCGGTCGCATCCCCTCTCTCCGCACAGGAAATCGCCGACGGTCCGGCCGTCTACATGGGGGGGCTTCCGTTCTCCATCACCGTGTCCGGGGGAGACGACGGCACCCTCCCGGTCCGGATCGTGGACGCCCGGGGCGAAGTCCTGGCCACCGGATCGGTGCGGGCCCGGGACGAGGCCGTGTTCCCGGACCTCCGGGTCACCGACCGGGCCTCGGCGCCGCTCACCGTAGAGGTCGGGGCCGAGTCCCTGGAACTGGCGCTTCCGTTCGTGCCCGGATGGTTCTCCCTCATCCCGCCTCTCATCGCGATCGCGCTGGCCCTGATCTTCAAGGAGGTCATCACCGCGCTCTTCGCCGGCGTCTGGCTGGGAGCCATGGCCATCACGGGGTTCAACCCCCTGACGGCCATCTGGCGGGTCATCGACACCTACGCGGTGCCGTCGCTGGGAGACGTGGAGGGGGGCAAGACGGCCATCGTGTGCTTCTCCCTCCTCCTGGGGGGCATGGTGGGGGTGATCGCCCGTAACGGCGGGACGCTGGGGATCGTGGAGGCCCTGCGCCCGCTGGCCACCTCCGCCCGGCGCGGCAAGCTGGCGACCTGGCTGGCCGGCATGGCGATCTTTTTCGACGACTACGCCAACACCCTCCTGGTGGGAAACACGATGCGGCCCATCACGGACCGCCTCAAAATCTCCCGTGAGAAGCTGGCCTACCTGGTGGACTCCACCGCGGCCCCCGTGGCCGCGCTCATTCCGGTTTCGACCTGGGTGGGCTACGAGATCTCGCTCATCGCCGATGGGTTCCGCATCGCGGCCGAGCAGCAGAGCGCCAACCCGGAGTTGGCGGCGGGCCTCATGGCGGCCAGTCCACTGGGCATCTTCGTGGAGACGATCCCCTACCTCTTCTACCCCCTGCTGGCCCTTTGCTTCGTGTTCCTGACCTCGGTCACCGACCGGGACCTCGGACCCATGGCGAAGGCCGAGGCCCGCGCGGCCCGGGGCGACGGGCTCTACCGCGAAGGCGCAATGCTGGCCAGCGACACGTCCGGCCACTCCATGGACCCCAAGGAGGGGGCGCCCCACGCGTGGTACAACGCCGCCATCCCGGTCCTGGTGGTGGTGCTCGTCGTTCTGGCGGGCCTCTACGTCACCGGCAGGGCGTCGGCCGGTCCCGGGGCCAACCTCATGGACATCTTCGGGGCCGCGGACCCGTTCGCCACCCTGCTGTGGGGCTCCCTGGCCGGTTGCATCGTAGCCGTGCTGATGTCGGTGGGGCAGCGGATCCTGACCGTGCACGAGTCGATGGACGCGCTGGTGGGGGGCATGCGAGCCATGCTCATCGCCATGCTGATCCTGGTCCTGGCGTGGTCCCTGGGGAAGGTCACGGAGGATGTCGGCACCGCGGCGTTCCTGGCTCAGATCCTGAGCGGGCGGGTCGCGCTCGAACTGCTGCCGGTGCTGGTGTTCATCACCTCCGCGGCCATCGCGTTCGCCACGGGGACGTCGTGGGGGACGATGTCGATCCTGCTCCCGGTGGTGATCCCGCTCACGGTCTCCCTGGGCGGCGCCGAGGCGTTCCTCACCGGTGAGTACCACATCCTTCTAGGGGTGACGTCCGGCGTCCTGGCCGGGGCCATCTTCGGCGACCACTGCTCGCCCATCTCCGACACGACGGTGATGAGCAGCATGGCCTCGGGGTGTGACCACATCGACCACGTCCGGACGCAGCTGCCGTACGCGATGCTCGTGGGGGGCGTGTCGATGGTCATCGGGGACATCGGCACGGCCTATGGCCTCCCGAACATCCTGGCGCTGGGGCTCGGGGCCGCGGTGCTGTTCCTTGTGCTGCGAACCCGGGGAACGAGGCTCGGCGAAGGGTAGACCCGGTCCCGGGGCGGTGCCGCGCCGGGTGCAAGGCTGGCCGCGAGGCCGGCCGAGGACCCGGACCTAGCGCGCTTCCAGGGCGGCTCCCACCGCCTGGAGCAGGTCCGTGCCGCCCGGGCCTCGTGCCGCTCCCTCCTGGATCATCCAGTCGTAGGAGAACAGCAGGAAGCCCCGGGTGCCCAGGTCGCGGGCGATCCGCCCCTTGGCCACGGTACCCTCGAAGGTGTTCTGGTAGGCCCCGATCCCGGGCCAGACCCTCCACGCCTGGCCCCCCGCCGCGTCCAGGGCCGTCTGGACCTGGGAGCGGAATCGGGCGTCGTCGGGGGTGTAGGCCATGGGAGCGACCACATCGACGATCCCCGCGCGCAGCCAGCCCCGCCAGTCCTGAAACCGGTTCTGGTAGGCATCGGTGACGTTCGCGAACACCGCCGCCGAAACCAGGAGTTCGGGGCGGCGCTTCTTCACCCCCACGTAGATCCGCTCCACCAGGGAGGTGATCTGGGACCGGCGGAAGCGGTCCCATGCCTCCGGGTGGGCCTCGACCCAGGCCAGTGGGTTCCCACCGGCCGCGGAATCCAGCCGACGGGCCTCCTCCGGCTCGAGCTGTGGAGCCATCCACGTCCGGAACCGGCGGAGCGCGTCCGTGGAGTAGTCGAAGGCGGGCGACGGATACCGGACGTAGTCGAAGTGGAGTCCGTCCAGGTCGTACCGTTCGGCCAGGTCCATCCACACCGAGTACACGTGCTCCTGGACCTCCGGACTGGAGGGCGAGGAGTAGAGACCTTCCACGCCGTCGGGGTTGGCCCGGGCGTGGGCAACCAGCGAAGCCCGGTAGGAGGGTTCGAAGGGGTCCCGCCCGTGGAGTTCATCGGCCAGCTCGAGCGGCACCGCCAGGAGGTCCGGACGGGCGTTCACCATGTGGGAAGGATCGGTGGGCAGCGTCAGCGCGCTGGCCACCAGGTGGGTGTTGACCCACCCGTGCACCGCCATGCCCCGGATCCGGGCCTCCTGGATGACCAGGGTCAGCGGATCGAACGCCTCGTCTCCAGAGGGGAGGACATGAGAGGCGGGCTCCCAGCGGCTGTCGTAGTAGGCGTCCCCCCGCCCACGGATCTGCACCAGCAGCGTGTTGAACCCCGCGGCGTCCGCTCGGGCCACCATGTCGCGGATCCCTTCCGGGGACGCCAGGGTGCCCCGGACGATCCACAGGCCGCGGATCTCGGGGAACCGAAGCGCCGGAAGAGCGGGCACGGCGAAAGCGTTCGCGGCACCGGCGGGGTCCGACACCCCGCCCCGTGAAGGCTCCCCCCGGGACGGCGCGTCCGGGGCGCCCCGACGGGGATCGGTGGCAGACTCCCGGGGACCCGCCGGGGGACCCGATCCGCCAGCCGGACCGGCGGGCCCGGCCATGGAACAGGCCGCGAGGGCGAACCCGAGCGAAAGGACCGGCGCCGCTCGCAGCCGAGCGCCCCGCCGGAGTGCCGGATCCGTCGGTCTCACCGGCGCCGATCCCGGAAGAACCCGCGGAGGAGTTCGGACGAGGCCTCGGCCAGCACGCCGGTGGTGAGTTCGGCCCGATGGTTCAGGCGGGCGTCCTGGAGAAGATTCCCCAGCGAGCCGACCATTCCCGCCTTGGGGTCGGAAGCGCCGTAGACCAGGCGATCCACGCGGGCCAGAACCAGGCTCCCGGCGCACTGAGCGCAGGGTTCGAGCGTGACGTAGAGCGTAGCTCCGGACAGCCTCCAGTCCCGCTGGTCTCCGCAGGCCATTCGGATCGCCACCACCTCGGCATGGGCCGTCGGATCGGAGTCCAGGATCGTGCGGTTGTGGGCTTCGGCCAGGATCCGTCCGTCCCGGACGATCAGCGCACCCACCGGCACCTCCCCACGGAAGGCGGCCAGGCGCGCCATCTCCAGGGCGCGGGCCATGAAGGCCCGGTCCATGGGACGCGCGGGTGTGGTCTGGAGGTCCGGGACCAGTGGGGCGGGCCGGGACATGCGAGCCGGGCCGCGAAGCTGCGGGAGCGCCCGCCGGAAGGCGGGGCTAGTGAGCCGTGGGGCTGACGGTGGCCGGCAGACCCTCGAGACGGCGATACAGGGCCGTGACTCGACCCACGATCCGCAGGTCATGGTCCGCATCCACCGTGCGGGTCGGCTCACCCACCTTGCTCGAGCCCAGGAGGTAACCTCCCGAGGTCCGGCGGCAGAACGCCATCGACCCGTTCTCACGAACCACGGTGATCTGTTCGTCGTCGGTGGCCTCGGCCAGCGTGGGCTCAACCAGCAGGAAGTCCCCGTCGTCCACGCCCAGAGGGGTCAGACCGTCTCCGCGGGCGTGGAAGAAGTACGACCCCTTGGCGCCGGCGATGCGTCGGTCCAGCGAGAGGTGCATCTCAATCTTGTCGCCGCGGACCGAGTCCCGCTCCGAGGGAAGTTCACGGAAGCACGGGATGGAGATCGTTTCGGGTGAAAGGTCCATCCCGAGGATCTTCACGCCACGAGAGCGGGAGGGATCCCGCTCCAGGTACCCCTTCTCCGCAAGCGCCTGCAGGTGCTCGGAAACCGTCTTGGTGGACTTGATTCCGAACTGCTCACCGATCTCCCGGATGGAGGGCTGGTAGGTGTTCATACGCAGGTATGACACCATGTAATCGAGGATCTTCCGCTCGATCTCGGTGAGAGTGGCAGGCATCCGGCTCTCCGGGCTCGTAAACAAACGTTGTCGTAGAGGGCTACGATAAGGCCGGAAATCCCGGAGTGTCAAGAATTACGTTAGGTATCCCCTTCGTCCTCCAGGTGCCGAATGGCGGCGTCGATGCGGTCCTCGGCCTCTTCCCGCCCCAGGAGGACCATCACCTCGAAGATCCCCGGAGACTGGCCGCGCCCCGTCAGGGCGAGCCGCAGGGGGTGGATCAGCTTCCCGGCTCCCTCTCCCCGCTGCTCCGCGGTGGCCCGGAGGGTCGATTCCATGGGCTCCTCGGCCCAATCCACCGCCGCCAGCGCCACTTTCAGGGCGCTCAGACGCTCTGCCACGGCGGCCGGGTCCTTCATGAACTGCTTGGCTGCGGTCTGCTCGTCGTACCCGGACAGGGGCCCGAGGAACGGGACGGCCTGGTCCGCCAGGTCCTCCAGAGTCCGGGCACGCACCTTCAGCAGGTCGATGAGCCCGTCGATCCAGGCAGGATCCCGGTCCTCGGCGGCCGCCCGCAGCCCCGGATCCCGGCGCTCCAGGGCCTCCAGAACCAGCCGGCGAATCTCGTCCGGGCTCTTTCGAGCCAGGTGCTGCCCGTTGAGCCATTGAAGCTTGGTCACGTCGAACACGGAGCTCTTCCGGCCGACCCGCTCCATGGAGAAGGCCTCGATCAGCTCGTCGACGCCGAACACCTCGCGGTCGTCACCGGGCGACCAGCCCAGCAGCGCCAGGAAGTTGAACATGGCCTCCGGGAGAATGCCCTCTTCCTCGTAAGCCCCTACGGCGGTGGCCCCGTGACGCTTCGAGAGCCGCTTGCCGTCCGGACCCAGGATGAGTGGGACGTGGCCGAACGCGGGGACATCGAGCTCCAGGGATTCGTAGAGCAGGATCTGCTTGGGGGTGTTGGAAACGTGATCGTCGCCCCGGATCACGTGGGTGATGCCCATGTCGGCATCGTCCGACACCACCGCCAGGTTGTACGTGGGGGTCCGGTCACTCCGGAGGATCACCAGGTCGTCGATCTCCTCGTTCCGGAACCTCCGCTCCCCCTGCACCATGTCGTCCCATACGGTCTCGCCGTCGGGCACACGGAATCGGATGGCGTGAGGCTCTCCCGCGGCCGCCCGGCGGTCCGAGTCCTCGACCCCTAGCGCATCCGCCCGCTCCCGGGCCCTCCGGAGCCGGCGCCCGGCCTCCATCTCCTCGGCCCGATCCGCCTCGGCCTGTTCCGGCGTGGAATAGTCCCGATAGGCCCTGCCCAGCTCCAGCAGCCGGGCCACGTCGGCCCGGTGCCGCTCCAGCCCCGCACCCTGGAAGAAGGGCCCCTCGTCCCAGTCGAGACCGAGCCAGCGCATCCCGTGGAGGATCGCTTCGGTGTGCTCGTCACTGGATCGCTCCCGGTCGGTGTCCTCGATGCGGAGCACGAACACCCCCGCCAGCTTCCGCACCAGCAGCCAGTTGAACAGCGCCGTCCGGGCCCCACCGACGTGAAGGTACCCGGTAGGCGACGGTGCAAACCTAACTCGGACAGTATCTTGCGTCATTATGTTTCAAGTTTTTTATGAAGTATTGCCCGGGTGGCCTGCGGGTCTGCGGTGCCCCCGGACTCCTTCATGACCTGCCCCATGAACATCCCCAGGAGCCCGGTCTTCCCGGCGCGGTACTCCTCCACCTTTTCCGGGAACCGGGCCAGCACCGCGTCCACCATCCCCTCCAGCGCCGACGAGTCGGACACCTGAACCAGGCCCTCCCGTTCGACGATCTCCGATGGATCTCCGCCCTCGGCCACGAGAATGGAGAACACGGTGCGGGCCCCGGATCGGCCCAGGGTGCCGTCGTCCACCAGGGAGACGAGCCTCCCGACGGCCTCGCCGCGGAGTCCGGTCTCCGAGAGGCTCCGGCCGCCCCCCTCGCGCGGGAATTCGTTGACCAGCCAAGACGCGACACCGCGGGCATTGTCATGCACGCTCAGGGCGGCCTCCACCGCCTCCACCATGTCCGCGGACCCGCTCAGCACGTCCGCGTCGTCTTCGGGGAGGTCCAGATCGTCCATGAACCGGGAAAAGGCGCCCTCCAGCGCCGGATCGGCCCGTCGGGCCCCGTCCCGCTCGGACCGGCCGGAGGTCTTCCTCCGCGAGGCGTCGCCCTCCGACTCTCCCTTCGGCTCGGCGGGGGTCGACGTCGTGATCTCGCTCCCCTTCCCCGCCTCCGCCGCAGGCGCGGCGTTGGCATCCCCTGGATCCTGCTGCCTGCGCTGCCAGGAGTCCCGGAGCGTCACGGTCCGGTTGAAGACCGGCCGGCCCGGGGCCGACTCCTCTTCGTCCAGGATGAAGTAGCCCTGCCGCTCGAACTGGGCCCGCGTTCCGGGCTCGGTGGTGCCGATGTACGGCTCCACCATCGAGTCCTCGAGCACCACCAGCGACTCGGGATTCAGGTTGTCGAGGAACGTGCCGCCCTCGGCCACGTCCTCCGGGTCCGAGGCGTCGAAGAGCCGGTCGTAGAGGCGGACCGTCGCCGGTACCCCCTCCGTGGCGGAAACCCAGTGGATGGTGCCCTTCACCTTCCGGCCGTCGGGGGTTCCTCCACTCCGGGTCTCGGGGAAATAGGTGCAGAGGAGCTCCACCACCTCTCCCGATTCCGGGTCCTTCACCACCTCATCGCAGCGGATCACGTAGGCGTACCGGAGCCGAACGTCGCCCCCCGGCACGAGCCGGCGGAACCCCTTCGGAGGGTCCTCGGCGAAATCGTCCCGGTCGATGAACAGCTCTCGAGTGAAGGGTACGGGTCGCGTGCCCTCCAGCGGCACATCGCGGGGGTACAGGGGCGCATCGATCCATTCCACCGCCCCGGCGCTGTCCTCCGGCTCCGGGTAGTTGGTGATCGTCACCCTCAGCGGCCGCAGCACCCCCATCACGCGGGGCACGCGGAAGTTGAGGTCGTTCCGTACCGCGTGCTCGAACATCGCGTAGTCGACGCGCTTGTCGACCTTCGTCACCCCCACCATGGCGGAGAAGTCCCGGATGGCCTCCGGGGTCACCCCCCTGCGCCGCATCCCGGCCACCGTGGGCATCCGCGGGTCGTCCCACCCCGACACATGCCCCTCCTGGACCAGCTGGCTGAGTTTCCGCTTCGAGGTGAGGGTGTACTCCACGTTCAACCGCGCGAACTCGTACTGGTGGGGGCGGGGCTCCGTGAACCCGGCCGCCTCCAGAAGCCAGTCGTAGATCTCCCTGTTGTTGTCGAACTCCAGGGTGCAGACCGAGTGGGTCACGTCCTCGAAGGCGTCCTCGAGGCAGTGGGCGTAGTCATAGAGCGGGTAGATGCACCAGTCGTCCCCCGTCCGGTAGTGATGGGCGTGCCGGATCCGGTACAGGACGGGATCACGCATCACCATGTTGGGCGACGCCATGTCCGCCCTGGCTCGTAGCACGTGGGCCCCGTCCTCGAACTCACCGGCCCGCATCCGCCGGAGCAGATCCAGGTTCTCCTCCACCGACCGATCGCGGTACGGACTGTTCACCCCGGGCTCGGTGACGGTTCCGCGCCCCTCCCGGATCTCCTCCTCGGTCTGGCTGTCGACGTAGGCCCGGCCGTTACGGATCAGGTCCTCTGCCACCTGGTACATGCGCTCGAAGTAGTCCGAGGCGTAGTAGAGGTGCGGGCCCCAGTCGAATCCGAGCCAGTGGATGTCGCGCTGCATGGACTCAGCGTACCGGGCCTCCTCGGTGATCGGGTTCGTGTCATCGAACCGGAGGTGGCACCGTCCGCCGAACTCCTCGGCCAGGCCGAAGTTCAGCCAGATCGACTGGGCGTGCCCGATGTGCAGAAACCCGTTCGGCTCGGGCGGGAACCGGGTGACCACACCTTCGTAGGCGCCTTCGTCCAGGTGCCTTTCGACGATCGAGCGGATGAAATGGGGCCCGGCGTCCGGACGCCCCCCGTCCGTCTTCCTGTTCTCGTCCACGGGATCCTCTGACGAGGGAGGAGTGCGACTCGTTGCGAACGAAGAAGTTAGCGATTTCGGGGCGTACTGCGAGGCCCCGGGGGACCCCGCCTCAGTCGCCGGGCGCGGGCGCGGGGGACGGCGTCGGAGCTGGGGAAAGGGCCGACGTCCAGCGTCCTCCCCAGCGTCGCCTGGGAAGGCCGATCCGCTCGACCAGGAAGTAGAGGGCCGGGGTGACCGTGAGGACGAACACGGTGGAGGAGAGCAGGCCCCCGATGAGGGTGAAAGCCAGCGCGTTCCAGATGTTGGCGTCGGCGGCCTCCGCGAAGAGCACGAGCGGCAGGAGGCCCAGCACCGTCGTCGTCGTGGTCATGAGGATGGGGCGGACCCGCTCCAGGGTCCCCCGTACGATGGCGTCGGCCAGGGGGAGGGCGTCCTCCCGCCGGAGTCGGTTCACATGGTCCACGAGGAGGATCGCGTTGTTCACCACGATCCCGCCCATCATGATCACCCCGACGTAGGCCTCACGGGTGAAGGACGCGTCGGTGAAGAAGAAGATCAGGAATACGCCCACCAGGGCCATGGGGACGGTGAGGAGGACGCAGAACGGCTGTCGCAGCGACTCGAAGAGGGCCGCGGTGACCATGAAGATGAGGAGAATCGAGACGGCCACCACCAGGTAGATCTGGCTCCGCTCCTCCGGGGTCCACCGCCACGAGTCCGCCTTCTTCACCGTGTATCCCGGCGGGACCCCGGTCGCGTCGATCACGGCGTCGTGGACGAGGTCCCCCAGCTTTCGGGGACCGCGGAATTCGTAGGCCACCGTGCGCTCGTACTGCTGGTCCTCCCTGCGGATGCGCGTCAGAAGCTCCCGGCTCTCGACCCGTGTCACGTCCCCGAGCCGGATCCGGAGGCCTCCAGGGGTGGTGACGAGCTGGTTCCGGAGGGCCACCAGGTCCATGTCCTCGAACCCGGCAAGCTTCACGTCGTAGCGGATCTCCTCACCCCCGACCTTCAGGTTCGACTGACTCACCTGGCCGGCCACCGCCGCGTTCAGCTGCTGGACCAGCTCCCGGACCGTCATGTCGTATCGGGACAGGGCGCGCCGGTCGATGGTCACCACGAACTCGCTGGCCCGGTCCCGGTTGAACCAGGCCCCCGAAGAATTGGTGTCCACGTCCCGGACCCGGGAGATCCGGCTCAGGCGCAAGCCCACGTCCTCGGCGATCTCCCGGACCCGCTCGTAGTTGTATCCCAGGACCGTGATGGAGTAGTTGGGCGCACCTCCGCCTCCGCCGTAGAAGGACGGGCCATACCCGTAGACCCGGACCTCGGCCCCCGAATATCCCAGGGAGTACGCCACCAGCTGCTCCTTGATGGCAACCGGCACCTGGGTCTGCTCCAGCTCCTCCGGGAAGGTGACCCGGATCATCCCCCAGTTGGCGGAGACCTGGGACACGAACCGATCCACCTCGGGCATCTGCCGAAGGCGATCCTCGAAGTGGCGGGTCAGTTCGTCGGTCCGCTCCAGGCCCGACCCCCGGGGGAATCGGAGCTGGATCGAGATGTAGGTCTCGCTCCCCCAGCGGCCGCCCCACACCACCCCGCGGACGACATACCGGTCGAAGGTGTAGAACGAGCCGGCCAGGCACGCGGCGGCCACCAGGACCGTGAGCCAGGGCGCCCTCAGAGATACCGTCAGCAGGCCCTCGTAGAAGGCCACGTAGAGGGGGACCTTGTCGGGCGCCGGAGTGGTTGCCGCCGAGGCACCCGCGGGGACCGCCTCCGGGTCCGCCGGCCGATCCCCACCCGCACCCGAGGCCCGCCGGGTGCCCCCACTTCCTCCCCTTCCCGGCCCGAGATCCAGCAGCCGGGCCGCCAGGGACGGGATGAAGGTGAACGCCACGAAGATGGAGGCCAGCAGCGTCAGCCCGACCACCACGGCCAGGGGCACGTAGAACACCCGCAGCTCGCCCTGCAGGTAGACGAACGGCACGAACACGATGAGGGTCGTGAGCGTGGACGCCAGGATCGGCAGCACGACCTCGCGGGCCCCCGCCTCCGCGGCCTCCGCGCCGTCCTCTCCACCCTGCCAGCGTCGATAGACGTTCTCCAGCACAACGATGGAGTTGTCGACGATGAGCCCGAAGCCCATGGCCAGCCCCATGAGGGTGAGGAGGTTCAGGGTCAGACCGCCGAAATAGATGAGGTTCAGGGCGATGAGGACCGAAAACCCGATGGTGGCGAAGATGACCCCGGCCGAGCGCAGCGATCGGAGGAAGCCCAGGAGCACGAGGAAGATCACCACGGCAGCCGCGATCGCCCGCGAGCGCAGGTCGCTGAGCTGGCGGCGGATGTCCTCGCTCTGGTCGTCGTCGAGGATCACCCGGGTACCGGCCGGATTTCGGGGCTCCAGCTCGGCCACCGCGGCCTTCACCGCGTCTGCCACCCGGACGGTGTTGGTGCCGATCTCCTTGATGACCTCGAAGGCCACCGCGGGCCGCCCGTCGATGCGGTAGTAGAAGTAGGCCTCTTCGAAGGTGTCGCTCACCCGGGCCACATCGGCCACGCGGACCATCTCGCCCTGGTCGGCCAGGAGCACGGCCTCCCGCAGCTCCAGCACGGAGGACGGGCGGTTCTGGATGGTGACCGTCCACTCGCGGCCTCCGTCCCGCACCTGGCCGGCCTCCCGGACCAGGTCGAGGTCCGCCAGGCGCCGGGCCACGTCGTCCGGCGTGAGACCCAGGGCGTTGATCCGGTCCTCGTCGAGCTCCACCTGGATGAGGCGATCCCGCCCGCCCATGGCCCGGATGACGCTGACCCCCTCCACCTGGGTCAGGCGGGGGACGATGATCTCGTCCAGGTGGTCCCGGAGACCCTCGATAGTGTAGGGGCCGGTGAAGGTGTAGGTGAGGATGGCGGCCCCGGACTGGTCCGCGAACTCCTCGGGGACGTAGGGCTGCACCAGGACCCGCCCCACCCCGGGGGGCAGGTCCTCCTCCAGCACGGCGAGGCGCTCGGAGAGGTCCAGGCGTGCAAAGTCCATGTCCGTGTCGAGGTTGAACTCCACCTCGATCCGGGCTCGGCCCACGCCCCGCTCCTCGTAGGACTCGGAGAGCACTTTCTCCACGCCCCGCACCTGCTGCACCTCGGACTCGATCGGCGAGGTCAGGAACGCCTCGATCGTTTCCGGGGAGGCGCCGGGCCACGAGGCCTCGATAGTTAGCCGGGGAAGTTCGGTGTTCGGCAGGAGCTCGATCGGGATGTTGGTCCAGGCTGCCACCCCCAGGAGCGCGAGGGCCAGATACGTCATGGCCACCGCCACCGGCCGCCGGATGGAGAGGCGGATCATCCTTCCACCCCCGCGGGGCGCAGCCCATCGGCGGCTCCTGCGACGCCGGTCTCTGCCTCCGCCGGCTCCCCCTGGGGCAGGCCCTCCAGCGCCGCGTAGACCACCGGCACCACCACCAGCGTCAGGAGCGTGGCCACCACGAGGCCGCCGATGACCGCGATGGCCAGCGGCGAGCGGAGGTCGGCCCCCCGGCCGATCCCCAGCGCCATGGGGAGCAGCCCCAGGACGGTCGTGACCGTGGTCATGATGATGGGCCGGAGGCGGACCCGACCGGCCTCGAGGATGGCCTCCCTCAGGCCCGCGCCCCGCGCCCGGGTCTGGTTGATGAAGTCCACCTTCACGATGGCGTCGTTCACCACGATCCCCACCAGGATCACGATCCCGATGAGACTCATGGTGTTGAGCCCGTTGCCGGTGGCCCACAGCGCCAGGATGGCGCCCACCAGGGCCAGTGGGACGGCCATGAGGATCGTGAACGGGTGGATCACGCTCTCGAACTGGGCCGCCAGGATCATGTAGACCAGGAGCAGGGCCAGCGCGAAGGCGAACGCCAGATCCCGGAAGGAGCGTCGCATCTCCTCGTTCTCGCCGCCCACCTCGACTCGGACGCCCCGGGGAACCGCCATCCCGGCGAGGGCACCCTCCACCTCGGACACCGCGCCGCTCAGGCCGCCGGCCGCCACGTCGGCGTAGACCACCACCACCCTGCCCTGGTCCTCGCGGTGGATCTCGGCCGGCCCCAGGGCCTCCCGCACGGTGACCAGGTCCCGGAGCGGGACTCCCTGCACCCGGAGCGTCTCCAGCGTCTCCAGGCGGAACCGCTCGTCGTCGGGGAGGCGAACCACCACGTCGATCTTCCGATCGAAGTCCACGAACTCGGTGGCCCGATTCCCCCGCATGAACCACTCCACCGTCTGGGCGATGGTGGAGGGCTCGATCCCGTAGCGGGCGGCGGCGTCCCGGCGAATCTCGACCTGGACCTGGGGCGTGCCCCGCTCGGCACCCAGTCGGACGTTGGTGAGGGACGACAGCCCCGCCAGGCGCTCGACCACGGCCTGCGCGTGGGCCTGTCCGGCCTCCAGGTCCTCGGTCCGCACCCGAACCGCCAGGTCGGCTTCGGCCCCGCCCATGATCCGGCCCATGGCGGTGGCCTGACCGGCTTCGATGGTGAGCGTCGCCCCGGGGAACTGGCGCTCCAGCGCCCGGAGGGGTTCGAGGACCTCCCGAGTGGGCACGCCCTCCACGACGCGGACCTGGAAGACCGCCGTGTTCACGCCGGTCCGTTCCTCGCTCCCGGTCACGGACTGCACGTCCTCGCCGATCCGCGAGAACACGGTGGCGACGCCGTCCTGCCCCAGCAGGGTCGTCTCGATGAGCGTGGCCGCGTCCGCCGTGGCGTCGAGGCCGGTGCCCTCCGGGAGCTCCAGCCGGATGTCGAACGCGCCCTGGTCCACATCGGGAAGGAGGTCCCGGGGCATGGACGCGGCGAGGAGGATCGTGAACGCCATGGCGACGGCGGACGCCCCGAAAACCTGCCCCCGGTGGTCCAGGGCCCACTCCAGCACCCGGTGATAGCGCCGGGCGAAGGAGTCGAAGGCCCCGTCGAAGGCCACCAGGAGGGGCCGGGCCGCCCGCGAAACCACGGAAGCCAGCCCACCCGCCCAGAATGCCAGAAGCTGTCGGGTCACGGAGTACAGGCCGCCCACGAGCCGGAAGGGCGCCTCCATGAGCCATTCCAGCACCCGGCCCACCCGGGCAACGCCACGGGCCGGTGGAGAGGGCTCCTCGACCTCTTCCGGGGCCTCCCCCTCCCGGCTGAACCGCGCGGAGAGGGTCGGGAGCACGGTCAGGGCCACCGCCAGCGAGGCGAGCAGCGAGAAGGCTACGGCAAGCGAGAGGTCACGGAAGAGCTCTCCGGCCACGCCCTCCACGTAGATGATGGGCCCGAAGACCGAAATGGTCGTCAGCGTGGAGGCGGTGATGGCCCCCTGGACCTCTTCGGCGCCTCGTGCCGCCGCCTCGGCCCCCGGCCGGCCCTCCTCCCGGTGCCGGAAGATGTTCTCCAGAACCACGATGGAGTTGTCCACCAGCATCCCCACGCCCAGGGCCAGCCCACCCAGGGACATGATGTTCAGCGACACCCCGGCGGCCTCCATCAGGGCGAACGTGCCCACCACGGAGATGGGGATGGCGACCGCGACGGCCACCGGGTACCGGGGGTCGCGGAGGAACAGGAAGAGGACCATGAACGCGAATCCGCCCCCCAGGATCAGGGCCCAGACCACGTTGCTGATGGACTCGGCGATGAAGTCGGCCTGGGTGGAGGCCACCGCCAGCTGCACCTCCGGAAACTCCCGGCCCAGGAGATCCAGGACCTCCTCCACGGACGACCCCACCGCCACGGTGTTGGCTCCCGCCTCCTTGAAGACCAGGATGCCCACGGACTCCTGTCCGTCGTACCGGGCGATGGACTCCCGCTCTGCGAACCCGTCGACGACCCGGGCCACGTCACCCAGGCGGACCAGCCGGTACTCCGGCGCCCCGGAGCCGGACTCCGAGCCCGGAATCGCCTGTCGGGCCACCACCACGTCCTGGATCTCGTCCACCGTCTGGAACTCGCCCAGGGTACGGAGCGGGTACCGGTAACGCCCTCGCAGGATGGTGCCGCCCGGCGCGCTGTAGTTGGCCGCGTCCAGGGCATCGGCAACCTGTGAGAGCTCCACGCCGTAGGCGTCCAGCAGACGGGGATCCACCTCCACCTGGATCTCGCGATCCAATCCACCGGTCACGGCAGCCTGCGCGACCCCGTCCAGCTGCTCCAGCCTGCGCCGGAACACCGTCTCCGCCAGCTCCTTCGTCTCCCAGAGGTCGGCGCCCCCGGTGACAGACACGGCCAGGATGGGCTCCGACTCGGGGTCCACCCGGAGGATGCGGGGTCGGGTCGCGGTCTCCGGGAGATCGTCCCGGATGAGGTCCAGCTGCTCGCGGACGTTGAGGGTGGCGAAGTCCATGTCGGTCCCCCACGCGAAGCGCAGGGTCACCAGGCTCACCCCCTCACGGGAGGTGGACGTCACCCGCTCCACCCCGGGCACGGCCGCCGAGCGCGCCTCGATGGCCTCCGTCACCAGGCGCTCCACCTCGGCCGGGGCCACGTCCGGGTAGGACGTGTAGACGACGAGCCGGGGATAGCTCACGTCCGGCAGAAGATCGATGGGAAGCCGGACGAAGGAGATCGCCCCCAGCAGGATCACGGCCAGGAAGAACATGGCTACGGCCACGGGCCGCCGGGTGGCGGTACGGGGGAGCGTCATGAGAGCCCGGTCCCCCCGGCCCGCGCCCCAGCCGGACCGGCCTGCGGAGTCCGCCCGTTCTCCTGGTCCCGCCTGACCGGAGTGAGGTCCAGCCGGCCGCCCAGGGCCTCCTCCAGATTGATCCGCGAAAGGACGAACTCGTACTGGGAGGTCAGAAGATCCCGGTCGGCGGTGTCCCGCTGGGCCACGGCGATCTGGAGCTCCTCATAGCTCCGGGTTCCCAGGCTGTACTCCTCCCGGGCCAGCCGAAGACGCTCCTCGGCCAGGGTCAGGGCCGCCCGGTTCAGGATCACGGTGCGATACGCGCTCTCGAGCTGGATGATCCGGTCCCGGACCTGGCGCTCCACCTCCAGCCGCCGCTCTCTCAGCGTCTCCTGCGAGTTCCGCAGACTGACCTCGGCCTGCGCGATCTGATAGGAGGTGGCAAACCGCTGGAAGACGGGCCAGTTCACGGAGAGTGAGACGCTTCCGTTCACCTGGTCCGTGGGGAACACGCCGAAAAGACCGCCCTGGTCCGCGGAAAGCTCGGAGCCGCCCAGGTTCGCCGAGAGCCGGACGGTGGGCCACCGGTCCGAGCGACTGGCCGAAAGGGCCGCGGCGCCGGCCTCGGTGGCGGCCTGGTCCTGCAGGATGGCGGGGTTGGAGGTGAGGGCCCGGGCCACCAGCGCGTCTTCGTCCAGCTGGACCGGATCGAAGATGTCCAGGGGCTCTTTCGCCAGCTCGAACTCACCGAGATCGGTATCCCCGAGCACCGTCCTCAGGCTGAGCAGCGCGCTCTCGTAGTTCCCCAGGGCCTCCTGCACCGCCCGCTCCTGGCGCTGCAGATCCAGCTCGGAGGCCAGGACGTCGGCCCTGCTGTTGGTCGCCAGCGCGTAGAGTCGCCGGGCGACCTCGAGGTCCCGCTCCTTGTCCACGAGGAAGTTCTCCTCGAGCTCGAGGGCCTCCTCGAGGCGCTGCGCATCGAAGTACCGGCGCTCCACCTCGGCGAAGAGGCTCACCCAGGCCGTTTCCCTGCCCCGGTCCCGCCCGGAGGATTCGGCCCGGGCCTGGCGCATCCCATACAGGTTGCGTCCGCGGAACAGGTCCATCCCCACCGAGATCGACTGGGAGCTGTTCGACGTCCAGTTGGTCAGCAGCTCCGGGTTGTCGATGGGATTGCCAAAGACGTCCTCCGAGACCGACCGCCGGGAGACGTTCTGGCCGGTCGAAGCGCTCAGGAACAACTCGGGGAGCCACGATCCCCAGGCCGCCTTCCCCGCCGGGTCGTTCAGGTCGGTCAGGTTGAGCGACCGGCGGTAGGCCGGGTTCCCGTCCAGCGCCAGGTCCATGGCCCGGTCCAGGGTCAGCCGCACCGGCTCGGTAGCGGTGGCCACCGGAACCTGCTGCCCGGCCGCTCCCGAAGGTCCGTGCAGCCCGCCGACGCCTGCTGCTGCGAGTCCGGTCCAGCCGAGCAGGAGGGCGCGGAGCACGGTTCGTGTCGGGCCGGTCATCGTCCCTCGTCCGCCAGACGAACGGTGGCGTCGTGGACCAGGTAGTGGTGGCCCTCGACGAGCACCACCTCTCCGGGGGCGACCATCGAGGTCTCGGGATCGGCGACGATGGCCACCAGCGAATCGTTCTCCAGGCCCGTCGTAACGTATCGCCACTCGGCGGCGCCCCGCGCTCCCGGTCCCGTATCGTCTTCGGGGTTGAATACGAAGAGCATGGTCCGCCGGTCCCGCTCGAGGATGGCCGTCCGGGGAACGAGGATCTGGTCGGGGATGCTCTGGGCCTCCAGGGAGACGCGCGCGTACATCCCGGGCTTGATCCGCCCACCCGGGTTGCTCAGGAGCAGGGTCACGCGGGCGGTCCGCGTCTCGGGATCGACCACCGGATTGATCGTCTCGATCTGCCCCCGAAAGGTCTCTCCGGGGAACGCGGCGAAGGTGACGGCGGCGCGTCGTCCCGGCGTCAGATAGCCCACCTCGGCTTCCAGCACCTGCACCTCCACCTTGATGGGGTCCAGGTCCACGACGGTCAGGAGCTCGGTGCCCACCGTCACGTATTGCCCCTCCACGACCGAGAGGTCCGCGATCCGCCCCGAAAAGGGCGCATCGACCCTGGACTCGGCCAGGTTGAGCCGCGCCTCCTCCAGCGCCACCTGCCGCTGGGCAAGGCCGCTCTGCACACGAGCGTAGCGATCTCGCTCGGCACGCACGCTGTCCGACACGGACTCGTCGTCGAAGATGACGCGGCGGCGATAGTCCGCCTCGCTCGCGAGCAGCTCGCTCTCGGCCCGCGAGAGGGCGAGGGCATACTCGGTGGAGTCGATCTGGACCAGCCGGTCTCCGCCGGCCACCCCGTCGGATTCGCGCACCGGCACGGACATGACCCGGCCCTCCACCCGCGCCGCGAGGGTGGCGCTGCGGTAGGCCTCCGCCTGTCCGGCCGCGGTGACCGTGATCCAGAGTGTGTCCTGGACCACGGGGGCCCCGCCCACCGGCTGGGGAATATCCGTGGAGAATTGCTGGCCCGCAGAGACGTCCGGAAGGGAGTCGTTGGCCACCTGTCCTTCCGCCTCCGAGGCTTCCGTGGCCTCTTCGGAGCGCACCCGATAGGCCACTCCCAGGGCCAGGGCGGACAGGAGGATCAGGACCGTGAGGAGACTCAAGGTCGATCTCGAGAGGGCCATTCCACGCTCTTCGTTGGGGTCGAGTGCCTGAATCCAGCAACCCCTGAGGGCCCCGGAACTCGCAACATGAGATGCCAACCCCGGAGCGGAGCGTTGCACCGTCCCGGGATGGCCGTTCCCAGGGGGGGATCGGTGAACGTGCCCGGGCCCCTTGGGCGTGTCAATGTGACCACGGGTCCGGGGGCGGGACGAATTGCCCCAACGTTCGGATTCGCGCATCTTTCAGGACGGCCGGCGGTCGCTTCCGCCCGCATGCCCGCCCCTCCAATCCGTTGGGATTGAATGGCTTCCAGCCAGACCGACGTCGCAGCCGAGATCACCGCCTTTTACGAAGTCGGCACGGCACTGCTGCAGACGATGGAGGTCAAAGACGTTCTCCAGCTGGTCTGCGACCACGCGGCGAGCCTCCTCTCCGCCCAGGGCAGTTCCATCGTCCGCTACGGAAGCCAGGACGATGTCTTCTGGATCCAGACCGCCGCAGGATCGCTGGCGGACTCACTGGATCACTCCTTCCCCGCGGAAGGCAGCCTGAGCGGAAAGGCCCTCGAAACGAGGGGCGCGGTCATCGAGAACCAGGTCGCGGACTCCTCGGCCAGCAGTCACGCGGCCAGCCTTCCCACCGCCATCCAGCGGGCGATCGTCGTGCCCCTCATCGCGAGAGGCCAGGTGCTGGGCACCCTGGCGTGCGTGAAGGACGGGACGCAGGACCCCTTCGGAGACACCGATCTTCTGCGCCTGGAGGCATTCGCGAACCTGGCGGCCATGGCGCTCGAGAACGCCCAGATCTACCAGGACGAGCTTCTCAGGGCTCGGGCCCTGGACCGGCTGCAGGACCGTCTCGAGGAGCAGATCCGACAGCTCAAGGCCCTTCACCAGGCCGGAGTGACCGTAACCGCCGACCTGGACCTGGACGACCTCCTCGAGCTGGTGGTGGAAGAGGGGCGCCGGCTCACTCGGGCCCGCTACGGCGCGCTGGGTGTGCTGAATGAGTCCCGGGACGAGCTGGACCGGTTCATCACGGTGGGTCTGACCCCGGAGGAGCGGGCCCGGATGGGAGAGCTGCCCTCGGGGCACGGTCTGCTGGGGGCGGTGATCCGGGAGGGTAAACCGGTGCGAGTGGCGCGCGCGGGCGAGGACGACCGGGCCGCCGGCACACCGAAGCACCACCCGTCGATTTCCTCCTTTCTGGGCGTGCCGATCCGGATCCGGGACGAGGTCTTCGGCAACCTCTACCTGACGAACAAGGAGGGCGGCGGGACCTTCACCTCGGACGACGAGGCGGTCCTGGAGATGCTGGCCTCCTACGCGGCCGTGGCCATCGAGAACGCCCGGCTCTTCCGGGAGCGGGATCGCCTCATCCGCGAACTGGAGTCCGCGCACCGCGCCCGGAACCGCCTGCACGCGTACGTGAACCACGACGTCCGGAACGCGCTCCACGGCGTCTCGCTCTGGTCGGAGCGAATGGGGCGCATCTGCGTCTCTCCGTCGGAACAGGATCGGCAGGAAGCCAGCGGCATCTCGGAGAAGATCCGCCGGGGGACCGAGCACGCGCTCCGGCTGGTCACCGACGTGCTGGACCTGGCCCGGATCGAGGAGGGCCGGTTCCAGACCTGGCCCCGGAAGATCAACCTGGCGGACCTGCTGGGGGCCGCCCGGGACACGGTGGCCCCGGAGTCCGAGATCCGCGAGGTGGCGCTGACGCTCGACCTGCCCGAGGAAGGCCTGACCCTGGTCGCGGATCCGGACCGGGTCCTTCAGATCACGCTCAACCTGCTGACGAACGCAGTGAAGTTCTCTCCCCCGGGCTCGGAGATCGTGATCCGGGCAGGGGAGGCGTCCGAAGCGCCCCCGAGCTGGACCGGGGAGCGACCCGAGGGCAGAGTGGTGATCATCTCGGTTCGGGACCAGGGGCCCGGGATCCACCAGGAGGACCTGGACCGGATCTTCGCGGAATTCGAGCAGCTGGACGACGCGGCCCGCCGTCGTGGCACGGGCCTGGGCCTCACGCTCTGCCGAAACCTGGCCCACCACATGGGTGGCACCATCCTGGTGGATTCCGAGCCCGGGGCCGGCTCGACCTTCTCCCTCGTGCTTCCGGCCGGCGCCAGCGCCGAAGGCCGGGAAGGCTGGATCGGCTAGCGAGCGACCCGGCGAGCCACGGCGCGGCTAGTCCTGCCCCTCCTCCGCCATGGCGGCCATCCGGGCCTCCGGCAGGAGCCCCTCCTCCCGGTACTTCCGAAGCTTGCGGTAGAGCGTCCGGCGATTGATGCCGAGGATCTCGGAGGCCTCCCCCTGGTGCCAGTGCGTCTCCTCCAGGATCTCCAGGATGTACTCCCGCTCCAATCGCTCGATGTCCCACTGCTCGTCCCGTGCCCGGGTGAGCAGGTCTCGCTCCGGCTTGCGGGCCAGGCCCTGGGGAGGATCGAAGGGGATGGTCTTCGCGCCGGCGTGCATGATCACGGCCCGCTCCACGAAGTTCTCCAGCTCCCGCACGTTGCCGGGCCACTCGTAGGTCATCATCCGGCTGATCGTCTCCGGCGGGATGTCCGGCGGCTCGATCCCGTTCTCCTCGGCGAACCGGAGCCGGAAGTGGTTGGCCAGGAGGGGGATGTCCTCCCGGCGGTCCCGCAGGGGCGGCACCATGATGGGGAATACGTTGAGGCGGTAGAACAGGTCTTCGCGGAAGTCCTCCTGCTCCACCAGCTTGGCCAGATCCAGGTTGGTGGCGGCAACGAGCCGGAAATCCACCGGCAGCGTCTCCCGACCGCCCACCCGCTTGATTTTCCGCTCCTGAAGCACGCGCAGGAGCTTGACCTGGATGGCCGGTGAGATGGTGCTGATCTCGTCCAGGAACAGCGTTCCCCCGCTGGCCTCCTCAAATAGGCCCCGCTTGTTCTGGATCGCCCCGGTGAACGACCCCTTCATGTGTCCGAACAGTTCGGACTCCAGGAGCGTCTCGGGCAGGGCGGAGCAGTTCACGGCCACGAACGGCTTACGGGCCCGATCCGACAGGTCGTGGATCGCCCGGGCCACCAGTTCCTTACCGGTACCGGTCTCACCCGCCACCAGCACCGTGGCCCTGGTGGGCGCCACCCGCTCGATCATGTCGAACATGCGCTGGACCGGGGGGGTCTTCCCCACGATCCGGGACCGGGGTCCGTCGCCGGCCTGGCGGCGCAGCTGAGCCACCTCCCGGCGCAGCGCGGCCTCCTCGCGGGCCCGTTCCAGGGTCAGGAGGAGCTCCTCGGTCCGGAACGGTTTGTTGATGTAGTCGTAGGCCCCGAGCTTCATGGCCTCCACGGCCGTGTCCACGGTGCCGAACGCCGTCATGACGATGAACTGGGCATCGGTCTGGATGGACGGTGCGGCGGCCAGGACGTTGAGGCCGTGCATGCCGGGAAGGTTCAGGTCGAGCAGAACCAGGTCGTACAGCTGGGAATCCAGGGCCTTCAGGGCGTCTTCGCCGGTCTCCACGGCGTCGACGTGATAGCCCTCCTCATCCAGCGTCTTCAGCAGGACGTCCCGGATGATCTCTTCGTCCTCCACCACAAGCACACGGGCCAGAGGTGAGGTCTTCTTTTCTTCAGCCATCGGCTGCCTTCCTGAGAGTCACGGTGAAGCAGGCCCCACCCAGGGGGCCATCCTCCAGGTGGAGGGAACCGTCCATCTCAGAGAGGATCTGCCGGGACATGGGTAGTCCCAGGCCGGTCCCCCCGTAGCGGGAGGTGAACGGGAGGAAGATCCTGGACTCGTCCTCGGGGTCGACGCCCGGTCCCGAGTCGCAGACGCGGAGGCGAACGAATCCGTTCGCACCCTCGGCGGAAAGGTGAACCCGGCGCTCTGTGCCACCGGCCTCAAGGACGGATCGAGCGTTCAGAAGCAGGTTCAGCAGGACCTGCTGGAGCTGGCCTCGGTCGGCCCGGACGAACTCGTCCGGTTCGGGCAGATCCAGGGTCAGCTCGATGTCAGCGCGCTCGAACGATGCCAACACCAGGGAGGCGGCCTCCCGGAGCAGAGCGCCCGCCCCCACCGGCGCGATCTGGGATCGGCCAGGGGCGGCGAGATTCACCAGCTGGCGGGACAGCTTGGAGATCCGATGGCTCTGATCCAGGATCGCCCTGAGCTGCGCCTCCCGCTCTTCGTCCGAATCGACGCCCCCCCTCAGGAGCCGATCGGCGGCCGCCTGAATGCCGAGCAGGGGAGCACCGATCTCCCGGGCCACGGCCTCGGCGAGCTGACCGACGACGGCCTGCTGCTCGGCCTCCAGCAGCCGGTTGACGTGGGGGTGCCCGTCGGGCTCGTCGGGGAAGACCACGAGCCGGAAACCGTCGTCCAGTTCGACCACATCGGTCTCGCCCGGATCGTCCATCAGCAGCGAGAGGTCGCCCTCCGTCAGGGCGAGGCGGATGCCCGGCTCCAGCTCATCGAGCCGAATCGGAGGCCGGATCCCCCGCCCGCCCAGCATCCGGCGCGCGGCGCGGTTCCAGTACAGGAGTTCGTCCCCCCGCAGAACAGCCATTCCCTCGGCGGCCGAGCCGACCGCCCTCTCCAGAACGCGCGTGGGCAGGTGGAGCATGGATCAGGCGTCCCCGGCCCCGGTGTCGGCGGCCAGCACGCGGAGGAGATCGAAGGTCGTGACCAGGCCCAGAAGCGTGCCCTCCTCCACCACCAGCGCCCTGTGGATCCGGCCGCGGAGCAGGAAGTCGGCGGCGGCGGCCACCGTCTCGTCGGGGCCGACCGAGAACGCCGCCCGGGTCATGACCTCCCGAACCCGGACCGATTCCAGGGGGGACCCCTCGGAACCCGTCGGGAAGTTCCCCGGCAGATCGAAGAAGGGACCGGGGGTCAGGAAGAAGGCGGCCGGGTCCTCCTCGTCGTACTCCTCGGGTGGGACCACCGCGGTCCCCAGCCCGGTGTCGCCTCCCCCGACCTCCTCGGCCGTACGGGCCGCGACCCGGATCAGGTCGGTGGCGCTGACGACCCCCACGACCTCGCCGGCAGCACCCACGACGGGTGCCCCGGAGATCTGCTGGTCGGCAAAGAACTGCATGACGGAAAGGACCGTGTCGTCCGGCGATACGAACCGGACACCCGGGCTCATGATGTCCCGAACGGTGGTCATGGTCGTGGCCGTGGCTGAAAGGAACAGGACCCCGGTGTACAGCCCGAGGCGAATTCTCACCCACACGGAAGAACCAGAACCGTGCCACTTCCCTCCCGTGAGCGGCCGAACCCCTCAAATCGACCCAAGACCGGTAAGTCGCTACGGTGATGGGACTTATGGGGATAGGGCCTCCAGGCGGCGATCCGGTGAGAGTACGGAATCCGGGCAGTTTTGGCACGCTTTGGGCCGAAGCGACCGGTGCCCCAGAACGCGCTGGGGCATAATGTCACGCCCGAAGACCTCTCACAAGAGGCCTGCGGCGCCTGCGAGGAGGCGGGATCGCGCCGCGAGGGTCAGGCCGGATCCCCGTAGGTACGCTGGACGTAGTCCGTCAGGATCCCCTTGAACTCGTCCACCAGCCCCTCGCCCTTCAGGGTGGTGTAGTGGGACCCGTCGACGTAGACCGGCGCCTTGGGCTCCTCGAAGGTGCCGGGCAGCGAGATGCCCAGGTTGGCATGCTTCGACTCGCCGGGGCCGTTGACGACGCACCCCATGACCGCCACGTCCATCTCCTCCACCCCGGGGAAGTCCTCCTTCCAGACGGGCATCATCTCGCGGATGTAGCCCTGGATGTCCTGCGCCATCTCCTGGAAGAACGTGCTGGTGGTGCGGCCGCAGCCGGGGCACGCGGTGACCTGGGGCTCGAACGACCGGATGTCCAGCGACTGGAGGATCTGCTGGGCCACCCGGACTTCCTCGGATCGATCGCCGCCCGGTTCGGGTGTCAGGGAGACCCGGATGGTGTCGCCGATGCCTTCGCTGAGCAGGGGCGCAAGACCGGCGGTAGTAGCGACGATCCCCTTGGCGCCCATACCGGCCTCGGTCAGGCCCAGGTGCAGGGGATAGTCGCTCAGGGGGGCGATCTGCCGGTAGACCGCCACGAGCTCGGTGACGTTGGAGACCTTCGCGCTGAGGATGATGTCGTCGTGGGGAAGCCCGATCTCCTCGGCCAGGTGGGCGGAGCGCATGGCGCTCTCCACCAGGGCGTCCCGAAGGACCTGCCCCGCGTCCTTGGGGTCGGGCGAGGCGGCATTGGCGTCCATCATGTCAGTGAGGAGCCGCTGATCCAGCGAGCCCCAGTTCACCCCGATTCGTACCGGCTTTCCGTGATCGATGGCCACCTGGACGATGTCGGTGAAGTTGGCGTCCCGATGCTTGGTCCCGACGTTCCCCGGGTTGATGCGGTACTTGGCCAGTGCGGCCGCGCAGTCCGGGAACTTGGTGAGGAGAAGGTGTCCGTTGTAGTGGAAGTCCCCGACGATGGGGGCGTCGATGCCCGCGTCGGCCAGTCGGGCGACGATCTCGGGGACAGCCTGAGCCGCGGCCTCGTTGTTCACCGTCACCCGGACCAGCTCGCTGCCGGCCTGGGCCAGCTGGGTGACCTGAACCACGGTCGAGGCCACGTCCGCCGTGTCGGTGTTGGTCATGGACTGAACCCGGACCGGGTTGTCCGCCCCGACCCCGATCCCACCGACATCTACGGCCACCGTGGCGCGCCTGGGCCACTTGCTCACGAACTGTCTCCTGCCTGGGTTGAGCCCCGTCTTCAACTCTGTATGCGGAGCGACACTCCTCCGAATGCCGGGACGAATCTAGCGTAGCCCCGGAGGCACCCAAAGGTTCTCAGCCCCCTGCAGGTCTGGGACCCCGACCGGTCGCCCTCCCCGACTCCGTCCCTATTCCAGCCGATCCATGAGCTGGAGCAGGGCCAGCGTCTCATCGCTGGGCTCGATGGGGTTGAGGATATCGCGGTAGCGGCGGACCTGGGCCTTCAGGAAGCGGGCCATCTGCTTCAGACTGAGGACGGTGTAGCGGGCCCGCTCACCGGGTTTCCCCTGCCCCACCGCCATGACTCTGACGCGGGTGGCGGGCACGCCGCCCTCCGCAGCGATCCGCGCCTCCCCCGACACCTTCAGCGCATCCACGGTCTTGGCGATCCGCTCCGGTGGGAGGATCCCCGTACGCATGAGGGCCGCGCTCAGGGTCTCGTCCGCCATCATTCCCGGATTGATCTTCGGCTTTCCGGTCTTCACCTCCACGATGGCCACTTCCACCAGGTCGGGGTCCAGCCCCAGGGCCGAATCAGTCTCCAGCACCAGGTCGTCGTGGACCCCCGGCTCTCCCATGGAGATGAGGTAGCGGGCGTGAGGAAACCGAATCCCCAGGAGGTCCACGTCCGTGAGTTCGTGGAAGTGCCCGCCTTTCCCCCGGCGCACGATGGGCAGCTCCACCACGGAGAAGAAGCCGTTGGCCTGGAAGTATGTGCGGGCCAGCGCGACACCAGCGTTCATGGGGTCTCCCTTGGGCGAGTCCCGGAGGGTGGAACAGGAGGGCGGGGCGAGGGTTGTCCTCCCGTAGAATACTCCGCGGATCGTCCACCCTGAAGGGTAGATCTCGCGGACCCGGCGAAACCGTGAAATGGAAGGAACCATGTCCAGCGTAAAGATCACCGTCGCCCCCGACGGATTCCTCAAGGTGGAGGGCGAGGTCGAACTCGTCACTTCGGACGGAACCCCTCTCCCGACCCGGGAGGGAAAGCCCATCTACCTGTGTCGGTGCGGCCAGTCGAAGAACAAGCCCTTCTGCGACAGCTCCCACAACCAGTTGGACTGGGACGGAAGCCTCTCGGCCGACTAGGTCGCGTTCTGTAGACCGACCCGGCCCCCCTCAATCCGCGGCCCGCACCTTGCGGCCAAAGAGAAGATCTGGCCCCCACACCCCTGAACCGCAGCAGACGGAAGACACCATGAGCGAGAACCAGGCTGGAAACGAAGGCAAGTGCCCGGTCATGCACGGCAGCCGCGTGCCCACCTCCGCCGGAGGCCAGTCCAGTCGGGACTGGTGGCCCAACCAGTTGAACCTCCGGATCCTGCACCAGAACGCCCCCATGTCCGACCCACTGGGCGCGGAGTTCGACTACGCCGAGGCCTTCGCCTCGCTCGATCTGGCCGCGGTCAAGCAGGACCTCTACGCCCTCATGACCGACTCCCAGGACTGGTGGCCCGCGGACTGGGGTCACTACGGCCCGTTCTTCATCCGCATGGCCTGGCATAGCGCGGGCACCTATCGGACGGCCGACGGACGCGGGGGCGGCGGATCCGGCACGCAGCGGTTCGCTCCCCTGAACAGCTGGCCCGACAACGGAAACCTGGACAAGGCGCGCCGGCTCCTGTGGCCGATCAAGCAGAAATACGGGAACGCGATCTCCTGGGCCGATCTCATGATCCTGGCCGGCAACTGCGCCCTGGAGTCCATGGGCTTCGAGACCTTCGGGTTCGGCGGCGGCCGGGAGGACGTGTTCGCACCCGAGGAAGACATCTACTGGGGCCCGGAGGCAGAGTGGCTGGGCGACAAGCGGTACACCGGGGACCGGGAACTTGAAAACCCGCTGGCCGCGGTCCAGATGGGCCTCATCTACGTGAACCCGGAGGGACCGAACGGAGAGCCGGATCCCCTGGCGGCGGCCCACGACATCCGGGAGACGTTCGCCCGCATGGCGATGAACGACGAGGAGACCGTGGCGCTCATCGCCGGCGGTCACACGTTCGGGAAGATGCACGGCGCCACCGACCCCGCCCTCATGGGGCCGGAGCCCGAGGGCGCGCCCATCGCGGAGCAGGGCCTGGGCTGGCACAACTCCGCCGGTACCGGCATGGGCGCCGACACCAACACCAGCGGGCTGGAGGGCGCCTGGACGCCCGATCCCATCCACTGGGACAACGGCTATTTCGACACCCTGTTCGGCTACGAATGGGAGCTCACGAAGAGCCCGGCCGGCGCCTGGCAGTGGGTCCCCACCGACAAGGACGCCGCGGCCGTGGTGCCGGACGCCCACGTCCCCGGGAAGATGGTGACGCCGGTCATGGCCACCACCGACATCTCGCTCCGAGAGGACCCGGTCTACGCACCGATCTCGCGGCGGTTCCACGAGAACCCGGACGAGCTGGCCGACGCCTTCGCGCGTGCCTGGTTCAAGCTCACCCACCGGGACATGGGCCCCCGGTCCCGCTACCTCGGACCGGAGGTGCCGTCGGAGGAGCTGATCTGGCAGGACCCGGTCCCGGCCGTGGACCACGACCTGGTGGACGAGGGCGATGTCGCTGCGCTGAAGGAGAAGATCCTGGGGACGGGCCTTCCCGTCTCCCAGCTCGTGTTCACCGCCTGGGCCTCGGCCTCCACCTTCCGGGGTTCCGACATGCGAGGCGGCGCCAACGGAGCCCGGATCGGCCTGGCGCCCCAGAGGGACTGGGAGGTGAACCAGCCGGGCAAGCTGGCCAAGGTCCTCGAGGTCCTGGAGACGGTGCAGAGCGAGTTCAACGAGGCCCAGCACGGGGACAAGCGGATCTCGCTGGCGGATCTCATCGTGCTGGGTGGGTGTGCCGCCGTCGAGAAGGCCGCCCGGGCCGCGGGATCGCACGTGGAAGTGCCCTTCACCCCCGGCCGGACCGACGCCACCGCCGAGCAGACCGACGCCGACTCCTTCGACGTGCTGGAGCCCATCGCCGACGGCTTCCGCAACTACCTCAAGGGGGCCTACTCGGTCACCGCCGAGGAACTGCTGATCGACAAGGCCCAGCTCCTGACGCTCTCGGCCCCGGAGATGACCGTCCTGGTGGGAGGGATGCGGATGCTGGACGCGAACTTCGGCCACACCCGGCACGGGGTCTTCACCGACCGGCCCGGAACCCTCACCAACGACTTCTTCCGGAACCTCCTGGACATGGGGACCGAGTGGAAGGCCACCTCGGAGGTGGAGGACACCTTCGAGGGCCGGGATCGCGAGACGGGGGACGTGAAGTGGACCGCGACACGGGTCGACCTGGTCTTCGGATCCAACTCCCAGCTCCGGGCCATCGCCGAGGTCTACGGGCAGGACGACGCACAGGAGAAGTTCGTGCGGGACTTCGTTGCGGCCTGGGACAAGGTGATGAACCTGGACCGGTTCGAGCTGGGCTGAGGCAGACGGCTCACGACTGAGCTCCCCGGAAGGAAGGCCCGGGGCTGAGGGGGCGGCGTTTCGGAGAGATCCGGGGCGCCGCCCCTTCCTTTGCGGTTCCCTCTATTCGGCGGCGCGGGTCACTGGCCCTGGATCCGTTGGGCGAAGGACAGGAGCTCCCGGGCCGTGCGCTCGGGGTGGGTGAGGAAGAAGAGGTGCGAGGCGACGCAATCGTCCGAGTGGCAGATCACCCCTTTCCAGAACCCGTCCCGGGCCCTAGTACTGCGGCGAGTCCTGAATCCGCGCCGTCCGTGCCGGATCAGCCTCTAGCACCGGCCTCCCCCGGCCGCCAACCACCTCCCGAGGGCCGTTCCCAGGCTCCGACGTGCTCTGGCCCTGGGCCCCCTGCTGATCCTCCTCGCCTGCTCCCCGCAGGCTGCCCCGCAGGACGAGCTCGATTCGTCCCGGGCGGCAGCCGAGGCCAGCCTCCGGGAAGCCGCCCTGGCCTACCACGCTGCCGCCAGCGCCAAGAACGCGCCCCGGGTGGTGAGCATGTACGACGAGACCGCGGTCATGGTCCCCCCGAACGCGGACCGGGTAGAGGGGCTGGAGGGGGTTCAGAACTTCCGCTTCGGGTTCATCGAGACGCCCGGCGTGGAACTCGAGTTCGAGATCCTCCGGGTCGAGGTCTCCGAGGCCGGCGACATGGGCTGGACCCTCTCGGAGGGTCAGATCACCATTCACCGGGAGGGTGAGGAACCGGGCCGGGACGTGGTGCGGGACTTCCACACCTGGCGTCGCCAGGCCGACGGGTCGTGGAAGGTGGTGGTGGACATGTGGAATTCGGGCCTCCCGACCGGGGGCTGAGCCATGCATGCGCCTGAACCGCGTAGCCACCCGATCGCCCGGCGGCCCGGAGGCGCGGGATCTTCGGGCCCCACTGGTGGCGGAACTCACCGCCGGCCCTCTCGCCCTCCCGGCCGGCCGCCTCCACCCCCGGGGAACCCGCTCCGGGCCCCTAGTTGAGAGCCTCCAGCGTCCGGATGAGGGCCGCGGACTGTTCCATGAGTGCCTGGGACTGCCGCACCATGTCGGTCTCCTGGCCCACACGGCCAGCGACGAGATTCTCGAACTCCAGGGTCCGCAGCGCACCGGGATCGAAAGTCCGGCCATTCGGCGGTACCTCTACCTCCCGGCGGGCCATCATTCGGAGGAACCCATCGGTCCGGAGCGAGACCACCCGGTCGAGGGCGGGCCGGACCCGGTTCGTCTGGAAGGAGATCAGGTCGTCGGAATAGCTGTCGAACATGCCGAGGCTCTGAGAATACCGGGCCAGTTCCAACCGGACCGCCGGGTCGTCCAGGAGCCCCAGGCCCCCACCCCCCAGCAGGTTGTCGAGCGCGGCCGTACCCGGGACGAACACCTCATAAAACAGAAGGCTGGCGGCCGCCAGCTCGAGCGAGTCCACCACCGCCGGGTTTTCCGACCGGCCCATCAGCGCCAGCACTCGCGCCGCACGCTCGGCATTCCGCTGGTGACGTTCGCCGGCCTCCATCAGTCCCCGCTGGTTGTCTCTCAACTCCACCAGGAGGTTCTCGATGTGCTGGGCCGCCAGCGCGTCCTCGGCTTGGGACTCCCACCAGGCCTGCGCAGCCAGGGCGACGAGCACACCGGTAGAGATGAGCAGGAATTCTGTCGCGGCTCTCGCCAGCCTGGGGCGGGTGGTTGTATTCGATTCGGCGTTCATGGGCCTTCCCCACTGTCTACCCTCCCCCAGGTCCGGCCCCGGGGCGGCTCAACGTGGGAGTGAACCGCCGGAGGGGGCAAGCGGCGCCCCCTCGCGCCCTCGGGCTCCGGCGTGCATCATGCCGCGACACCCCCAGCCACCACCGGAGACCCCCATGCGACCGGCAAAGCTCGTCGCGGCCCTGTTCGGGCTGTCCCTCACCCTCGCGCCACCCGCCGCGGCGCAGTCCTTCGACCTCCTCATCCGGGGCGGGATGGTCCTGGATGGCAGCGGCAACCCGGCCGTCCGCGCCGACGTCGGGGTCCGGGACGGCGTCATCGTCGCCGTGGGGGACCTCGCCGGCGCCGATGGTGCCCGCACCATCGACGCGTCGGGCCTGTACGTGGTGCCCGGGTTCATCGACATGCACTCCCACGCCGACCGCCCGCTCTTCTCGGGGGGCCCTGAGCAGCGACGCGCTCCGAACCTGGTGGCCCAGGGGATCACGACGGTGGTGTTCGGCCCGGACGGGCGGAACCCGACCTGGCCCTTGGAGGACGAGATCGCCGGGTACCGGGACGGCGGCACGGCGCTGAACGTGGTTCCGATGGTGGGGCACGGAACGGTGCGAGGGTTGGCCATGGGGGACGACTATGCCCGCGCTGCCACCGAGGCCGAGATCGGGGTCATGGTCGACGAAGTCCGAAAGGGGATGGAGGCCGGAGCCTGGGGACTCGGCGCCGGGCCTGAATACCGTCCGGGCCGCTTCTCCACCACCGAGGAGATCATCGCCCTGGCCCACGTCGTGGCGGACTACGACGGGTTCTACTACTCCCACCAGCGCAGTCAATCTCCCCTGCCCCTCTGGCTGGTCCCGAGCATGGTGGCGGACTACACCCCGCCGCCCACCTGGCCGAGGGGCTGGCGCCTGACGGCCACCGACGGGATGCACGAGACCATCCGCATCGGCCGGGAGACGGGGATTCGGGTCGTGGGCTCCCACATCAAGGCCAAGGGGCCCACCACCTGGGGTCAGTCCGCCATCGACGTCGCCGCGATCAAGCGCGCCCGGGCCGACGGCGTCCAGGTCTACCTGGACCAGTACCCCTACGAGACGTTCGGCGGCGGTTCGGTGGAGGTGGTGCCGCGGCACTACTTCGCGCCGGTAGGCACGGATCGCAGCGGCGGCTTCGACGATCCAATCTGGAACAGCCGGGAGTTCAGGGAGAGCGCCATCGAGAATCTCCGCGCTCACCTGGCCGACCCCCGTCTCCACGACGAGCTGGTGGTGGATACCGAGTACATCCTCGACCTTCAGGGGGGCGCCGACCGCCACGTCATCGTCATCGCCCCGGCTGGCCACGAGCAGTTGGTCGGCCGGACACTTCAGGATGTGGCCGACGAGCACGGAATGACCCCGGTGGAGATGGCCCTCCACTTCGCCCTGGAATTGGGTACGCCAGAGATGCGTTCCGGAGTGCGGTACCGGGGCCTGGCCGGGAGCGCGGAGGACGTGGGGCGGTACATGCGACAGGACTTCACGGCGACGGCCACCGATGGCGGGGTCGTGCTGGATCCGGGGCCGGGGCGCCACCCGCGGTACTACGGCACCTATCCCCACAAGATCGCCACCTACGTCCGGGAGAAGGGTACGATCACCCTGCCGTTCTTCGTCCGCTCGTCCACCGGCCTTCCGGCTCAGATCATCGGGCTTCCGGACCGGGGGTTCGTCGGGGAGGGCCAGAAGGCCGACCTGGTGATCTTCGACTTCGACCGGGTCCAGGACCACGCCACGATCCTGGATCCCGGGGGCCACAACGAGGGGATCGTCCACGTGTTCGTGAACGGCGTGGCCGTGGTCGACGGCGAGGAACTCACCGGAGCCCTGCCGGGCCAGGTTCTCCTCCGCCACGAGGTTCGCGGGCGCTGAGGCGCCCGCCTGCGCCCCGGACCGGATCACCATGTCCCCCACCCTCGCACTGATCCTGATCGGAGCCGTGGCCGTGGGCCTCTTCGCGTGGTCGGCGGAGAAGGGGGTAGGCCTGCCCTACCGGCTGGTCCAGTACGTCTACTACAGCTGGGGATCGCTGGAGGGGTACCGGAAGGCGGGGCACGACGGCCGCACCCTGGTGGACCTGATCGGGAGCCAGAGTCCCACGCTCGGGGATCGGCTGGTGAGGCGGGTGGCGCCGAGCCAGGAGGGTTGGTTCGCGGCCCGGTTCCCCACGGACAAGGGGACCTATCACGACTACGCGGCCCACTACGACGCGCTGTTCGCCCCCTACCGGGGAGTCGAAGGGGTCCGCCTGCTGGAAGTCGGCGTCAAGAAGGGCGGCAGCATGGTGCTGTGGAGGGAGTTTTTCTCGCCATCCGCGCACATCTACGGGATCGATGTCCACCCCGGCGTGCCTCGCTTTTCCGAGGACGACCAGATGACCGTGCTCATCCTGGACTCGAGGGACGAGGCGGCCATGAGCCGAGCGCTGGAGGGCCTCAGCTTCGACATCATCGTGGACGACGGGCTGCACCACCCGGACGCCCAGAGGCAGACCTACTCCGTGCTGCGGCCATACCTGAAGCCGACGGGCGTCTACGTGATCGAGGACGTGTACGCACTCGAAGCCGACACGATCCCCGACTTCGGTGACCAGTTGACGGTACTACCGGACCGCACGGGTCAGGAGTTGTACGTGCTCCAGCCGGAAGGATCGCTGGCGCCTCGGATCAACGGCCGTCCTCCCCAATGAGGGCCGGCCAACCCAGGACCAGGCGGAGGTTCTGGTGGTCTCCGGAGGCCTCGTGGGTTCGAAGCAGGAGGCGTCCGTCCGGGGAAGGCTCGAACACGTGCCCCTCACCCGGGCTGGCCACCTTGAACAGGGTCTCGGGCACTCCGAACTCGGGCTCGGGCCCGGTGGTGACGGTGACCGACCGGATTTCATAGTCGGACCCGAAGAAGAGCAGTTCGTCGCCCGACGAGGACCAGACGGGATCGAATCCGCCGTCCTGCGAGATCAACCACCGGCGTGCGTCCTCCGACACCGAAGTCACGTAGACCTCAGGCCGCCCGGACTCGTCCGAGCTGTAGGCCAGCCATCGACCGTCGGGTGAAAGCCCGCCGTCCAGATCCGTACCCGGGGTCGCCACCGCGAGCCGCGCCTCCCCCGAGTCCAAGTCGAGAATGAAGAGGGCGCCCCCCATCATGATCACGATCGACCGCCCGTCATCCGACCACCGTAGCTCCCGGATGGTGTAGGTGTCGCTCCCGAACAGGTGCTCCCGCTCGCCAGCCCCGGAGGAACGGACACGATAGACATCACCGCCCCGGCCCTGAGTGCGATCGGTGCCGTAGGCCACCCATTCGCCGTCCGGAGACCACGTAGGCGAGCGGTGGTCGTCGTCCTCGAACGTCAGCCGGATCCGCGTGCCACGGGCCAGGTCCCGGACCCAGAGCGTCTGCCCCTCCCGATAGGTCACGCGGGTTCCATCCCGCGACAGCTCGAGGCTGTTGTAGTCCGCCTCCGGGCCGGCCACCTCCAGCAGCCGACCGGCCCGGTCCCTCCACTCGAGCCGCCAGAGGGGATCCGCGGCCCGATAGACGAGGGTGCCTTCCGAGGAGGCGCTGAAGGCAGCCCACTCCGCACCGTCGAAAGCGACGTCCTCCGCGACGATCCGGGGCGTACCCGTCACCCGATAATCCGTGGTATCGAAGGGATGCGCGTAGAGTGTACCGCCCCGCCAGTAGAACAGGTGCCCGGCGGCGTATTCGGCCGAGGAATTGATCCGCAGCACCTCCCGGCGTTGTCCATCGCTGCCCAGTACCTCCAGCCGGCTATCGTCCGCCTCGGCGCCGTACTCCGCCGTCTGTGCGAGGAAGAGCAGGTCCTGGCCACCGGGCAGGAACAGGGGCCAGCGATGGCTCTTTTCGCCGGCGGCCGTGTCCAGCTCCGTGACAGGTGCGGGGGTACCCCCTTCTTCCGGCACCTCGAAGAGGGCGCTGCTGTAGTGCGGAGCGAAAATGATGCGACCATCCGGGCTCCACGCACCCCCCATGGCCGACGAGGCGGAGGCCAGGACCGCCACTGCGCCGCCGGTCACCGGTATGCTCTTGAGGCTACCGTCGGCAAAGAACGCTAGGGACTCTCCGTCCGGCGCCCAGAACGGGAGCCTCGCTCCCTCCGTGCCCTCGAGCGGGCGGGGCGCGACGGCGTCGAGAGGCTGGATCCAGAGCTGGTGACGCCCTTCTCCGCCAGGCGCGCGATACGCGAGCGTTCTGCCGTCGGGAGAAAGCGTGAACCCCCAGGCCCCGGTGGGCGCAGGCACCATGGCCTGGACCAGAGCGCGGGCCGAACCCGAATCGACGGGCCGCAGCCACCCCCAGGCCGCGACAAGGAGCAGCACCACGGTCGCTGCGAGTCCGATCAGGGCCCGCTTCCTCCAGGGACCGGCGTCGGGAACGGAGGGAGGGGCCTGCCGGGGGTCCTGCCGAAACCCGGGGTCCTCCAGGGCCACTCCAAAGGCGCCGGCGGTCTGAAACCGGTCGGCCGGCAGTTTCGCCAGAGCCACCGCGACGGCAGCTTCCACGTTGGGAGGGACGGCGCTGCGGACCTCGCTGAGGGGACGAGGCTCCTCCACCACGAGCCGAGCCAGGATCTGAGGGGCTGAAGAGCCGGTGACGGGCGGCTCCCCGGCGAGCATCTCGTACAGCACGGACGCCGTGGAATAGACATCGGAGCGTCCGTCGATCACGCCGTCTCCCGCGGCCTGCTCCGGGGACATGTACAGGGGAGTGCCCACGCGGGTACCCGTCTCCGTAAGCCTGGCGCTCCCGGCGTCCCTCAGCGCCAGCGCGATGCCGAAGTCGGTCACGTAGGCGCGGCCGTCTTCGAGGAGGATGTTCCCGGGCTTGATGTCCCTGTGGACCACACCCTGGCCGTGGGCGAACTCCAGGGCCCCAGCCACGTCAACGGCAATCTGCACCGCTTCGTCGACCGGAAGCTGCCTCTCCCGTTCCAGCCGGTCCTGCAGAGACTCCCCCGCCACGTAGGGCATGACGTAGTAGAGGAGGCCGTCCTCGGCGCCCGAGTCGAAGAGGGAGAGGATGTGGGGATGCCGAAGCCGTGCGGTGGTCCGGATCTCCGACAGAAACCGATCCCCGCCGACGGCCGCCGCGACCTCGGGCCGAAGCACCTTCAGGGCTACCTGGCGATCGTGCTTGAGGTCGCGGGCCAGGTACACCGTCGCCATCCCGCCGACCCCGAGCTCGCGCTCGACTTCGTAGCGATGACCGAGCGCCCGGTTCAGCTGGTGGAGAGGATCCGACATGATTCGGCGATCCGTGTTCGTGTCCCGCGGTCGACGGCGTGGCGCTGCCGATCCGTCGACCGTGACGCGTGCACCCGCGGAAGGGGAGGTCGGCCCCGCTCCGCGTTCGGATGAACGTGCGGTCAGGCAGCGCGACTCCGCAATGAACGCAGGCGGCTCCGGCCGGTGACCACCCGTCTCGGCGGGGAGTGGGCTCCCCCGTGGCTCAGCGGCTCGCCCGCGTGAGCTCCGCCACCAGCCCCCGAGTCGTCTGGCCCAGGTTGGTCTCGCCCCGCTGGTAGTTCCGCAGCAGGACCACTCCGATCCCGGACTCGGGGCTAACGGCCATGTTCGCGGTATAGCCCGCGACCGAGCCGCCATGTCCCACGACCGAGAACCCGCCGTCGTGCCGCTGGATCGACAGTCCGATCCCGTAGCCGCGATCCGGTGACTCGGGCGTCTGGATGCGGACCATCTCCGCGCGACTGCCGTCCGACAGGATCCGCAGGCCCGGCGTCCCCGAGATGGCCCCGAGGAAGCGGCCGAGGTCGGCCACCGTGGAGTAGACCCCTCCGTTGGGGACCTTATAGCCGCGCCCATCATGCTCCAGCCAGGGCTGATCGGCGTCGATGGACCCGTCGTCCCTGTTCACGTAGCCCATGGCGAGTCGCGGCTCGAGCTCCGCGCCCACCACCACGAAGGCGGATCCGGTCATTCCGAGCGGATCGAACACCTCGGACTGCACCAGGTCCATGAAGGGCCGGTCCGCGGCCCGGGACAGGGCCAGACCCAGGGCACCGAACCCGATGTTCGAGTACTGGTAGCGGGCGCCGGGGATCGAGTCGTAGGCGGTAGTCCGGAGCGATTCGACGATCCGCTCCTCCCACAGGTCGATGGGTCCGGAGACCATCGCCCGAACATTGGCCGGTTCCCGGACGATGCCGGCGGTATGGCTCGCGAGGTGACGCAGGGTGACGACGTCCGCGCCCGGCCGGGGGTCCTGAACCGAGGCGAACTCGGGCAGGTGCCGCTCCACCGGATCGTCGAGGCCGACGATCCCCTGGTCCACCAGGCGCATCAGCAGCATGGCGGTGACGGTCTTGGAAATGGAGCCGGTCCGGGATACGGCACCGGGAGCCATGGGCCGGGCCGCGTCTCGATCGCTCAGACCGAACCCGCGCGCCCACACCAGGTCGCCGTCCACCACGATCCCGGCCGCGATTCCGCCCACGCCGTCAGCCTCGACCTCCCGCTCCAGCCGGGATGCAAAGGCCTCGATTGCCGCATCCCAGGACGCTCCCTGGACTGCGCCGGCCACATCGAACGCCGTCGGCTCGGGCGCCTGCGCGAGGACGGATGGAGGCCGCCCGAGCGCGGACAGTGCGACGAGCGACAATGCGATGAGGCAGCGTCGGAGGAGGATGGACATCGGAGAGATGGTCATGGGCTCGACCTCCATACCAGCGCGTCCAGCGCCGCGCGATCGAGCAGTTGACCCCGGGTCACCACGGCCTCGACACTGCGGGTGCGCGTGATGTCCTCCAGCGGGTTGCCCGACAGGAGGACCAGGTCCGCCGCCATCCCGGGCTCGATGGTCCCCATCTCATCCGCCAGGCCGAAGAACTCGGCCGGCCGGATCGTCGCCGCCCTCAGCGCCTCGACGGGAGGAAGCCCCGCCCGCACCAGCATCTCCAGTTCGCTGTGGAGGCTGTATCCGGGCGCCGCGAAGCCGATGGGGGTGTCGGTTCCGGCTCCGATGGGCACGCCGGCGTCGTGCATCAGCCCCACCAGGAACAGGCTCCAGTCCGGGTAGGTGGTGTCCGTGCTGCGACCTCCGAGTCCCGATCCGCCCCAGTCCGTGGCCACCTCCGCCGGGAGCTTGGCCAGCACTTCGGCCCAGTCGTCGCGGGACTGGGGGGGCTGGAGGGCCAGAGCGTTCAGACGGAGGGTGGGCACCTGAATGGTCGAGGTCATGGCCTCCAGCACCTGGGCGCAGCTGGCTTCGTCGTAGCCCTCCACCGCCGGGATCCGGTACCCCCGGTGGAGTTGGGACCGCAGGGACGCGCCGGAAATGCCTTCAGGATTCCGCAGAGCCTCACGGCGCTCGGCCACGAACGGCCGCGGGTCGGCCACGCAGTCCATCTCGATGTTGCGCAGGTGCTCCAGGGATTGGACGTGCGGGCCCACGTCCCGGGCCTGCATGGAGAGCGGCACGTGGCCATCGATGGGGAGCCCTCGCGCCGCCGCTTCCTCCACGAGGACGCCGAATACCTCCGGCGTCACCATCTCGTAGACCTTCACGAAGTCGACACCGCTCTCCGCCAGGTGGGCAATGTTCGCCCGGGCGGTTTCCACGTCGGGATTCGAGATACCAAGGAGCGGCCGGTTCTCACCGTCGTACACGACGTCCCGCCCGTCCAGCAGCGGACCCGCGAAGAACACGCGAGGCGCAGTGGCGCCCTCGGCCCTCAGGCGCTCGACCACGGGAAGGACCTGCTCGAGGGGTCCCCCGGTATCGCGGATGCTGGTGATGCCGTGGTTCAGGAAGAGGCCCGGCATGACGTCCGTGAATCGGTCGTCGTAGACCAGGTGGACGTGGAAGTCCCAGAGCCCCGGGATCAGGTACCGCCCGGTGCCGTCCACGACCTCGACCGCATCTGAAGGCGTGCCCGCGTCCCGAACCGCCACGATCCGACCGTCGTCCACGATGACCGTCCGCGCCTCCCGGAGACCCGAGGCCGCGTCGATCACGGTCACGTTCTCGATGGCGAGATCGGCGGAGGGCTCCGAAGGAGCACAGGCAAACAGGAGGGCCGCTCCGACGAGGAGGAGGCCGGGTCTGAAATTCGTCATTCGAGCGTGGCTGACAGGGTAGAGACGGAGGAGCGTGCCCAGGGGGCGGATGGATCTCGCCGGAGACCGCCCCCCCCGGGGAACGGCTCACGCAGTCTGCGGGATCGCGGCCCGCCACGCCACCGGCGACCCCCTCAAGAAAAGGAGCGACTGATCCCGCACAGCCTCTCCATCGCTCGGAGCCGCGACCGGCCACCACGCGCCCTCCCACCGGCCGGGAGCGCGGCCGCGGACGTTCTCCCGGGCCAGGCCGAGGGGCCCTCTTGCGGCCCACGACCGGGGAGGCCTACCCTCCAATCCTCCTCCCGACGCACCCCGATTTCACACTTGGAGAGGTTCCATGCAGCCCGGCCCACGTCCCTTCGCAGCGGAGTGGTCGCTCGTGGATCTCGATGGATGTGTGCGCGATGCCTGGCCGGCGGTTCGCCACGAACCTGGAGGCAGGGGATGACCGAGCGTTTCGAGCCACTGGGCGGGAACGAGATGCCCCGCTTCGCCGGGCCGGGCACCATGATGCGGCTGCCCTCCCGGCCGAGCGCCGAGGGGCTGGACGTGTGCTTCGTGGGGGTCCCGCTGGACATCGGGACCTCCAACCGCTCCGGAACCCGGTACGGGCCGCGCGCGATCCGGAACGAGTCGGCGCTGCTGCGACCCTATCACATGGCGACGCGGGCGGCTCCCTTCGAGTCCCTGGCCGTGGCCGACGTGGGGGACGTGGCGCTCAACACCTTCGATCTGAAGGCCTCGGTGCGGATCATCGAGGAGGCGTTCGACGAGATCCTGGGGTACGGGTGCATACCCCTCACCCTGGGTGGGGACCATACCCTGGTCCTGCCGATTCTCCGGGCCATGAAGAAGAAGCATGGCCCCGTGGGCGTGATCCACGTGGACGCCCACGCCGACATCAACGACCGGATGTTCGGCGAGGAGATCGCCCACGGTACTCCCTTCCGCCGAGCGGTGGAGGAGGGGCTCGTGGCTCCGGAGCGCATGGTCCAGATCGGACTGCGGGGCACCGGGTACGCGGCCGACGACTTCGACTGGTCCCGCGACCGGGGCATCCGGGTCGTGCAGGCCGAGGAGTGCTGGCACCGCTCCCTCACCCCGCTCATGGACGAGGTTCGGGCGTCGCTGGGCGAGGGCCCGGTGTACGTGAGCTTCGACATCGACAGCCTCGACCCGGCCTTCGCGCCGGGCACGGGGACCCCCGAGATCGGCGGTCTGACCGTCATCCAGGGCATGGAGATTCTGCGAGGCTGCTGGGGCCTCGACATCATCGGCGGCGACCTGGTGGAGGTCTCGCCGCCCTACGATCCGTCGGGGAACACGGCGCTCGTGGCAGCCAACCTGCTGTTCGAGATGCTCTGCGTTCTTCCCGGTGTGAAACGGCGCTGAACATGAATTGGGATCGCTTCGACACCCAGGAGACCTGGCAGAAGGACCACGACCATCTCCTTCATCCCTGGACCCACTTCGCCTCCTTCCGCGAGCAGGGATCTCTGGCCGTTGCCCGGGGCGAGGGGTGCGTCATCTACGACACCGACGGAAAGGAGTACCTGGACGCGGTTGGAGGCCTCTGGTGCAACAACATCGGGCTGGGCCGGGAGGAGATGGCGGACGCCATCGCGGACCAGGTTCGGACCCTGGCCTATTCGAATCCCTTCGTGGACATGACCAGCGTTCCCGCCGCGGAGCTCGCCGCCAAGCTCGCCGAGATCGCGCCCTCCTCGCTGAATCACGTCTTCTTCACCACGGGAGGATCGACGGCCGTCGATTCGGCCTATCGGCTCATCCAGTTCTACCAGCGCAGTCGTGGGCGGCCGGAGAAGCGCCACATCATCTCGCGCGTGGGCTCGTACCATGGCTCCACCTACATGGCCATGTCCATCGGCGGCAAGAAGGCCGATCGCGTGCCCGAGTTCGAGTACGAGTCGGACACCATCCACCACATCTCGTCGCCCAACTACTACCGGGCCCCCGAAGGCATGTCCAAGGAGGCGTTCCTGGACCACCTGGTGCAGGAACTGGAGGACACGATCCTCAGGATCGGACCGGAGAACGTGGCGGCCTTCTTCGCGGAGCCGGTCATGGGCGCCGGAGGCGTCGTCGTGCCCCCGGAGGGCTACCACCACCGCACCCACGAGGTCTGCCGGCGTCACGACGTGCTCTACGTGTCCGACGAGGTGGTGACGGGATTCGGCCGCCTGGGGCACTGGTTGGCCTCGGAGGATCTCTTCGGGATCCGCCCCGACATCATCACCTGCGCCAAGGGCATCACGTCGGGGTACCTGCCGCTGGGCGCCGTGCTGTTCTCCGACGAGATCCGCGACACCATCGAGGCCGAGAACCCCAATGGGGTGTTCGCCCACGGCTTCACCTACTCGGGTCACCCCGTGTGCTGTGCCGCGGCGCTGCAGAACATCCGCATCATCGAGGAGGAGGGCCTCCTCGAGGGGGTGCGGGAGAACGGTCCCTACCTGCGCTCCCGCCTGGAGGAACTTCGCGAGCTGCCCACGGTGGGCGACGTGCGCGGGAGTCACTTCATGGTGTGTGTCGAGCGGGTGGCGGACAAAGCGACCAAGCGGCCGTTCCCGGACGAGGTGAACATCGGCAAGCGCATCGCCGACGCTTGCCAGGAGCGCGGCCTGATCGTTCGCCCCATCCTCAACCTGAACGTCATGTCGCCCCCGCTCACGCTGACGAGGGACCAGATCGACTTCTGCGTGGACGTGCTCCGGGACGCAACGCTCGCCGTCTGCGCCGATCTGGGGGTCAGCTCGGAGTAGCCGGCTCCCTCCACGACAGCGTGCCGAGGCGGTCCTCCAGGGGGACCGGGTTTCCGTCGAGGTCCGTGAGGCCCCGCGGGGGGTCGATGCTCTGCGTCAGCAGGGTGACGACGACCATGAGCACGGCCGCCGCCGCCATCCCAATCAGGTCGCCGGGCATCTCCGGGGCCCTCATGCTGACGCCGATCCAGACCGCGATGCCGCCGATCATGGCCGCGAGGGCGCCGGCCCGGTTGGCCCTGGGCCACCAGATGGCCGCCGTGAACGGGACGAAGATCGATACGAGGTTCACCGAGAAGGCGTCGAGCATGAGGTCGTAGACCGTCTGAGCCTTCAGCGCGACCACCAGGGCGCACAGACCGATGACGGGGATGGAGTACCGGGCCCACGCGAGCCGAGCCCGCTCGCTCACGTCGGGCTTGAAGAACGGCACGATGTTGGCGCTCAGGAGCGTCGCCGGGGCCAGAAGCGCGCTGTCGGCGCTGCTCATGATGGCCGCCAGGAGCGCCCCCACGAAGACGGCGAGCGCCAGAGGCGGGAGATGGTCGATGGCCAGCTGGGGGACGACGAACTCGGGGTCGGCCAGCCCGGGGAGCGTCACCGCCCCGATGAGGCCCAGCACGACCGGGATCATTCCCACGGTGAGATAGGTGAAACCGGCGACGTAGAAGGCGTTCTGCGCGACCCGCTCGTCCCGGCTCGAGAGGGCGCGTTGCAGGAGATCCTGTGTGGCGATGCTCCCCAACCCGAGGATCACCCACGCCCTCAGGTACTCGATCCAGGCGGCCCCCGTCCGCTCCAGGGGGATCAGGCGGAAGCTGTGCTCCGGAAACTGGGCTGCGACGGTGGACCACCCTCCCACGTCCGCCAGGACCAGGGGCAGCATGAGCACCAGTCCCACCACCAGGATGAGGATCTGGACGAAGTCGGTGAGCGCCACCGCCCACATTCCCCCAGCGGTGGTGTAGGCGAGCACGATCACCGTCCCCGCCATCATCCCCGCGGTGGTGGAGATCCCCGTCAGCGTGTGGAGGATGAACCCGAACGCCACCAGCTGCGCGCCGGTCCACCCCACGTAGGTGATGAGGAGGGCGAGGGCGGAGATCATGCCGGCGAGGGTGCCGTACTTGATCTCGAACAGGTCCGTGACCGTGAGCAGGCGCATCCGCCGGAGGATCCGCACGAAGAACAGGCCGGCCAGGAGCACGCACAGGGCGGCCCCGAATGGATCGGCGATGACGGCCAGGACCCCCCCCTCGTACGCGGCTCCCGCGGCTCCGATGATCGTGCCGGACCCGAAGAAGGTGGCCGTGACCGTGGCGGCGCACAGCCAGATGGGAAGGCTCCGCCCCGCCACCATGAACTCGTCCGCGCTTTTGGCCCGCCTCGCCGCCACGATCCCGATGACCAGGATGACGGCGAGGTAGAGCGCCACCCCGGCGAAGACCACCCCCTGATCACCCACGGGCGTGCTCCCTCCGCGGCCGGGGCGGCCTGTGGGGCCCGACTACCCCGGGTCGCGATTCGACGATGGTGGGGTGCAGATTCACGGTAGTCGCTGGGGGCGGAGTGGAGGGGTTTGACACGAGTCCGAAGACGCCGGCAAGGTACGGGACCGAAGGCCATCCCGCACTGAACGAGACCCCCGAAGAGACGCCACGGAAGAGGCACCACCATGTACGATGACAGAGTCGGGGAATACCTGAGCCGCTTCGAGATCACGGAAGCCGCGGCAGCCTTCCTTTCCCGGCCGAAGCAGCTATTCAGCGGCGGGGAGTTCGTCGACTCCGGCGGCGACGAGGTCCTGGAGGTCCCCGAGCCCTGCACGGGTGGGGTCCTGGCGGTGACCCCGGCCGCCTCCGAGGGCGACGTGGACCGGGCGGTGGCCGACGCCCGCCGTGCCGTGGACAAGGGCGACTGGGCGAGAGCCACGCCCGCGGAGCGGGAGCGGATGCTGCTGCGCATCGCCGACGTCGTTGAGGAACACGGCCGTACGCTGGCCGAGATCGAGTCCCTGGATGCGGGCAAGGCCATCTCGGGATGCGAAGTCGTGGATATCGCCGGCTCCGTTGACCTGCTTCGCTACATGGCGGGGTGGGCAACCAAGATCGAAGGCGCGACCCGCTCCGTGTCGGTGCCCGGCGAGCATCTGACCTACACCCTCAAGGAGCCCGTGGGCGTCGTGGGCGCCGTCGTTCCCTGGAACTGGCCCTTCAACATGGGGATCTGGAAACTGGCGGCCCCGCTGGCCGCGGGGTGTGCCGTCGTACTGAAGCCCGCTGAGCTAACCCCACTCAGCATGCTGTACTTCGCCGAACTCTGTCAGGAGGCGGGGCTGCCCCCCGGAGTCGTGAACATCCTACCCGGACGCGGACCCAGCGCGGGGCATCGCCTCGTCGCGCACCCGGATGTCGACAAGGTGTCGTTCACCGGCTCGACGAAGGTCGGGATCGGCGTGGGTCGGGCGGCCGTGGGCAATCTGAATCCGGTGACCCTGGAGCTGGGTGGGAAATCCCCCATGGTGTTCTTCGAGGACGGCGAGGTCGAACGCGTCGTGGAAGCCACTCAGCAAAGCGTCTTCTTCAATACCGGGCAGGTGTGCAGCGCCGGGTCGCGCCTCTACGTCCATCGGAGCCGCTACGAGGAGGTGGTAGAGGCCGTGGCGGCCCGAGCAGCGGATATGACGGTGGGGGACACGCTCGACCCCGACACCGAGATGGGGCCGGCCATCTCCGCGAAGCACCGCGAGAAGGTGCTGGACTACCTGCGCCTCGGGAAGGAGGAGGCTCGCCTCGTCTGCGGAGGAGGGACCCCGGAGGGCCCGGGGTTCTTCGTCGAGCCCACCGTGTTTGCCGACTGCTCCAATGACATGCGCATCGTGCGCGAGGAGATCTTCGGCCCGGTCCTCGCGGTGGCCCCCTTCGACACGGAAGAGGAGGCCGTGCGCCTGGCCAACGACAACGAATACGGGCTGGCGGCCAGCGTGTTCACGCGGGACATCAGCCGGGCTCACCGGGTGGTAGCGCGCCTGCAGGCCGGAAACGTCTGGGTCAATACGCACGACCTGGTGGACAGCTGCATGCCGTTCGGAGGGTTCAAGCACTCAGGCATCGGCAAGGACCTGGGCCCCGAGCAGCTGGCCCACTACGTCGAGACCAAGTCGGTCTGGGTCGCCGTGTAGGCACCGCGGGAAGCGGAGACAGGCGCCGGCAAAGCCGGGGAGCGCCAGTCCACGAGAGACGGTTGCCACGGGCAGCCGTCCGTGGGTGAGAATCCCACCCCCTCTCGCACTGCCAGGAACGAGAGACCCCAGACAGCCGCTGAGACCATCGGCAGGGTCCGGCGAAGCCGCACTGGGCCGAGGGATTCGGCCGCGAGCAAAGCGAGCGGCAGCGCGAGCCGGCGAAGCCGGAGAGGGTTAGTCCACGAGCGACGGTTGCCACCGGCAACCGTCCGTGGGTGAGAATCCCACCCCCCCTTGCACTGCCAGGAACGAGAAACCCCGGACAGCCGGTCAGGCCATCCGGGGTGTCACTACCTCATACGGAGGGGGTGGGATTCGAACCCACGAGTCCTTTCGGACGCCGGTTTTCAAGACCGGTGCATTGAACCGCTCTGCCACCCCTCCAACACGTTGTAATATGACGCCTTACGGGCCTCCGCCATCACCGGTTCGTGGGATCCAGTACCACCATTCCACAAAACCGTGATAGACAACCCGCCCCACTGGTCGGATACCTCAGCATCCGGCGAAGAAGTCTCCGCAGGATGCAATCGGAATTCAAGTACCGCCGTCCTCGATCACCTCTGGCATCACCTCCCCTGGGCTTGAGTCCAGGCGATACAACTGTTACCTACTATACACTTCTCTAAAGTGTACTCGAGTGGTCGGGGAGGATCTGTAGCATGGGCCGATTCATGGGCGTCACGTCGATTGCGATCCTGGCGGCGCTGGACGGGCGGCGGTGTTACGGACTCGACATCATCGACCGTACCGCGCTCCTTGCCGGAACCGTGTACACAACGCTGCGCCGCCTCGAGGCCCGCGGCCTCGTGACGGGCGAGTGGGAGGACGCCGAGGTCGCCGAAGCGGAGCGTAGACCGAGACGTCGGTATTACACCCTCACCGCGAAGGGAGCAGAGGAACTCGCGCGGGCGAGGGAGAGGCTCGCCGATGTCGTGCCCGGGATGGTGGGGAAGCAGGTGGGAGAGGCGCACTCCGCATGAGTCCCGGTACTCCACGCGGAGGCCGTGGCCACGAATGGCCGACGGACGGCACGACGCTGTGGTGCCGTCGTGTTCTGTTGGCCATCGCATGGATGGTGCCCACCGGGCGTCGGCAGGAGTGCCTCGAAGAATGGGAAGCCGAACTCTGGCAGCTTCGCACCGGCGATGCGGGAGTGATGCCGGCGGTGGTCTTTCTCGCCGGACTGACGATTCACGGGGTCTGGGAGTGGAAGGAAGGGTGGAGGATGGAATCGATTGTGCAGGATACTCGTTTCGCGGTAAGGACACTGACCCGTAGTCCTGGATTCGCCCTGGCGGCGATCCTCATGCTGGCGACGTCCATCGGGGCCAGCACGGCGCTCTTCAGCGTGCTCGAGGAGGCGGTCCTGGCCGACCCCCCGTTCCCCGAGCCCGAGCGGCTCGTGATCGTGGATGAGCTCTTCGGCCACACGCCCGAGGAGATGACCCCCTCCAGGTGGTCCTACCCACGGTTTCAGGACCTTTCCGAGGAAGTGGGCTCCCTTCAGACCGTGGGCGGGTACCGGGCTCGCACCATGACCCTCACGGAGATGGGCGACCCCACCGTGGTCTCGGTGGAGACCATCACGCCCTCGCTGCTCACCGTGTTGGGTGTGACGCCGTACCGCGGCCGTGCCTTCGGACCCGAAGAGGAGGATGCCGGCGCGCCGGCCATGACGGCGATGGTGAGCTACCGCTTCTGGCAGAGCCGGTTCGGCGGATCACCGGACGCCGTCGGCGCGGTGGTCACCCTGGACCGACTTCGTATGCAGGTGGTGGGGGTGATGCCCGCGGACTTCGCCGGGATCACGGGAGGTGTGGACATCTGGGTACCCATGTCCGCACTCCGGGAGATCGGCAATGCCGGATACCTGGAGGACCCCTGGAATCTGCACTTCCACGTCATCGGACGGCTGAAGCCGGACGCGACGATCGAGACCCTCCGAGCGGAGCTGCAGACTCTCGCGGCCCGGATGGCCGACCGGTATCCCGCCCCGGAGGGGGCCTCCGACCTCATCGCGAGCGCGGATGCGCTCAGCTACCGGGAAGCCCGCACCAACCCGCTGGCCCAAGCGTCCATGGTGGCGCTCTTCGGTGCGGTTCTCCTCGTCCTGCTCATGGCCACGGCCAACCTGGCGGGCCTCGTCATGGCGCGGGGTGCAACCCGCGTGCGAGAGGCCGCGGTGCGAGCCTCCCTCGGAGCCGCCCGCTCCCGCCTCATTCGGCAGTTCCTGACCGAGAGCCTGATCCTGGCCGCCGTGGGCGGGGCGTTGGGCATCGCCCTCGCCGGGTTGGGCGTGAACCTCCTGGGCACCTGGCTCTCGAACGCCCTCGGCACCACGGGGGGGCGGGAACTGCAGTACATGAACCCCGATGCCCTGGGCATCGATTGGACCGCGTTGGCGTTCGCCGGCGTCCTCACTGCCGTGGTGGGCGCCGCGTTCGGCCTGGTTCCCGCCTGGCAGGGCTCGCGCGCCGACCCCAACACGGCAATGCGTGGAGGACGGACCCAGACGTTGGGGAACCGGTGGTCGGGACTGCCGATGGGGAGAAACGGCCTGATCGTCGTCCAGGTAGCCTTGGCGATGGTCCTCCTCTCGGGTGCGACCGTGATGATGAACGGAATCCGGAGCATGCAGGAGGTTTCCCTGGGATACGACCGGGAGGGCCTCTTCACCGCCGTCTACAGCCTCAGCCCTGCCGACGAACTCGCCGGCATCGAGCCGGGCGTATTCCATACCACCTTCCTGGACCGCCTCCGGACGCTCCCCGGGGTGAGCGCCGCCGCGCTGGGTGAGGTCCCCATGGGGGGGCCGACCCGGCGGAACCTGGTGCTGAGCTCGGAGGGCCGCCCGGACCTGACGCCGGCCACCCACAGCTGGGTGCGCATCCAGCCGGTCGCCGACGGGCACCTGGAGGCCCTGGGAATCGAGCTGGTGGAGGGACGAGGCATCGAGGCCACGGACGACGCCGCCTCCGAGCCCGTGGTGGTCCTCAACGAGCTGGCTGCGCAGGAGTACTTCCCCGGCGGAGGCGCCATCGGTCGAACCATCCGTATCGACTGGCCGGAGTTCGAGTCCGAAGGCGCCCGGGTCGTGGGGATCACGAAGGACGTGCAACTGGGGGAGGTGGGCGCGCCTGCGGAGCGGCAGGCGTACGTGTCCATTCGACAGGCGGCGAGGCTGGGTACCGGCGTCATGATCCGGAGCACCCGGAGCCCTGCCGACCTCGCTCAGACCGTCCGGGGCGTTCTCGCGGAGATGAATCCCAACACGGTCCTCACCTCGGCCATGTCCATGGAGAACCGCCTGGCCACCGTCACCGCTCGCCCCCGGGTGGTTACGGCGGTTCTGGGGATCTTCGGATCGGTCGCGTTGCTGCTGGTGGCCGCCGGCCTCTACGGCACCATCGCGTTCACGGTGGCCCGACGAACGAGGGAGTTGGGCCTGAGAATCTCACTTGGGGCAAAGGATTCCACGGTTCTCCGGCTGGTCCTCCGACAGAGCCTGACGGTCACGCTTTTGGGCCTGGCGTTGGGGGTAGCGGGCGCGATCGTCCTCGCGCGGGGGCTGGAGGGCGTGGCCGTCGGCAGCGAGCCGCTCACGCTGGTGGATCTCCTGGGCACGAGCGCGGTGCTTTGCGCCGTGGCGCTTGCGGCAGCCTGGATTCCGGCCCGGCGGGCGCTCTCCATCGACCCCATGGTGGCGTTGCGGACGGACTGACCGACAACGGGCCGTGGCGGCAGCCGACAGAGAAGCGAGCGCTCGTGGTGAGTGCGCTCACATGTCGGTCCGGCGCGCATTGGACAGCTACCGAAGGCCGGCTTCGGCTTCCCCTGTTCGCTGGACGGCGCGGTCGAGGGCGGCTGTTCACCCGCTTGGCCCGTGTCGGGGCCGCCCCATAGGTTGGCTCGAACGTTCGCCCCGGCCTGGAGGTACCGTTGAACCGTCTGCTCCCCCTCGCCTGCCTGTTCCTGGCAGCCACCTCGGGTCTGGCCCCGGGCGCCCGGGCCCAGGACTACGAGACCACCGAGATCGCTGATGGGGTCTACCAGTTCAGGTGGGTGCGTCACAACGCACTGTTCGTCGTGACGGACGGCGGGGTGGTGGCCATGGATCCCATCGGGATGGATGCGGCGGTCGCCCTCGCCGCCGAGATCCGGCGCATCGCGCCCGACGCCCCCCTGGCCGGGATCATCTACAGCCACGCCGACGCGGATCATTCGACGGGCGCCGGGGCGCTGATGGAAGGCATGGGCGTGACCGACCCGGCGGCGGTGCCGATCATCGCCCATGAGAAGGCGGCCCGTGTCATCGCCGCGCGGGGCTCTGCCGATCAGCCGGTACCCAACGTGACCTTCGCCGAGCGCCTCTCCTTCGGGGTGGGTGGCCGGTCCTTCGTCCTGTACTACCTGGGGCCCAGCCACACGGACAACATCATCGTCCCGTTCCTCCCGGACGTCGGCGTCGCGTTCGCCGTGGACTTCGTGGCCAACAACCGGATGGGATACAGGGACCTGGGGTCGTGGCATTTCCCCGAGTTCTTCGATGCGGTAGCCGGCCTCCTGCACATCCCCTTCGAAACGATGGTGTTCGGTCACGGGCCTCCGGGCGATCGCGCCGCCATCCAGCGCCAGATCGCCTACTACGACGACCTCACCGCAGCCGTGCGGAAGGCGATCGCCGAGGGAGAGACCGAAGACGAAGCGGCGGCGTCGGTCCGACTTCCGGCCTATGCCGGGTGGGACCAGTACGACGAGTGGTTCGAGCTCAACGTCCGCGGCATCTACCGGTGGTTGAGCGACGGGGGGAGTTGAATCGGGGACCACCTCCCCACCCCGCCTGACCCGGCCACGGCGGGCCCTGCTGCCGCGGTCCGGGTGAATCTGGTCGGGGTGCCCACCGGGTTCCCCCGCCTACGCCTAGTGCCGGAAAAGTCTCCGGCCGGTGAACACCATCGCCATGCCGTGCTCGTCGGCGGCGGCGATGACCTCCTCGTCCCGCACCGATCCGCCGGGCTGGATCATGGCCTTCACGCCCGCGGCCGCCGCCGCATCCACCCCGTCCCGGAACGGGAAGAAGGCGTCCGAGGCCAGCACGGCCCCCTCGGTCGATAGCCCGGCGTCGGCGGCCTTCTGAACCGCCAGCCGGGACGAGTCCACGCGGCTCATCTGCCCGGCGCCGATCCCGACCACTCCCCCGCCCCGAGCCAGGAGGATGGCGTTGGACTTCACGCCGTACACCGCCGCCCAGGCGAAGCGCAGGTCGTCCATCTCGGAGTCGGAGGGGGCGCGACCGGACACCACCTTCCAGCTCTCGTCCTCGATCCCGTAGAAGGGCGGCACCGGCGGGGTCTGCGCCAGGGCGCCCCCGTAGACGGTGCGGACCACTCGCGGGGACGGCACCCGACCGTGGGACGCGATGAAGCGCGCCGCCTCCTGGTCACCCGCGGCGAGGCTCGTCCACCAGTCGGCAACGGGCTCGGCCACCGGCAGGTCGCCCGCGCCCACCGTGCCGCCGGGGAAGGTCATGAGCCGGATGTTCTTCTTCGCCTGGAGCGTCTCCAGGGCGGCGGGCTCGAAGCCCGGGGCCACGATGCACTCGATGAAGAGCTTGCTCATGGCCTCGGCCGTGGCCGCATCCAGGGTCCGGTTCACGGCGATGACGGACCCGAAGGCGCTCACCGGATCCGTGGCCAGGGCCCGCTCGTAGGCCTCCGCCAGGGTGTCACCCACACCCAGTCCGCAGGGGGTTGTGTGCTTGATGATCGCCACCGCCGGCCGCGGTGAGAAGGCGAACGGCGACAGGCTCAGCAGGGCTCCGTCGAGATCAAGGATGTTGTTGTAGGACAACTCCTTACCATGATGCTGCTCAAGTGCCGCGATACCCACCCGTGGGAGCCCGGAAGGCGCGTAGAACGCTGCCTGCTGATCCGGGTTTTCTCCGTAGCGGAGGCTCTGGATCTGCTCGAACCCGTCGGCCAGGTCCTCGCCGATGGCCTCCGGACGAGCGCCCGGATCGGCCTCCTCCCCCTCGAGATAC
>JBDHIJ010000009.1:0-2934 GCA_039587435.1 Gemmatimonadota bacterium
CCGGCCGTCCAGATCCCCGTCGTCGGGTCGTAGTCGCCCCGTCCGGCGTCGGCCGACACGAACGTCAGGCCCACCGGCAGCGCATCCACCACCTGCGGGGCCGCCGCCCGGGCCGGTCCGTTGTTCACCAGCTCGATGGTGAACACCACCTCCGATCCCTCCGGCGGCCGCGTCGTGTTCACCGACTTGCTCACCGCCAGGTCCGCCTCGCGCAGCAGCGTCACCTCGACCGCCGCCGCGTCGTTGCTCTCGTCCGTGTCCACCTCGATGCCGAGGTTCGATACCGTGGCCTCGTTGCGCACCACGTCCCCGATGGGGTTCTCGATCACGGCGCCCGCAAGCTCCAGCGTGGCAGAGCCGCCGGCGGCCAGCTCGCCCACCGTCCACACGCCGCTGCCCGCGTCGAACCCGCCCTGCGACGGGGCGGCGCTCGCCAGGTCGAAGGCCGCCGGCAGGTCATCGGTGACCGACACCTCGCTGGCCACCGCCGGCCCGAGGTTCGTCACCGTCAGCGTGAACGCCAGCGCGCCGGTGGGCTGTACCGACGTCGCGTCCGACGTCTTGTCCAGCGCCAGGTCGATGGACGGCGGCACCACCGGCACCTCCGTCTCGCCGCTCCGGGGACCCGCCGTCGCGCGGATCACCGCCGTGCCCAGGCCCACACCCGTCACCAGGCCCGCGCCGTCCACCGTGGCGATCTCCGGCGCCAGGCTCTCCCAGAACACCGTCGGCTGCTCCGCTCCCGCCTCCGTCACCACCTCGGCCGTCAGCTGCACCGTCTCCCCCAGCACCACCGGACCCCCGCCCGTCACCGCCACGGACTGCACCGCCAGGTTGCTCGGGGGGCCTCGGTAGACCTCTACGGTCTGGGATTCGTTCTGAACGTCGCCCGCGACGGAGAACGGCCCGACCTGGCCGCTCCACTGCGTGGCCTCCTGGCCATCGGGTGCGACGTTCACCAGCTCGAGGATGACGAAGATCTGGGCATCCGGGTCCTCCGGAACCTCCACCTCCACATCGATCTCCCAGCTGTCCGCGTCGGACGGCACGTCGATGACGGCAGTGGTGATCTCCGTGTCCGGGGTCGTCCGGGGGAAGAGCACCGCGCGGACCCGGATCCGGTTGATGGGCAGCGGCTCGCCGGCCGTGGAATTGGCCATGGCCGGACCGAACTGCGGGGTCAGCTGCAGCAGGAGCGAACCGGCCCCGTTCTCGCCCACCGGAGAGGTGCCGTTGCCGTCGACGCAGGAGAGTGCGAAGAGCGCGAGGGCAAGGGCGATGGGGAGACGGAGAGCGCGCATGGTTCCGAGCCGAGCCGAGAGCAGGGGGACGGCGGGCCCGGTCCGAGGCCGGCCCACACTACAACGTGTGCCCGGAAACCGGCGCTACGCAACGATTTTCGCCCCTCGACCTCCGCTCGGGCGCCACGTTCAGACATGTCGGAGCCCCGGGTCGCGGGCCATCCTCCAACCGACCGGGATGGATCCGAACCGAATTGAGCAGGGACGCGCATGACACGGAACGGGGGACCCAGGGAGAGAATGCGGAGGTACGGGGTGTCGATGCTGTCGGACGAGGAACTGCTCGCGGCGGTCCTGGGAACCGGTACCCGGCAGGTCCCCGTCCGGGCCGCGGCGTCCGCTCTGCTGGGCAGGGCTCGCGGGAGCCTGCGGACCCTCCGGCGTACGCCTCCGTCGGGGCTTGCGGACGTCCCCGGTGTGGGATGGGCCAAGGCCAGCCGCATCGTGGCGGCGCTCGAGCTGGGGCGGCGGGCCGAGTCGGAGGCCATCCCACCCCGCCCTCGGATCCGCGGCCCGGAGGACGTGGCGACCCTCATGGCCCCGGAGCTGGCCGACCTCACCCAGGAGGAGTTCCATGTCCTGGTCCTGAACGCCCGGCACGAGGTGACCTGCCGTCGGATGCTCACCCGTGGGATCCTCGATGCCTCCCTCATTCATCCCCGAGAGGTGTTCCGGCTGGCGGTGCAGGAGTCGGCCGCGGCCCTGATCCTGGCCCACAACCACCCGTCGGGGGATCCGTCGCCCTCACCCGAGGACCGGGTCGTGACCCGTCAGATGGCGGAGGCCGGCAGGACGCTGGGAATTCCGGTCCTGGATCACGTCGTACTGGCCGGAGACGCCTGGGTGTCCCTGATGGCCGGGGGATCGGCGGAGGGGGGCGAGGTGTAGAGAAACATCTGGTGCCAGGTCCGGACGGCGGGCTGGGGCGTTCACGCGACGCGCCGTGTCGGGCCGGGGCCTCCCGCACCCTCCGCGCCCCTGTTGGATGGCGGAAAGTCCCCTAGATTGCCCGGGTTATGCCTTCCGCGACCTCCTCCCCCGGAACCGCCACCGTTCGCGGTCTGCCCCGGCCCCTGGCCCGGGCCCTGGAGGCGTACGCCGATCGGCTGGACGTGGATCTGATCCGGGAGGCGTACGAACTGGCCGAGCGGGCACACCGGGGTCAGACGCGGGCCTCCGGTGAGGAGTACATCCACCACTGCGTGGCCGTTGCCACCATCCTCGCCCAGCTGAGGCTGGACACGTTCACCATCATCGGTGGGCTGACGCACGACGTGGTCGAGGACACCGCGTACTCCCTCACGGACCTGGAGGGGCAGTTCGGGGGGCAGGTGGCGGCCATCGTGGACGGTGTGACCAAGATCGGTAAGGTCCACATCCAGTCGCATACCGAGCGGCAGGTGGAGAACTACCGGAAGCTCCTGCTCCACATGGCCCGGGACGCCCGCGTGATCCTCATCAAACTGGCGGATCGCCTGCACAACATGAGGACGCTGGACCACCTCCCCACCGAGAAGCAGCGGCGCATCGCCCACGAGACCCGGGAGATCTACGCGCCGCTCGCCCACCGCCTGGGGATGGCGGCCATCAAGTGGGAGCTGGAGGATCTCTGCTTCAAGTACCTGGAGCCGGA
>JBDHIJ010000009.1:2964-82548 GCA_039587435.1 Gemmatimonadota bacterium
GGAGCTCGTCCAGAAGATCCAGCGGACCCGGAAGGAGCGGGAGCGCCAGATCGTAGAGATGAAGCGGCCCCTCGAGGAGGTCCTCGAGGACGCGGGGGTTGTCGCCGAAGTGACCGGCCGGCCGAAGCACCTCTGGTCCGTGTACCGGAAGATGAAGCAGCGGCACCAGGAGTTCGAGGAGATCTATGACCTGATGGCCATGCGGGTCATCACGGACTCGGTCCAGAACTGCTACGCCGCCCTCGGCGTGATCCACGCCAACTGGACGCCCATCCCGGAGCGGTTCCACGACTACGTGGCCACGCCCAAGACGAACATGTATCGCTCGATCCACACGACGATCATGGTCCCCGGCGGCCGACGGTACGAGATCCAGATCCGCACCGAAGAGATGCACAACACGGCCGAGAACGGGATCGCGTCGCACTGGCGATACAAGGAGGACGCCGAGGGCGGCGATGAGGTGGACGAGGCCCTGAGCTGGTTCCGCCAGGTGCTCGAGTGGCAGCAGGACACGCGGGATCCGGAGGACTTCATGGAGTTCCTCCGGATGGACCTGTTCCAGGGCGAGATCTTCGTGTTCACGCCCAAGGGAGAGGTGAAGCCCCTCCCGGTGGGAGCCACGCCCATCGACTTCGCATACGCGGTGCACACCGAAGTGGGATTCCACTGCGCCGGCGCCAAGGTCAACGGCCGGATCGCGCCGCTGTCCCGGGGACTCCGGAACGGCGACACCGTGGAGGTCATCACCGATCCGCGGCAGAAGCCCAGCCGCGACTGGCTGGCGTTCGTGAAGACGTCACGGGCCCGCCAGCGGATCCGCGGGTTCATCCGGAAGCAGGAGTTCGAGTCCTCGGTGAAGCTGGGGAAGGAGTTCCTGGACAAGGAGATCAAGAAGCTCCGGCGCCCGAGGCCCACCAACGAGCAGCTCGACACGGCGGTGGCGGAGCTGGATCAGCCCGACCTGGAGCACCTGTACGCGGCCCTGGGCCGGGGGGATGTGGGTTCCTCCAACGTCCTCCGCGTGGTCTATCCCGACCACGAGCCCGGAGAGGAGGCACCGGCGCCGGGGGCCCTGGACCGTCTGAAGGAGCGGCTCGTCCGGTCCAGCAAGGGCGTCCGCATCCAGGGGATGGACAACCTCATGGTCCGGTACGCCCAGTGCTGCCAGCCCGTACCCGGGGACCGGGTCATCGGGTACGTGACGCGCGGGCGCGGGGTGTCCATCCACCGGGCCGACTGCCCCAACATCCTTGCGCTCGGGAACGATCCGGAGCGCCGCATGGACATCGAGTGGGCCGCCGAGGAGGGGGACCGCTTCTACGTCCGGCTCTTCCTCCAGGGGAACGACCGGAAGGCGCTCCTGTCCGACATCGCCAAGGCCATCTCCGACACGGGCACCAACATCCAGCACGCCGACATCCGTGGGAATCCGGACGGGATGACCGGCCAGTTCGTTGTGGAGGTCCAGGACCTGGCCCACCTGAACAAGGTCCTCCGGAAGATCCGGAGGGTGAAGGGGGTCATTTCCGTTGAGCGGCGTGAGAGTTTCGATGAAGCGGACTTCCTGGGGAGCTAGACGGCAGAGCGAATGATCCCCTTCGAGATCCACGCCCCCTTCGAGCCCATGGGGGACCAGCCCCAGGCCATCGAGGAGCTCATCGCCGGCCTGGCGCGGGGGGACCGGACCCAGGTCCTCCTGGGCGCCACCGGCACCGGGAAGACGTTCACCATGGCCCACGTCATCGCTGACTACGGCCGGCCGACCCTGGTCATGTCCCACAACAAGACCCTGGCCGCACAGCTGTACGGAGAGCTGAAGCAGCTCCTGCCGAAGAACGCGGTGGAGTACTTCATCTCCTACTACGACTACTACCAGCCGGAGGCCTACGTCCCCTCCAGCGACACGTACATAGAGAAGGACGCCTCCATCAACGAGGACATCGAGCGCCTGCGGCTCAGAGCCACCTCGTCCCTCATGGAGCGGGAGGACGTGGTGGTGGTGGCGTCGGTGTCCAGCATCTACGGCCTCGGGAACCCGGCCGAATACCGGGGCCTCATGGTCCATCTCACCGTGGAGCAGGAGAAGTCCCGGAAGGACATCCTGCGGGCGCTGGTGGACATCCAGTACAAGCGGAACGACATCGATTTTCAACGCGGGACGTTCCGCGTCCGGGGCGACACCATCGAGGTCTACCCGTCCTACGAGGAGCAGGCCATCCGCATCGAGCTGTGGGGGGACGAGATCGACCGGATCACCCGGTTCGACCCCCTCACCGGAGAGATCATCACCAACCTGAAGAAAACCGCCATCTACCCGGCCACCCACTACGCCACGTCCCGGAGGACCATCGAGCAGGCGGTGCCGCTCATCCGGGACGAGCTGAAGGACCGAGTCGGGTGGTTCCAGCAGCAGCAGCTCCTGCTCGAGGCCCAGCGCATCGAGTCCCGCACGAACTTCGACGTGGAGATGATGAAGGAGATCGGGACCTGTCCGGGGATCGAGAACTACTCCCGGTACATGGACGGACGGGACGAGGGCGAGCGGCCGGCGTGCCTCTTCGACTACTTCCCCGAGGATTTCCTCCTGATCGTGGACGAGTCCCACGTCTCCATCCCTCAGATCGGCGGGATGTACAAGGGCGACCGGGCCCGCAAGCTGACGCTGGTGGATCACGGGTTCCGTCTGCCGTCTGCTCTCGACAACCGCCCCCTGAAGTTCGAGGAGTGGGAGCAACTGTATCACAGGGCGATCTTCACCTCCGCGACCCCGGGAGACTGGGAGCTGGAGCAGGCCGGCGGGGTGGTGGTGGAGCAGATCATCCGCCCCACGGGCCTGGTGGATCCCGAGATCTCGGTGCGGCCCGTGAAGGGGCAGGTGGACGACCTGCTGGCCGAGATCCGGGAGCGGGAGAAACGGGGCGAGAGGGTCCTGGTCACCACCCTCACCAAACGCATGGCCGAGGACCTCTCGGAGTACTTCCAGTCGGTGGGGGTGCGGGTCCGCTACATGCATGCCGACAATGACGCCATCGAGCGCATGGAGATTCTCCGGTCCCTGCGGCTGGGCAAGATCGACGTCCTGGTGGGAATCAACCTCCTGCGAGAGGGACTGGATCTTCCGGAGGTGTCGCTGGTGGCCATCCTGGATGCGGACAAGGAGGGGTTCCTCCGGAACGCGCGCTCCCTCATCCAGACCATTGGTCGTGCGGCCCGGAACGTGGACGCCAAGGCCATCATGTACGCGGACCGGGTCACCAACTCCATGCAGCGGTGCATCGAGGAGACCGATCGCCGAAGGGAGATCCAGCTGGCCTACAACAAGGAGCACGGGATCATTCCACGCACGGTGGAGAAGAGCATCGAGGAGATCGAGTTCTCAACCCGGGTGGCCGACGCGCGGGAGACCCGGGAGAAGGTGGCCGAGCGGAAGGCCACCTATGCCGACGAGGCCAGCCGTGAGGAGATGGTGAAGATCCTGGAGAAGGAGATGGAGGACGCCGCGGCGGCCCTCGATTTCGAGAAGGCCGCCCTCCTTCGGGACCAGCTGTTCGAGCTCAAGGCCGGGCTCGGGAAGGCGGGCTGACGATGCTGCTCCAGGAACCGGACGTGGTCCGATGGGGAAACCGGATCGGCGCGGAGGTCGATCTTCCGGTATTCATCGCGCTTCGGGGTCCGCTAGGTGCCGGCAAGTCGGTGCTCGCCCGGGCCATCGCCGGCGGAGCAGGGGTCTTGGATTCCATGCCCTCGCCCACCTTCAACCTCCTGTTTCGCTACACCGGCAGGCGGGAGGTGCCGGCGCCGCCCGATCCGCTGAGCGCCGCGGTAGAGACCGCCGGGGCCGGGCAGGCGCCCGCGCACGTCCCGGTGGAGGTCATCCACATGGATCTCTACCGCCTGAACGATCCGTCCGAGCTCTGGGAACTCGGCTGGGAGGACCTGGGGCGACCGAACGAGCTGATCCTGGTGGAGTGGCCCGAACGGGCGGCGGAGCTCCTCCCGGCCAACCGCTGGGAGATCACGCTCTCGCCCACCGCGCCCGGAGCCCAGTACCGCGAGGTCTCCGCGGCTCGGGTGGGAGAGCCGCCCCACCTCCCGGGATTCCCGGTCACCCTCCACACCCGGGAGGACGGGTGAGTTTCGACCCCGAGGGCACGTACCTCGCGTTCGACACCTCCATCTCCCTGGGCTCCGTGGCCCTGTGGAAGGGTGGGGACGTCGTGGCCCGGGCATTCCTGACCCGACAGGGCGAACACGCCTCCCGCCTGATCCCCGCCATCCAGGACTGCCTGGCCCGGGGTGAGGTGAATCGCTCGGACCTGGAGGGCCTCGTGGTGGGGCACGGCCCCGGGTCCTTCACGGGTGTGCGGGTCGCGGTGGCCACGGCCAAGGGCCTGGTGGCGGGGCTCGGCCTGCCCCTGTGGTCGTTTTCCAGCCTGGAGGCCTCCGCGTTCGCGGGCGGATGCGAGATGCCGCAGGCCATGGTCGACGCGCTGGCCGGTGAGGCCTTCACCGGGGCCGACGCGGAGACGGCGTCCCGCGAGCCGTTGGACTCGCCCGCCGATGGGTCCGCCGGGGCGCCGACATGCGTGCTTTTCGACGCCAGGGGGGATCGGGTCTACGCGGCGATCTACGCGCCCCGGGGCGAGGCCCTGGTGGAGCCCGAGCCCGCGACACTGGGGGAGGTGCTCGGCGACGACCGGCTGCCCCGGACCACCCGGTTCGCCGGGGACGGGGCCCTGCGTCACGCCACGGCCATCCGGGCGGCGGGGTTCGCCGTGATGCGCCCGCCGGTGGGCTTCCCGCTGGCCGAGGCGCACCTCCGGCTGCTCGTGCGGGAGCTGGAGCGCCCGCCGGTGGACGAGCCGAACCGGTGGGAACCCACCTACCTGAGGGACACCTCGGCCCGCCCTTCCATGCCGGCCATCGCCACTCCACCGAATCCCGCGGGGTCGGCAGGGGAGGGCCGCGATCCATGATTCCCGCTTCCTCCACCGACGTGGACATTCGTGGGGCGACCCCTGCCGACCTGGACCTCATCACCGCCAACGAGGAGCGCATCTTCCCCCGGCCGTGGAGCCGAGAGACGTTCGACGAGCTCCTGGGCCGCGAGGGCGCTCGGATCCTGGTCGCCAGCCGGCCCGTGACCCGGGTCGTGGGTCACCTGGTCTACTGGGTCGTGGCGGGAGAGGCCGAGGTGGGGAACGTGGCGGTGCTCCCCGGGGACCGAGGTCGAGGCATCGCCACCCGCCTGCTGGACCAGGCGCTGGAGGAGCTGACCGACAGGGGGGTGACCCGAGTCTTCCTGGAGGTGCGGGAATCCAACGAACCGGCCCTCAGGCTCTACCGCTCGCGGGCCTTCGGACAGGTGGGCCGGCGTCCGGACTACTATGAGAAACCGAAGGAGGACGCCCTGATCATGGCCCGGAGGATGGACCGGTGAGGGCAGGGCGGGTCGCCCGCCTCTCGCCGTCCCGAGGGCAGATCAGCGCCTGGACCGCCGCTCTGGCGGTCGCCGCACTGGCCGCCCCGCTGGCCGGTCAGGAAAGCCAGCGGCCCCTGGATCCGGGCCACTGGTCCTACGCCTGGGCCGAACTGCTCCAGGGCCTCGGCTGCCCGGGCGCCTGGACCGGGTGGTCCGAGCCACTGGTCGCCTCCAGCCAGGAAGCTCGACTGGACCCGGGGCGCTGCGAGGCGCTCTCCGCCGACGGGACCGCTGCCTCTTCGCTGTGGCTCTCCGTCCTGCGGGCTGAGTTGGGTGAGGACTACGACGGGAACCGCAGGGCCGGCGTCGTGGGCCTGGGCGTGGGCGCGGAACGGGGAGCCGCACGCTTCGAGGCTCCCGAGGGGTTCATGGGCGGGGCCCGCCTGGAGTGGCGACCCCTGGATCCGGTCACCTTCTGGGCACAGGGGCGGGGCACCACCGACCACAACTACCAGGGACTCACCGGCGGGGGACTGGCGTGGCGCGCGGGGGACCTCCAGGTCCTGGCGGGCCGGCTCCCCATGAGTCTCGGGCAGGGGACGACCCGACGGCTCCTGAACGGTCGGCGCCACTTCGACGGGGTCTCCCTGGGCATGGCCCGTCCGGCTCGCCTCCCGTGGATCTTCCGATACCTGGGGCCCCTGTCGTTCCAGCTATCCTACTCTCCGTCCATCGAGACCGAGGACGGACTGCATGGGATGTTCCTGTCCGGGATGCTGGCGGTGTCTCCGCACCCCCGAATCCAGATCGGTGCGAAGAGGACCGACCGCTTCGGGTCCGACGACATCGTCCCGTTCAACTGGGAGGATTTCTGGAACATGCTCTGGGGCGGGGGAGGAGACTCGGATTTCGATGACTCGCAGGGCAGCTTCGATCTGCGCCTCCGGATCCCGCTCCCGGGGAGTCCGGAACTGACCGCATACGGCACGCTTGCCTTCGAGGACCTCGATGGGGTTACCGAGGACCCCGGCCTGCTGGTGGGCGGTCTGATCCCGGTGCCGATGGGGTCGGGTGTCGGATCGATTCGATACGAGTGGGAAGCGTTCGGCCGGCGGGCCATGTGGTGCCCGGGCTGCACGTACGAGAGCCACTCCTGGTATGTCCACAAGTCCGACTGGGGGCGCTACTCCGCCAACGGGACGTTCCTCGGTTCGGAGCTGGGCGGGTACGGCGCGGCCCACCGGGTCGAACTGCAGTACTTCTCGGGCATGGCCGACCGGATGCCGTTCTGGATCAGGCTCCAGGGCTTCGCGGAGTACCGCGAGGTGGGTGAAGACCGTTTCAGCGACAACACCCTCTCCGGCCGCTGGCCCGGGGACCGGTACGGCGGGCGCCTGGAGTTCTCCGTCCGCCCACGGTCCGCCTTCGAACTCCGTAGTGATTTGATGTTGTCGACCGTGTCTGACGGGACGGAGTATTTCGCCGGATTCTATATCCAAGTGTTTGATCTGATTGGGTTTCCGGGGTATTGACCACTCTCTCACTCGGGTCCTGTCCTCGGAAACACTTGTAGTGAATTCGGAAAAAGATGTTTGACCCTCCTCGGATCGACGGGTATCTTCGGAGGGTACAGGCCGGTTCCGGAGCCAGCTCCGGAATCCCCCCACGGCATTCCAATGCCTCTCTTCTGGAGTGATCGATCGTCATGATCCGTCGAATCCTCCTGGTCATGCTCCTCTCCCTGGCACTTCCGGTTTCGGTGGTCGGGCAGGATGCAGCCCAGGCACGCTCCCACACGGTGGTGGACGGAAATACCCTCTGGGATCTGGCCTACCAGTACTATGGCGACGCCTTCGCCTGGCCGCGGATCTGGGAAGCCAACCGGTCCCTGCTCTCCGATCCGAACCTCATCCTGCCGGGGCAGGTGCTCGTGATCCCGGGAGTACCGGGCGAGGCCGCCCAGGTCACGGACGTCCAGGTGGAGACCCAGCCGGCGGCGGCGCCGGCTCCTCCCCCCGATTCCCCCCTGCCGGGGCCGTCGGACCGGACCGTCTTCTTCTCCGGCCAGGACCGGGTCGGCACCGGAGTGGAGACCGCGGTGGACTATGGAGACCTCCACTGGGTGACGCCTGACCTGTATCAGCGCACCGGGTGGATCGATCCAACCCGGCAGAAGACTCCCGAGGCCATCGGGCAGATCATGGACTTCGAGGCCGGCGAGAACATCCGGTCCGGCCGGGATGCCATCCATCCCTACGACCGTGTCCACATCCGGCCCATGGGCGGTGGCGACATGCCGGCCATCGGGGACCAGGTCCTCGCCTTCCGGGCACGCCAGCGGATCCGGGACGTCGGCCTGGTGACGGAGCCCACCGGTATCTTCACCGTCGTGGGGCACACCGACAGCACCTACGTGGCCGAGCTCTCCCGCGAACTGGACCAGGGCTACCTGGAGGAGTGGGTCGCCCCCCTGGAGGAGCTCCCCATCGAGCGTGAAGCACGCCCGGAGATCCTGTTGGAAGGCGACATGGAGGCCACCGTCATCGCATTCCAGGTCCCCAACCAGCTGAACAGCAGGGGCTCGATCCTCCACCTGGACAAGGGTGCGGCGGATGGCGTGAGCACCGGGGACGTGTTCGAGCTCCGCATCGGCGGCGGTGAAGGGTGGTCCGGCAAGGTGGCCGGCCGACTGATCGTTCACCGGGTTCGGGAGAACACCGCTTCGGCCCGGGTGATGCAGGTGACCAACCCGGTCTTCTTCGAGGGGACCGTGGTCGAGCGCGTGGCGCGGATGAACTGATTCGGGACGATCCGTCGCCCGCCGAACGCTGAGACGCCCCCGGCGCCCACTGGGCCGCCGGGGGCGTCGTGGTATCGGGGGCCGGTCCGGACCTTGCGCCAGACTTCACGAGTACCCACATACCGGGCGGCCCCGATCCTTCGACCCTCCAACCCCTCCACTTCATGACTGAACCCAGGATGACTGAACCCAGGCGCGTCCTCGTCACTGGAGGAGCCGGCTTCATCGGAAGTCACGTCTCCGACGCCTACCTCGCCAGGGGCGACGATGTGTGGATCGTGGACGACCTGTCCAGCGGAAGGCCCGCCAACGTCCCCGACGGCGCGACGTTCGTGAAGATGGACATCGGAGACCCCGAGATCCGGGACCTGTTCCGGGAGGTCCGGCCCCACCTCGTGAACCACCATGCCGCCCAGATCGACGTCCGGGCCTCGGTGGCCGACCCACAGAAGGACGCGGGGACCAACGTCCTGGGCCTCCTGAACCTGCTGGAGGGTGCGCGCGAAGTGGGCACGGAGCGCTTCGTCTTCGTGTCCAGCGGCGGGGTTGTGTACGGGGAACCCGAGCGGATTCCCACACCGGAAACGGAGCCCAAGGAGCCCCTCTCCCCCTATGGGGTCACCAAGCTCTCCGGCGAGTTCTATCTGAACTACTACCGCCGGATTCACGGGCTCCAGTACGCCGCCCTTCGGTACTCCAACGTCTACGGGCCCCGACAGGACCCCCACGGGGAGGCCGGCGTCGTGGCCATCTTCTGCAACCGGCTCCTGTCCGGCACGCCCCTCACGATCTTTGGAGACGGTGGCCAGACCCGGGACTACGTCTTCGTCCGCGACGTCGTCTCCGCTAACCTGTTGGTCTCGGACCTCGACCTGGCCCCGGCGGGAGGCATGGATGACGTGGCCTTCAACGTGGGGACGGGGCAGGGGACCAGCGTGAATGAGCTCGCGGACGCCCTGGAGGGCGTGTCCGGAACGAGCCCGGGAAGGGTTCACGAGGACCCCCGGGCCGGGGAGCTTCGCCACTCCACCCTGGACTGCGGGCAGATCCGGTCCCGGGGATGGTCCCCGGCCTTCGATCTCGAGGCCGGCCTGACCGAGACCTTTCAGTACATCGCCGCTCAGCGGGAGGCCGAGTAGGCCTCAGGAAAGGAACCGCCATGACGCCGGTGCTCTACCCGGCGATCGCCCTCCTGCAGGGCCGCACCCCCCAGTCCGCCGTGGACCTGATCATCGGCGGGACGTGGCAGACCAACGTGGTACTGCTGGTTCTGCTGGCGTTCTCCGTCGGCAGCTGGGTGATGATCTTCTGGAAGGTCCGCCTCTTCAAGGAGACCCGTCGCCTGGGAGACCAGTTCCTGGAGGCCATGGAACGGGCCCGGGGCCTGGAGGACGCGTACCAGACCATCCTTTCGCTGCCGGATTCGCCCTACAGCCGGGTATTCCGTCAGGGGCTGAACTTCTACTCGGAGCTCCGGCCCGGCTCCCTCCGGGAGCAGGACGGTGTCGAGGGGCTCACCCCCACGCAGCTCGAGGCCCTCACGCTGGTGCTGGACAACGAGGTGAGCGAGGAGCGCGACGACATGGCGGATGGCCTCCAGTGGCTGGCCATCATCGGGTCCATCTCCCCGCTGCTCGGTCTCATGGGAACCGTGATCGGGATCATGAACGCGTTCCTCGGGATCACCGCCACCGGGTCCGCCAACATCAGCGCGGTGGCTCCCGGCGTGGCCGAGGCGCTGATCACTACGGTGGCCGGACTGGCCGTCGCCATCCCGGCGGTCATCGCCTACAACTTCTTCGTGGCCCGGCTCAACCTGGTCACCGGGGAGCTGGAGGGCTTCTCCGCCGAGTTCATCGGCACGCTCGCCCGCGAAGGTCGGGTCTAGGGTGGTGCGGTCCCTGTCGACGGAGGTGGCCTGATGCCCCTGGCGCGCCGCCACAAGGGGAAACGGCCCGGTGAGGAGCTCCGGGCCGAGATCAACGTCACCTCCCTCGTGGACGTGGCCTTCACGCTCCTCGTGATCTTCATCATCACCGCCCCGATCCTGCAGGGCGGGGTGGAGGTTGCGGTGCCCAGGGCCGATGTCCCGCCCATCCGGACGTCGGACGAGCCGTTTTTCGTGAGCTTCTCCGCGGACGGTACGATCTACATCGGTGAGACTCCCGTGACCGTCGAGGATTTCGCGGAGTCGTTCCCGCAGCTCCTTCGGGCGGCGGACACGGAGTTCGTCTACATCCGGGGTGATTCCCTCGCCATGTGGGGCTCTGGCGTCCAGGTCATCGCCACCGTGGCGACCGTGGCGAAGGAACTGGGGATTCCGTACGGCATCGTGGCGGAGCCGGACGCGAACCGATGATCCGCAGGCGCCGCTCGTCCCGTCCGGACCGGCGTCAGGTGGCGCTCTCGGCCGGCATCCACGTCGTGGCCGTGGTCCTGGCGATGCTGACGACCGTCGTCACCCCGCCGGACATGGATTTCATTACCTACGAGATCGAGCTCGTGTCCCCGCCGCCGGCCCAGGCGCAAGAGCAGCCGCCGGAGGAAACGGCGCCGGAGGAGGAACTGGTCGTGGAGCGGCCGGACCCCGATCCGGAGCCGGTGGTGGAGGAGGAGTCGGCCCCCGTCCTCGAGGAGGACATTCCGGATCCCCCGGTCGAGGAGGAACGCAACGATCCCCCGCCGGAGGAGGTGGCGGAGACCGACGCGCCGCCTCCGGCCGAGGTGACGGAGGAGCCCCCGGAGGAGACCGGCGAGGGGATCGAGGTCCGCATGGAGGGCCTCCGGCGGGACTACCCCGCCTACTACGACCGGATCATCCGGCAGATGGCCCGATGCTTCCGCTGGAGGGCGGGAGGCAACTATGAAGCGGTTGTGCGTTTCACAGTAGAGAGGGACGGGACCGTTTCGGACCTGTCGCTGGTACAGAGATCGGGGAATCCGGAGTTCGACTTCGAGGCCCTCGGCGCCGTCGAGTGCGCCGGACGGCCCAACCGCATCGGACCGCTCCCGGAGGACTTCCCCTGGGACGACCTGCCCATCCAGTTCTCATTCCGCCCTCAGGGACGGGAGGATACGTGACGTTGAAGTGGCTCTCGAGGGTTCCCGCGGCACTGGCCGCCCTGGTGCTCATGGCGGGAGGACTCTCCCTTCCGGCCCCCGTCGCGGCGCAGGAGGAGGAGGGGTTCCCGGGCGTGAACCTCGGACTCCTGTACCAGGACGTCTACCGTCCCACCGTGGCGGTGAAGCCGTTCGATGCGCGGTTCGGCGGGGAGCCGTTGGCCTCGGCCGCCGAGGGCATCATCGCGCTGGACCTGCGCTACTCCGATCGGTTCGAGACCCTCGACAACCTCCCGGCCTCCCTCCTGGGCGAGGGCGTGGACTACAACCTCTGGGATCAGCTCGGTGCGGACTGGCTGGTCACCGCGCAGGCCGAGGCGGTGGGGGACGGGTTCGTCCTCCTGGTCCAGCTCCACGACATCGTGAACTTCTCCGTGGCCGAGCGGGCCCGCCTCCCGATCCCCGGACCCGACCATCCGGACTTCCGCATGGCCGTCCACCGGATCTCGGATCAGCTGGTGGAGTGGGTCACCGGTGAGCCGGGCATGGCGGCGACCCGGATCATGTTCGCCCGGGAGGTGCGGAGCGGTAACGGGGAGATGGCCAAGGAACTCTACGTGGTCGACTCCGACGGCGAGAATCTCCGCCGGGTCACGAACTACGGGGACATCACCTTGTCACCGGCGTGGTCGCCGGACGGCAGCCGGGTCGCCTTCTCGTCGTTCAAGAGCGGGCTGCCCCTGGTGCACGAGCTGAACCTGGAGACGGGGGAGGAGCGGGTCCTCTCCCCGAACCGCCAGGGTCAGACCATGACCCCCACGTATCACCCCGATGGGAACACGGTGGCGTTCAGCATCGCGGACGGGTCCAGGAGCGGGCTGTTCGCCTATGACTTCACGCGGGATTGCTGCCTGGTCCACCTGTCCGGCGGGCGGCACAACGACCTCTCTCCGACGTACTCCCCGGACGGGTCTCGCCTCGCTTTCAATTCGAACCGTTTGGGCACGGCCATTCCCCAGATTTATGTAATGTCCGCCCGGGGGGGAGAGGCGGAGCTGATCAGCCCTTACGTCTATGGGCGCGGGGGCTATTATACTTCACCGGACTGGTCTCCCAGGGGGGATCAGGTCGCCTTCCACGGGCGGATTCGCAGGGGTCGATACCAGATCCTCGTGGCCGACGTGGAAGATGCCGGACGGAAGGTCATCCAGCTTACGGACGAGGGAAACAACGAGGACCCGAGCTGGGCTCCGGACGGACGCCACCTGGTGTTCGTCGGCGAGCGGAACTGGGGTTTCGGGCTCTTCGTGGTGGATGCCGTGACGGGCCGACTCCGGACCCTCGTGGGGGGTGTTCGGGCTTCGGTGCCGGACTGGTCACCGCCCCTCGCGGTGAATGGTCTGGACGCCTTGCCGGCAGAGGGCTTTTAGGGTATTAGGAGTGGGCTCGAAAGGGCTCCTCAAACAGAGAATTCGATCCGTGATCCGAGCTGTGGGGACGGAAGGGCGGAGGGTCGAACGAAACGTGTCAACCAGCAACACAACCTTGGAGTAGGGATGTCCCACCGTCGCCTCATCGTTTCCGCGCTCGCGTTCGCCGTCGTCCTTGGCGCCTGCAGCAAGGAGCCCCCGCCGCCCCCGGAGCCCACCGGTCCCTCTCAGGAGGAGCTGGAGCGGATGCGGGCCGATTCCGTTCGTGCCGCTCAGGAGGCAGCCCATGCCGCCGAGGAGGCCCGCCGTCAGCGCGAGGCCGAGGCCGCCCGTCGCCAGGCCGTGAACGACGCTCGGGCCAAGCTCACCGAGATGGTCTTCTTCGACTTCGACGAGTCCGAGCTGACCCCTGCCACCGAGGCCACGCTCCGCGAGAAGGTGGACATCCTTCGAGCCAGCCCCCAGGTCCAGCTTCGCATGGAAGGCCATGCGGATGAGCGGGGTTCCACCGAGTACAACCTTGCGCTCGGCAGCCGTCGTGCGGAGGCGGTCCGGGACTTCTTCACGTCCTTTGGCCTGGACGAGTCCCGGTTCACCATGGTGTCGTACGGTGAGGAGCGACCCCGGGTCCGGGAGACCAGCGAGGATGCCTGGGCCCAGAACCGGCGTGTGGAGTTCGTCATCACTGCGGGGGCCAATGCCATCATGCCCCCGTCGGTCGGCCAGCAGCAGTAGGGCCGGAGGCACAATCCTGCCGATGCACTCAGCCCCCTCCTCCAGCGTCCGTTCCCCGGTCCGGGGACTCCGTTCCTGGAGGGGGGGGCGTGCATTCGTGGCCCTGGCCGCCCTGCTGATTCCGTTGGCGGGGTGCGCCACCAAGAAGGACCTGCGGCTCCTCCAGGAGGAGTTGCAGAGGCTCGCGGAGCGCCAGGAAGCGGCCATCCGGGAGCTCGAGGAACTCACCTCGGCGACGCGCGACACCATCCAGGGTCAGTCCGAGTCCCTCTTTTCGTTGCGGGGCGAAACGCTGCGGAGGCTGACGGCCATCCAGGAGGACCTGGTCATCCTCCAGGAGATGGCGGGCCAGAACCAGCGCGACCTCGCCACCATCCGGCGGGATCTCGACTCGGGCGCCTTCTCGGGCGTCTCCCCGGCCGGTGCCGCCGCCGCGGGAGCCGGTGCCGCGGAGGTCCTTGGGAGCCTGAGGACCGATTCGGCCAGCATCCAGAGCGAGGCCGAGACCATGGTCCCGATGGCCGGAGGGGCCGAGGCCATGTACCAGGCCGGCGTCAGGCAGCACAGTCGGGGCTCCCTCACGGCGGCGCGGGCGGCGTTCGACGAGTTCGTCTCCGCCTATCCGTCCGATCCGAACGCACCTCGAGCCTACCTCTACCTGGCCGACATCCTGGTCCAGGAGGAGGAGCTGGAGGACGCCATCGAGGCCTTCGAGGCGATCCCCCAGGACTATCCGAACTCGGACGTCGTGCCGGATGCACTGTACCGGGCCGCCCTGCTTCACATCGAGCTGGGCGACGCGGACGAGGCCCGGACATTGCTGGAGCGGGTGGTCGGCGACTACCCCGACAGCGGAGCCGCCATCCTGGCCCGGCAGCGGCTCCAGGAAGTCGGTTGAGGGCATCCGGTCGGTGCACGCCGACCGGCTCCGGAGATTGAATCGTGCGTTGTCCCCACTGCAGTAAGACGGAAGATCGCGTGGTCGATTCCCGTTCGAGCCGGGCGGGAGCGGCGGTACGGCGTCGGCGGGAGTGCCTCTCCTGTGGGGCCCGCTTCACCACGTACGAGTACGTGGAGGAGCGGCCGATCACCGTCCTCAAGCGGGACGGCCTGGCCGAGGAGTTCGACCCGGACAAGGTCCTCCAGAGCCTCCGCATCGCCTGCGCCAAACGGCCGGTGAAGCCCGCGCAGATCCAGGAGCTGGCCGAGCAGATCCAGGCGGCCCTCCAGGAACCCGGGGGCGGTGAGGTGGACTCGGCACGGATCGGGGAACTCATCATGGATGGTCTCAAGCCCCTGGACCGGGTGGCCTATGTCCGCTTCGCCTCGGTGTACCGGAACTTCCAGGATATCGACGAGTTCCAGGATGTAGTCGAGGACCTGAACACGCTGGAGCGGCGGGAGGCGCAGGCCCGCCATCAGGAGGAACTCCCCCTGGTGGAGGACGCGGCCTCCACCTCCGGCTCGTAACGAGGAGCGGGGGTGGCACTGGCCGATCGGATCCGCGCCAGCCGGGAGAATCCGGCGGGCGAGATGCCCTTCCTGGAGCACCTGGAGGAGCTGCGGGGTCGCATCATCCGGAGTCTCCTCTACGTGGGGATCTTCTCGATTCTGGGCTTCGTGGTGGTCATGCGGTATGGAGTGCTGGAGCTCCTCCTGGACCCCATCCGGAAGGCGTTCGCCGACAACCCCGACCTCAAGCTGATCTACCTTTCCCCGGCCGACCCGTTCTGGGTCACTCTCAAGCTGGGCATCACGCTGGGGATCATCCTGGCGTTCCCGCTGGTGGTCTATCAGATCTGGGCCTTCCTGTCGCCGGCGCTGGAGAAGCACGAGAAGCGGGCCATCATTCCTGCCATGTACCTCGGCCTGGTCCTGTTCTCCGTCGGTGTGGCCATGGCCTACTTCATCGCCCTGCCCATCACGCTCCAGTTCTTCCTGGGGTTCCAGACCGAGTTCCTGGAGGCCCAGTACGAGATCAACGCCACCCTGGGCTTCGTCACCCGGCTCCTGCTGGGGTTCGGGGTCATTTTCGAGCTGCCGGTGGTCATCATGGTGCTCACCGCCCTGGGGCTGGTGACGCCGGACTTTCTCCGCTCCAAGCGCCGTCACGCCATCGTGATCATCACGATCGCCGCCAGCTTCATCACCCCCGGCGACGTGGTCATGCTGACCGTCATGATGATGCTGCCGCTCATCGTGCTGTACGAGTTCAGCATCGGGCTGTCGTCCATGATCTTCCGGCGCCGACTCCGGAAGCAGGCCGAACTGGAGGCCTCGCTGTCGCCGTCGTCCGAGCCACCCCCCGATTCCGTGTCGGTCGGATGACCCGGGTGGCGTGGGTCCTGGCGGGGCTGGTGACGGCGGGGCTGACGGTCCCGGCGTCCGCGCGTGCTCAGGATCCCCCGCCTCCGGCGCCGGACTCGGTCCCCGTGGACTCCACCCGGCTCCGGATCATGGACCGGATCCGGCTGCTCGAGCGGGCGCCGGTCAGCGTGGACGACGTACGCCGGGCCGACTCCCTCATGGCCGCCGGCGATACACTCAATGTCCCGGAGGACCTCCGACCCCAAGGAGCCGGCCAGAGGACCGAACAGCGCCAGGGCCCGACCGATCCCACCGGGGCCGAGATGGAGGAGTTCCTGCGGAATCTCCCGGGCTACACGCTCACGGAGTACGATGCCGGGTCCGCCGAGTTCTCGGCCGCCACCCGGAGGCTGTCCCTCAACGCGCCGGAGAACGGGAACACCCAGGTCCGACGGGAGGGCATGGTCCTGACCGCGGACTCGTCCATCATCTACGACGAGGCCGCCGGAAGACTCCGGGCCGAGGGAGATTCTGTGATCATGGTGCCGCCGGGGGGCGGAGACGAGGTGGCCGCCAAGGTCCTGATCTTCGACATGGAGGAGGAGCGCGGCACGGCCGTCGGCGCCTCGGCCCAGTACCAGGAGGCCGGGAACTGGAAGATCTACGGCGATCTCCCCTACCTCTCGAACCAGGTGGCCTGGGGCGACCACGCGCGGTTCACATCGTGCGAGGAAGAGGAGCCGCACTATCACTTCGAGACCGACGAACTGAAGATCGTGGCCGGGGGCGGGGTGTTGGTGGCCCGACCCGTGAAGCTCTACTTCGACGACGTCCCGGTGGCCTGGCTGCCCTTCGTGGCGCAGAGCACCGCACAGGGTCGGGCATCGGGGATCCTGATCCCCCGGTTCAGCATCAACGACATCGCCCGGACCTCGTCCAGCTACGATCGCCACCTCTCCAACGTCGGTTTCTACTGGGCGATCAACGACTACATGGAGGCCTCGCTGGCCGGCGGGTGGTTCGCGAACAACTACACGTCGCTCACCGGGACGTACCGGTACCGCTGGCTCCGGAAGTTCATGGACGGAAACCTGAACTTCCGGCGGTTCTGGCGGGACGAGGGTGGAACGGAGCTGGCGCTGGACACCCGGCACCAGTGGAGACCGGATGAGCGGACCGACCTCCGGATCTCGGCCCGCTACGCGTCCTCCAACTCCTTTGTCCGGGAGAACACCTTCAATCCCCGGGAGGTGACTCAGTCCATCGACTCGGAGGCAGGTGTCAATCGCCGCTTCGACTGGGGCTCCGTCGCCCTCTCCGCGAACCGGCGGCAGTACCTCTCCGACGACCGGGTCGAGTCGACCATGCCCCGCGTGACCCTGTCGCTGCAGCCGCTGACCATCTTCGAGAACACCGGGTCCAACCCCCGCTGGTACAACAACTGGACCTGGCTGGGGAGCACGAACTTCAGCCGCCAGGTCGTCGACCGCCCCATCATTCCGGACTCGGTGGACATCACGAAGGGGCTCCTGGACCAGGCCACCAACCGGGCCGGGATCAACAGCAGCTTCAACCTCGGCCCGGTGTCGTGGAGCCAGACGTTCTCCTTCCAGGAGGCGATCACCAAGGAGTTCCCCTTCGACCCCGATTCCCTCCTTCCCTCCGGCCTCCGGGCAGAGCGGGAGGCGGCCCGGTCCCTGAACGACGACCTCCGCTCCCAGTCCCTGATGGCGGCGCTGCAGGAGACTCAGTTCCGGGACCTCTCCCGGGCCACCATCGACTGGTCCACGTCCATCGGGTACCAGCAGCGCCTGATCGGTACGACCACCCTGACGCCGCGGCTGGCCATCAGCGGCAACCTGCTGCGGGACGACGAGAGCGCGGTCACGGAGGCCCAGGAGGGGTTCGTGGCGGCGCCCATGCGGCTGAACTTCGGAGCCAGCCTGAAGACGGATATCTACGGTTTCTGGCCCGGATTCACGCGCTACGAGGCCGTGCGGCACAAGTTCACGCCGACGTTCGACTACACGTACTCGCCGGCGGTCACGCCCACCGAACTCCAGCAGGAGGTGTTCGGAAGCCGGGAGGCGGATCCGGTCAACACGCTCCGCTTCGGGCTCAACCAGACCTTCGAGGCGAAGGTTCGACCCGAGGAAGGAGACACCGCGCAGGCCGCCGACGCGGTCCAGCCCAGTGACGGCAGCCCCCGTCGGCTCCAGCGGGCCCAGACCGTGACGCTCCTGGCCATCCGGAGCAGCGCGTTCACGTACGATTTCACCCGGGCCAGCGAGGAGGGGGACTGGACCCGGGGCTTCCAGGAGAATCTGACGATTTCCAATCAGATCTCCTCCGACTTTCTGCGCGGCCTGAACTTCTCCATCGAGCACGACATCTTCGACGGGGGTGAGGAGGCGGGAGGGCTCAACTTCGATCCGCACCTGTCCCGTGCGAATTTCTCGTTCTCCCTGGGGTCGAGGTCCGGGATCTTCCAGTGGCTGAGCCGGGTCACCGGAGGCGCTCCCGATCCGGATGGGCCCCTCCGGCCGGAGGACGAGACCGGCGCGCGGCTGGACGAGGAGATGGAGTTCCTGGACCCCATCCAGTCGCCGGAGGAGGCCACCATGATCCCGGGTACCGGGAACAGCAGCTTCGCCGGGAACGCAGGGGCCAACCGGAGGGGGACCACCGGATCCAGTGGGGTCGGACAGTGGAACGCCAACCTCTCCTACTCGCTGGTCCGACCCCGGAATCCGGCTCTGGAGAGTCAGCAGATGATCCAGGCCAACGTCCGGTTCAAGCCCACCGAGAAGTGGGATGTGGCGTGGCAGACCTCGTACGACGTCACGAAGGGCGGGTTCAACGACCACATCCTCCGGCTGTCGCGGGACCTGCACCGGTGGGAGGCGGCGTTCGACTTCCGCCAGACCGCCACCGGGAACTGGACCTTCCGGTTCGAGGTCTCGCTCATCGACAACCGGGAGCTGAAGTTCGACTACAAGCAGCAGGACATGGTGGACGGCCTCACGCGATAACTGTCCTCCAGCGGGGACACTCCTGGGCTCGGACCCCTGAAAACAAAGGGGTTTCGGGCCTTTTTCCTTTGGTACGGCTCCTGCTTTTCAACGGAGTGCGCCGGAGCGGCGCCCGGTCCGACACCGGATCGGAGGGTTACCACCGAGGGGAGGTCATGATGTTGAGTCGACGGGAGGCCATGGGGATCCTGGCCCTGGGTGCGATCCTGACGGGGTGCTCCGATTCCTTCGCCGGAACCGGTGTGCCTGGAGACCCGCCCGCCGCTCCGGCGAGTTTCGACGCGTGGTACTACGCCGGCGCGGTGAACCTCTACTGGGAGCTGGGCCCGGGGTGGAACGAGGACTCGTTCCGCATCTACGGGAAGCGCATTACCGATCCGGACCACTTTCTCATCGCCGAGGTGACCAACTGCTCGGTGGGGGCCTGCACGTACCGAGACATCAACATCGTCGAGGGGGTGTCGTACAACTACTACGTGACGGCAGTGAGCCCCGTCTCCGGCCTGGAGACGGCCACGGACTACTCCATCGATGTGGAGGTGCCGAACTTCACTCCGCCGCCGGTGCCGACGGCCCTCGAGACGGTCGCGCTGGACGAAGCGCTATACCTGCGCTGGGACGCAAACGCCCGGGTGGATGACGAATTCCAGTTCTACCGGGTCTACCTGGTGACGAACGACGGGGAGTTCCTCCTGGGTGAGACGGACTCCGAGGGGTTCCTGGACCAGCTCGTGTCCAACGGAGCCACGTTCAGCTACGTCGTGAGTGCGGTCGATACGCAGGGACACGAGAGCGGAACCTCGGCGGTCGCCGCCGGGACGCCGCGACCGGACTACGCCGCGGAGTGGATCTACGCCTACCAGGACCGGCCCCAGGCGTCGGGATTCGTGTTCCAGGAGTCGGATCTGACCAGCCCGCTGGTCCCCGGGGACTCTCCGAATCGCCACTTCCGGCTGGAGGCCGACGCGTTCGGCTGGTGGCTGGTGCCGGGCCCGTCCGCCCAGGTGAACCAGCAGGGATTCGCCACGACGGCGCTCAAGTGCGGTCCCGGAGCGGATTTCGACTGCGTGGACCTGAAGGTGGCTCCCGCTACCGGGTACTCGCCGGCGGCGGTCGGAGTCTCCCCCCAGACCAGCTATGTGGTGCGCTACTCCGCGGGCGGCGGCTGGCGGTACGGAGTGATCCGGATTCAGCTGCTGGGCTTCGACCAGAACGACCACGCCATCATGATCTTCGACTGGGCGCACCAGCTGCAGGTGGACAACCGGAATCTGTCCAAGGTGGCCGACCACTGATCCTCGCCCCTGGCGGGGCCGGGCCGATCCCCCGGTGTCGACGGGCGCCCGGAGTGGGGGGTCACGGACCGCGAAGTCCGTGGCCCCCTCGGGTTTATGGCCATAGCGCACTTGTTTTCCGTCGTTTCGACCGCAGATTAAACTCCCCGGCCTCCTCCTGGGGCCGGTCGCGGTTCGGGCGCCCAGCGCCCGTCCCCCCCAGGCCCCCCGGGGTGGGCGTCTCCACATCCAGGATCAGGCACAGGCTGATGAGCATCGAAAACCTCAAGGAAGAGGCCCGACGCCACGAGCAGAAGGAAGAGTGGCAGAAGTCGCTGGACCTGTACCTGAAGGCCATCGCCCTCCTGGACGACGAGGAGCAGCCCGATATCGGCCTGTACAATCGTGTGGGCGACCTGTACACGCGGCTCGACAACATGGACGCCGCGGTACAGAACTACGAGCGGGCCATCGACCTCTACATGGAGGCCGAGCTCCCGAACAACGCCATCGCCATCTGCAAGAAGGTGCTCCGGAACCTGGCTTCCAAGGCGTCGGTCTACCTGAAAATGGGTCAGATCCGCGCCGCCCAGGGCTTCCTGCCCGACGCGCGCCAGAACTTCCTCATGTACGCCGACCTGAAGATGCAGGGCGGCGAGGTGGAGGAGGCCTTCCGCGCCCTGGTGGAGTTCGCCGACCTCGCTCCCAGCGACACCGAAATCCGTGTGGCCATTGCCGAGCAGATGGTGAGCCGCGACCGGGCGGACGAGGGTGTGGAGCAGTTCCTCTTCGCGTATCGGAAGATGCAGGAGCAGGGTCGCGCCGATGACGCGGAGCAGCTCGGGAACCGGATCCTGGAGGTGGACCCCGGCGCGGACCTGTCGGCACCGGAGCCCGCCATGGCCGCCCCGGCCGACGAAGGTGACGGCGACGATTTCGCCATCGAGACCACTGCACTCGGCGGGTTCGGCGACACCGGCGATGACGACGACGGAGGCCTGGCCACCGACCTCGGCGGCTTCGAGATCGGGGGCCTGGAAGACGAGTCCCCGGAGGCCGAGGAGGAGGTTTCCGTGGAGGTCGGCGGGGACTTCGACATCGGGGGCGTGGAGGGGGATGGCGAGGACGCGGAGGGAGACTCCGAGTTCGACGAGAGCGCCTTCGACATGAGCGGCCTCGAAACGGCTACGGCCGACGATCTGGAGGATGAGCCCGAGGAGGATGATTCGCCGCTTCCCACCATGGACTTCGGCGAGGTCGCGTTCGACGACGAGCCCGAGGAGGACGACTCGCCGCTCCCCACCATGGACTTCGACGATGAGCCGGAGGAGGAGGCCGAGCCCCTTCCCACCCTCGATCTCGAGATGGACGTCGATGCTGTCCCGGCCGACAACGCCGTGATCTCGGAGGCCGTGGAGACGGCCATGGAAGAGGCTGTCTCCGATTCCGCCACGGAGGACGAGGAGGAAGAGGAGTGGCAGCCCCTCTCGGACGAGGAGCTGGCCGCCCAGGACGAGCCGGCCATGGAGGGTGGCCCGGCGTGGCCGGGTGCCCCGATGGAGGGGGACGAGGGGGACGGCGAGACCGGAGACCTGGTGGAGCAGCTCCGCGCACGCCTCGAGCGGGAGCCCGGGGACGCCGAGGGGTGGCTGGCCCTGGGCCAGGAGCTCTTCAACCGTGACGACGCGACGGGCGCCAACGTGGCCATGGACCACGCGCACAAGGCGTTCGCGTCGATGGATGACCTCCCCCGGGCCATGCAGGTGGTCCGGGAACTCATCCTGCAGGACTCGGAGAACGTGGACCACCACCAGCGACTCGTGGAATACGCGTTCCAGTCCAATGACCGTACGCTGCTGCTCCCGGCGTATCTGGAACTCGCCGAGTGCCTCAGCCGGAACGGCGAACCGGTCCGGGCCCAGGCGGTGTTCCAGCAGGTTCTGAACATCGACCCCAACAACCTCCGCGCCCAGGAGGGTGTCGGGGTGGCCGAGGCCCCCGCCGAAGAGGCCGCCGGAGTGGCGTCGTCCTCGGACTACGTGGACCTGGGTTCCCTGATTCTGGACGACGACTCCGAAAAGACCACGCGCTGGACGGTCACGGCGGAGGCGCCCAGCGGAGACGAGGACGCGGACTTCGCCAAGATGCTCGCCCAGTTCAAGGAGAAGGTGGCCGCGAACCTGGAGAGCGACGATGTGAAGGCCCACTACGATCTGGGGACCGCCTACAAGGAAATGGGGCTCGTGGACGAGGCTGTCTCCGAGTTCCAGCAGGCTCTCCGGGCCGATCCGGGCCACCTCCCGTCCTACGAACTGCTCGGCCAGTGCTTCCTGGACCTCGGCCAGCCCGACGTGGCCATCCGGTCCCTGAACAAGGCGCTGGAGTCGGAGTTCGAGATCGAGGACGAGCTGCTCGCGATCTACTACCATCTGGGTCGCGCCCACGAGTCCGTGGGCGATTCCGACGAGGCGAAGGACTACTACGAGAAGGTTTTCGCTCTCGACATCAATTTCATGGACGTTACGGACCGCCTGAGGGAGCTGCGCTGACCGTCCGCTTCATCCACGCAGGTCCCCGTCTCAGACTTCATGGTTCCTAGCAGTCCACCGGTTCAGACCCAGCCGCCTACGCTGGCAGATCTCCAGGCCCCCGTGGCCGAGGATCTCGAGAGCGTCATGGACGAGCTTCGCAGGATCATCCTGTCGAACTTCGACATGATCGCCGAGATCAACGAGTACCTCATGCTGCTGCGCGGGAAGCTCTTTCGGCCCGCCCTGCTGATCCTCTCCTCCCGGGTGGACGGCACTCCACGCGATACGGCCCCGACCCTCGGCGCCATCGTGGAACTCCTGCACCTGGCCACCCTGGTCCACGACGACGCCGTGGACCACTCGGTTCTTCGGCGCGGGATGCCCACCATCAACGCCCTCTGGACGCACCAGGTGGCCGTGATCATGGGCGACTACCTGTATTCCCGGTCGGTGGTGGAGCTGGCGGAGTCGGACCAGTGGGAGGCCATGAAGGTCCTGGCCCGGACCGCCAACGAGATGAGCGTGGGGGAGATGCGTCAGCTCACCTCCTATGACGCCCTGGACTTCACCGAGGACGACTACTACCGGCTGATCGCAGCCAAGACCGCCTCGCTCATGTCCGCCGCCTGTGAGATGGGCGCCCTGGCCGGGGCCGAGGAACACCGGGAGCGCCTGGCCCGCTTCGGACACAGCCTGGGGATGGCGTTCCAGGTGGCCGACGACCTGCTGGATTACACCGGGTCCGAGGACATCACCGGGAAGCCGACGGGGCACGACCTCCGGGAGCGGAAGGTCACCCTGCCGCTGATCGGGGCCCTGAAGAAGGCCTCGGAGGTGCAGGATCGAGTGGTGCGGGAGTTCTTTACTCTCGTGGAGCCCTCGGACACCGACATCGCCCGGGTCGTCGGGCTGGTGGAGGAACTGGGAGGGCTGGAGTACGCCCGGGCGAAGGCCGAGGCCTACGCCGCCGACGCGGTGGAGGCCCTCGAAGGGCTGCCCGAGAGCGAGGCCGTGGACACGTTGCGGGGTTCGGTGGCCTACGCCATCGATCGCAGGCGATGAACGGATTGGTCGACACGCACCGGCGGAGCGTTCGGCGCCTCGCCTGGACCCTGGTCCTGGGCCTGTTCCTGGGTGGGCTCTTCACCTTCCTGTCGGAGCGGTTCCTTCCGGACAGCGCGGCCCGGGACTTCCTGACCACGTCCGTGGCGGCTTCGCTGGGACCGTTCTCGATCGACCTGGTCGCGGTGGCGTTCACCATCGGCCCGCTGACGGTTACTCTCAACGTGTTGAGCCTCGTGGGCGTGACCCTCGTCGCGTTCGTGGCTCGTTCATGGATTTGATGATTCCGGGGTGCTGACGCACTCCATCGCTGGAGGTACATATCATGGGATTCGGTGGTCTGGGACCCTGGGAGATTCTGCTGATCTTCCTCGTGGTCCTGCTCCTCTTCGGAGCCAAGCGGCTTCCGGAAATCGGCTCGTCGCTGGGGAAGGGGATCCGGGAGTTCAAGGGATCGCTCCGGGAGATCGAGAACGAGATGAAGGCTCCCCTCGACACCCAGCCTCGGAGCCAGACGCCCGCGCCACCCGCGGAGAACGCTCCGGCCGGAGAGCCGCGGCGACTGTCCGCCACCCCGGTCCACGACTCGTCCCCGCCGCAGGGTACGCCGGGACAGGAGGAGGCTCAGCCGGCCACTCCGCCGGCCTCGACATCGGACCCGGAGGATCATCAGGCCTGACCCCGCCCGTGCCGGCAGGGTCGGAAACGGAGAGGGCCCCGACGCCGAATTCGGCGTCGGGGCCCTCGCTCTTGCGGCCGTCCGGGCGGGTCCGCGCCTAGTAGCCGATCCCCATGAAGGGGTTCAACGGCGCTTCCTCGGCAGCCTGGAACACCTCCTCACGGCGATCCAGGATGTCCGCCGCGTCCCGCAGGCCGTCGAGCCACTCGCCCAGCCGGGTCTGCTGCTCGATGGAGGCCAGTCGGGTCCGCTGCAGGTCCTTCTGGGCCTCCCAGGCCAGCGAATCCGCGGCCTGGTAGTCGACCACCTGGAGAAGGAAGGCGTTGTCCGGAATCCGGACGACGTCGGACCACTCACCCATGTTCATGCCGAACGCGGCGCCCACGGCGGCGTTCTGGCGTCCCAGCCCGGGCACGAAGCCGGTGCGGCTGAAGGGCTCGCTCGTCCGGATCTCCAGGTCTCGCTCCACGGCGATCTCGTCCATGCCTTCACCGGCCCGAACCCGTCCGAGGATCTCATCGCCCTCGGCGGCCGCCATGTCGACCTTCTTCCGCGTCATGAGCGTGCTGGTGATGCCGACCCGCGCCTCGTCGAGTTCGAGGTATCCGGCCTCCACCGCGCCGACCAGCTCGAGGCCGTAGAAGGCGTCGCTGGTCTCGAACACCACGGACACGTCTCCGGGAGCGGCGTCCTGCAGTGCCCAGTCCACTCCCTCGCTGATTCGACCCGCACCCGCCACGAAGGGGAAGTCCTCGGTGACACTCTGCGTCGCGACCTCCAGCCCCAGCGAGGCGGCAGCCTCCTCGAGAGGGAGGGACTCGCCCAGGGTCTCCAGGGAGTCGGCCAGCGTGAGGAGAGCGATCTCAGAGTCGTCGGTGCGCTCGATGGGGATGAGGATGTGGCGGGCCTGTACCGAGTCCCCCCAGTTCTGCGTCACCTGGATCACGTGGTACCCGAAGGACGTCTCCACCGGCTCGGTGATGCTGCCCACGCGGGCGCCGAACGCGGCCTCCTCGAACGCGGAGACCATGTCGCCCCGCTCGAACACGCCCAGGTCTCCACCGTTGGTGGCCACCGTGGGGTCGGAGGACTCCCTCCGGGCCACGGCTTCGAACTCCGCCCCGTTCATGATCTCGTCCCGGACGGCGTTGGCCCGGTCCAGGGCGGCTGCGCTGTCGGCCCCGGAGATGCTCTTGGGGATCACCACCACCTTGAGGTCGGCCCGGGCCGGCGTGGCGAAGTCCTCGCGGTTGGTCCGGTAGTAGTCCTCGATCTCGCCGTCGGTGATCTCCACCTGATCGTCCGCCACCCGCTGGACGGGGTTCAGGGGGACGAACCGGACCTGCACCCGCTCCTCGTTGTCGCGGTAGCGGCGCCAGAGGTCCGCGTCGGAGAAGTAGACTCCGGTGGACACCTGGCGGAGGAGCTTGCCCCGGGGAAGCACGTCCCGGTAGTAAGCCTCCAGCTGAAGGAGCAGAAGCTCGTCGGCCGCGTTCGCCAGGAAGTCCTGGTACTTGGCCAGATCGAACTGCCCCTCGGTGAGGAAGGCGGGATTGGTCTGGAATTCCGGCGGGGGGCTGTTGAAGGCCGCGAGGCGGACTTCGTCGTCCGTGACCCGGATTCCCCGGCGCTCCAGCTCCTGCTGGATCAGGATCTGATTCACGACCTCGTCCCAGGCCGCGTCCTCGATCTCCGCGTTCTGCTGGGAGGTGACCGGCTCTTCCTGACCGTCCTGAACCTGCTGGTAGAGGTTCCGGTAGGTGAACTGGTACTGGTCGTAGAGCACGGGCTGACCGTTGACCCGGCCCAGCTCCATGACACCACCGGACTGCCCGGTAATGTCCATTCCCCACTCGAACACCATGAGAGCCACGAAGGCCAATGCCGTAATCAGCATGATCCACTTCGTGTTCTCTCGCATCTGACGCATCATGGCCGGCAAACTCCCTGTGCGGCACGGATTTCCATCGGAGCCCGCGCATAGGCTGGCGGACAAGTCGTAAAAGCTAATCCCGGTGGGTAGTGCGCTCAACCGGCCCGGCACAAGCCTTCAAGGGATGTTCTAACCTGAACCGGGCCCCCGGGGTCCACCCCCCGGCGAATCCCGGCGCCCGGGGTCGAGGCGGGGGCGGGTGGAGTCGGTCGCGTTGACACTTCTCGTCGTCGCAACCTATTTTGCCGCCAAACGTTTACGGGTCATTGGAGGCCCGGCGGGCCCCTCCCTGTCACCGGTCCCTCGTTCAGGAGCCACCCGGTGTTCGAGTCCATCGAGAATCAAGTCAAGAAGCTCCGTGCCCTGTTCTGGTCCGACCGGGACCAGGAGGGCCAGGGGTTCGTCGCCCTGGCGGAGTCCTATCGGCGGGCCGGAGACCTGGACCAGGCACTGGAACTCCTCCAGGAGGGCCTCGGCCGACTTCCCGACCATGCATCGGGCCTGGTGGTGCTGGGCTGGGTCTACATCGACCGGGGCGAACTGAACGAGGCCCAGGCGATCTTCGACCGGGTGGTCTCGATGGACCCGGACAACACGGCCGCCCTCCGCGGCCTCGGAGACCTGTCGGTCCTGGACGACCGGCTGGACGAGGCCCGGGACTACTATCGTCGCTGCCTGGCCGTGGACCCTGCCGACGCCGAGGTGGCGGAGCGACTGGACCGGCTGGATCCGGGCGTTGAGATCCTGGACGGCGAGCCGGAGTCCGAGGAGTTTGCCGCGGAGCCGGAGGCCGCCGCCGAGGACGGTACGGAGCCGGAACCCGCCGCCGAGCTGGATGTCGAACCCGAGGCCGCAGCTGAGCCGGAGTCCGAGGCATCGGAGGAACTGCCCGGGCCCGTGGACGACCTGGAACTGGCGGCCGAGGTCCTGGGCGAGGTCCCCGATGGGGCGGCGACCCCCGCGGTGGAGGAGGATCCCGGCGAGGTGTACACCTCGACCATGGCCGAGATCTACGCCGGGCAGGGCCTGCACCTCAAAGCCGTCGAGGTCTACGAAAGGGTCCTGGACGCGGACCCCGACAACGCCGAGATCCAGGCCCGCATCGATGAACTGAGGGGGCTGGCCGGCGTGTCCGATGCGGAGGACGACCGGGCCTCCGGTGACGAGGCGGACCACGGCATGGCCGCGCACATGGACGAAGGGCACGGCGAGCACGAGGTGGAAACGCCCTTCGCCTGGTCGACCGATGAACAGGATCCCTCCCCGGCCGAAGGCGAGGCCCTCGGGCCGGGACGGACGGTGGGCGAGTACTTCGAGGCCCTCCTGAGCTGGGAGCCCGAGGCGGAACCGCCGCTCCCCATCGAAGATATGGCCCCCGTCGAAGAAGCCGGGGAGACCGGGCCGGAGGTGACCGCTGAGGCCGCCGTCCCGACGGCCGACCCGGACGTCATCGCGATCGAGGACCTGGCCCCCGAGCCGGCGGCGGAGCCGATGGGAGAGCCGGACCCGCACGCCCACCTGGCCCTGGTGCCCGTCGAGCTCCTGGCCCCCGACGAGGACGCCGACCCCCACGCGGACCTTCCTATCGTGCCGGTGGCCTCGCTCGCCCCGGACCCGGAGCCGGCTGTGGAGCCGGAGGTGGCCGAGCCGACGCCCGTCGATTCGGAGCCCCTGCCCGCCGAACCGGACCCGGAGCCGGCCGACCAGGCTGAGCCCGAGGCCGCTGCGGCGGAACCGGAGCCCGAGCCGACCGAAGAACCAGCCGCCGGGGCGGAGGACGGTGTCTCGGACGGTACCCCGGCCGCGGATCCACCCTCCATGGGCGGTGAGGAGGGCGGCGATGCCTTCGACGACTGGCTGAAGGGCCTCAAGTCGTGAGGATCGGTGTCATCCACGGCCCCAACCTGCGGCTGCTCGGCAGCCGGGAGCCCCAGGTCTACGGGAACGACTCCCTCGAAGACGTGAACCGCGCCCTGCAGGAACTGGCCGGAGAGCTGGGCGTCGACCTGGAGGTGTTCCAGTCGAATCACGAGGGCGCCATCCTGGACCATCTCGAAGAGTCGGCGGCCCGGGTCGACGGGTACCTCGTCAATCCCGGGGGCCTCACGCACACCAGTATCTGCCTGCGGGACGGACTGGTGGGGGTGGGCCGGCCGTTCGTCGAGGTCCACCTCTCCAACGTGCACGCCCGGGAGCGTTTCAGGCGGCACTCCTACCTCGCTCCCGTCGCCGTGGGGGCAGTCGCCGGTTTCGGCGTTCAAAGCTATCTTTTAGGACTTCGCGCCATTGTCGGGCACCTCGCTGCCCGCTGACACGAACTCCTGAACAGATCCCATGGCCTCGACGGCAGACTTTCGCAATGGGATGGTTCTGAGCATCGACGGGGTGCTCTGGTCCATCACCTACTTTCAGCACGTGAAGCCCGGCAAGGGCGGTGCATTCGTGCGCACCAAGCTCAAGAACGTCCTCTCCGGCGCGGTGGTCGACAAGACCTTCCGGGCCGGCGAGAAGGTGGAGTCGGTCCGTCTCGAGCGGCGGCCCGTGAGCTACTCCTACACCGACGGCGACCTGTACTACTTCATGGACGCCCAGACCTTCGAGATGATTCCCATCTCCGGCGAGATCATCGGGGAGGAGCAGCTCAAGTACCTGAAGGAGAACATGGAGTGCGAGGGGCTGACGCATAACGATCAGACCCTCATGGTGGAGCTGCCCCAGTTCGTGGAGCTCGAAGTGACTCAGACCGACCCCGGCGTCCGTGGTGACACGGCCCAGGGCGGGACCAAACCCGCCACCCTGGAGACCGGGGCGGTGGTGAACGTGCCTCTTTTCATCGAGGTGGGTGACGTCCTCAAGGTGGATCGCACCGAGGACAAGTATCTGACGCGGGTGACCTCATGATCGATCTGGATTTTCTGAAGAGCCTCATTCAGGCCATCGACGAGAGCAGCATCGACTCCATCGAGATCGAGCGCGGCGGGACGAAGGTGCGGGTGAGCAAGACACCCCAGGCCGTGGCGGCTGCGGCGATGGCCGCCGCTCCGGCCCCTGTGGTGGCTCCGGCTCCCGCTCCGGCCGCTCCCGCGGAGGCCGCCGCGCCGGCCGCCGAGGCTCCTCCCGCGCCTCCGGCCGCGGCGTCGAACCTGGTGGACGTCTACTCACCCATGGTGGGGACCTTCTACGAGTCCCCCGCGCCCGACGCCCCTCCGTTCGCGGAGGTCGGAACGTCCGTGAGCGCGGGCGACACGCTGTGCATCATCGAGGCCATGAAGCTCATGAACGAGCTCGAGTCCGAGGTGACCGGCGTGATTCGGGAGGTCTGCGTGGGCAACGCAGAGCCGGTGGAGTACGGACAGCTGCTCTTCCGGGTCGAGCCGGCGTAACCCGCGCCCGGCCGTCATTCATGACCACGCGAGGTCCCGCCCGGTCCGGGGGGGACCCCTTCGGGAACTGATATCGTGTTTTCCAAAGTCCTCATCGCCAACCGTGGTGAGATCGCGCTCCGGGTCATTCGGGCCTGCCACGAGCTCGGTATTCCCACTGTGGCCGTATACTCCGAGGCCGACCGGGAGTCGCTGCACGTGCGCTTCGCGGACGAGGCCGTCTGCATCGGTCCGGCTCCGGCCGGCGAGAGCTACCTCAACATCCCCCGGATCATCGCCGCGGCGGAGATCACCGGGGCCGAAGCCGTCCATCCCGGATACGGGTTCCTGGCCGAGAACGCCGAGTTCTCCGAGATCTGCACGGCGTCCGACCTGACGTTCATCGGACCCACCCCGCACCAGATCCGGTCAATGGGGGACAAGGCCACGGCTCGTCGGACCATGATCGAGGTGGGTGTCCCCACCGTTCCCGGAACGGCCGACGAGGTGGAGGACCCCGGCGAGGCGCTGAAGGTGGCCCACGACATCGGCTTCCCGATCATGATCAAGGCCTCGGCCGGCGGCGGCGGGAAGGGGATGCGGATCGCCCACGACGAGGACTCGTTCCCCAAGCTCCTGCAGGCCGCCCAGAACGAGGCGGGGGCCGCCTTCGGTCACGCCGGCGTGTACCTGGAGAAGTGCATTCTCCGTCCGCGGCACGTCGAGTTCCAGGTGTTCGGCGACGTTCACGGACGCGTGGAGCACATCGGAGAGCGGGACTGCTCCATCCAGCGTCGGCACCAGAAGCTCATCGAGGAGGCCCCCTCGCCGGCCCTGGACGAGGACCTGCGCTCCCGGATGGGGGCGGATGCCGTGAAGGCGGCGAAGGCCATCGACTACGTGGGGGCCGGGACGGTGGAGTTCCTGCTCGATTCGGATGGCTCCTACTACTTCATCGAGATGAACACGCGCATCCAGGTGGAGCACCCCGTCACCGAGGTGGCCACGGGCTTCGATCTCGTGAAGGAGCAGATCGCCGTAGCCGCCGGGGAGCCGCTGTCCTTTCCGGAGAATCCCGGGAAGCTCCGCGGCCATGTCATCGAGTTCCGCATCAACGCCGAGGATCCCGAGCGGAACTTCGCTCCGTCCCCCGGCCGAATCGAGACGTTCCACCCCCCGGGAGGACCCGGCGTCCGCCTCGACACCCACGTCTACGCCGGGTATGCGGTGCCGCCGTTCTACGACTCTCTCCTGGGCAAGCTGATCATCAGCGGAAACACCCGGGCGGAGGCGGTCGTGCGGGCCAAGAACGCACTCGACTCCTTCGTCCTCGAAGGCGTCCACACCACCATTCCCTTCCTGAGCGAGATCGTGAGGGACAAGGACTTCGCGGACGGAGACGTGGACACGCACTTCGTCGACCGCTGGATGGGCCGGAAGGCCCACGAGGAGGGCAGGGGCTGAGGTGAAGGTCGACGCCTACTTCACGGGTGCCGCCGTCGATCCGGCCGAGGTCTCCGGGACCACCGCCGTCGTCATCGACGTCATCCGCGCCACGACCACCCTCCTCGAGGGGCTGGCCAACGGGGCCCGTGCCGTCTACCCCGTGGCGTCGACGGAGGAGGCCGTGCAGCTGGCCGCCTCGCTGGGTCGAGAGGACTCGCTGCTCTGCGGCGAGCGGAAGGGCCTGAAGATCGAGGGCTTCGACCTGGGCAACTCGCCGAGGGAGTACACCGAGGAGGCGGTCCATGACAAGCAGCTGGTCATGACCACGACCAACGGGACGCGGGCGTTCGTGGCCGTGGCCGGCGCCGACCGGGTCTGCTCCGCAGCCTTCGCCAACCTGTCCGCGGTGGTCGAGGCCGTGAAGGGCTCGGATCACCTCGTGGTCGTCTGCGCCGGGAAGGAAGACCGCTTCTCCATGGATGACGCCGTCTGCGCGGGCCTGCTGATCCAGCGGGTCACCGAGGCGGTGGAGGGGCGGCACGAGCTCAACGACGCGGCGGTCGCCGCCGTTTCCCTGGCGGACGGCCGGACCGTGGACCCCGACTTCCTGGCCAGCACCGCGGCGGGGGCGGCCCTTGTGGCCGTGGGATTGGACCCGGACCTTCCCATCGTGGCGGATTTCGATCGGCACGCTCTGGTGCCCGAGATGGTGGATCGCATCATCCGCCTCCCCTGAGGATCCCCTGACACCCGCGACGGAGCGCCGAACCACGTGCTGAATCGGGAACAGCAGAAGGAAATCCTGGGGCTGGCCGTGGCCGCCCTCGCCCTGCTGGTCCTCTTCGCGCTGGTCCCCATCGGCTGGCTTGGGGATTGGGGTGCCCAGACCTTCCCCTCCGGGAACCTCATCGGAAGGGTCGGCGCGTTCCTCCGGGCGATAACGGTGGCCTTCGCCGGGGTGGCCGCCCTGGCTCTCCCGGTCCTCATGTTCGTGGGTGGCCTGCGCCTCACGGGCTGGCTGGACGGCCTCAAATCGCTGCGCGCCGCCATCCTGTCGGTGGGGCTCCTCATCCTCGTCCCGCCGTTCCTCCAGATCGTGGGCCTGGGGCCGGAGTGGACCGGCTGGCTGGGGCAGACTCTCGGGGCGCCGCTGGAGCAGTACGTGGGCTGGCTCGGTGGGTCGCTGGTCCTGGCGTCGGGTCTGGTGATCCTCTCCGTGGCCACCCTTCGTTTCAACCCGCTGAAGCCCCTGGCCGCCCTCATGGCCAGGCTGGGGAGGGGGGCTGGAAAGGGCGCCCTGATGGCGGGGGCGGCCGGGGCCCGGGGTGCGAAGCAGGTGGTGGCGAAGGCCCGGGAGGCGGCCACCGAGCCGGTGACGGACGAGACCGGCGAGGCCATCGAATCGGGCGAGGAGCCTGCGGCGCTTCCTCCCGGGGTGGCCGAAGAAGACCCTGGCGACCTCCCCGCCGCACTCGGAGACGAGCTGGAGCCGGACGACGCGGACGACTCATGGGACGCACCCTGGGCCGAGACTCCTCCGGAGGACCCCATGGAGCCGGAGTCCGAACTCACGCCCGAGTCCGAAGATGACGAGGACGTCGCTCCGGGCGAGCAGCGCTCTCTGCCCGGCATCGTGGCTGAGGGCCATCTGCCGGATCCGGCCAGCGCCGGGGCGCTTCGCATGCCCCTCCCGCCCCTGGATCTTCTCACCGCCAGTGAAGTCTCGGACTCGGACGGGGCCACGACCCTGCTGGACCGACAGGGCGAGATCCTCATCGAGAAGCTCGCCAGCTTCGGAGTGGAGGCCACGTTGGGCGGGCGCACCACGGGCCCGGTGGTCACCCAGTTCGAGGTGATCCCCGCTTCCGGGGTGAAGGTGAGCCGGATCGCCAACCTGGAGGCGGATCTCGCGCTGGCCATGAAGGCCCGGAGCATCCGGATCGTGGCGCCCATCCCCGGTAAGGGCGCGGTGGGCGTGGAAATTCCCAACCCCGAGTCCCAGGTGATCTACCTCCGGGACATCCTGGAGTCGCCGGCCTTCCAGCGGTCCAAGGCCCGGCTCCCGCTCGCTCTGGGGAAGGACCTGAACGGGAGGCCCTTCGTCACGGACCTGGCCAAGATGCCCCACGTGCTGATTGCCGGGGCCACCGGATCGGGAAAGTCCGTCTGCGTGAATACCATCATCACCAGCCTGGCCTACCGGCACTCGCCGGAGACGCTGCGCTTCCTGATGGTGGACCCGAAGATGGTCGAGCTTTCCTCCTACCGGAAACTGCCCCACCTCCGGCACTCGGTGGTGACCGACCCGAAGGACGCCGCGGGCGTGCTGAAGTGGGCGGTCCTGGAGATGAACCGCCGGTATCAGTTGCTGAGCGAGAACGGCGTTCGGTCCATCGCGGAGTTCAACGACCGGGTTCGATCCGGCGGGCCGCTTCGCCGGATCGAGGCCGAGGGTCCCGAGGGAGACCCGGATCGCTGGCTCTACACCGACGGAGTGCTGCCCTACGTCGTCGTGGTCATCGACGAGCTCGCGGACCTGATGATGACGGTCCAGGGGGACGTGGAGAAGCCGCTGACGCTGCTCGCGCAGAAGGCCCGGGCGATCGGGATTCACCTCATCGTGGCCACGCAGCGACCCTCGGTGAACGTGATCACCGGTCTCATCAAGGCGAACTTCCCGTCCCGCATCGCGTTCCGGGTCGCCTCCAAGACGGACTCCCGCACGATCATCGATCAGAACGGCGCGGACACCCTCCTCGGCAACGGGGACATGCTGTTCCTGCCCCCCGGGCAGAACGAGCCCATCCGGGCCCAGGGCGCGTTCATCCCCACCGAGGACACGGACGCGCTCATTTCGTGGTACGAGGAGCAGGTGGAGATCCGGAACGCCGCCCTGGAGGAGGCCGGCGCACCGGAGGTGGTGGAGGATGGCGCGGAGGACGACATCCTGGAGGTGGTGCGGGCGCTGGAGGGCGACGCGGAGCCGTCGGCGGACGACGAGGACGGGTTCGGCGACTGGGACGACCTGTTTCAGGAGGCGGCAGAGCTGTGCATCTCCAACGGCGGCGGCTCGACCTCGTTCCTCCAGCGGAAGCTCAAGATCGGGTACGGTCGTGCCGCTCGACTCTCGGACCAGCTGGAGGAGGCCGGGGTCCTCGGACCGTCGGCGGGAGCGAAGGGGCGCGAGGTGCTCATGACGCTCCCGGAACTCGCGGCCTTCATGTCCGGAGCGGATCTACAGGCGCCGGCGTCCCCGCCGGTTCCCGATCCGTCGCCGGGGGGCGGAGAAGCGGGCGCCTCCCCGAACGCACCCGGCCCGGGCCCCTCCGACCACCCACCGACCGATCCCTCCGAGGGTCCCTGAGTGAGGCCGGAACCGCCTGCCCGACGGTCGTGTAGGGAGGGCATGGCGACCATCCTCCCCCGAGCACCTCTGCGGCCCATCCCCGGGCGGGGGCTAGGGGCCCTGATCCTCCTCCTGGGATCTCCGCTCCTGCCCCAACCGATCCCGGGCACGGCGCTGTGGGCCCAGCCCGCCGTTGACTCCGGAGAGGCCGACCGGCTCCTGGACGCGACGGCGGCCCACTATCGCGACATACGCTCCCTCTGCGCCCAGTTCCGGCAGCAGCTCGAAGTCGTGGTGCTTGGCCGGGTGGTGCGCAGCAGGGGCGAACTCTGTCAGGAGCAGCCGGCGTACTTCTCCATGGCGTTCTCCGATCCCCAGGGCGACCGGGTGGTGGCGGACGGGGAGTGGCTCTGGCTCTACTACCCCTCGACGGATGAACGCCAGGTCCTGCGGACCCCCATGGACCGGGGACTTGGCCGGTTCGACTTTGCCCGGGAGTTCCTGGACGGGGCTTCCGAGCGGTACCGCGCCAGCCTCGTGGGCCGCGAGGCGGTGGGGGAGGATACCCAGGCGGGCCCCGGAGCGACCGTCGAGACGGTGGTCCTGGAGCTGGAGCCCCGCACGTCGGCGCCCTTCGTCCACGCCCGCCTGTGGATCGATCCGGAGCGCCTTCTCCTGGTCCGGGTCCGGACCGAGGAGCCCAACGGCTCGGTCCGGACCGTGGAACTGTCCGACATCCGGTTGAACCCGGAGATCGACCCGGAGATCTTTCGCTTCGTCCCCCCGGACGGAGCCGATGTCATCACCCGAGGACCATGAAGCCCAGACGCGATCTCCCGGTCTTTCCCATCACCGCCGAACCGGTGCGCCCCGACGTGTCCCCGGATGTGGCTGAAGTCCACGTGGAAATGGAGCCCACCGGCCCCTTCCACGGCCCACGCATCGGACTCATCACATTGGGCTGCGACAAGAACACCGTCGATTCGGAGCGGATGATGGCGGCCCTGGTGGGGCACGGTGCACAGGTCTCGTCCGAGGTGGACGGCGCGGACGTCGTCATCGTGAACACCTGCGGGTTCATCGAGGCGGCCAAGGAGCAGTCCATCGAGACCATCCTCGAGGCCTGCACCCTCAAGGAGCTCGGTGAGCTGAAGGCCGTGGTGGCCGTGGGATGCCTGGTCCAGCGCTACAAGGACGAGCTGGAGACCGAGATTCCCGAGGTGGACCTCTTCATGGGCCTCACCGACCTCCAGGGGCTGGTGCCCGCGCTTCGAGATCGGGGAATTCTCGAGGAGGATCCCGACGTGGTGCCCACCATGGAGCGCCCGCTTCGCATCATCTCCTCCGAGACCCCGCACACGTCCTACCTGAAGATCAGCGAGGGGTGCGATCACACCTGCGCCTTCTGCGCCATCCCCCTCATGCGGGGACTTCACCGGTCGCAGCCGGTGGAGGAGCTGGTGCGGGAGGCCCGGGGGCTGTCGGCCCAGGGCGTGCGGGAGCTGAACATCGTCTCGCAGGACACCACCTGGTATGGCCGGGATCTCAGGCGCCGCGATCCCGAGGCTCCACTGCTTCCGGATCTCCTCGCGGCTCTCCTCGACGGCACCGACGTGGACTGGTTCCGGCTCTTCTACATGTATCCCTCGGGGATCACCCGGGAGCTGGTGGAGCTGATGGCGAGGCACGACCGGATCCTGCCGTATCTGGACGTGCCGCTGCAGCACGGAAGCGACCGCATGCTCAAGGCCATGCGGCGTCCTGAGCGTCAGGCGACCATCCGAGAGCGGGTGGGATGGCTCCGGGAAGGGATCCCGGGCCTCACCCTCCGGACCACGGTGATCGTGGGCTTCCCCGGCGAGACCGACGAGGACTTCCAGGAACTGGTGGACCTGCTGGAGGAGATCCGGTTCGAGCGGGTCGGGGCGTTCACCTACTCCATCGAGGAGGGGACCCGCGCCGCCGACATGGAGGGCCAGCTCCCCGACAGCCTCAAGCAGGAGCGGCTGGACGCTCTGATGGACGTCCAGCGCGGGATTTCGTTCGAGGCGAACATGGACCTGGTGGGCTCCCGGACCCCCGCCCTGGTGGATCGGCTGGTGGACGACGACCCCGAGTTCGGCGCCATCGCCCGCACGCCGGGGCAGGCCCTGGACGTGGACGGGGTGACCCAGCTGCTGGCCGGCCCGGACGTCCGTCCGGGACAGATGGTGGACATCGAGATCGTGGACGCGCTGGAGTACGACCTGGTCGGAAAGGTGGTGGAGGGATGAGGGGTGCAGGGATGAGGGGAAGTACCGGGCTCGGATGGGCGGCTCTCACGGCCACGGCGGTGATGCTCTTCTCGCCTCCGGCCGGCGTGGGGGCACAGGATCTGGCCGACTACGACTACGAGCACCTGACGTTCCGTGGCATCGGCCTCGAGGCGGGATACATCTTCCCCTCCATCGTGGAGAACACCTGGTCGGCCGGTGCGCGGTTCGACCTCGGGTTTCTCGGGCCCGGGCTGCGGCTGGTGGCCGGAGTGAACTACTGGTCCTCGGACATCACGGAGTCCGAGGTGAGCCGGTGGGAGCAGCGACTCCTGGACCTGGTGCAGCCCCAGCAGCCGCCGGGCTCCCCGCCGGTGGTCATGGACCTGGGGACGGTGGGCTGGACCGACTACAGCGCCACGCTGGACGGACACTTCATGTGGGAGATCCCCTTCGGCCTCCTGACCTACACGGGTCTGGGCCTGACCGGCCACTACTCCACCGGTTCGGGAGAGGCCATCAAGGACACGTTCGTGGAGGATCTCCTGAACGGCTTTCGCGTCGGCGTGAACGCCCACGCCGGGCTGGAGATTCCCCTCGGGGAACGGGTCCGCCTCTACGGGAACGGCCGATTCGAGTTCATGGGGGATCTCTACTACTTCGAGACCCGGGGCGGCCTCCAGGTCTTCCTGGGATCGGAGACCCCCTCGGACCACCCGCGGCGGGGCGCGGACCCCGGCTCCTGATCCGGTTGTGACGGGAAGCACCGGCCCGTGAGGGCGTGGATCCCCCGCCCGGGGGAGCGGGCGCTTCCCCTGGCCTCGGCCGTCCTTCTGGCCCTGGCCTTCCCACCCCTGGAGCTTCTCGTGCCGGCCTTCGTTGGGCTGGTCCCGCTGGCGGTCTGGATCGCCGGTCTCCCGGACGGTCCCGACGGCAGGGCCGCGGCCGCCCGGGGCGGAGGCCTGTTCGGAGCCGTCTACTTCGGAATCCTCGTGTACTGGATTCTGGTGGCGCTCGCCTGGTATAGCTGGTGGGCGCTGCCGGCCTACATCTGCGCCCTGGCGCTTCTGACCACGGTGGGGGTGCTGGCCGCGTTCACCACCCATCTGCTCCACCACCACTACCGGATGCCCCTGTGGGCCGCGCTGCCCGTGGCCTGGACGTTCGGGGAGTGGTTCAGGGCACACTGGCCGGGCGAGCTGGCCTTCCCCTGGCTGGGACTGGGCACGGCCCTGGCGCCGTTTCCGGTCGTGGCCGGAGGCGCGGAACTGGTGGGCGCCCGTGGGCTGACCTTCTGGCTGGGCCTGGTGAACGGGCTTCTGGCGGCGGTGTGGCTGGCGTGGCGCGAAGGGGCCTCCGGGGGAGGTGGTGCTCGCGGGAAATGGCCACGGGTCTGGAGACCGCTCCTCACGGTGGTCGCCGTGGCCGTGGTCCCCGTGCTGTGGGGAGCCTGGCGGGCGGCGAACCTGGAGGTTCGGCCCGTGGGGAGGGTCGCGGTGGTCCAGCCCAACATCCCCGAGCACATCAAACTGGATCGAGAGGTGGCGCTGGATTCCACGTGGGCCTCCCTCAACCGCATCCTCCCGGCGCTGGAGGGAGAGACCCTGGACCTGGTGGTGTGGCCGGAGGTCACCCTTCCCGACCTCGTGGAGACCCGGCCGGGTCCGCTGAATCCGGTGGCGGCCTGGGCCCGGCGCCTGGACACGCCCATCCTGTTCGGCGCGTACGGGGTGAGCGAGTTCGAAGACGGCTGGGCGGGCTTCCACAACTCGGCCTTCGTAATGCGACCGTCGGGCTACCTGATCCGCTGGCGCTACGACAAGCGCTACCTCGTCCCCATCGTGGAAAAGGTGCCGTTCGTTCCAGCCCGTCTCCTGGGAGGGGACGGCCTCCTGGGCGGGCTCCTGGCCGGCAGCGACGCGGTGCCCGTGGAGGTCGGCGGAAGCCTGTGGGGAGTGCTGATCTGCTACGAGGCCACCTATCCGCAGGCCAGCCTGGCGTATCGGCGGTCGGGTGCCGACGTCCTGGTGAACATCACCAACGACGCCTGGTACGGCCGGGAGCCCTGGTACTCCCGCACGACGGCGCTGTGGCAGCACCCGGCGCACATGGTTCTGCGGGCCATCGAACACCGCGTGGGGGTGGTCCGCGCCGCCAACACGGGAGTGTCCATGTTCATCGACCCCCTGGGTCGGGTGTCCGGCGAGCTGGAGCTCTACCAGGCGGGCGTGAGCGTGGGGGACGTGTATACCTCGGACGTGCCGACCCTCTATGGCCGGTTGGGGGACGTGACCGGGAACGGTTCGGCGGGCCTCGGCATTCTTGCTCTCGGCTGGTTCTGGTGGCGGCGCAGGACGCTGCGCCGGGGCTTGGGGGCGGGTTGAACCCCCTTTGAGCCCTTTCTATATTCCGTGGCTCAGCGGTCTCCATCGAACCGCTGGCCGCACTGGATATCGGAGAGCGACCATGAAGGAAGGCATCCATCCCGAGTACAAGCAGGCCGTGATCGTGTGCGCCTGCGGGAATCGGGTTGAAACCCGCTCCACCCAGGAGGAGATCCACACGGACATCTGCGCCGCGTGCCATCCCTTCTACACGGGTAAGCAGCGACTGGTGGACACCGCCGGTCGGGTCGAGCGGTTCAAGAAGAAGTACGAGAAGGCCGCGAGCTGACGCTACGAACGGCCGGGGCGTTGCCCCGGCCGTTCTGCGGTACTTCAAGGCGGCCGAACCCGCGGTTCTGACCGGGGCTTCGGTCGCTTTCTTTGTTGTCCACCCGCAACTCCCCCATGAGCACTCCCGAACTCGATCCCAAGATGCTGGACCGCCTCTCCCGGGCCGAGGCCCGATTCGGGGAGGTCGAGGCCCAGCTGGCGGATCCGGAGACCCTCTCCAGCCCGGACCTGATCCGGGAGTTGGGGCAGGAGCGTTCGGACCTCGAGGCCGTGGTGCGTGCAGGATCGGAGCTCCGGCAGGTCCTGGAGGAACTGGACGGTGCCAGAGAGCTCGCGGCGGAGGCCGAGGACGACGACATGCGGGAACTGGCCGCGGCCGAGGTCGAGGAGCTGGAGGGCCGCCTCGAAGAGCTCGCCGCCCAGGTCCGCGACCTCCTGATCCCCAAGGACCCCATGGAGAACCGTGCCGCCGTGGTCGAAATCCGGGCCGGGACCGGAGGGGACGAGGCGGGCTTGTTCGCCGGGGACCTCTCCCGCATGTATCACCGGCTGGCGGAGCGCGAGGGCTGGAAGGTCGATCTCATCAGCATGTCCGAGGGGATCCCGGGTGCCATCAAGGAGGCGGTCTTCGAGGTCCGGGGGCAGGGGGCCTACGGAAAGCTGCGCTTCGAGTCGGGCGTGCACCGGGTGCAGCGCGTCCCGGCCACCGAGAGCCAGGGGCGGGTCCATACGTCGGCGGCCACCGTGGCCGTGCTGCCCGAGGCGGAGGAGGTGGACCTGAGCATCGATCCCAACGACCTCCGCATCGATGTGTTCCGCTCCTCGGGACCCGGCGGCCAGTCGGTGAACACGACGGACTCGGCGGTGCGCATCACGCATGAGCCGACCGGTCTGGTCGTGTCCTGCCAGGACGAGAAGTCCCAGCACAAGAACAAGGCCAAGGCCATGAAGGTCCTGCGCAGCCGCCTTCTGGATCGGATGATCGCCGAGCAGGAGTCGGAGCGGGCCGCGGATCGAAAGGCCCAGGTGGGGACCGGAGATCGATCGCAGAAGATCCGGACCTACAACTTCCCCCAGAACCGCGTGACCGATCACCGCATCGGGCTCACGGTCTACAACCTGGAGGGGGTCCTGGACGGGGACCTGGCCGACTTCGTTTCGGCTCTGCGCCTCGCCCGGGAAGAGGAGCGCATGGCCGCCGAAGGCGGCGATCCGGGCTCGGGCGACCGTTGACCGAAGCGGCATCGTCCGAGGCTCGCATCGAGCCCCCTGAGGCCGGTCGCCCCTGGACCGTCCTTCACATGATCCGCTGGAGTGCCCAGTACCTGGCGGAGCGCGACGTGGAGAACGCCCGCCTTAACGCCGAGTACCTGCTGGGCCACGTCCTGGGCTGCGATCGCATGGCTCTGTACCTCCAGTTCGATCGGCCCCTGGACTCGGAGGAACTGGGCCGGTACAGGCCGCTGCTGCTCCGGAGAGCCGGTCGGGAGCCCCTGCAGTACATCCTCGGCACGGCGGCGTTTCGGGAGCTGGAGCTGGCCGTGGATCCGAGGGTGCTGATCCCGCGACCGGAGACCGAGGAACTGGTGGGGGCGGTGCTGGACTGGGCGTCGGACACGGGCCGTGAGGGAGCCACCGCGCTGGATCTGGGGACCGGGAGTGGTGCCATCGCTCTCTCTCTGGCCCGGGAGGGGCGGTTTTCCCTCGTGGTTGCTGTGGATTCGTCCCCTGACGCGCTGGACCTCGCGCGGGCCAATGAGAGTACCGTTCGGGATCATGTATCGTCGGTTGACACCCCGAACGGAAGTCACGATACTCTTAAGCCTCCCCAAGAGACGGGCGTGTCCACGGTGGAGTTCCTGGAGGGCGACCTCTTTGCTCCGCTGGGGGATCGGCGGTTCGACGTCGTGGTTTCGAACCCACCCTACCTGGCCGAGTCCGAACGGGCCGAAATGCAGCCCGAGGTGCTGGACCACGAGCCCGTCGACGCCCTGTTCGCAGGAGCGGATGGGCTGGACATCATCCGCCGCCTCCTGGAGGCGGCTCCGAAGCACCTGAATCCCGGCGGCCTGCTGGCCGTCGAGATCGGTGCGGAGCAGGGGGCCTCGGCGCTAGACTTGGCCCGACAGACGGAAGGACTCACTGGGATCTCGATTCGCCAGGACCTGGCCGGTCGGGACCGAATCCTGCTCGCGGAACGCGAGTAGCGAACTACGAAAGGAACGCCGAATGGCTGAGATCCTCGACATGGCCCGCGACCTGGGCCAGGCCATGGGCCGCACCGAGGAGTACAAGGCGCTCAAGCGGGCGCTGGAGGGCATGGACGACGACCGGGAACTGGCCGAACTCAAGTCCGAACTGGAGCGGATGGAGAGTGAGATCGAGACGCAGCTCCGGGCCGGTCAGCAGCCGGACGACGAGACCCGCACCGCCTACGAGGGTGTGGTGACCCGGCTCCAGGCCAACTCCAACTACCAGCGGGTCATCGCCGCCCAGACCAACTTCGACAAGGTGGTCATGCGGGTGAACGAAACCATTGCCAAGGGCATCCAGGAGGGCGGGGAGAGCCAGATCATCCTGGCCACCTGATCGCCATGGAACAGGAACGCGAGAAGGGACTCAAAGCCCTTCGCTGGCCCATCTACCGGATCATCGAGCCGCTGACCCAGTGGTTCGTCCGGCACAACTGGCACCCCAACTTCATCAGTCTGCTGGGGTTCCTGACGACGGTCGGGGCGGGGTACATGTACGCCTCGGACCACGTGCGGACGGCAGGCGTGCTGGTCCTGGCCGGTGGGTTGTGGGACATCTTCGACGGCCGGGTGGCCCGGGAGAGCGGAAAGGCGTCCAAGTTCGGGTCCTTCTTCGACTCGACCCTGGACCGGATCAGCGAGATCGTCGTGTTCCTGGGGCTCCTGGCCCTGTACAACGGCTATTCGGCCGAAGGGCGCTCCCTGGCGGACGTGTGGATGGTCTACGCCATCTTCATCGCCATGGGCGGGTCCATGATGGTGAGCTACACCCGGGGTCGGGCCGAGGCCCTGGGGCTGGACTGCACGGTGGGGTTCATGCAGCGGGCGGAGCGCGTCGTTCTGCTTGGCCTGGGTTCCATCATCTTCGGCCTCGATTTCAACGGGCTGGCCATCGAAGTCATCATCGTGATCATGGCCATCACCACGAACATCACGGCGATCCAGCGGATCGTCTGGGTTTATCAGCACGCGGCGGGCGTCCCCCTGGAAGAGCCGGGAAGCGCACCTGAGCCGTCCACCAACGAACATTAGAGGACACGTATCATGAGCGATCGTGAGATTCGTCCCGCCGAGGGGAAGCTCGGCGTCCTGCTTCCGGGATTCGGAGCCGTCGCCACCACGACCGTGGCCGGCGTCGAGGCCTTCCGTCGCGGGCTTGCCGAGCCCATCGGCAGCCTGACGCAGATGGCCACCATCCGGCTCGGGAAGCGGACCGACGAGAACACCCCGCTGATCAAGGACTTCGTGCCGCTGGCGGACCTCGACGACCTGGTGTTCGGAGCCTGGGATCCGATTCCGGACGACGGCTACGCCTCGGCCGTGAACGCGGGGGTGCTCCACAAGGAGCGCCACCTCGATCCCATCCGGGATTTCCTCGAGAGCATCAAGCCCATGCCGGCCGCCTTCGACACGGACTACGTGAAGAAGCTCGAGGGGACCAACGTGAAGTCGGCTCCCAACAAGAAGGACCTTGCCGAGCAGCTCCGGGCCGACATCCGGAACTTCAAGGAGGAGCACGGCTGTGACCGCCTGGTCATGGTCTGGTGTGGCTCCACCGAGGTGTACATCCGACCCGGTCCGACCCACGACACCCTGGAGGCCTTCGAGAAGGCCATGGAGGAGAACGATCCCTCCATCGCCCCCTCCATGCTCTACGCCTACGCCGCCCTCATGGAGGGTGTGCCCTACGCCAACGGCGCTCCGAACCTGAGCGCCGACTTCGGCGCGCTGGAGCAGCTGGCGAAGGACAACGGCGTGCCGATCGGCGGAAAGGACTTCAAGACGGGTCAGACCCTCATGAAGACCATTCTGGCGCCCGGGTTCAAGACGCGGATGCTGGGCCTGAACGGCTGGTTCAGCACGAACATCCTGGGGAACCGGGACGGCGAGGTGCTGGACGATCCGGAGTCGTTCAAGAGCAAGGAGGTCTCCAAGCTGGGTGTGCTCGAGCACATCCTCCAGCCCGAGAAGTACCCGACGCTCTACGGCGACATGTACCACAAGGTGCGGATCAACTACTACCCGCCGCGTGGGGACAACAAGGAGGGCTGGGACAACATCGACATCTTCGGGTGGATGGGATACCCGATGCAGATCAAGGTCGATTTCCTCTGCCGGGACTCCATCCTGGCCGCGCCCATCGTGCTGGACCTGGCCCTGTTCCTGGACCTGGCGTCCCGGGCCGGCATGAGCGGAATCCAGGAGTGGCTCTCGTTCTACTTCAAGAGCCCCCAGGTGGCCCCGGGACTGTACCCGGAGCACGACATCTTCATCCAGCACACCAAGCTCAAGAACACGCTGCGGTGGATGATGGGCGAGGAGCAGATCACGCACCTCGGCCGCGAGTACTACGACGAGGAGTAGCGGCACTCGGGTCCCGGACCACCGGGCACTCGTTCGTCGGACTGCGGGCCCGTCTCCCGAAAGGGGGGCGGGCCCTGTAGGTTGGCAGGCGGGTGGTCTGCGCCGGGGCGGCCCCCCCACTTCACACATGCCACCGGGATCCGGGCGACTCCATGACCGAAGCGGACAAGCAGCCACTGTTCCTCGTCCTCGAGGGGATCGAGGGGGCCGGGAAGTCCACGCAGAACCGGATGCTGCTGGAGTGGCTTAGGAGTGAGGGAGCCGAATGGGCGGCCGCCCGGGAGCCCGGCGGGACCCCGGTGGGGGAGGCCATTCGAGAGGTCGTGCTGCACCGTACGGATCTCGCCATGCCCGCCGAGACGGAGCTGTTCCTGATCCTGGGGGCACGCGCCGCCTTCGTCCGGGACATCGTCGAGCCCACGCTCCGGACCGGCACCCACCTCCTCGCCGACCGGTTCGACTTCTCCACGTTCGCCTACCAGGGATTTGGCCGCGGGCTGCCGCTGGACGAGGTCCGGCAGGCCAACCACCTGGCCACCCGCGGACGCGCCCCTGACCTTTACCTGGTCCTGGATGTTCCGGTGGACCTGGGGCTGGCCCGGCAGGGGAAGCGGGGGGCCGCAGACCGCATCGAAGCCGAGGGCCATGAGTTCCTTTCCCGGGTCCGGGAGGGATACCTGAGCCTTGCAGCTTCGGACGAGCGGGCCGAGCTTTTGGATGCCACGGGCTCTCCCGAGGAGGTGCAGTCACGCATCCGGGAGGTCCTTCGAGCGCGGTTCCCGGAAACAATGCCGGGCTCTCCGGGTTAGGACGGAGCGGTCCTTCCCCTCACTCCGATTCGACACATGCGTTCCAACCGACCCTTCATTGCCCCCCTGGCCGTCGTGGCCGTGGCTCTCTTCTCCGGAGGCTGGTTCCTCCAGCAGGGGGTCGGTCAGGAGCAGAACCTGTACTTCCAGGTCCGGCTCTTCGAGGAGGTCATGACGTATGTGTCGGAGCGGTATGTCGAGCCGGTGGACCGGGAGGACCTCTACGGGTCGGCCATCGACGGGGTTCTGGAGAGCCTGGGAGATCCGAACACGTCGTTCCTGGACGTGAGCGACTGGGAAAACCTGCGGATCCGGACCGAGGGCGAATACGGTGGCGTGGGCCTGGAGATCGTCGGCCGTGACGGCTGGGTCACGGTCGTCAATCCGCTTCCCGGGACCCCCGGGACCCGGGCCGGAATCCGGACCGGTGACGCGTTCTACGAGATCGATGGGGAACTCGCCGAGGGGTGGAGTTCCGACGACGCCGTGGATCGTCTTCGGGGCACCCCGGGGACCACCGTGTCGGTGCGCATGCTCCGCCCCGGTGTGGAGGAGCCCATACCCTTCGAGCTGACCCGCGCGGTCATCACCGTCCGGTCGGTGCCGTTCGCCAGCATGGTGTCCGAGACCGTGGGCTACGTTCCGCTCCAGATGGTGAGCGAGACGTCGACGCTCGAGGTCCGGAACGCCATCGACAGCCTGCGGGCCGAGGGGGCCGAGGGGCTCATTGTCGATCTGCGGGGGAATCCCGGCGGGCTGCTGGACCAGGGTATCGCGATCAGCGACCTGTTCCTCGAGCAGGGTCGCCCGGTGGTGGAGACACGGGGGCGCACGTCGGATCAGAACGCGATCTATCGGGCGGGCAGTTCGGAGCGGTACACGGATCTGCCGGTGGTCGTGCTCCTGGACGAGCGCAGCGCTTCGGCGTCCGAGATCATTGCCGGATCCCTCCAGGACCACGACAGGGCGGTGGTGCTCGGTGCCATCTCCTTCGGGAAGGGTTCGGTGCAGACGCTCTTCCGGCTGTCGGGCGGGAACGTGCTGAAGCTCACCACGGCCAAGTGGTACACCCCGTCGGGGCGGTCCATCCAGAAGCCCCTGGACGAGCAGTTCTCCTTCGGGGACCAGGGCGTGCTGGCTCTGAGCGGGCAGCTCGTGAGCCGCCCGGATCTGGAGGATCGGCCCACCTACACGTCCACGGGCGGTCGCGAGCTCCTGGGCGGGGGAGGCATCACGCCGGACCTGTGGGTCATGCAGGACACCATGGGGACGGTCGAAGCGGAGGCCGTCCGTGAGCTGTACGCGGGGGGCGGAGCGTTCAACACCACCCTGTTCAACTGGGTGGCGGAGTACTCCAACGGCTCCTCGACACTGGAGCCGGGCTTCCGGCTCACGGATTCGATGGTCCGGGCCTTCGTTGACGAGCTTGCCGAGCAGGGCCTGGAAGTGGATCCCGAGGTTCTCTCCGGGGCCGACCGCTACGTCCGGTACCACCTCGAGCGCGAGCTCGCGCTCCAGAAGTGGGGCGAGGCCGGGGAATTCCGCCAGACGATGCGGTACGACCCCCAGCTGCTGCGGGCCATGGAACTCCTCCAGTCCTCCTCGTCGCCTTCGGCTCTTCTGGCCGCGGCGGGGAACCCGCTGCCCGCCCCCTCCGACCCCGAGCCGGAAGGCTGACGCGGTTTCCGCCGGGCCCCGCGCCCTGCGGTCGAACTCCTTCCGGACCGTTTCGGACCCGGCCCGCTATCCAGGCGCCCTGCTGTCTGGGTAGACTTCGGAGCATAAGCCCGGCGGCGCCCTCCGGAGGGCGGCCGTCAGCGTCCTCCACCGGGACGCCGTTTCCGGATCCTCCAGCCGCACCCGCATGCCCGCCTCCAACCTGACCCCGCTGCAGCAGGCGCTCGTCGCGCTTTCCGGCGCCATGGCCTCCCGGGACGGAGAGGCGGTGCGGGAGGCGTTGAGAGGGGCCGTGGAGATCGGGGACCCCGTGGCCGTCGAAGAAGCCATCCTCCAGGGCTATCTTTTTCTCGGCTATCCGGCGGCGCTCAACACCCTTGGACTCTGGCGGGATCTGTCGGGTAGGAAGGCGGGGGAACCCGTGGCCTGGGACCCGGACCTCTGGGAGGAGCGGGGCCAGGACGTCTGTCGGACGGTCTACGCGGGACAGTACGATCGGCTGCGACGGAACATCCGGGCCCTCCACGCCGACATGGAGCACTGGATGGTGGTGGAGGGCTACGGGAAGGTCCTCGGCCGACCGGGGCTTTCGCTGCGGGACCGGGAGCTCTGCATCGTGGCGCTGCTCGCCGTGCAGAGGGCGCCCCGGCAGCTCTATTCGCACGTGCGTGGCGCGCTGAACGCGGGAGCGTCCCACGCGGAGGTCGAGGCCGCCCTGGAAGTGGCCACCGCCTGGCTGGACCCGGCCGGGAGGGAAGAGGCCCGGGCCGTGTGGGACCGGCTCCGGACAACGAACGAGGAACGGTGAGCCATGTTTGTCGACCGCGCGGTCATCAACGTCTACGCCGGTACCGGAGGATCGGGAGCCGAGGCCTTCCGTCGGGAGAAAGGCGTCCCCCGTGGCGGGCCCGCTGGCGGGGACGGCGGAGACGGCGGGGACGTGGTCCTCCTGGCCGACGATCAGCTCACCACCCTCCTGGACGTTTCACTCCGACAGCACTACAGGGCCGAGCGGGGGAAGCACGGGGAGGGGAACAACAAGACGGGCCGGAGCGGGGCGGTGCTGGAGGTGAAGGTTCCGCCGGGGACGCAGGTCCGGGACGCGGACACGGAGGAGTTCCTGGGGGAGCTCCTGTCCGCCGGTGAGCGGCTGGTGGTAGCCCGCGGGGGTCGGGGCGGCCGCGGGAACGCCCGGTTCAAGTCCTCCCGCAACCAGGCCCCGCGGCGATGGGAGCCGGGCGAGGAGGGCGAGGAGCGCCGGATCGCGCTGGAACTCAAGCTCATCGCCGATGTGGGCCTGGTGGGCGAACCGAACGCCGGGAAGTCCACCTTCCTGGCCACCGTCTCGAAAGCCCAGCCGAAGGTGGCCGACTATCCGTTCACGACCCTCACACCCAACCTGGGCGTCGTGTCCCTGCCGGACTTTCGTTCCTTCGTCCTGGCGGACATCCCCGGAATCATCGAGGGCGCCCACGAGGGGAAGGGTCTGGGGCTCCAGTTCCTGCGCCACATCGAGCGCACCCGCACCCTGGCCTACTTCATCCCGGTGGGGACGGAAGATCCTCAGGCCGAGTACGAGCTCCTGAGGGAGGAGCTGGCCCGGCACTCGGAGGCCCTGGGGCGGCGAACCCACTGCGTGGTGATCACGAAGTCGGACCTGCTCGGCGACGACGATCCTCCCTCCGTCTACGCGCCGGAGGCCTGGGGCGTGTTTGCGATCTCGTCGGTGGCCCGGCAGGGGACCGATGAGCTCCTGGAGGCCCTGTGGCGCCGTGTGGATGAGGTTCGCCAGGAGGAACTGGCCGAGAGCGCCGAGGCCGAGGCGGAAAAGGACCCCTGGTGACCTCGGAGCGGGCGTCGCTGGACGATCGCCGGCCGCCGTCGGATCGTCGCGGAGACCTCGACGAACTCACCGCCGTCCTGGCCCTGAAGGCAATTCCGGGAGCGGGTGACCGGACCGTGAGCGAGCTCCTGCGAAGGTGCGGATCCCCGCAGCGGGCGATCCGTCACCTCGAGCGGCCTCCCGGAAGGCGGGCGCCGGGCGCGTCCGAGTGGAATCTCGCCCGGCAGCAGGCCCGGAGAGTGCGGGCGCTCGACCTGGGGGCCCACTGGATCGGAGGTCCCGGGTACCCGGCCGGCCTCACCGATCTCCACGACCCTCCGCCTCTCCTCCTGACCCGAGGGCCGACCCGGCCGAGCGACCGTGGCCCGACGGTGGCCGTGGTCGGCTCCCGAACCGCGACGCCCTATGGGCTGCGGGTAGCGCATCGCCTGTCGATGGCCTGGGCTCAGCGTGGGTGGACGGTGATCTCGGGGCTGGCACTCGGCATCGACGCCGCCGCCCACGAGGGGGCCCTGGCGGGGAAGGGCCTCACCGGAGCCGTTCTGGGCAGCGGCGTGGACCTCCCTTCGCCGGAGCGGAATCGACCGCTGGCTCAGCGGATTCTGAGGCGGGGCTTCCTCGTCTCCGAGTTCCCGCCGGGGACCCGTGCCGCCCCCTTCCACTTCCCCCGGCGGAACCGGATTCTGGCGGCCCTCGCCGACGCGGTCGTGGTGGTGGAGGCCGGCCCGCGGAGCGGAGCCCTGATCACCGCTGACCACGCCCTGGACCTGGGGCGCCCCGTCCTTGCGGTCCCGGGACCGATCGATCGCCCCGAAAGTCGCGGGGCCAACCGACTGATCCGGGATGGGGCCACGCCGGTGCTGGGGCCGGATGACCTCGCCTCCGGTCCGACCGGGGGCGGGGCCTCCGACCGTCGCACGCTCCGCGGCACCGCCGGACCGCCGACCGAGCCTCGCGACGGGGACGACGTCCAGGGCCTCGCTGCCGACGCCGAGGCGCTGCTTGGGGCCCTGGGCCGGGGTGCCCGGACGCCGGATCAGCTCTCCGGGGTGCTGGGGCTCCGGGCGGCCGAGGTGCTGGTTCTCCTCAGCCGACTGGAGCTGTCCGGACTGGTGGTCCGTGGCGCGGACGGGGGATGGTCTCGGGCCGTGGGAGACGCCGGGTGGTGACGGGACGTACGGCGCCCGTCCGTCACCTGTACGTGCACGCGCCGTACTGCGCCCGTCGCTGCCCCTACTGTGACTTCGCGGTTCACGTGCGGCGGCAGGGTGGCTCCAAAGAGTGGCTGGCGGCGCTGGAGGCCGAGGTGGAGTCCTGGGCGGATCGGGCTCCGACGGCGCTCTCCGGACTCCTCCGGACGGTGTTCGTCGGCGGCGGGACACCGTCGCTCCTGGGGCCGGGTGCCATGGGCGGCCTCCGTCGGATCCTGGGGTCTGACGTGCTTCCCCCCTCCGTGGAAGAGTGGACCGCCGAGGCCAACCCGGAGTCCTTCACCCCCGAGCTGGCCCGCGACTGGGCGGAGGCCGGGGTGAACCGGGTGAGCCTCGGCGTGCAGACCTTCGATCCGGCCGGGCTCCGCTGGATGGGTCGCCTCCATGGTCCGGACGGGGCCCGGGTGGCGGTGCGGGCGGGGCGGGATGCCGGCCTGGAAAACCTGAGCGTCGATCTCATCTTCGGGCTCCCGCCCCGCCTCGGCCGGGATCTGGATCGGGACCTCGATCAGCTGCTGGCCCTGGATCTGCCGCACGTGAGCCTCTACGGGCTTTCCATCGAGGCGGGGACCGCCCTGGCCCGCTGGCTGGACGAGGGCCGGGAAGAACCCCTGGACGACGCCGTCTACGCCGAGGAGTACCTCCGGATTGCCGAACGGCTCACCTCCGAGGGGTATCGGCACTACGAGGTGAGCAACTTCGCTCGGCCGGGAAGGGAGTCCATTCACAACCAGGCGTACTGGTCCGGGGCCCCCTACCTCGGACTGGGAAACTCGGCCCATTCGTTCCTCCCCCCGGTTCGAAGCTGGAACCTGAGGGACTGGGACGCATACAGTTCGGGGGTCTCCGAACGAAGATCTCCCGTAGAGTCCACCGAGACGCTGAGCCCCGCGGATCGGGAGCTGGAGGAACTCTGGCTGGGCCTGCGCACCTCACGTGGAGTCTCGACGTCGATCCTGGGCGAGACCGGACGGGCGCTCTTCGCCGAATGGGTGCGGGAGGGGACCGCCTGGCACCGGGACGACCGGGTCGGATTCGAAGCCCGGGGTTGGCTCGTGATGGATGAACGGGTCGTGGCGCTTTCCAGCGCCATGGATCGGGCCGGGGGCCGGTTGACTGGGCCTGCGGCCGGAGAAGAACTTTAAAGACTATGCCCGATCGCAGAATCCATCCGACCGAAGGCGAGCTCACGGAGAGGGAGATCCGTGTGCTCGAGGCGGTGGTGCGCACCTACGTCGCGTCAGCCGAGCCGGCCGGGAGCCGGACCGTTGCCCGAACGTCCGATCTGGGGGTGTCTCCGGCCACCATCCGGAACACGATGAGCGACCTGGAGGAGAAGGGCTTTCTCACCCATCCGCACACCTCGGCCGGCCGCGTTCCGACGGACCTTGCCTACCGGTACTTCGTGGACCGCCTGATCGAGCCCGCGACCCTCACCCCTCAGGAGGAGGAACGGCTGGCCCGCGAGTTGGAGGGGACCTCGGAGGTCGAGCGCCTGGTCCGGCGGGCGACCCGGGCGCTGAGCCTCCTCACCCGGGAGCTGGGACTGGCGGTGGCGCCGTCGTTCCAGGACGCGGTGCTGGAGCGGCTGGAGCTGGTGCAGGTCTCGTCCGACAAGGTCCTGATGGTGGCGACCATCTCCGGGGGCATGCTGCGCACGGTCTACGTGGACCTTCCGGCCGCCGTCCCCGCCGATACCCTGGTGGCGCTCACCGTCCTGCTGAACGAGCGACTGGCGGGTCGCACCTTCAGTGAGCTGTCCGAGACCCTGCCCCACCGGTTGCGGGACTCCACCGGCGACGAGGGCACCCGGGAGCTGCTGAATATCTTCATGCAGGCCTCCACCGAGATTTTCGACGCAAGGAGGACGGGCGCCAGGGAGGTGCACGTCGGCACGGCCAGCGGGATCGCGGGCCAGCCCGAGTTCACGTCGGGTGAAGCCATGAAAGACCTCCTGGAGCTCCTGGATCGCCGGGAACTCCTGGCCGGCGTTCTGGGGGAGCGGGACCATCATTCCGGGATCCGCATCACGATCGGGGACGAGAACGTGACGCCGGCGCTCTCGGACTTCACGGTGGTCACCGCCGAATACCACGTGGGGGGCCTCCGGGGCGTCATCGGCGTCATCGGGCCCACGCGGATGCCGTACGAGAAGGTCATTTCCATCGTGGGGCATACCACCTCGCTCATCAATTCCATTCGAGGCTGATCGCGGACCGGGGCCCGGGGCGCCACTGTCCCCTCCGCCCGCCGGCACCGACTTGATAGAACGCATGTCCGATTACTACCAGCTCCTGGGCGTCTCCAGGGACGCAGGCGCCGACGACATCAAGAAGGCGTACAGGAAGCTCGCGCTCGAGTATCACCCGGATCGCAACCAGGGCTCCGCGGAGTCCGAGGCGCGATTCAAGGAGGTCACCGAGGCCTACGAGGTCCTCCGGGATCCGGAGAAGCGAGCCCTTTACGACAACTACGGCGAACAGGGGCTCAAGGGTGGTGCGGGCCCCGGAGGCTTCGGGGGCTTCGACTTCTCCGACGCCATCGAGGTCTTCATGCGCGACTTCGGCGGTTTCGGCGGTCTGGAGGACCTGTTCCGCGGCGGCGGTGCCCGGACTCGAGGCCGCGGGCAGCCGCCGCGGGGCCAGAATGTCCGCGTCCGGATTCCCGTGACGCTCAAGGAGGTCCTGTCCGGCGTCACCAAGCGGATCCGGGTCCAGCTGCTGGAGGAGTGCGAGACCTGCGAAGGGTCGGGAGCGGCGCCGGGTACCGAGCCGGAGACCTGCAGCCAGTGCGGCGGGACGGGCGAAGAGCGGGTGGTCCAGCGCTCCGCGTTCGGGCAGTTCGTGTCGGTCGCGCCCTGCCGGCAGTGCCGGGGCGAGGGGCAGGTCATTGGCGAGCCCTGCCCGACCTGTCGCGGCGACAGCCGAACGAGAGCCGAGAAGGAACTGGACGTGGAGATCCCGGCCGGGGTCAGCTCCGAGAACTTCATCACCCTCCGGGGCCAGGGGAACGTCGGTCCGGGTGGAGGGCCCCGCGGCGACATCGTGGTGCTGCTGGACGTGGAAGAGGATTCGCGCCTGAAGCGGGACGGGGCACATCTGCTCCTGGAGCTCCCGGTCACCTACAGCGTGGCGGCCCTGGGCGGACAGGTCCGGGTCCCCACCGTGGAGGGGGAGGCGGACCTGAACGTGCCGGCCGGCACCCAGAGCGGGAGCGTCCTCCGGATGCGGGCTCTCGGGCTGCCCGAACTGAACGGGCGGGGACGGGGCGACCTGCTGGTTCGGATCCACGTCTGGACCTCGCAGTCGGTCGGGGGTGAGGAGCGGGAACTGCTGGAGCGACTCCGGGAGCTGGAGTCGCCGGCCCCCGAGTCCCTGGAGGACGAGGGTGAGCGCGGCTTCTGGTCCCGCGTCAAGGAGGCGTTCAGCCCGTGACGGTGCCGGAGCGCTGGCTCGCCATCCGGGTCCGTGTGGCGGATCCACTGGCCCGGGAGCTGGCGGCGGAGGCCCTGATTGCCGCCGGAGGCCGGGGCGTGGTGGAGGAGGATGAGGGGGTGGTCACCTACCTTCCCGAACCCACCGATCCTGTCGCCGTCGTGGAGGGTCTCCAGCGGGAGCTGGGGACGGGCCTCACTGCCGAGCCGGACGTGGATCACTGGTGGCAGCCACAGGAGGACTGGGCCGAGGTCTGGAAGAGGGGCCTCGAGCCGCGGGCCGTAACCGATCGTATCCTCATCGCGCCGTCGTGGGCCGAAGTGGAGCCGGAATCCCATCAGGTCCTGGTGATCGTCGATCCCGGTCTGGCATTCGGGACGGCTGAACACCCGACGACCCGGGGATGCCTCCGGCTCATGGACCCGGTCCTGGAGGCCGGCCAGTCGCTGCTGGACGTGGGTGCCGGTACCGCGATTCTCTCCATGGCCGCAGCCCGGCTGGGTGCGGGGAGCGTGCTGGCGGTGGAGGTGGATCCCATGGCCTGCGAGGCGGCGAGAGAGAACGTCGAACTCAACCGGGTGCATGACCGGGTCAGGATCCTGGAGGCTGCCGCGACACCCGAGCTCCTGGCGACCTGGGGTCCGGCGCAGGGGGTGGTGGCCAACATCGAGTCCGGAGTTCTCAAGCCGCTCATGGAGGGGCTCGCAGCGTCCGTGGCCCGGGGAGGCTGGCTCATCCTCTCGGGGATCCTGCAGACCGAACGCGACGAAATGGTAGAGTCCGCCCGAGGGGTCCATCTTTCGCTGGAGGCTGAGGACCGGGAAGGGGAGTGGTGGTCGGGGCGCTTTCGTCTCTCGCCATCCCCCTGATCCGCTCCGCCAGGTGGACGGCCTCCCTGGCCCGGCTCCACCATCGGCCGGACTCCACGGCCGACCCCGCCGGTACCCCCTCGGCCAGTCGATCCATCGCGGACCGTACACCCCGGGTGATGGGGCACGGGCAGGCTGGTGGGGGCCCTTCCGGCGGCGGACCGGGATCCGGGCCGGGGTCGGCTTCGGTCCCCAGGTCTCCCACCCTCGGGCATCCGGGCAGTCCCAGGCGGACCAGCGCCTCGTCGTAGGCTGCCCAGGCCTCCCGGTCCGCACTCAGGGAGGCGGGCCCCCTGGGTTCGGCGCGGAAGAGGGACCAGGCTCCTCCCCGGGGGCGGAGGATCCAGGGCGGCGCGCCGGTGCCCGTCCTGCTCCGCAGCACCCGCTCCAGAGCGGCTTCCAGATCCCGGGTCCAGGGGCGCTCGGAGCCCACCAGGACGGAGGCGGGGGTGCCGGGAAGGATCGGGTGAGCGTCGAGGAGCGGGGCGTCGGTCGGGCGCATGATGGGGATCCTCTCAGGCGGATTCAGGGTTGGGCCTGAACGGTCGGTGGCGGCGTCGGGCCGTCCCATGGCGGGAGGAGTCCGCGTCCCCTCGAAATGCGACACGGTCGCCGGGGCTCCGGGGGTTGCCTCGGGACCCCGGGGCCGACACGGTTAGCCGGAGGCCCGAACCCAGGGGAGGAGAGCACTCGAATGACCGATCCGAACTGCATCTTCTGCAAGATCGTGGCGGGAGAAATCCCTTCGAACGGGGTATACGAGGACGACCAGGTGCTGGCGTTCCGGGACATCCAGCCCCAGGCCCCCTCGCACCTGCTGGTTATCCCGAGGGCGCACGTCGCCTCGCTGGATGCCGCGGACGAAGGGGACGAGGCGCTGCTGGGTCGGCTCATGCTGGCCTGCCGGACCGTGGCGCGGGCCGAAGGCCTGGCGGAGGGCGGATACCGGGTCGTCACCAACATCGGGGACGACGGCGGGCAGGCCGTTCATCACCTCCATCTGCACGTGCTCGGTGGCCGTTCCATGGGGTGGCCTCCGGGCTGACCTCCACTCAGGGAGTAGGATCTGTGAGCAGTGACCTGAAGAACCAGCTCGTGGCGGACCTGACCGTGGCTCGAAAGGCCCGGGAGAAGCTCGCCACCTCGGTGCTCTCCACCACCCTCGCCGAGATCAAGAACCGCGAGATCGAGCTGGGTGGCGAGGCGGACGAGAAGGAGGTGACGGCCGCCGTCACACGGGCCATCAAGCGTCGTCGGGAGGCGGCCGACCTCATGCGCGACGGAGGCCGGGAGGATCTGGCCGAAAAGGAGCTGGCCGAGGCCGAGATCCTGAAGAAATACCTCCCCCCCGAACTCAGCGAGGACGAAGTGCGCGGCATCATCCGGGAGATCATCGCCGGCGGCGCCACCCAGATGGGCCCGGTCATGGGCCAGCTCATGCCCCGTCTCAGGGGCCGGTTCGACGGGAAGGCCGCCAACCGGCTCGTCCAGGAGGAGCTGGCCGGGTGACCTCGTCCCGGTCCGTGCCGGCGTCCGGAGACGCCCTGGAGGTCCTGGAGTTCGGAAGGGTCCTGGAGGGTGTGGCCCGGAGGGCCGTCTCCGACCTGGGGAAGGACGCCGTCCGGGCCCTCCGGCCGACCACCGACCCCCAGTGGGCCCGGCTGGAGCTGGAGCGGGTTGCGGAGGTCATGGCGTTCCTGGGGGAGGAAGGGGACTTCGTGCCCCCGACCGCGCCCGACGCCCAGGCGGCGCTGGCTCGCCTGGCCATGGAGGGAGGCGTGCTGGAACCGGGGCAGCTCCTGGTTCTGGCCGAGGTCCTGGGACAGACCCGCCTCCTCCACGACGGTCTGAGTCGCGGCGAGGGCTCCTACCCCCACCTGCGAAGCCTCCGGGAGGTGCTCTTCCGCTCCCCGGACCTCGAGAACCGGATCCTGGGCATCGTGGGAGAGGACGGCACGGTGCTGGACTCGGCATCCCCGGAGCTCAAGCGGATCCGGTCCGACCTCCGGCGGATCCATTCCCGCATCGTCCAGCGCCTGGAGTCCTACCTCAAGGGCCTGCCGAACCGTTTCCGGGTGGAGGACGCCTCGGTGACGGTTCGGGAGGGCCGGTACGTGATCCCGGTTCGCAGGGAGGGGAAGGGGGAGGTGGGCGGGATCGTCCACGATGAATCCGCCACCGGCCATACCCTGTTCGTGGAGCCGCCCCTGGCCCTGGAGCTCATGAACGAACTCAGGGAACTGGAGCGGGCCGAGATCCGGGAGGTCCAGCGGATCCTCCGAGAGGTCAGCGACGAGCTGCGCCCTGCCCGGGAGGGGCTGGCCGCGAACGTGGAGGCACTGGTGGCCTTCGACTCCCGCTACGCCCGGGCGCGTACCGCACTCGAATGGGACGGCCACGTGCCGGAACTGGCCGGGCCCGGCGACAGGGGCGCGCTGGTGGTGACGCAGGGCCGGCATCCCATCCTTCTGCTCAAGGCCGAGGAGGCGGTCATCCCGTTCGACCTCGCGCTGGAGCCCGACGAGCGGGTGCTGGTGGTTTCGGGCCCCAATACGGGAGGCAAGAGCGTATTCCTGAAGTCCCTGGGGCTCATCACCCTGCTCGCCCAGGCCGGGATCGTGCCCCCGGTGGGGCCGAAGACCCGTCTGATCGTCGTGCACCGGGTGTTCACCGACATCGGGGATCGGCAGTCCATCCAGGAGAGCCTCTCCACCTTCTCCGCCCACCTGGCGCGCCTGATGGAGATCCTGGAGGGCGCCGACGCGGAGAGCCTCGTTCTCATCGACGAGATGGGCACAGGGACGGACCCGGCCGAGGGAGCCGCCCTGGCCCGCGCGGTTCTGGAGACGCTGGTGGGCCGGGGCGTTCGGGCGGTGGTGACTTCGCATCTGGGGGCGCTCAAGACCCTGGACGTCGCGGGCTCGGGGATCGTCAACGCGTCGCTGCAGTTCGACCCCGACCGAATCGAGCCCACCTACCAGTTCGTGAAGGGGCGGCCGGGCCGGTCCTATGGCCTCGCCATCGCCCGGCGCCTGGGGGTTCCCGACGGCGTGCTGGACCGGGCGGAGTCCCTCATGGACACCGGCGAAACGAACCTGGAGGACCTGCTGGCCCGGCTGGAGCGCCAGGAGGCGGAGGCCCGGGAACTGTCCGCCCACCTCGAGGCCGAGCGGGAGGAGACGCTCCGCCTGCGTACCGAGCTCCAGGGGCGGGAGGTCCGGCTTCGCGAGGCCGAGCGGAGCGCCGACGCCCGGGCGAGCGCCGACGCCAGAAAACTCCTCATGGAGGCCCGCGAGGAGGTGGAGAGCGCCATCCGGGAGCTGAGGGAGGCCGGAGGCGAGGCGCTGGAGGAGGCCAGCAGGGCGGCGCGACGGAAGGTGGAGCAGGCTGCAGAACGCCACCGGAAGCTCTCCCAGGAGCGCGCGGGCAAGACCCCGGCGAGTGCGCCCGCCGTCCGGACCGGCGATCGCGTGAAGGTCCTCGGGAGTGGGGCCAGGGGGATCGTCGAGTCGGTGCGCGACGGCAAGGCCAGCGTGGTTGCCGGCCCCCTCCGGATGCAGGTCCCGGTCCACGAACTCGAGGTGGTGGAGTCCGCGGCGGAGGTCGCGGCTTCGGGACCCCGGCGGGCCCGGGGCTCCTCCACCTGGACCCTGCCCGAGGTCCAGGGCTCGTCCGAAGTGGACCTGAGGGGGATGCGGGTCTCCGAGGTGGACGTGGCGCTGCCCAGAGCCGTGGACGCCGCCGTGCTCGACGGCCTCGGGGAGATCCGGATCATTCACGGGAAGGGGACGGGGGCCCTCCGCGTGAGGGTGGACGAACTGCTGGCCGGTGATGCCCGGGTGGTGGACCACCGCCTGGGAGGGATCGGAGAGGGAGGCGCCGGCGTGACGGTGGCGTTCCTGCGATGACGGGAGACCCGCGATGATTCCCGACGACGTGGTGGAGGAGGTCCGGGCCCGGGCCGACATCGTCGACATCATCGGTGAGTTCGTGCCGGACCTGAAGAAATCAGGGAAGGACTACAAATCCAAGTGCCCGTTCCATGAGGACCGGACGCCCTCGTTCTACGTGGTTCCGTCCAAGGGCTTCTACAAGTGCTTCGGCTGCGACGAGTCCGGCGACGTCTTTACCTTCGTTCGCAAGAAGCTCGGTCTGGATTTCGTGGAGGCGGTCAAGTACGTGGGTGGCCGGTCCGGGGTCGAGGTCCGGGAGGTGTCCAGGGCCCGGCAGGAGGAGGACCCGCGGCGGCCGCTCTTCGAGGCGAACGCCTTCGCCCGGGACTTCTACACCCGTCAGCTCTGGGAGGGCCCGCAGGGGAAGCCGGCCCGGGACTACCTGGAGCGGCGGGGCGTGGACCGCGAGACCGCCGAGCGGTTCGAGCTGGGGTTTGCGGTGGACGACTGGCGGGTTCTCCGGGAGGCCGCGGCCCGACACGCGATCTCTGACGACCTTCTGCTGGCCGTGGGCCTTCTGACCACGTCCGAGAAGTCCCCGGAACCGTACGATCGCTTTCGCAACCGGCTCATCTTTCCAATCGAGACCGTGTCCGCACGGGTCGTGGCGTTCGGGGGGCGGATCCTGGGCAAGGAGGCCAAGGGGGCCCCCAAGTACCTGAACAGCCCCGAGAGCGAGGTCTACCACAAGGGCCAGGTCCTCTACGGCCTCGGCTGGGCCCGTCATGCCATCCGCAGGGACGAGCACGCCGTGGTCACCGAGGGCTACATGGACGTGGTGTCCGCGTCCTCGGCGGGTGTGGAGAACGTGGTCGCGACGCTGGGGACGGCGCTGACGCGGGAACACGCTCTCCTGCTCAAGAAGTACACGGGGCGGGTCGTGCTCCTTTTCGACAGCGACATGGCAGGGATGAAGGCCACGTTCCGGGCCGGGGACGTGCTCCTGGCCGAGGGGCTCCAGCCCACCGTGGTCACGCTCCCCCCCGGGGAGGACCCGGACACCATCGCCCGTTCGGGTGGAGAAGCGGCCCTCCGCGAGTACCTGGAGGGCGCGGTCGACCTGCTGGACCGCAAGCTCCAGATCCTGGAGGAGAAAGAGTACTTCGAGAGCATCAACCAGACCCGGCAGGCGGTGGACCGGCTGCTTCCCACCCTCCGGGCTGCTGCCGACCCGACGCTCCGGGACATCTACATCGCGAAGGTGGCCGAGCGGACGGGGATCCGGCGGGAGACACTGGAGGAGGAAGTGGCGGCCCGCCCGGCGCCCGGCCCCACGCGGGCTGCGCAGCCGTCCGGGGTTCACGCACGGCCGCCGGCGCCGGGCCGGTCGGGGCGCGGAGGGCGGCGACTTCCGGAGCTGGGGGCCGAGCGACAGTTTGTGCTTCTCCTTGCCAAGGACCGGACCTGGATCGAGCGCGCGGCGGAGCGGGTGGGTCCCGAGGACCTTGTGGACCCCGCCTACCGTGTCATCTTTCAGGCGCTGGTCGAATCCCCCGACCTGTCCCATCCACCCGAGTGGATGGACGCCCCGGTCGCGCACCGGTTCGAAGAACTCCTGGCAAGCGACGAGGAACTCGGCCACGGCGGCCGGATCTTCGATGACTCGGTGACCCGGATCCTCCGGATGTCCCTGGATCGTCGGATCGAGGACGCGGAGGCGCGCCTGGTTCAGGTGGGCGAGGGGGATCGGCAGGACCTCGAGGAGGAGATCCACCATCTCCGGGCGGAGCGGCAGGGCCTGGGGCGGGGCTGGGCAGAGAGTACTCGGTGGCTGCAGAGGCAGTCGAACGACAGTTCGGACCATCCAGACGGATAGGGATATGGCGCAGGACGCTGGTACGCTGAAGGGCCTACAGAAGATCGACATCGCCATGTACGAGGCGACGAAGGCCGTCGAGGCCTTCGATCCCCGGTTCGAAGCCGTGGACGAGCCGGCACTCCGGCTGGAGTCCGACGCCAACGCGCTCGAGAAGCGGCTGGAGGAGGTCAAGGCGGAGGAGCGTCGTCTCGCCCGAGCCGCCGAGGACAAGCGGGCCCGGGCGCGGATGCTCGAAGAGCGTCTTCGCTCGGTGAGGAACCTCCGTGAGGAGGCCGCCGTCCACGCCGAGCAGGATCTGCTCCGGCGCGCCCTCGAGGCCGATGAGCGGGAGGCCTACGGGCTGCTGGATCAGCTGAGGGGCGGGGAAAAGGACCTGACAGCCCTGAAGGAGGCCCTCGAGGAGGCCAACGCCGAGCTGGAGCCCAAGCGACAGGCCCTCATCGAGGAGCGGGATCAGGCCCGGGCGGACCTGGAGCGGCTGGCCGGCGAGCGGGACGCATACGCGGCCAGCGTGCCGGAGCAGGCGCTCACCGTCTACGAGCGGATCAAGAGTGGCGGGCGCCGGGTCGTGGTGGCCGACCTCACGGACGACGGCGCCTGCGGCCACTGCTTCTCCCTGGTCCCCCTCCAGACCCAGCACGAGGTGCGCTCCGGAGTTGAGCTGCTCCGGTGCGAGGGCTGCGGGGTGATCCTGGGCCAGCCGACCGAGGAGGAGAAGGCGGCCGCGGAGGCCGCTGCCGCGGAAGCCGCGGAGGCCGCTGCCGCGGAAGCCGCGGAGGCCGCTGCCGCCGCTTCCGAAGCCGCGGCGGCGGATGAGCCGGCCGCCGAGGACGCGGAGAACGCGGACGAGCCCGAAGACGCCGGCGACTCGGACGAGTCCGGAGATATCGACGTCGCCGACGAGCCGGCTCCGGAGGTCGACGAGACGGCCGAGGGCGACGAGACGGACGGCGACGAAGAGGACCGGACGCCCGGAGAAGCGTGAGCGCCCCCGGGTCCGACCCGAGGCCTCAACTTCCTCCGCCTCCCGCGCCCCGCTGGGAGGTGCGGCCGGCCCCGGACGCCGGCGACGTCGAGCGGCTCATGCTCAGCCTGGGGCTTCCCAGGCCGCTGTGCGCTCTGCTGGCCGTTCGCGAGCGGAGTGACCCGGACGACGCCAAGCGGTATCTGCGCCCGCTCCTCAGCCATCTGCATCCCGCCACGCTTCTGACCGACGCTCCGAAGGCGGCCGAGCGGATCGTCCGGGCCATCGAGGCCGGGGAGACGATCCTCGTCCACGGCGACTATGACGTGGACGGCATCTGCGCGGCGGCGCTCCTGACCGAGGTCATCCGCGAGGCGGGCGGCGTGGCGGTCCCGTTCGTGCCTCATCGGGTCCGCGACGGCTACGACCTGGGTCCGGGAGGGCTGGAGGCCGCCCGGGAGTCCGAAGCCTCGGTCCTGGTGACCGTGGACTGCGGGATCGTGGCCCATGAAGCGGTCCGTCAGGCCACCGAAATGGGCCTGGACGTGATCGTCACGGACCACCACACCCCGGGAGAGACCCTCCCTCCCGCTCTGGCGGTGGTGAACCCCCACCGGGCCGACTGCGACTACCCCTTCCCCGATCTGTGCGGCGCCGGCGTGGCGTTCAAGGTGGCCCAGCTGGTCGCGGAGCGGCGGGGTCTGGCGGACCCGACCCTGGTCCACCTCCTCGATCTGGTGGCGCTGGCCACCGTGGCCGACCTCGTGCCCCTGATCGATGAGAACCGGGTCCTGGTCCGGTATGGGCTCCGGGCCATGGAAGAGACCCGTCGCCCCGGGCTCCGGGCCCTCCTCAAGGCCTCGGGCCTTCTCGACGGCAAGTCCATGACGGCCGGCCGGGTGGGCTACACCCTCGCCCCCCGGATCAACGCCGCCGGGCGCATCGGAGAGACCCGGGACGCCCTGGAGCTTCTTCTCACGAACGAGGCCGCGCGGGCCGCCGAGCTGGCTGGTGGACTGGAGGAGGAGAACCGGCGGAGGCAGGACGAGGACCGGCGCACGCTGGACGAAGCGCTGGACGCGCTGGCGGCCGAATTCGACCCGGCGGATCGGGCCGTTGTGGTGGCTGGGGAGGGCTGGCACCCCGGGGTCATCGGCATCGTGGCCTCCAGGGTGGTGGAGCGGGTTCACCGGCCCGCGGTCCTCATCACCCTCCAGGGCGACTCGGCGCGGGGCAGCGCCCGATCCATACCCGGGTTCCACCTCTACGACGCCCTGGCCGCGTGCAGCCACCTCCTGGAGAGGTTCGGGGGCCACCGAGCGGCAGCGGGCCTCGATCTCTCGAGCGAGCGCCTGGACGAGTTCCGAGCCGCGTTCCTCGCCGAGGCCGCCCGGCGCCTGGACGGCGACGCGGACCTGATCCCCACCGTCACCGCAGACCTGGAAATGGACCTGGAGGACGTGTCAACGGAGCTGGTGCGGTTCCTCCAGTACGCCGGTCCGTTCGGCATGGGGAACCGGACTCCCGTGTTCGTGGCTCGCGGGGTCCGGGTGGAGGGGGCTCGCGAGGTCGGCCGCGGCCATCTGAAGGTGAAGCTCCGCGCGGGCCGAACCACCCTGGACGGGATCGGCTTCGGCCTGGTGGAGCGGTTCGCGCCCGCCGACCTGGAGGGCACGACGATGGACGCCGTCTTTCACCTGGAGGAGAACCACTACCGGGGCCGCACCACCTCCCAGGCGCGTCTGCTGGACCTGCGCCCATCGGGGTCGGATCCGGCGGCTGCGGAGACCACTCCGTGAGGATCATCGCCGGGGAATGGGGCGGACGGCGGCTGAAGGCCCCGCCGGGGCGGGACACGCGACCCACCACCGACCGGATTCGGGAGTCGTGGTTCAGCGCCCTGGGTTCGGCGGTCGAGGGTGCCCGGGTCCTCGACCTCTTCGCCGGCTCCGGCGCCCTTGGCCTGGAGGCCCTGAGCCGCGGCGCCCACCACGCCACATTCGTGGAGCGGGCTCGCAAACCGCTCTCGGCGCTGGAGGGGAACGTGGCCTCACTCGGCGCCGGTTCGCGGTGCCGGGTGTTCCGGGGCGAGGCGCTGGGATTTGTGCGGCGTCTCGAGCCCGGTGCGTTCGATCTCGCTCTGGCCGACCCACCCTACGAGGGTGACTTCGCACAGGAGCTGCTGAACCTCTGGGGGAACGTACCCTTTGCCACGGAGCTCTGGGTGGAGCATCGTACGTCGAACACCCTGGCGCTCCCGGAGGGAGCCCGGCAGCGCCGCTACGGTGACACCACCCTCACGGTGGTGCGGAGCTTGCTCAAAGACGCCCGGGGAGAGGACGATCCCTCTCCGGAGATCCAAGGAGTCGACTCATGACCGGACCCCGTCCACTGGTCGCCATCTACCCCGGCTCGTTCGATCCCGTGACCCGCGGTCACGAGGACATCGTGCGCCGGACCACGCGGCTGGCCGACCGGGTGATCGTCGCCGTCGCCCACACCGCCACCCAGGTCAAGAGAGGCCTGTTCTCGGTCGAGGAGCGGGTGGAGATGATCTCCGAGATCTTCGCCGACGAGCCCTCGGTGGAGGCCGTGGCGTTCCAGGGTCTGCTCGTGGACTTTGCGAAGGTGCAGGGCGCCCACTTCGTGATCCGAGGCCTCAGGGCGGTGTCGGACTTCGAGTACGAATTCCAGATGGCCCAGATGAATCGGGAACTGTGGTCGGACCTGGAGACGGTGTTCCTCACCCCGGACCAGGAGTTCTCCTTCCTGTCCGCCTCCCTGGTCCGTGAGGTGGCGTCGCTGGGCGGCGACGTCTCCCGGTTCGTCTCGCCCGTCGTCCTGGAGCGCATGCGGGCCAGGCTCGCAAAGTAGCGCGGCCTGCATTCTCCACCGGCGATCACCAGCCACCGACCCCAGAGGCAGAGTGAGCGAATTCATCGCGTCGGTCCGGGAGCGGGCCCGTGCCCGGCCCCGCACCATCGTCCTCCCGGAGGGTCACGACCCTCGGACGACCGAGGCGGCCGCATGGCTCCAGCGCGATGCCCTGGTCCAGCCTCTCATCCTGGGAGATCCGGAACGGGTGGCTCCGGCCCTGCGCGAGGCGGGGGGGGATCCGGGTGGCCTGGACATCCTCGACCCCCTGGACCCGAGGCTCCGGGAGCGGACCCGCGACGCCCTGGTGGAAATCCGGGCACACCGGGGAATCACGGTGGAGCAGGCGTGGGAGCACGCGGCCGATCCCCTCATGCTGGGGGCGCTGCTCGTGCGCTGGGGGGAGGTGGACGGCTCTCTTGCCGGCGCCGCCAATGCCACCGGTGACGTGATGAGGGCCGCCTTCTGGTGCCTCGGGCCGGCGCCCGGCATCCAGACCGTCTCCTCGTCGTTCTACATGGTCGTGCCCGACTTCCGCGGGAGAGGGAGCGAGGTCCTCACCTTCGCGGACTGCGCCGTGGTGCCCACTCCCGAGCCCCATCAGCTCGCGGAGATCGGTGTCGCGGCGGCGCGGGCCCGGGCCCAGGTGGTGGGGGACGACCCCCGGGTGGCGTTCCTGAGCTACTCCACCAAAGGAAGCGCCGAAGGGCCGGCGGTGGACGCCGTTCGGGAGGCGCTGCAGCGGTTCCAGGAGATGGAACCGGACCTGCCCGTCGACGGCGAACTGCAGGTCGACGCCGCGCTTCTCGACTGGGTCGGGAACCGGAAGGCGCCCGGAAGCGCGGTGGCCGGTCGGGCGAACGTACTGGTGTTCCCGGACCTGAACGCCGGCAACATCGCCTACAAGCTCGTCCAGCGGCTCGCCGGCGCCGACGCGATCGGCCCCATCGTCCAGGGTCTGGCCAGACCCTGCAACGATCTGTCCCGGGGAGCGTCGGTGGAGGACATCGTGAACGTGGCCTGCATCACCGGGCTCACGGCTTCGTGAGACGCTACGGGTTGCCCTCGGTTTTGCGGTCTGTTTATCATTTTTCGTCCGGAACGCACCCGGACTTCCAACAACCGGCAGGAACTGAAGCAGCGGGTTCTCGAAGAGTTGGAGGGTGGCGAGAGGAAGTTCGTCATCGACTTCACCAACACGGGCTACATCGATTCTTCGGGACTCGGCGTGCTGGTGAGTCTGTCCAAGAAGATCCGGGAGCAGGGGGGCGAGTTGCGGCTGGCCAGCCTGAACGAGGATCTTCGGACCCTGTTCGAGCTCACGAAGCTCGACACGCTGTTCAAGATCGCCGACACCCGGGACGAGGCGCTGTCGGGCTTCTAGCCCGGGCGCCTCTCGGTCTTCATAGAGCCGTCGTGGATCTGAATTCACTGACACCTCCTGAGCGGGAGCTCGTCCTCGAGCTGCCCAGCGATCTGGAGGCCATCGAGCAGGCCGTCGAGTTCGTCATGCGCCGGTGTGCGAATGGCCGCGAGGAGCAGAAGCGGCTTCGACTCAACTTCCGGGTCAGCCTGGTGGAGGCCCTCTCCAACGCCATGCTCTACGGCAACGGCGAGGATCCCGGAAAGCGGGTCCGCATCGAGGTGGTCGTTCGCTACTGCTCCGTCACCGCCCGCGTCACCGACGAGGGCCGTGGGTTCGATCCGACCCGGATCGCCGATCCCACCACCCCGGCCAATCTCCTCAAGCCCGGCGGTCGAGGACTGTTCCTGATGCGCAAGCTCATGGACCACGTCCAGTACAACGACGAGGGCAACTCCGTCACCATGGTGCTCCGGCTCAACGACGGGACGTCCAGGGCTCAGGCATGAGCTCGGCCTGGCCAGCCGCCGGGAGTCTCCCGGATGCGGCCCTCAAGACTCTCCACGATCTGCAGTACACCCTCGGTGCCGACTTCCGGGTCTGGCAGCGGGCGGACGACGGCTCCTGGCTCCTCGTGCATCCCGGAGCCGGCAAGGCTTCCGACGGCCCCCCCGGAGAAGGCCCTGAGCCTGGAGCCGAGACCGTCGAGGTCGTGTCGCGATCCGGCGGGACCCTGATCGTCGCCCTGGACGGAGCGAGCGGTGCGGGCGGCGGGATGGTCGGCGCCGACGGCCCGGGGCCGCTGGAACTCGCGCGTCGTCTCCTTCAGCGGGCCCTCGATCACGAGGACGAGGTCCGGTTCTTCACGTACGAGCTTTCCGAGCGATACGAGGAGATCAACCTCCTCTACTCCATCTCGGAGACGCTGGGCTCCGTACTGACGCTGGACGACGCGTCGGCGGCCATTCTGCGCGAGGTCTGCGATGTCCTGGGGGCTCGCCGGGGTTCGCTGTGGGTGGTGGATTCGGGCGGGGAATCCCTGGCGCTGGTCGCGTCGGTGGGAGATCCGGGAATCCGTGGGCCGCTCAGAGCCGACGATCCCCTGGCGGTAACCTCCCAGGTGTTCAGGGACGGCCGGCCCATGATCCTCACCCGGGAGACCCGCCGCATCCGGCTGGGGATGCGAGGCGACGCTCCCCTCGACGGCGACGACGGGCTCATGGGGGCCGAGCCGGCGACCGGTGTGAGCGAGCCTCTTGAGGAGGAGACGGAGACCGTCCTGTCCGTCCCGATCCGGTACTCGCCTCCCTCGGGGGAGGCCCGGACCGTAGGAGTCATCAACCTCTTCGGCCGCACGCGGGAGGACCGCTTCTCGGCCTCGGACCAGAAACTCCTCGCCGCCATCGCGAGTCAGGTCGGCGCGGCCCTCGAGAACAACCGCCTCATCCAGGAGAGTCTCAACCGGGAGCGGATGGCCCGGGAGATGGAGCTGGCCCACAATCTCCAGATGAAGCTCGTGCCGGCCTTCGAGTCCCAGGACGACCTGGACATGGCCGCCCGGGTTCAGCCGGCGGAACAGGTGGGTGGCGATTTCTACCACGTCATCCGTCTCCCCAACGGGAAGATCGGCGTGATGATCGGCGACGTCTCGACCCATGGTTTCCCGGCGGCGCTGATGATGACCCTGGCCATGAGCGCCGGCACCATCTTCGCGTCCGCCGTGGAGTCTCCGGACCTGGTGCTGCGCCAGATGGACGACGCGCTCCGGGAGGAGCTGGAGACGACCGAGATGTACCTGACGCTGTTCTACGGCGTCCTCGATCCGGCGCGGGGCCGGCTGGTCTACTCCAACGCCGGCCACCCCCACGCGTTCATTCTCCCCAAGGACGGGGCTGTGGAACGCCTGGAGGCCACCGATCCCCCCATGGGGTTCGCCGGGCCCGAGTCGTATCAGGAGCGGTCGGTGTCCATCGGTCCCGATGACCTGATGCTCCTCTTCACCGACGGACTGTCCGACACGCTGGCCACGGCGGGCCCCCGGAGCGGCGAGGACGTGGTGGTCGCGGAGGCGGCAGCTCTCCGAAGCGCCCCGGCCGGCGAGGTGGTGGATGCCCTCTTCAGTCTGACCGAGCAGGTCACCCCCGTGATCCCGGCCGACGACCGGACCGCCGTGGTGGTCCGCTGCGCTCCCCGCGGGGAGGGGGCAGGGGCCTCCTGAGCGGGCCGCACCACCGGGCCAAGCGGTCCCTCGGACAGAATTTCCTCATCGACGGGAACATCCAGCGGAAGATCGTTGCCGCCGTGGAGCCGTCTCCCGGTGACCACGTGGTGGAGATCGGCCCGGGCCAGGGGGCGCTGACCCGGCACCTGTCGGAGTCCTGCGACCGCCTCACTCTGGTCGAGCTCGACAACGACCTCGCCGCCCGTCTGGCGGAGGAATTCAAGTCCAGGAAGGACGTGCAGGTCATCCACCGGGACGTCCTGCGGGTCCCGCTGACCGACATTGCGCCCGACCCCTCCACCCTCAAGGTGGTGGGGAACATCCCCTACAACATCACCGCGCCGATCCTGTTCCACCTGCTCGCGCGGCCCCGGCCCGCCCAGGTGGTGCTCATGGTACAGCGCGAGGTCGCGGACCGGATCGTGGCCGAGCCGGGCACCCGCGAATACGGAGCGCTCGCCGTCGGTGTGCAGACCGTGGCGAGGCCCGAGTTCCTCTTTCGGGTTCCGGCGAAGGCCTTCCGGCCGGTGCCCAGGGTGGAGTCGGCTGTGGTTCGCATCACCCCGCTGGATCCTCCCCCGCTCTCCCCGGAGGAAGAGGATCGGGTCCGCACGCTGACCAGAGTGGCGTTCGGGTGGCGCCGGAAGCAGTTTCAGAAGATCCTGCGCAGCAGCCCCGAGTACGGCCGCTCGCCGGAGGCCATTCAGGAACTCGAAGCGCGTACGGGGCTGGATCTCACCCAGCGGCCCGAGCGGTTTTCGCCGGACGAATTCGTTCGGTTGGCCGAGGCCCTGAACTCGGGCCTCTGATCCCGTTCAGCAGGCACAGCCAGGAGAGGGAATGACCGAGCCCGCCAGCCCGTCTTCCGGTTCCCGGAGCGATTCCGCGCGAACCCGCCCCGCCGGCCTCCTGGACCACCTCGGGCTCCGGACCCGCGAGATCCGGTCCTGGGCCATGTACGACTGGGCCAACTCCGCGTTCGCCACCACCATCATGGCGGGCGTCTTCCCGGTCTTCTACGAGAGCTATGCCGGGGCCGGGCTGGAAGCCAATACGGCGACCAGCTACTGGGCGTTCACCCAGTCCATCGCTCTGCTGATCATCGCCCTCATCTCCCCGATCCTGGGAGCGACGGCGGACTACCTGGGGGCCAAGAAGCGCTTCATGAGCGTCTTCCTCTCCCTGGGGGTCACGGCCACCGCCACGATGTACTTCATCGGCCAGGGACAGTGGCTGATGGCGTCCGCCGTCTTCATCTGCGGCAACATCGGGTTCTCCGGGGCCAACGTCTTCTACGAGTCGCTCCTTCCGTTCGTGGCCAAGCCGGAGGAGACCGATCGGGTGTCCACCGCCGGGTATGCGCTCGGCTACCTGGGCGGCGGGGTCCTGCTGTTCATCAACCTGCTCTGGATCCTGATGCCGGAGCGGTTCGGGATGGGGGACACGACCGGGGCGGCCAGGTGGTCGTTCGTGAGCGTCGCCGTGTGGTGGGCCGCGTTCTCCATTCCGGTGTTCCGAGACGTCGCGGAACCGCCCCGTCGACTGGAGGCGGACGAGATCGAGGGCCTCAACCCGGTGAAGGTGGGTTTTGCCCGAGTCTGGGAGACGCTCCACGAGGTCCGGGGATACCGGGACCTGGCGGTCTTCCTGCTGGCCTTCTGGTTCTACAACGACGGGATCGGGACCATCATCAAGATGGCCGTGATCTACGGCGCGGAACTGGGGATCGCCCAGGGCCATCTCCTGGGCGCCCTGCTTCTCACACAGATCGTGGGTGTTCCCTTCGCGTTCGGCTTCGGGAAGCTCGCCGACCGCATCGGGCCGAAGCGGGGCCTCTACCTGGCCCTGACCGTGTACACGCTCATCTGCTGCTACGCCTACTTCCTGGAGCACGCCTGGCAGTTCTGGACCCTGGCGGTGGCGGTCGGGACGGTGCAGGGCGGGGCCCAGGCCCTGAGCCGCTCGATCTTCGCGTCCATGGTGCCCCGCGGGAAGTCGTCGGAGTTCTTCGGGTTCTTCAGCGTGAGCGCCAAGTTCGCCGGGATCCTGGGGCCCCTGATCTTCGGGGCGGTGAGCCTCATGGCCGGCGGGAGCCGGATCAGCATCCTGGCGCTGGTAGTGTTCTTCGTCGGCGGGATGGTTCTGCTCCGGTTCGTGGACATCGAGCGCGGCCAGGCCCAGGCCCGGGCCGCTGACGCGGAGCTCCACCCGGCGTGAGGTCGGAAGCGGGTGCGGGGGCGCACGTCTTGAGATGGCGACCCCCCGTAGCAATATTTGTGAACTATTTCACAAGCTCTCGCTCGAGCTCCCTGCAACCGACCCGTCCCTTGGCCAACGGCGCCCGAAAAGTCTCGGACCCCGCAGCTCGCCGGCTGTCCCTCTACCTCCGCGCACTGGAAGCGATGGCGGCGGAGGGGCGCGTGACCGTGTCCAGCGGCGACCTGGCCCGCGAGTGCGGAATCAACGCCGCGCAGCTGCGGAAGGACCTCTCCGCGTTCGGCTCCTTCGGGAAGCGCGGTCTGGGCTACCCGGTGGCGGAGCTGGTCCCGCGCCTGAAGGAGATCCTCGGCCTGACCCGGACCTGGCGCGTGGCGCTGGTCGGGGCGGGCCGGATCGGACAGGCCCTGTTCGAGTTCCCGGCCTTCCGGGGCAGGGGCTTCCACATTCTCGCCATCGTCGATGCCGACCCGGCCAAGGTCGGAACGCACTGGGGTGACATCGAGATCGAGGCCGACGACGACCTGGAGACGGTCATCGCACGAGAGTCCATCGATCTCGTGGTGCTCGCGGTGCCTGCCGCGGTCGCCCGCGGCCTCGCGCGGCGTTCGGTCGGCGCCGGCGCCCGGGGGATTCTGAATTTCGCCCCGATCCGCCTTGACCTCCCGGACGACGTGCCGGTGAACCACGTGAACATGGGCCTGGAGCTGGAGGCGCTGGCCTTCGCTCTGGGCGGCGCGCCCACCGACGCTTGAGCAGGGGAGCCCCCTCCCGCCTCGAGGCCGCCGCTCTGTTCCTGAAGGACGGCCCCCAGCACACCCTCGACGTGGCCCGGCAGGTCCTCAGCCTCTCCGGGCATCCCGGAGCCGCATCGGCGGCGGTGTTCGCGCTCCTGGGCTCGGACCCCCGCTTCACCGTCGACGGAGAGGGGCGCTGGCGCCTTACCGGCACGGCCCCGGTGGGCCCTCCCCTGGACTCGGTGTCGTACGCGGTGGTGGACGTGGAGACCACCGGAGGATCCGTCGGCAAGGGTCACCGGATCACCGAGGTCGCGGTGGTGGAGATCCGGGACGGGATGATCACGGAGAGTTGGGAGACCCTGGTGAACCCCGGTCGCACCATCCCCCCCTTCGTGGCCCGGCTCACGGGGATCACCGACGAGATGGTCGTGGACGCCCCCTACTTCGAGGCCGTGGCGGACGACCTGATGAGCCGGCTTGAGGGTCGGGTATTCGTAGCCCACAACGCCCCGTTCGACTGGGGGTTTGTGAACACCCAGCTCACCGATGCCCTGGGGCTGGTTCCGGACCTGGACCGGCTATGCACGGTCCGGCTGGCGCGGAGACTCCTCCCCACCCTCCCTCGCAGGAACCTGGACGCGCTCACCCAGCACTTCGATGTGCTCATCGAAGGCCGGCATCGCGCCCACGGCGACGCCTATGCCACGGCGCAGGTGTTTCTCCGGCTCCTCGACGTGGCTCGGGAGCAGGGGATCCACGATCTGGCCGGCCTGACCTATCTTGTGGATCGGAAAGGGCACCGGCCCTATCGGGGCCGAAAGGGAAAGCGGTCCGCCGGGCCCGATCCCGACCCCGACACCGCGGGACCGGAACGCCCCGACTCCTCCTGAAGCCACTCCGGAAGGCGACGCGGAACCATGAGCCGACTCACCACCGACGGATATCCCCTGGTTCGGACCCGCACCGTGGGGTCCATCCGCGTCCACGCCATCGAGGCCGGTCTCCAGTGGCTGGACGGAGGAGCCATGTTCGGCGTGGTGCCCCGGCCTCTGTGGGAGCGGCGCATCCCGCCAGACGAGCGGAACCGGATCCCCCTGACCATGCGCTGTCTCCTGGTGGAGGCTCCCCAGGGGCTGGTCCTCATCGACTCCGGCGCCGGGAACAAGGAGAGCGAGAAGTTCCACGACATCTACGGGATCGACAACGCCGGCGACCCCACCCGACTCGAGGACGGGATCCGGGCCGCCGGCTTCGACCCGGAGGACGTGGACATCCTGCTCTCGACGCACCTCCATTTCGATCACGCGGGAGGCAACACCGTCCGGACCCCCGACGGCGAAGTGGTGCCCGCCTTCCCCCGGGCCCGATACGTGGTCCAGGCCGGCGAGCTGGAGTTCTCGGCCCGGGCCAACGAGCGGATCCGCGCCTCGTACATCCAGCACAACATCGTGCCGGTGGGGGAGGCCGATCTCTACGCGACCGTCGACGGCCAGGCCGAGGTCACCGAGGGGATCCGGACCCTGCCCACCCCAGGCCACACTCCCTTCCACCAGTCCATCCTCATCGAGAGCGACGGGGAGACGGCCTGCTTCCTCGCCGACGTGTGCCCCACCGCCGCCCATCTCCCGCTTCCCTGGATCATGGGCTACGACCTCGAGCCGCTGGTCACCCTGGAGAGCAAGCGGGGCCTGTGGACTCGAGCCCGCGAGGAGGAGTGGCTGCTCATCTTCGAGCACGATTCCGCGGTCCCCTGGGGTCGCCTCGACCCGGGCGAGGAGAGGCCGGTTCTCGTGCCCGAGGACGTCGGGGCCTGATCCTCCTCCGGAGAGCGGGCCCGTCATACGGCGGTTGAGACCCCGGGCCGCCGGTTGACCACCGGGGGGAGCCCGCACCCGGCACCGGATTTGCGTCCTCTCCCGAGGGTGCGGGACCGAGTGCCGGCCCATGACCTCGAGCCCGGGTTATTCTATCTTAAAGAGCTTTTCGAGATCTCCTGATTCGGCGGGGGTATCTGCCCGTCGGACCCCGGAAATCCCGGCTCCAGACATCCTTCCAGCGACCCCCGAAGGCCGCGTTTCAGCCCGGAGTCTTCTCCAATGAGTGACAAGTCGACCACTCCCGTCATCCTGAGCGGCGTCCGCACCCCCATCGGCCGGTTCCTGGGCGGGTTGAGCCCCCTGCAGGCCCCCGAACTCGGTGCCGTCGCGGTCCGTGAGGCGGTGGCCAGGGCCGGAATCGACGGTGGCGCCATCGACGAGGTGATCATGGGCCAGGTGGTGCAGGGCGGAGCCGGTCAGGCTCCCGCCCGTCAGGCCGCCATCCACGGCGGGGTGCCGGCCACGGTTCCGGCCATGACCATCAACAAGGTCTGCGGCTCCGGGCTCAAGGCGGTGATGCTGGCCGCCCAGTCCATCAAGGCCGGTGACAACCAGGTCATCGTGGCCGGCGGCATGGAGTCCATGTCCAACGTGCCGTTCATGGCCCGGGGCCTCCGCAACGGCGTGAAGTTCGGCAACCAGACGCTCATCGACGGGCTGATCCACGACGGCCTCTGGTGCTCGTTCGGCAACTGCCACATGGGTGGGCACGCCGAGTACACGGCGGACAAGGCCGGCATCACCCGGGAGATGGCCGATGAGTTCTCCCTCCAGTCCCATCAGAAGGCCGTGGCGGCCATGGAGGGCGGCAAGTTCGACGACGAGATCGTGCCCGTCTCCATCGAGAGCCGTCGCGGGACCACGGTGATCGACAGGGATGAGTCGCCCAGGGCGGACACGAGCCTGGAGGCGCTGGGCCGGCTCCGTCCGGCGTTCCCCAAGGACGCTCCCGAGGGCTTGGAGAACCTGGTGGTGACCGCCGGGAACGCTCCCGGTCTGAATGACGGCGCCTCCGCACTGGTCGTGACCTCACAGGAGTTCGCCGAGGCTCACGGTCTCGACTACCGGGCCGTGATCACCGGGTACGCCACCGGCGGCACCGAGCCCCAGGACCTCTTCTTCGCCCCCATCGCGGCCGTGAACAACCTGATGGGCAGGGAAGAGAAGGCGATCGGCGACTACGGGCTCTTCGAGGTCAACGAGGCCTTCGCGGTCCAGGCCCTGGCCGACATGCAGGCCCTGGATATGCCGGCGGACCGGGTGAACGTGCACGGTGGCGCCGTTGCCCTGGGTCACCCGATCGGTGCGTCCGGCGCCCGGATCCTGGTGACCCTGCTGGGCGCCATGGACGACCGCGGCGAGGAAACGGGCATGGCCGCGCTGTGCCTGGGTGGCGGGAACGCCGTCGCGCTTTCGGTGGAGAAGCGCTGAACTGAGCACCGAGGCCCGGTTCCCGGCCGGTCGCCGGCTGGCGGCGTACGCCGGGGTCTTCATCCTGGTCTTCCTCCCGGCGGTCTACATCGACCTGCCGGGGACGGCGTCGGGAACAGCCGGCGTCCTGGTGGCGGCGGTCCTTGCGGGCTGGCTACTGCTGGCCGTGGATGGTCGGGGTCGAGCGGCCCTGGGGTTTCACGGCCCGGTCCGCGCCTCCCTGCGGGAGTCGGCCCTGGGGCTGGCCCTGGGGGTCGGCGTCGGCCTGGGGGCGGTGGCCCTCATGGTGGCCGGTGGCGCGTTGCGCTGGTCCGGCGGCGACCCCGCCGGGCTGCTGGTGGCTGCACTGGCGTCGCTGTGGTTCTTTCTGATCCCGGCGGCGGCCGAGGAGGCCCTCTTTCGAGGGTATCCATTCCAGGCTGCGGTGCGGGCCTGGGGAGCCTGGCCGGCTCTGCTGGGTTTCGCGGCGCTCTTTGGAGCGCTGCACCTGGCCAACCCGGACGCCAGCGCGTTCGGGGTCGTGAACATCGCGGCGGCCGGAGTGTTTCTGGGAGTGCTGTACCTGAGGACGGCGTCGCTCTGGTGGCCGACCGGCGCCCACCTGGGCTGGAACTGGTCGCACGGGTTCGTGGCCGACCTGCCCGTCAGCGGATACGACGTGGTGGGAAACCCGGCGCTGGAGGCGCACCTCTCCGGGCCGGCCTGGCTTTCGGGTGGCGGATTCGGACCCGAGGGGTCGGTGGCCGGTGCGGTCGCCCTCGTGGCGGCGACCGCGTGGTGTTTCAAATCGGATCGGCTGGGAGTGTCGCATCACGCGGCCCCCGACCGACTCATCCCGGCTCCGGAAGGGGCTGAACTGATCGAAGACGTGGAGCGGTAAGGATGGAGATCAAGCGAATCGCAGTCATCGGGGGCGGCACCATGGGGAACGGGATCGCCCACGTGGCGGCCTCGGCCGGGCTCGAAGTCACGCTCATCGACCTCTCGCTGGATGTGCTCAAGAGCGCCATCGCGACCGTCGAGAAGAACCTCGGCCGGCAGGTGAAGAAGGAACTCATCACCGAAGAGGAACAGGCCGCCATCCTCGACCGGATCACCACAACCATGTCCATCTCCGAGGGGGTGGCCGGCGCGGACCTGGTGGTGGAGGCCGTGCCGGAGAAGGCCGAGTTGAAGTACTCCATCTTCGGGGAGGTGGACGAGGCGGCGCCGGATCACTGCATTCTCGCGTCCAACACTTCGTCCATCTCCATCACGGAGATCGCCGCCCGCACCTCCCGGCCGGGGCAGGTCATCGGGATGCACTTCATGAACCCCGTCCCGGTCATGAAGCTCGTGGAGGTGATCCGGGGCCTGGCCACCACGGACGAGGTGACGGCTGCCGTCGTCGCCCTCTCCGAGGCCATGGGCAAGGTGCCCGTCGAGGTGAACGACTTCCCGGGGTTCGTCTCCAACCGCGTCCTCATGCCCATGATCAACGAGGCCGTGTTCGCGCTGATGGAAGGCGTGGCCACCGAGGAGGCCATCGACACGGTCATGAAGCTGGGGATGGCCCATCCCATGGGCCCCCTGGCCCTGGCCGACCTCATCGGATTGGACACCTGCCTGAACATCCTGGAGGTCCTCCACCGTGAGCTGGGCGACGACCGGTACCGGCCGTGCCCGCTGCTGCGGAAGTACGTGGCCGCAGGCTGGCTGGGTCGGAAGTCCGGGCGCGGCTTCTACAGCTACGAGGCCTGATCCCCATGCCGCTTACCGCCGAGCAGCTGGAGATTCGTACCCTCGCCCGCGAGTTCGCCGGCGATGCCCTGCGCCCCAGGTCGGGGGAGTGGGACGCCGCCGGGGAGATTGACGGCGCCGTATTCGACCAGCTCGCCGAGCTGGGGTTCATGGGGATGCGCGTGCCCGAGGCCTACGGGGGGCTGGAGCTGGACACGCCCACCTACCTCACGGCCCTGGAGGCCATCAGCTGGGGCGATGCCTCGGTGGCCCTTGCCGTGGGGATCCACGGCGGCCCGATCTCCGAAGTGCTGATGCGCCACGGCTCCGAGGAGCAGAAGGAGCGCTGGCTGCCCCGGGTCGCGGCCGGGGAGTTCCTGGCTGCCTTCGCGCTGACCGAGCCCGAGGCCGGGAGCGATGCCGCGAGTCTTCAGGCCACGGCCGTGAGGGAAGGGGAGGAGTGGGTTCTCAAGGGCACCAAGACCTGGATCACGAACGGTGACCGGGCCGGCGCGATCCTGGTCTTCGCCCGGACCACGGAGCGCGGGATCGGGGCCTTCTGGGTCCCGCGGGATACTCCGGGCTACAGCATCGTCGAGAACAAGACCACCATGGGCTTCACGGGATCGGAGACCGTCACGGCCCGGCTCGAGGACGTGAGAATCCCGGCGGATCACCTGATCGGCGATCCGGAGCGCGGGTTCTCCTACGCGTTGGAGTCCCTCGGTATTGGCCGGCTCGGTGTCGGAGCCCTGGCCGTGGGGATCGGGCAGGCGGCGATGGAGCATGCCGTCCGTTACGCGGGCGAACGGAAGCAGTTCGGCCGCCCCATCGGCGAGTTCGGAGCGATCCAGGAGAAGATCGCCAACATGGCCGCGCGGCTCGCCTCGGCCCGGGCTCTGATCCTGGAATCGGGAGCCCGAATGGATGGGGCGGGCGTGGATGATGGTGGCCCGACCCTTGCGACTCGATGCGCCCTGGCGAAGCTGGTGGCCACCGAGGCCGCCGTCTGGGTCGCGGATGAGGCCGTCCAGATCTTTGGGGGTTATGGTTACATGCGCGAATACCCGGTGGAAAAGCTCCTCCGGGACGCCAAGGGCACGGAGATCTTCGAGGGGACCTCGGAGATCCTCCGCCTGATCACGGCCCGGGAATACCTGGCCGACTGATCGAGACATTTTGACGTGGCCGGGCCCAGGGGGGCATCGGCCGGCAACCGAAAGAACCCAACCGAGAGGATCCGGATGGACATCTTCGAGATGATGGACCAGAGGGAGCACGAGCAGCTGGTCTTCTGGTCCGAGCCCAAGCTTGGATACCGTGGAATCATCGCGATCCACGACACGACGCTGGGCCCGGCCCTGGGTGGAACCCGCTTCTGGAACTACGACTCCACCCAGGAGGCCATCGTCGACGCCCTTCGGCTGGCTCGGGGCATGACCTACAAGGCTGCCATCACCGGCCTGAACCTGGGGGGCGGGAAGTCCGTCATCATCGGAGACAATCGGACCAAGAAGCGGGAGATGATCTTCCGGGCCCACGGGCGGGCCGTGGAGTCGCTGGGCGGCCGCTACATCACCGCCGAGGACGTGGGCACCAGCGTGGAGGACATGGAGTACGTCCACGCCGAGACCGACTCCGTGGTGGGCATCATGGGCGGATCGGGCGATCCGTCTCCGGTTACCGCATACGGGGTCTTCCGGGGCCTGAAGGCCGGGGCCATGGCGAAGTACGGCTCCGACGACCTGTCCGACAAGCACGTCACGGTGCAGGGGGTCGGGAACGTGGGGTACTACCTCTGCAAGAACCTGCACGAGGATGGCGCGAAGCTGACGGTCACCGACATCGACGCGGATCGCGTTCAGCGTATCGTGGACGAGTTCGGCGCCACGGCCGTGGGCCCCGACGAGATCTACGCGGTGGACGCGGACATCTTCGCCCCGTGCGCCCTGGGCGCGGTGGTCAACGACGACACGCTCAAGGTGCTCAGCGTGGACGTGGTGGCCGGCGGCGCCAACAACCAGCTCGCCCGGTCGGAACACGGCCAGGCCCTGTACGATCGGGGGATCTTCTACGCCCCGGATTACGTGGTGAACGCCGGTGGGCTCATCAACGTCTACGGTGAACTGGAGGACTGGCCCCGGGATCGCAGCCTCCGGAAGGCCGGAGAGATCTACCACACCATGCTCGCCATCTTCGAGAAGGCCGAGCAGGCCGGTGTGCCCACGTCCGAGGCCGCGGACCACATCGCCGAGGAGCGGATTCAGAACTCCCGGCATCTGCAGCGGTCCTACGTCTGATCGCCGCCGACACCTGATCGGAGCCGGCGCCGCGACAGGGGGCTCGGCCGGGCTGGACCCGGCCGGGCCCTCCGCCACTTCGGGCCACCCGGCCCGGCGGGGTTGCTCGGTCCGGGCCTCCCTGCCACTCTCCGGAGGCCGTTCCAGCCCAACCCCCATTCGAACTCAACACACTTCCACGGGTCACTCCATGGATCACCTCACCTCCGTCGATCCCAAGATCGCCGAACTCGTCGCCGCGGAAGCCCGCCGCCAGGCGTCCCAGCTCGAGCTCATCGCCAGCGAGAACTTCGTATCCCCGGCCGTGCTCGAGGCCATGGGGACGGTGCTGACCAACAAGTACGCCGAGGGGCTTCCCCACAAGCGGTACTACGGCGGATGCGAGGTGGTCGATCAGGTCGAGGACCTGGCTCGCGACCGGGCCTGCGAACTGTTCGGAGCGGACCACGCGAACGTCCAGCCGCACGCCGGCGCCCAGGCCAACATGGCCGTGTACCTGGCGTTCCTGGAGCCCGGTGACCGGATCCTGGGGATGAACCTGTCGCACGGGGGGCACCTGACCCACGGGTCGCCGGTCAACGCGTCCGGCCTCCTGTACGAGGCCCACGCCTACGGTGTCCGGGAGGAGGACGGTCTCATCGACTACGACGTTCTCCGGAGTCGTGCGCTGGAGGTCCGGCCGAAGATCATCGTGGCCGGTGCGAGTGCCTATTCGAGGATCATCGATTTCGAGGCGTTCGCCGATATCGCGTCCGAGGTCGGCGCCATCTTCATGGTGGACATGGCCCACATCGCAGGCCTCGTGGCCACGGGGGTTCATCCCAGCCCCGTGCCTCACGCCGACGTCGTCACCACCACGACCCACAAGACGCTCCGGGGTCCGCGGGGCGGGCTCATCCTGTGCAAGGAGGAGCACGCGAAGGCCGTGGACAAGGCCGTCTTCCCGGGATCCCAGGGCGGACCGCTGATGCACGTCATCGCCGCCAAGGCCGTGGCCTTCCGCGAGGCGCTCCAGCCGGAATTCTCGGCCTATACCCGCCAGATCGTGGACAACGCCCGCGCCATGGCGGGGGCCCTGACGGATCGGGGGGTGAACCTCGTGAGCGGCGGCACCGACAACCACCTTCTCCTGGTCGATCTGCGCGATCGGGAACTCACCGGGAAGGACGCCGAGGCCGCCCTGGAGCACGCCGGGATCACCGTGAACAAGAACACGGTCCCCGGGGAGCCCCGGTCCCCGTTCGTCACCTCGGGGCTCCGCATCGGGACGCCGGCCATCACCAGCCGCGGCATGGCCGAGGCCGAGATGCGGAGCATCGGGAACTGGATCGCAGACGTACTGGAGGCGGCTTCGGACGAGGCCGTGATTCAGCGGGTCCGTGGGCAGGTCACCGAGCTCTGCTCGGCCTTCCCGCTCTACGAGCAGTATCAGTCGGTCTGATGCGCGCTTCTTGGGGCTCCAGGGCTGGCGTGGCTTGACCGGGAGCGTAACATTCCGCCCATGAACGAGATGAAATTCGCCGAGGAGATCCTGGATCAGCTTCAGGAGCAGAACCCCCGCTATCACGAGCGGGCGTTCCTGTTCACGCTGTCGGCGCTCCAGTCGGTGATGAAGGGACTCGTGGAGCCCCGGCACATCTCGGGCAGTGAACTCGTGCACGAGGTTCGGCGACAGGCCATGCACCAGTTCGGCCCCATGGCCCGGACCGTACTGGGCCACTGGGGTATACACGAGACGGCAGACGTGGGGGAGGTGGTCTACGCCCTCGTGGAGTGCGGCATACTCGTCACCGCCGAGGGGGATACCCGAGAGGACTTCATCGGCGTGTTTGATTTCGAAGAGGCGTTCGTACGGGACTATCCCTGGGGCGCCAGCATCACCTAGGAACTGTGCGGGGGGAGGCCCCCGACTGGATTTCTGACGCTTCGAGCAGTCGGGAGAGGATGGATCAATGGCGGAAGAGCGTGGGTTTCCGAGCTGCCAGAAGTGCAACGATGGCCTGCTGCTGCCCCTTTCGGACTACGGCAGGGACGGCGCCCCCATTCGCTACAAGGCGTGGGTATGCTCCAACCCGGAATGTGGATTCAACATCCGCATCGACAACGGTGAGATCACCCTGGGGCGGGCCATCGGTCAGAGCTTCAAGTAGGATCCGGATGAACCTCCGAGCCCACCCCTCCCGGTGCGCGTTCGGAGGCTCGCGGCTCGCCTCCCGTGGATCCCGCCCCGCCCGGGGGCTCCGGATCGCGGGGGGCGGGCCGTTTTTCGCCCCTGGATGCCGTGCCTTCGGCCGGCGG
>JBDHIJ010000057.1:0-17749 GCA_039587435.1 Gemmatimonadota bacterium
GTGGTCACGCCCTGGGACCGCAGCTGCTCCACGAGTTCGTAGCCGGTGATCCCGGGCATCACGACGTCCACGACGAGGGCGTCGAACCTCCTCTTGCCGATTTCCTCCAGCGCGGCGTCGCCGGAGTGGACTCCGACCACGTCGAATCCGACCGAATCCAGGTGGTCCTCCACCAGCTCCACGACCGCGGGAGCGTCATCGACCATCAGAATGGAAGGGCGAGTATCAGTCATGTCATCACCTTGGGAGGGACTTCTTAATATTAAGATTGCTGGCCCAATCGAGTCGATTCTCGTCGGCGGGTCAACCGGTCTCAAAGAATGTTGTCGGCTGTTACATTCGGGCGGCCCTTTGCGGCCTGGAATCCTTGTCCCGCAAGGACCTTCAGCGCAGCTTGATTCTCCAGTCCGCGTAACATTCCGGCGGTCTCCGCCCCACTTCCGCTCCAGCACCGGGAAGCCACCATGTTCGCTCCCCTCCCCCCCGTTCGGGGGTCCGTTGCCGTACTCCTCGCCGCCGGTCTCCTCCTGCCGGCCCTCCCGGCACAGGGCCAGGAAGACGCGGCCGAGGGCCCCGCGGTACTCACCGCCGACGACGTGTTCGGCCTCGAATGGGGTGCCGATCCGCAGATCTCACCGGATGGCGACCGGGTCGTCTACGTGCGGAGCGGATTCGACATCATGACCGATCGGACCCGGACCAGCCTCTGGCTCATGAACTTCGACGGGTCGGACCACCGGGCTCTGACCCGCGGCACCGAGAACGCGTTCCAGCCCAGGTGGTCGCCCACCGGGGACCGCCTGGCCTACGTGTCCACGGCCGACGGATCGCCCCAGCTGTGGCTCCGCTGGATGGATACGGGCCAGACCGCCCTCCTCACCGACCTGACCCGCTCGCCCGGAAACCTGACCTGGTCGCCGGACGGGACCTCGCTGGCGTTCACCATGTTCGTGCCCGACGGCAGCCAGCCCATGCGGGCACCCCAGGCCAGCATGCCGGAGGGCGCCGAATGGGCAAGGCCGCCTACCGTCATCGAGCGGATGCAGTACCGATTCGACGGCGCCGGATACCTGCCCCGGGGCAACACCCACATCTTCGTCCTGCCCGCGGACGGGGGGACGCCCCGCCAGGTCACGTCGGGTGAGTTCAACCATGGCGGCAGCCTGAGCTGGACGCCCGACGGGCAGCACATCCTCTTCTCGGCGAACCGGGGAGACCCCGAGTTCGAGCCCAACGACAGCCAGGTCTTCGAGGTGGAGCTGGCGACCGGCGACATCACCGCCCTCACCGATCGCTACGGTCCGGACGGTGGGCCCCGGGTCTCTCCGGACGGGCGGCGGATCGCCTACACCGGCTACGACGACGAGTACCAGGGCTACACCGTGACCAAGCTCTACGTCATGGACCGGGACGGGTCGAACCCGCGGCTCGTCTCCGGCGATCTGGACCGCGACGTGGGTGGGGTGACCTGGAGCCGGGACAACCGGGGGGTCTACGTCCAGTACGACGACCAGGGGAACACCCGCATCGCCTTCATCGACATCGAGACCGGCGAGGTCAGCAACCTGGCAACCAACCTGGGCGGGCTCTCCCTGGGACGGCCCTACGGTGGGGGCCAGTTCTCCGTCTCCGATGACGGCCGGATTGCATACACCCACGGGACGCCCGACCATCCCGCCGACGTGGCGGTGGTGGACCGGGGGGCTCCGGACGGCGTCCGCATCACCCGGCTGAACGACGACCTGTTCGGCCACAGGGAGTTGGGCCGGGTCGAGGAGATGTGGTGGGAGTCCTCCTACGACGGCCGTCCCGTCCACGGCTGGGTGGTGTACCCGCCCGGCTTCGACCCCTCGGGGGAATACCCCATGATCCTGGAGATCCACGGGGGCCCGTTCGCCAACTACGGCGACCGATTCGCCATGGAGATCCAGCTGTACGCCGCGGCCGGGTACGTGGTCTTCTACACGAATCCCCGGGGCTCGACCAGCTATGGCCAGGAGTTCGGGAGCCTGATCCACCATAACTACCCGAGCCAGGACTACGACGACATGATGTCCGGCGTCGACGCCCTCATCGACCGCGGGTTCATCGACGAGGACCAGCTGTTCGTCACGGGCGGATCCGGCGGGGGCGTGCTGACGGCGTGGATCGTCGGGAACACCGACCGCTTCTCCGGCGCCGTGGTCCAGAAGCCGGTGATCAACTGGGCAAGCTTCGTCCTGACCGCCGACAACCCGGTGTTTTTCACGCGGTACTGGTTCCCGGCCACCCCCTGGGAGGACCCGGACCACTACTGGCGCAGGTCTCCGCTTTCGCTGGTCGGGAACGTCACGACCCCCACCATGCTCCTCACCGGAGAGGCGGACTGGCGGACGCCCATGAGCGAGACCGAGCAGTACTACACGGGGCTCAAGCTCAACAAGGTGGAGAGCGCCATGGTGCGTATCCCCGACGCCAGTCACAGCATCACCGCCCGGCCCAGCAACCTGGGGCGGAAGGTAAGCTACATTCTGGAGTGGTTCTCGAGGTACCGGGACGACGAATCCCGTCGACCGGCCACCCAGTGATTCGAACCGAGCCCCACACGCGCACCGCCCCCAGGACCTCAGGAGCCGTCTGATGAACCGAGTCGAAGCATCCTGGACCCGCTGGACCCTCACCGCCGCCTCCCTCGCGCTGGCCGTGGCTCTGGCCGGATCTCCTCTCGCCGGCCAGGTGGGCGGGTGGAAGCCGTCCGGAGAGCAGGATGGCCGGGTGGACCGGGGCATGTACGAGGAAGCCCTGGCCGTGGTCACGCAGTACCGGGAGGCCGATCCCGAAATGCAGGCCTTCTTCGAGCAGGCTCACGCCTACGTGGTCTTCCCCACCGTGGGGAAGGGCGCCATCGGAATCGGCGGCGCCCGCGGGAAGGGGATCCTGTTCCATCAGGGCCAGGTCATGGGCGAGGCCACGCTGACCCAGCTGAGCATCGGGTTCCAGTGGGGCGGCCAGGCCTACAGCGAGATCATCTTCTTCGAGAGCCAGGCCGCCACCGACCGCTTCGTCGAGGGCAACTTCGAGGTGGCCGCGCAGGCCTCGGCCGTGGCCGCCACGGCCGGCGCCTCCCGGGACGTGTCCTATGAAGGGGGCGTGGCCATCTTCACCCAGGCGAAGGGGGGGCTGATGTACGAGGCCTCCATCGGAGGCCAGAAGTTCAGCTTCCAGGCCAAGGGCCCGCCGTCCGACTGACCAGGGACCGGACCCGGATCGCACCATGACCCGTCGGCCCCCGAGTCTAAGACTCCCAGCCCTCGCGGCCGGCCTGGCCGGATGCGCCCTCCTGGGCTTCCCCGCGAACGGTCGTGCCCAGTCCGGGCACTACTGGGGCAACCAGTTCGGGAACGAGTCCCTCCTCCTCAACGGCGCGGTCATCGGCAGTGTCACCGATCTCGGGGCGGTCTTCTACAACCCGGCCCGGCTCCTGAACATGACCAGTCCGGCCTTCGTGGTGAGCGCGAAGCTGTACGAGTGGGTTTCGTTCTCGGCCGAGGACGCGCTCGGGAACGGCAGGGACCTCGACCAGAGTTCTTTCGGCGGTGCGCCCGGGTTCGTGGGGGGCACCTTCACGGTGCCGTTCCTGGAGGGCCACCAGTTCGGATACGGCTTCCTCACACGGAACCGCGGGACACTGGAGTACTTCATCCGGGACGAAGCCTCGGGGGACGTGGTGGAGTCGCTCCCGGGCGAGGACGAGTTCGTGGGGTTCGTGGACGTGGCCGCGAAGCTGAACGACGACTGGGTGGGACTCAGCTGGGCGTATCCTCTCTCGGAGCGGTGGAGCGTCGGCGCCTCGGCGTTCTACTTCAACCGATCGAGATCGTCCTCGGTCAAACTCGATCTCCGGGCGGTGAACGAGTTCGACGACGCGGCCACCTACAACATCGAGCGGGCGTACAGGGTCAGCGACCAGGGGCTCCTGGCCAAGACCGGGCTGTCCTGGGTGGGCGACCGGACCTCGTTCGGCCTCACCTTGACCACGCCGTACTGGAGCATCCTCCAGAGCGGGGTAATCCGCTACGAGGACTTCGCGGTCAACGTCGACGTGGACGGCGACGGCGCGCCCGAGAACGTCCTCACGAGCTCGGTCCAGCGGGACCTGCCCATGGAGTGGAAGACGCCCTGGTCCATGGGTCTCGGGGTCGGTCACGCCCGGGGGAACTGGCTCTTTCACGGATCCACCGAGTACTTCTCGTCCCTGGACAGGCATACGGTGCTCCGCGCGGACTCGGTCCCCAGCCAGAGCACCGGCGAGCCCCTCGACTTCGCCATCGTCGAAGAGCGGATCGCCGTCCTCAACGCCGGGCTCGGCGTGCGCTACCAGCGAAGCGACCGGTTGTCGGCCTTCGGAAGCGTCGCCACGAACTTCTCCTCGGCTCCCGACTCTGTGGTCCGGCTCGCCGAAGTGGAGCCTGAAACCAACATCACCACCATGGGGATGGACTTCATCCTCCTGGGCGCCGGGGTCTCCTTCTCCACCAAGTGGGCCGATCTCACCATCGGAGCCACCTGGCAGGCCGGGGATGAGCCCGCCCAGCGAATCCTCAACCTCCCGGGGGAGGACGAGGACGTCACGCTCCCCGAGGAGCAGGGCTCCACCCTGAAAATCGACCAGTGGCGGTTCCTGTTCGGATTCTCCTTCCCCTTCGGAGAGCAGCTGGGCGAGACCCTCACCGGCGGGTGACGGCGGAACCCGGTCCTGAGACCGTGTAGAACCCAGTGGGCCCCGCTCACCTCTTCCGGAAGGAACGCCTCCATGCGCCCCGGCATATGCAGCCCCCTCCCCCGTCTTTCCGCAGCACCTCTTCTCTTTCTGGCGCTCACCGTCTGGACCCATCCGGCCATGGCCCAGGGACCGTCGGAGGCCGAGGAGGAGGCGCCGGAGTACAGCTGGCCCGTGGAAGTCGAGATCGACCGCGTGCTGGTCGTGATCTACCAGCCACAGCCCGAAACGCTGGAGGGGAATCTGCTCGAGGGCCGCTTCGCGGTCTCGGCGGAGCCCCTGGACGGCAGTGAGGAGGCCAACTTCGGCACCGCCTGGTTCCAGGCCCGCATCGACACGGATCGGGACGAGCGGACTGTGACATACCGGGACTTCGAAGTCGTCCGTGTCCACCTGCCCGACGTATCGCCGGAAGATGCCGCGGAGGGGGCCCGCCGGCTGACCGACTGGATGGAGGGCGCGGTCATCGAGGGCAGCATGGACCACCTCCTGACCACCCTCGAACTCGAGAACATGCCCGACCGGTCGGTGACGGGCCTCAACCACGAACCGCCCGAGATCCACTACCGGAATAGCCCGGCGGTCCTGGTGATGATCGACGGCGACCCCATCCTCCAGCCGTTGGAGGACGGAGACCTCATGGCGGTGGTGAACACTTCGTTCGCCATCCTCTACGACCTCAGCCAGACCCGGTACTACCTGTTCGCAGGCGAGGATCTCTGGTACTGGGCCCGTGACATCGAGGGTCCGTGGACGTTCACCACGGCGGTGCCCTCCAACATCTCCGGTGTCATTCCGCCTCCGGGGGACGAGGCCCGGGAAGCCATGTCCATGGCGCCGGAGACCACCCCGGCCGAGCCGGGAGAGCCGCCGGAGATCGTCGTGGTCACGGTGCCCTCGGAGCTCATCGCCACGGTGGGTGACGCCGAGTTCACGCCCATCTCGGGCACCGAGCTCATGTTCGTAGGGAACACCGACAGCGACGTGTTCTTCCACTCGCCGACCCGCAGGTTCTATGTCCTGCTCTCCGGGAGGTGGTTCGTCGCCGACCAGCTCGAGGGGCCCTGGACCTGGGTCCCCTCCCCCGAGCTTCCGGAGACCTTCCAGAACATCCCCTCCGATTCGGAGATCGGTTCCATCCTGGCCCACGTGGCGGGTACGGTCGAGGCCGAGGAGGCGGTGCTCGACACCTACATTCCCCAGACCGCCAACATCGACCGCACCGACCAGTCGCTGACCGTGGAGTACGACGGCGATCCCGAGTGGGAGGAGATCGAGGGAACCACGCTTTCCTACGCCATCAACACGGGCGTTCCGGTCGTCCGGGCCGAACCGAGGTTCTACGCGGTCTCGGACGGGGTCTGGTACGTGGCCGACTCGGCCGAAGGCCCCTGGACGGTGGCCACCGCCGTGCCGGAGGAGATCTACGACATCCCGGCCTCGTGCCCGATCCACCACGTCACCTACGTCGAGATCTTCGAGGCCACGCCGGAATACGTGGTGACCGGATACTACCCGGGCTACACCGGGACCGTGGTCAACCAGACCACCGTCGTCCACCACACCACGGTCGTGTACGGTACGGGCTGGTGGTACGCCCCATGGTGGCGCACCCGGTACTATCCCCACCACGCGACCTGGGGATTCCACGTCCGGTGGAACCCCTGGACCGGCTGGAACATGGGCTTCACCTGGACGAACGGCTGGTTCACGTTCGGGATCGGGTACTCACCCTGGCGGCCCTGGTGCTGCTATCGCGGCTGGTGGGGCCCGACGCCGTATCGACGGGGGTTCTACGCCGGTCGCAGGGCCGGATGGCATGCCGGGTATCGGGCCGGATTCCGGGCGGGCTACCGGGCCGGGCAATCCAACATCTACCGGACCCAGCAGGCCAGGACCCGGAACGCCACCGCTGCCCAGGTGGCCCGAAACCGGCCCGCCACCGGCCCCAACCGGCCCCAGGCCCGTCCCTCCAACCGGCCGAACAACGTCCAGGCGGACCGCAGTGGGAACGTCTATCGACAGCGGCCCAGCGGAGGCTGGGAGCAGCGGACACCGGGCGGCGGGTGGGGCCAGCCCAGCCAGCGGCCCTCGACGGGGCAGCGGCCCCAGGCTCAACCCGCCCGCCCCGGTCAGCCGCAGGCCCAGCCGGCCAGGCCTCAGCAGCGACCGAGCTACCCACAGACCCAGCAGGCCCGACCTCAGACGCGCCCCTCGCAGCCCAGCACGGGCGGGAGCCGGCCGTCCACGGGGAGCAGTCTCGACCGAGCCCAGGGGCAGCGGGATCGGGGGGCCGCCCGGGCGCAGCAGCATCGCCAGTCCCGACCCAGCGGCGCCGGGGCCCGGCGGGGAGGTCGCAGGGGCTTCTAGGCCGCCTCCGCGGGATCCGGCCCGATTTCCGGCCGGCCGGTGGAGAGGCGGGTGTGGGTTCCTGACACACCGGTGCACGTACGTGCACCCTTAGGAAGGGTCGTGCCAGCCCGAAACCCGCCAATTCACGCGGTTTTCGTGCCGAAACGGAGTCCCGGGCGCGCCCCCTGGTTCCGTCGCCCGGAAGGGATTGCCTAGCGGGGGCCTCCCAGGAGGTCCCGCCCGTCCAGGTCACCGGGGACGCGAAGTCCGGCCATCCCGGCCAGCGTCGGCGCCATGTCCACCGTCGCGGCCCGGTCCTCGAGCCGGCCGGCGGGCGCACCCGGTCCGAGGAAGAGAAGCGGAACCCACCGATCGTAGTGCCAGGGGGAGCCGTGGGACGTCCCTCGGGCGCTCGTGTCCAGGAGCACGTTCTCCGCGGTGAAGATCTCGACCCCAAGGGATCCGAGAGTCGACCGGTAGCGGCCCGGGAAGTATCCGTTTCGCTGCAGCTGGACGATAGAGTCCACCGGCTCAGACCCGGCCAGCACGGAGAGCGGCGTCGCTCCCCCGATCACGGCCAGCCCGGACAGTCGCTCGGATGCCTCAGCGGCCAGGGCGTCGTCCCACAGGCCCGAGTTCCTGAGTTCCGCGGCCGTCTCCCGGTACTCCAGCAGTTCGTCCCGGGTGCTCCTGCGCACCGCCGCGGGGCTCCCCGGGGCGTCCATCACACCGTGGTCGGCGGAGAGGGCCAGGACCCATCGGCCGGTCCCCACCTCTTCGTCGAGGAACGCGAAGAACTCCCCGAGTTCACGGTCCAGTGCCAGGAGGTTCTCCGCCTGCTCGCGGCTCAGGGGTCCGTAGCGGTGGCCGATGTAGTCGGCCGACGAGAACCCCAGCGCGAGGTAGTCGAGCCGGTCGGACTGCCCCATGCCCAGCGCCGTGATGGCCTCCTGCCCCAGCAGGCGGACCGCCCGGTCGCCCACCGGGGTTCGCGCGATCCAGCTGCCGTAACGACCCGGATCCGATGGGTCGGTCTCCTCCCAGGCCCGATGGTCGAAAGCGGTATGAACACCGTCTCCCTCCCACTCCGCCGTGTCCGGCAGGCTCAGGGCTCGAGCCTCGGGCGACGCGGTGGCCCGCCAGACCGAGTCACCCGCCATCTCCATCATCGGTCCGCTGTTGAACGCCGCGACCCAGTCGGGCAGCCGATCCCGATACCGGGTGGAGGTGGTGAAGACACCGGCGTTCTCCACGATCCAGTAGGCGTGTCCCCCGGACCGTCCTCCCATTCCGACCGCGGACCGATCCTTCCGGGATATGGAGACAATGTGCGCCTCCGGATCGCGGTCCTGGACCCAGTCGGGCAGCCCGTCGCGCAGGATGTTCTCCCACGAACGCCCCGGCATGTTCGGGAAGCCCAGGAGCGGCGACTCGGGGTCCGCCACGCAGTAGACCGACCGGAACTCCCCCGTCTCGGTCCGGACGGAGAACGAGTTCCCCACCACCCCGTGGCGCGAAGGGTAGACGCCTGTGGCCAGGGTCACGTGCCCGGCCGCGGTCTCGGTCCGGGCGTGATCGTGCGTGGCGTTCACGAAGTTCGATCCCTGCGACAGGAGCCGGGCGAGTCCACCGGTAAACACGGGCTCGTACCGCTCGAGGAGATCCCCCCGGAGCTGGTCCACGGACATGACGACGATGAGGCGCACGTCCTGCGAAGCCCCCGGTGCAGGGGCGGCAGCCATGGACATCGCCATCAGGCCGGTGAGGAACAGGGTGCCCAGTGTCCGAGGGGCGCGGAGGTTTTTCATGACAGGGAAGCGTTACAGATCGCGAATGCACTCGACCGTCCGCCGCGTGCGGGGTCCGGCGGCCAAACTGGCACCCTCGGGAGGCCCGGTCCAGCGGCAGCGGCCCGCGACTCGGGATCGTGACCCCCTCGCCACCTCCAGACCCGGGGTTCCGAGGCCACTGGCGCACCAGGTTAAACCTCGTTCAGTTTCCTCCTTCGGAGGCGGACCCACCCCTTTTCCGCCCGTCTCCCCATCGCCCTCCAGCCCAAGCGCTCCATGGACATGACCGCTGTCGATATCACCAACCTGATCCAGCTCATCACCGGCCTGTTCGCCGAGTGGGGCCTGAAGGTCCTGGGCGCCCTGGCCCTACTGATCTTCGGTCGCTGGATCGCCGGCCGTGCCCGAAACGTCCTTCGCTCCCTGCTGTCCCGGGCCGATATCGACCCGACCCTCGTCCCGTTCCTGTCGTCGCTGGCCTACTGGGTCATCATGGCCATGGTCATCGTGGCCGTGCTCGGGATGGTGGGGGTCCAGACGGCCTCCCTGCTCGCCGTCTTCGGAGCCGCGGGTCTGGCCATCGGCCTGGCTCTCCAGGGCACCCTCTCCAACCTGTCCGCCGGAGTGATGCTGCTGATGTTCCGGCCGTTCGACGTGGACGACTACGTGGACGTGGGAGGAACGGCGGGAACCGTCATCGGCATCGGGCTGTTCAGCACCACCCTCCACACGCCGGACAACGTCAAGATCATTCTGCCGAACTCCCAAGTGTACGGCGGGACCATCAAGAACTTCTCGGCCAACGACACCCGCCGCCTGGACCTGGTGATGGGGATCTCCTACGACGACGACATCGGCAAGGCCAGGGGCATCATCGAACGGGTCCTGTCGGCCGACGCGCGGGTACTCCGCGATCCGGAGGTCCTGGTGGAGGTCGGGAACCTGGGCGACTCGTCCGTCGACATCTTCGTCCGCCCCTGGTGCCGGAAAGAGGACTACTGGCCTCTCAAGTTCCACCTGCTCAGGACGCTGAAGGAGGAGCTGGAGGCCGGAGGATGCTCGATCCCCTATCCCCAGCGGGACGTCCACCTCCACCAGGCCGGCGACTCCGCCTGATCGGAACCCGGGAGCCATGTCCGATACAGCGCACGGGGAGGAGACGAGCACCACGCGGACCCGGGTCACGATCCTGGATCTCCACTCCGATGCGAGAGGGTGGGTGGTGGAGCCGATGGACCAATCGGACCTGCCGGCGCAGGCGAACGTCCACTGGGTGGCGACCCGCCCCGGTGCCGTCCGGGGCAACCACTACCACGAGCGCGGTTACGAGGTCATGGCCGTGGTGGGGCCCGCCCAGGTCGCATGGCGGGAAGGGGACGCGCACACCGTGCTGAGAGTGCCGGAGGAGCAGGTGTACCGGTTCGACTTCCCACCGGGCGTGGCCCATGCGGTCCGTCACGAGGGAGAGAGCCCGGGGATGCTACTGGCGTTCAACACCGTCGGGCACGACCCGGACAACCCGGACGTGGTCCGGGAAGAGCTCCTCCCTCCGCTTCCGGAGCACTCAGCTCCGAACGCGGGCTCGGAACCGGGCTCGAATCCGGACCCCGACCGCGACCTTGACCCGGAACTCTAACGGGGCCGGATATCCCGACCGTCCAGGTCTCCCGGCGTGGGGACGCGGGCCCAGGCAGCAAGCGTCGGCGCGACGTCCACCGTGGCCACCGCCGTCGGTGAGAACCCCGGCTGCACGCCCGGCCCGAGGAGGATGATCGGCACCCACCGGTCGTAGTGGTACGTGGACCCGTGACCCGAGCCGTTCATGTACTCGCGGTTCATGTCGAACTCCCGGAGGTTCACCACCACACCCAGCCGGCCGAGCGGCGACCGGTGTCGGCCCGGTACGTGACTCCGATACGACAGCGCGGCCAGGGTGTCCTCCGGCAGGGTGCCCTCCAGGGAGGCGTAGGTCAGCACCTGCGCCACCAGGGAGTCCGCCAGGACGGCCCCGGCCACCTCGTCCGGCCCTCCCCCCCCGGCCGCCACGGCCATCGCCATCGCCCCGATTCGGTCGCGGTCCGACTGCGTGACCCGGTACCCCGCCATGCCCTGTTCCTGCCGGTGCTCCGGCTCGTCGGCCACGCCGTGATCGGCCGAGAACGCCATGGCCCAGCCCCCCGCCCCCACCGTGGCATCCAGGTGATCCATGAGCAGCCCCAGCTGTTCGTCCAGGCGTAGAAGGTTGTCCAGCTGCTCCCGGCTGCTGGGGCCGTAGTTGTGCCCCACGTGGTCCGTGGCCGAGAGGGAGAGAGCCAGGAAGTCCACGTGCCCCTGACGGCCCAGGGCCAGCTCGTCCATGGCCCGCATGGCGAGCGCTACGCCCGCCCGATCAGAGACCGGCGTCTCCGTCACCCACTCGTTCAGCCGCGGGGCGAGTTCGTCCGGCGCACGCTCCCCGATCTCCGCTCTCCCGTGGTGCGGGAAGTAGGTCAGGGGGTGGTATCTCTCGTAGCTGGCCGTGTCGCCCCGGGTCAGGACCTTCGCCGCCTCGGGCACGGTGCTCGTCCAGACGGTGTCCTGGTAGAGTCCCCGCATCGCCGTCGCATTGAAATCGGTCACCCACGCGGGCAGCTCGGCGGCGTAGTACGTGGACGTGGTGAACTCGCCCGTCTCGGGAACGATCCAGTAGACGTGCCCCCGGGCCCGGCCCGCCATGGGGATGGCCGCGCGGTCCTTCCTGGAGATCGATACGACCCGGGCCCGGGGTTCCGCGGCCAGGATCCAGTCCGCCAGCCCGTCCCGGAGCATGTTGGCGGGGGATCGCCCCTCCTCACCGGGGTGGTTCAGGAGAGGCGAGTCCGGATCGGCCACCGCGTACAGCTCCTCCACGCCGGCGTCCGTTTCCACCCACCACTCGTTCCCCACGATGCCGTGGGTCCGTGGGTGGACCCCCAGGCCCAGGCTGGCATGGCCGGCGGCGGTGGTGGTGCCGGCGTGATCGTGCGTGCCGTTCGTGAACCGGTAGCCTTCGTCGTGGAGCCGGCGGACGCCCCGGGTGAACAGGGTGTCATACCGCTCCAGCAGGTCGCCTCGGAGCTGGTCCACGGAGACCAGGACGAGGAGCGAGGGTGCCGGCACATCGGCCGCGGCAGGGGAATCCTGGCCGCCGCCACAGGACGACAGACCCAGCACGAAGGCGCCCAGCGTCAGAGCGCGGAACGATGACTTGGAATGGGGCATCATGACTCGAGGAGGAGGGTCCAGCTCCGGATTCGGCAGTCGGGAGAGGGCCCCGGACACGAAATCCAGATAACCGTTCGTGAACCGTCGCGCGACCCTCGCGCCGGCTCGGCGTCCAGGGGCGGATGCGGTTTCTCGCAGAAATCCGGCACAATACCTTCCGGTACTTCAACGGACCTCGGCCCCGCGGCTCCAGCCGCCCGCCACGGTCGCACCACCCAGAGCGCCCGGGCCTCCAGGGCTCCGGGGACTCCGAACGGGGAGGACCATGAAGGAAACCGCCCTGATCACCGGGGCCTCGGCCGGGATCGGCCGGGACCTCGCCCACCTCTTCGCCGCCGACGGCTCAGACCTGATCCTGGTGGCCCGTCGCGAGGACGTCCTCGGCCAGCTGGCGGCCGAACTGAGCGACCGCTACGGGGTGGGCTGCCGGGTCCTCCCCGCCGACCTGGCCCAACCCTCGGCCCCTGGCCGGATCCTTGACCGGTGCCGGGACTGGGGCGCGGCGGTAGACGTGGTGGTGAACAACGCGGGGTTCGGCGCGCTGGGCCCGTTCTCCGAGCTGGACGAGGGCCGACAGGTGGACCTGGTCCAGGTGAACGTGATGGCGCTGACCCATCTCACGCGGCTCTTCCTGCCCGGGATGCTCGATCGAGGCAGAGGCGGAATCCTGAACGTGGCCTCGACGGCTGCCTTCCAGCCCGGGCCCTACATGGCGGCGTACTACGGGTCCAAGGCCTTCGTGCTGTCGTTCAGTGAATCCCTCTTCGAAGAGGTTCGGGGCTTGGGCGTCACCGTGACCTGCCTGGCACCGGGACCCGTGGCCACGGAGTTTCAGGCCGTCGCCGGCATGGAGGATTCTGGCATCTTCCGAGCCGGAGTCATGGACTCGGAGTCGGTGGCCCGGGCGGGGTACCAAGGATTCCGGACCGGGCGTGCACTCGTCGTTCCCGGGCTGCTCTCCAGAGCCGGAACGGTCGCCGTCCGATTCGCGCCCCGGGCGCTGGTTCGGAGGGTCACCGCCCGCATCAACACCGGCGACTGACCCGGGACCGATGAGACCCGGCCCACGTCAGGCCTCGGGCCGGTCGGCGCGCCGGTCCACCGGCTGGTGCGGCCTCAGGTTCCTGCGCCGTCCTCCAGGATCGGGTCCTTCTCACCCGTCATGAGCCAGCGGACCAGCACCGTGGGAATCACGCCGGCTGCGTAGAACTCGTCGAAGAACTCCTTCACGGTGAACTCGTCGCCCCGGACCAGCGCATACTCCGAGAGCAGTTCCTCGATCTGGATCTTCCCGGTGACGTAGCTGGTGCCGTATCCGGGCTGGCGGAGATACAGGTGCTGCTCCCCTCGGACCAGGTCGCCCTCGGTGAGCCAGCCCCGGGGGGTCCAGCGCATGGCGTACGCGACGGCTTCCTCCATGTCGAACTCGTTGCCGTGGAGCATCAGGCCCGAGGTGGCCCGGGCCGCACGCTGGGCGAGCATGATCCACACGAGCTCCCTCGCGCGGTCGGGATTCTCATCCAGCAGACCGAGGTGCATGAACATCTCCTCGACGCCGGTGGCCAGACCCTCGGACCGGGCGTCGAAGATGTTGTACAGGGACGGCGTGGCCCGGATGGGACTGGGGTGCGGGTCTTCCCGCATGCGGGCCAGCTCGATCCAGTGGTGCATGTGGGGACGGAACGCGTCGGGGTCCCGGTAGATCACCTCCTGGAAGAAGTTGCGGACCTCGTCCGGCTCGGCCGGGCTGAACGACCCGTTCACGGCCCGGAGGGCGGCGTCCATCCATTCCTCGATCGTCTCGACCTCCTCCTCCTCGAGGAAGGCCATGTACCGATCCACCGACTGGTTGAGGCGCCGGTCGTACTCCTCCGCGGAGGCGATCCGCTCGAGCCGGGGCTGGTCTCGGTTCCGGTTCTCCTCCAGTCGCATGGAGGAGTGGGAACGGGCCAGTTCCCGCCTCATGAGCGTCACCTGCTCCTCCCAGGAGTACGGGACCAGGTGGACGTTCTGCATATACCAGGTGTAGTCCTCCTTGCCCACGCCGGAGGGGCCGAGCTTCGAGGGCGCCCGCTCCTCCAGCCACGCGACCATCTCGTCCGAAGCCTCGATGGCATCCTGGATCGCTCGGTCCAGGTCCCCACTCGTGCCGGCCACCTGCTCGGCGTAGCGGGCCAGGTCCCGGCTCTGGGCCCGGAACGACCGGATGCCCGCCATCCACAGGTCCCGGGCGTCGCCGGTGAGGTTTGTCTTCGCGGCTTCCAGCACGGCGGGAATCGCTCCGATCCGGACCGCCAGATCGGCTGCGGCTCCGTCGGACAGGGGATAGTCGAACGTCCAGGTGTCGATCCATCCGTGGATCACCGGCCCTTCGTGCGCCGGCACGTCGCTCTCCGCCAGGTAGATCATGACGTAGAACGCCGGATCCCGGGCCCAGGGCTGACGGACCCGGTGGTCGAAGTCCAGCCCGTTCATCTCGGCCCGGACGATGTGCCAGTCCACCTGCTCCTCCACCGTCCAGCCCTCGGGGTTCATCCGGCGGAGGCGCGCCTGCCACTGAGCGAGTTCCCGGTGCTGGGTGGCCATCGACTCCAGGGAATAGTCCGGCACGAGGTCCACGAAGGTGGGTCGCTCGAACTCCCGCCACTCATCGAACAGTTGCACGAGGTCGGCGTGGGTACCTCCACTTCCCTCCAGCCCGGCGTCACCTGCCGCCTGGTCCGCGGGGACGGAGCACGCGGTCGGAAGGAAAGCCAGGAGAACGAGGGTCAGCAGAGCTGGGGCAGCGGTGCCTTGGCGCGGACGGCCGATCATGATCTACTCTCCGATGTGAACCGTAGTGGACCTCCCGAGGGTACTCGAGGCAGGTCCAACCGAGCAAGGAGCCCCGAGTGACCATCCGAATCGGAGTGATTTCCGACACCCACGGACTGATGCGGCCCGAGGCCCTGGCGGCCCTGGCGGAGTTCGAGACGGTGATCCATGCAGGCGACGTCGGGGGCGCCGAAATCCTGGGTCAGCTCCGGAAGGGGCCAGCGGGGCCCAGAGCGGTTCACACGGTCCGGGGCAACACGGACTACGGGACCTTCGGGGCCGAACTGCCCCGGACGGAGGTCCTCGAAGCCGGGGACGTGGGGATCTACGTCCTGCACATCCCGGAGGAGATCGACCTTTCGCCGGCGACCGCGGGGTTCTCCGTGGTCATCCACGGGCACACCCATCGCCCGAGGAACGAGTGGATCGGATCAGTCCTCTACCTGAACCCCGGAAGCGCGGGCCCAAGGCGCTTCGACCTTCCGGTGACAGTGGCCCATCTGACCATTGACCCGCCCCCGGGAGACATCCGGGAGCGGGTCAGAGCGGAGATCATCGAGCTGGACGTCCCCCCCGCCCGTTCGGGGTGAGGGACGCCGGCAAGCGGATCTGCCCTACTCGGGTCGGCACGGGCGCCCCCTCGGGCACCCGTGCCCCCGAACTCAGTTCCCGCCCGGGCGACGGGGCACCTGCTGCTCCCAGCCGCTGGGACGCCGCCAGCGAACCGGCGGAGCCGGCTCGGGCCTGAGTTCCACGCCCTCGGTGGCCAGCAGCCTGAGGGCCTCGGCCACCGCGGCCTCGAGCTGTGGGTCGCCACCGGCAAGGACCGGAGCCGGGTCATTTCGCACCTCGATGTCCGGCGCGACCCCCTCCGCCTCCACGGCCCACTCGCCGTCCACGTCGAAGAACCCGCCGCGCGGGGCGACGTACCGGCCTCCGTCGATCAGGGGCGGCGTGTCCCAGGTGCCCACCAGGCCACCCCAGGTCTTCGTGCCCACCAGCGGGCCCACGCCCCGGAAACGGAACAGGTAGGGGAGCAGGTCCCCACCGGACCCGGCCCGCTCGTTGATCACCATGACCTTCGGCCCCCACAGGCCCGCCATGGGCTGGGTCCAGGGCTTCCGGTCCCCGGCCCGGGAGTTGAAGTACCCGGTGAGCTCGCGCGCCAGCACGTCCACGATGTAGTCCGCGGCCGATCCGCCGCCGTTGTTCCGTTCGTCGATGACCGCGCCCTGCCGATCCTGCTGGGCGAAATACATCCGATTGAAGAAGGTGTAGCCGGGCTGGCCGGTGTTCGGCAGCCAGACGTAGGCCAGCCGGCCGCCGCTCAGTTCATCCACCCGACGCTGGTTATCGGCCACCCAGCCCCAGGTCCGCAGGCCTCCCTCATTGCCTACGGGCTCCACGACGATGGTCCGCGCGCCCTCCATGGACGGCCGGGAGTTCACCGCGACCGTGATGGTCCTTCCGGCCGTGCCCTCCAGGAGTCGGAACGGGTTTTCGGGCGCCGTCAGGGGCTGCCCGTCGATGGCCACCAGGTAGTCGCCCTCGGCCACGTCCATCCCGGGATGGGAGAGTGGGCCGTGAAGGCCGGGGTTCCAGTCCTCACCGGTGAACAGCCGGTCGATGCGATAGTGGTCGCCGTCCCGCGAGATGTTCACCCCCAGCAGCCCGGTCCGGGGGTTGGTCAGCTCCGGATAGTCTCCGCCGCGGACGTACGAGTGCCCCACGGCCACCTCGCCGCTTAGCATGTCCAGCAGATGATTGAAGTCGGACCGGTGGTTCACGCCCTCGAGCCACGGCTCGTACCAGGTCCAGACATCGTCCCACGGGGCCCCGTGGACGTTGTCCACGTACAGGAAGTCGCGCATGAAGCGCCAGCCGTCCCGCAGCATCTGGGCCCACTCGGCCTTGGGGTCGATCTGGACCCGCAGGTCACCCAGGCTGAGGCGGCCGTCGGAGGGCGAGGGCTTCCGCCCGGCCGCGTCCACCACGGCCCAGTTGGACCCGCTGCGGTAGAGGATCTTCTTCCGGTCTTCGGAGGTGCGCGCGAACGCCACCCGCTCCAGGAACTCTTCGGCCTCGGCGTCCTCCACCTTGTAGCGATGGACCGTCACACCGGGCTGGTTGGGGATCGCCTCGGACACGAAGACGTGGCCCTGCGGGCCCTTCCCGATCCCCAGGTAGTTCCGCTGGGGAAGGCCCGGCGCGTCGATGATCCGGGACCGGATGCCGTCGAAGTCGATGGTGACCTGGACGTCGTCGCCACCCTCCTGGCCCCCTCGGCCGCCCGCGCCGTTCTCCGATCCGTTCCCGGCGCCGTCGCCGGGCGCTGTCTCCTCGTCGCTCTTCGGCAGGAAGGGCGACTCGGCGTCGGCCCGCAGCAGGGCCAGGTACAGAGCCCGGGTGATGGGCCGGTCGTAGGACGTCATGTCCAGCCAACCGGTGTTGAGCCCGTAGTTGGTGGACCCCAGGAAGTACAGCCACTCCCCGTTGGCGTCCCAGACCGGGGTGATGGCGTCGGCCATCCCGTCGGTGAGCTGCCGGGTCTCGCCCGTCTGCGTGTCGTGCACGAAGATGGCCCGCAGCTGGTTGTCGAGCCGTCGGGCGTACGCGATCCAGCGTGAATCCGGCGACCACACCGGGTTCATGGACCGTTGGGGGTGAGCGAAGCGATCGGTGTCGACGTAGCTGACCTCACCCGACTCCACGTCCACCACCAGGACCTCGTAGTGGGTGTTGGTCAGCGCCAGGTGGGTCCCGTCGGGAGACCTCTCCGGGACGAAGTAGA
>JBDHIJ010000117.1:0-3834 GCA_039587435.1 Gemmatimonadota bacterium
TCTCCGCCCGAGGCGTCGAGCGAGCTGGAGTAGGCCACTCCCTCCGTCCCGTCGGGGAGGCTCGTGGTGGTCACGCTCGGAGCGGTCACTCCGGCCGCCACCCTGGCCTCGGCAGTGCCTCTTACCCCCGAGACCTTGGCCGTCACGGTGGACGAGCCGGCGGCACGGGCCGTGACGAGGCCGTTCGCGTCCACCTGGGCGATCTCGGAGTTCGAGGAACTCCAACCGAACGTCAGCCCCTCGATCGTGTTCCCCCAGCGGTCCTGGCCCTCGGCCGTGAGCTGGCCCGTGGCGCCGGCCTCAAGATCGAGGGAGCTGGGCGACACCACGACCTTTCTGGGCTTCGACGGGCTGCCGTCTCCGGAGAACTTCTTTCCTCCACGGGCGGCGTCGACGGCGCCGATCCCGACCGGGGCTCCATCCGACCCGGTGGAGCCGATCCGGGCCTCGGCCGTCTGGGCCCCCGCCGTCGTTCCCATCTCCCACTGGGCAGACGAGACACCGGTCTCGTCCGTGAAGGTGCGGAGCGAGCGCTCGAACCGGGTTTCGGTGGACGGGGCGGACGTCAGCCGACCACCGCCCTGCTCGAAGGTCCACTCCACCGGGGCACCCTCGATGGGGTTTCCGAAGGTATCGGACACCTGGACGAGCAGTGGCGCCGGAAGCACGGAACCGACCGTTCCCTCCTGGGCGTCGCCGCCCAGGATCTCCAGAACCGCTGCGTTCAGAGCCGGCGCGGCCTCGATGCGAATCTCGAGGTTATCCACCGACCCGACCGCGGCGAGCATCGACTGGGGCCCGGCCGTGGGCCCGAGCTGCCAGGCGACCCAGGCGGTGCCGTCCGTGCCGGACCGCCGAGACGTGCGGGAGAGCGAACCCTCGCCGCTGACGACCTCGAACCGGACGACGGCGCCGTACACCGGCGCGCCCGATGCGTCCAGCACGCGCACGCCGATGCTGTCGCCGGCGAGCTGGCCCACGGTGCCGCTGTTCGGCAGGGGCCCAACCGGAATGAGGTCCGCCGGGGCCCGCGTTGAAGCGTCCCCGAACGGTGAGGTGAGATTGGACTGGCTGTCCGCGCACGACCCGAGGACGAACAGGGTCGAGAGGACTGCGAACATCCTGGTCAGGCCACTCAGGTTTCGCTTTCGGACTTCGCCGGGCACACCGGTACTACAGCGGCCCGCGAACGGGGTCCACTTGGTCGACATGGAATTGTCTCCAGACTCTGGCCTCGGTCACCCGCAGGGCGGGTCGTTGAGGCACCGCACTTGAACTCTGAAACGCCCTGAGGCGTTTCGTATCGTGCAGCGAGACGGGCCGCCAGTTGGTTGGGGAGCTTCCTCCCGTTTCCCGCTGGCGGCCCGGCGAGCCTGGTGGTCCCTGTCGGACCACTGTAGCCCCGTAGCTCTGCGCCACTGCCTTTCGACAGCTTTGCTCTGAGCAGCGTGCGTTGATGCGGCGGCTGCGAAACGTTGCGCGAGTTACAGGTGCAGGGGGAGTGCCAACCGTGCCTGCCGATCAGGGCACGCGGTAAAGTACTGTGGTGAAATGAGTTACCTCCTCTATCAAGCTCTCTTGAGGTGCGTGGGGGGGGGAAAAAGTATCAGTCCGGGATAGTCGTTGCCCCAAAACGCTGCACAGGGCTGCGGAGTCCGGGAAACCGGGGTCGGGTGAGGCCCGCCCGCCCCGCCCGGGGGGGCTCTGCGAGGACCCGAACAGACGACCGGCCACGCGGGAACTTCCGCGTGGCCGGTCGCTGGAGGAAACGTGCTTCGCGCGCTCGTGCCGCTAGTTCGAACCGCTCAGGTATACGTGGTCGAGCGTGAAGTCCATGGTGCTTTCGACCCGGCCTGCCACGCCGCCCCAGATCGGACTCAGCTCGAGCAGCTCCCACAGGTTACCCTGCCCGCTGCCTGAGTACATGATGTCCGTGTATTCGCCGACCTTCACCCCGTCGATCCACCACGTGACCCGACCGTTCTTGCTCCCCGGCGTGTTGGCCTCGAAGAGTACCTCCCAGTGGTGCCACTGGCCGCGGTTCAGTTCCACGCTCGGCACCACGTTGGGATAGAGGTACTCGCGGGACTCCCCGCCGGGCATGTTCTGCAGCCGGACCGTGGGCCGGAGCGACCCGGATCCCCGGCCCTCTGCCGACAGGAACACGGCCGGGTTGTTGTGGATCCAGTTGAAGAAGAGCTTGTTCGTCGAGCTGTTCTCGCCCTGGAAGTTGCTCGAGAACTTGATGTAGAAGGACAGGAAGTTCTTCGTGTGCCGGCCCGTCGACTTCTCCATGTCGATGGTGGAGTAGCCGGCGCTCCAGCCGGAGGGATACTCGACCCTCATGACCTTGCTCGCGGACCGGGGGGCGCTGGCGTCGTCCACGATGGTCGCTCCGCCGGCGTCCTCGATCATCCAGCCGTCCTCGCTGATGGCGTCGAAGGATCGCTCCGTCAGCTTCGTGAAGCCCGCAGGCTCGTTCGAGCCGCCCGGAGGCGGTGGCGGCGAGCCGGAGTCGGTAGCGGTAGCGTCGAAGTCCCGCGAGCCAACATCCGTCGCGGTGGCCCGAGCCCTTCCACTGCCGGCGGTCGGACCCAGCGTCCAGGTCGCCTCGGCATACCCGCTCGCGTCGGTGACGGTGTTGGTGGGACTCACGGAGCCGCCGCCCGACACGACCTCCCAGGTCACGGGATGGCCGGCCACGCCGGTTCCGCCGTCGGTCACCACCCGCACCCGCAGCGGATCCGGAAGGGCGGTTCCTACCTCGCCCGACTGGTTGTTGCCTCCCGCCCGGGTGACGGACAGGACCGGGTCGGACGGTGGCGGCGGCGGGGGCGGAGATCCACCGCATCCGATGGGCTGGGTGCTGATGACGATGTTGTCGAAGTAGCGGGTCTGGGTCTGGGGAGCGCCGTCGTTCCAGTAGTTCTCGAACATGACGGTGTTGATTCCGTAGGCGCTGTAGCTCCCCACCCAGTTCATGCCGGTGGCCGAGGCCTCCAGGTTCCCGTCGATCCACATCTGCATCTCGCCGTTCGACGCCCCTGCGTCGTTGAGGCGCATACGCACCTCGACGCAGTACCAGGTCCCGGCGTTCGCGTCGGTGAAGAGGGGGGTCGTGCCCTGCTCCTCCCCGAACCAGCGGAGGTTCGGGAAGTCGTTGTAACCGTTCGTGACGACGTTCCCGGAGGTGTCGGTGCCGGAGGCGGGGTCGATGGTGAGCACGGAGTGATCGGTCGGCGTGGACCAGACGTGGCCGATGGCTGCCTGCGACCAATCCGCCGCGGAGAACACCGTGGCCCGGGACAGCTTCCATCCGCCGCCTCCGGTCCAGCCCGGCGCCATCTTCACGTACTGGCGCCAGTAGATCTCGCGGTAGTTGCTCGTGCCGGCATCCACGGGGGCCATGTACCCGTCCGGGGTCCGGCCGAACGCGACCTTCAGGTCTCCGGCGGTCACCATGCCCGGGCCGAACGTGGCGCTCATGGCCGACGAGCCCTCCACGCCCACCCCGGACTGCCGGATGAACCCGCCTCCGTTGCTGTTGTACTCGAAGTACGCTCCCAGCCGGTCCCTGTCGAAGTCGTCGCACCAGATCCAGCCCGCCCCAGGCGAGTCACACTCGTTGGTCAGGCCCGCCGGGCCGCTGGCCGCCTCCACGGTGATGCTGAGGGCCCGGGTGGCAGTCTGCCCGTCCCCGCTGCTGGCCCGGACCGTGAAACCCGACGATCCGGCGCTGGATGGAGTGCCCGAGATGACTCCCGTGCCCGATCCGAGCGTCAATCCGGAGGGCAGAGAGCCGGACTGCAGGCTCCAGGTCGTCCCGCCGGAGCC
>JBDHIJ010000010.1:0-96294 GCA_039587435.1 Gemmatimonadota bacterium
CGGTCCGGCTCGCGACGCCCGATCCGGGGCGCCTCTCCGAGCACGGGTTCGGGATCAGCCTGCCCGCCGATTCGGGCTACCTGGCCGTTTCGGTGCGGGCGAGCCTTCCGGACGGCGGCGGAGACGCGTTCGAGGCGGACGATCGGGCCTCGGCCCTCGTCCGCGTCGGACCTCCCCAGGGCGGGATCGTGCTCGTGTCGGGAGCCGGGGGCTGGGAGCCCGGACACCTGGTCCCCACCCTGTCCCGGGTCACGGGTCTGCCGGGCCGGGGGTTCATCCTCCTGGGGGATTCCACGTTCCTCGCCCTGGCATCGGAAGACCAGCCCCCGCGGCGGGTGGGGGCGCCGGACGCCCTGGATGCCCTCAGGAGCGCCGAGGTGGTGGTGATCCACGGGTTTGCCGGGGCCGTCCCCTCCTGGATCGCCGAGGCCGTTCCCAGCGGCTCGCCCCGGGTCCTCGTGGACTTGGACCGGGAAGCCCTGGCGGATCGAGGTGTTCTCGTGGGCCGCCCTCCGGACGGAGAGTGGTTCCCCACCGCCGAGGTGCCGGCCTCGCCGGTGGCGGGCGTGCTCTCCGGACCCAACTGGGCCGCCCTCCCGCCGGTGGCCTTCCCCCTTCCGCTCACGGATCCCGCGGCGTTCACGCCGGTCCTGGAGGCCTCTCGGAGTGGTCGATCCGGGGTGCAGACCATCGTGGCGCTTCGGCGGGTGGACCAGACTCCGGAGGCCGTGGTGCTGGCCTCGGGTCTGTGGCGCTGGGCCGCACGAGCCGGTAGCGGAGCGGACGCGTACCGCCGGCTCTGGGGTGGGGTCAGCGGCTGGCTCCTCGCGGGCGAATCGGGGGGCGGGGCCCTGGTCCGGCCGGAGGAGGCCGTGGTGGCGGACGGGCAGGCCATCCCGTGGCGGGTGCCCCTGGGCGGAGAGGGCGGCGTGACCCTGGCGCTCACGACTCTGGACGGGGTCGAGCGTGTCCGGGAGGTCATCGACCTGGACGGCACCGGCCGCGCGCTCACTCCTGCCCTCGAGCCCGGAGACTACCGCTACCGGGCCGCGGACTCCGAAGGCGAGGTCATGGGCGAGGGTCGACTCCGGGTGGAGGTCCGGAGCGCGGACATGCTCTACCCCGCCATGGACTCCGACTCGCTGAGCACGGCCGGGCAATCGGAGGCCAGGGTGGCCGGTGCGGGTCGGCGCCCTTTGCGTGAGCACCCGCTTCCCTATCTTCTCGGCATCCTCCTCCTCTGCGGAGAGTGGATCCTCCGGCGTCAGCGAGGGTTGCGCTAGCCTCCCACCGCCGGACGGCGAACTCCGGCCGCCGGGCGCAGTGACCCGGGGCCGAGCACCGCGAACTCGGTCCGGGACCTGGTCCGGACCGTCTCACATCCAGTCTCCACCGGGCCGCCCGGATTCGACGCATGCCGATCAACCGACTGTTCCGCCGCGAAACGGAGCGGAAGTCCCTCTGGAACAAGGTCGTGGACCTGGCCCTCACCGACGTGCGCGTGGCCGTCGGGGGGATGGACCACGAGTCCCTGGAGACGCTGGAGGAGCGCCTCATCGCCGCGGATTTCGGCGTGCAGGCGACGATGCGGCTCATCGACGCCGTGGAGGAGCAGGCCCGTCGGGGCAAGGTCCGGGGCGGTGGTGACCTCCGGAAGGCGCTGGAGGAGGAGGTCCGGGAGATCCTGGGTCCCTCGACCGGTCAGGGGCTCACCTTCGCCGACGACGGTCCCACCGTCTTTCTCATCGTGGGCGTGAACGGGGTGGGGAAGACCACTACCGTGGGAAAGCTGGCGCACTGGATGGTTCAACAGGACCTGTCGGTACTGGTGGGCGCGGCGGACACCTATCGGGCCGGCGCGGTAGCCCAGCTCGAAGTCTGGGCCGAACGCGTCGGCGCCGGCTTCGTGGGCGGGCAGAAGCGCGGCGACCCGGCCGCCGTGGCCTTCGACGCCATTGAGGCGGCCGAGGCCCGGGGGACGGACGTGGCGCTCATCGATACCGCGGGCCGCCTGCACACCCGAAACGACCTGATGATGGAGTTGGGCAAGGTCGACCGGGTCATCCGGAAGAGGCTCGACGGCGCTCCCCACGAGACCCTCATCGTCCTGGACGCCACCGTGGGCCAGAACGCGGTGGCCCAGCTGCGGGAATTCAGCAAGGTGGTGCAGCCCACGGGGATCATCCTCACCAAGATGGACTCCACGGCCCGGGGCGGTATTGTGGTGGCGCTGCAGGAGGAGTTTGGCGTACCGGTGAAGCTGGTGGGCCTCGGCGAGGGACTCGAGGATCTGGACGCCTTCGACGTGGACGACTTCCTGGCCGGAGTCTTCGAGACGGAATGACCCTCACCGCCCTGGATAAGCCGGTTCAGTTTCTGAAGGGGGTGGGCCCCGCGCGGGCCACCTCGCTGCAGAAGATCGGCATCCTCTCGGGGCGGGACCTGCTCTACCACGTCCCCAGGCGGTACGACGACGCCTCCACGGTCACCCCCATCGGCCAGCTCGACGTGGGCGTGGACGCCACGGCGGTGGGCCGGGTCCGCAGCAAGGGGACGCTGCCCACCCGACGTGGCCTCAAGATCTTCCAGGCCGTCCTCCAGGACGAGTCCGGCATGATCACCTGCGCCTGGCCGGGTCAGCCATGGCTCGATCGGCGGATTCGAGAGGGCGATCTCCTCCTGGTGACCGGTCCGGTCAAGTTCTTCCATGGCAGGCAGTTACGGCCCCGAGAGTTCACGACGCTGGCCCGTGGAGGGGAGGGGGCCGAGGGGGGCGCACCCGGCGGCGGAGCCGCGTCCGACCTCGCCGCCGGTCACGTGTTCGTCTCGTACCCGGCCTCCGAGGACCTCCCCCAGTGGGTTCTCCGCCGGATCTTCGAGGGCAACCTGGACGCATTGCTCCCGGCCCTGGACACAGAGGAGTACCTGTCCGAAGAGACGCGGGCGGCCCTGAGAGTTCCGGACATCCGATCGGCGATCACCGAGTTGCACCGCCCCCAGTCCATGGGTGGCGTGGAGGCCGGTCGCCGCAGGCTCGCCTTCGACGAGCTGTTCTTCCTGCAGCTGGTCCAGGCCCAGGCCCGCTATGAGCAGACGCTGGCTCGACCGGGGATCGTGTTCATCCGCACCAACGAGCACATCCGGGCATTGCTGGAGTCGCTTCCGTTCGAGCTGACCGATGCGCAGGCCCGCGTGCTCCGGGAGATCACGGGGGACATGACCAGCCCCCGCCGAATGAACCGGATGCTCCAGGGGGACGTGGGCTCCGGAAAGACCCTGGTGGCCCTGTTCGCCATGCTCCTGGCGCTGGAGGGCGGCTGCCAGGCCGCCCTCATGGCCCCGACGGAGCTTCTGGCGGAACAGCACGCGCGACGACTGGGTGAACTCCTGGGGCCCCTGGGCCTCGAGGTCGCCCTGCTCACCGGGGGTCAGAGCGCGGGGGCGCGCAGGGCTGTCCTGGAGGGTCTGGCCGAGGGCTCGACCTCGCTGGTGGTGGGCACCCATGCGCTCATCCAGGAGGGGGTGGAGTTCGCCCGGCTCGGCCTGGTGGTGGTGGATGAACAGCACCGCTTCGGCGTCCGGCAGCGCATGGCCCTGGCCGACCGGGAACCCAGCCCGGACGTGCTGATCATGTCCGCGACGCCCATCCCCCGATCCATGGCCATGGCGCTCTACGGGGACCTGGACGTGAGCCTCCTGGATGAGCTTCCGCCCGGCCGGACTCCGGTCACCACCCTGCTGAAACGACCCGCGTCCCGGGACGAGGTGTGGACGTTCGTGAACCGGGAGCTGGATGCGGGCCGACAGGCCTACGTGGTGTATCCGCTTGTGGAGGAGTCGGAGAAGATCGATCTGCGGGCGGCCACCGAGGAGTTCGAGGCGCTCCAGTCCGGCCCCTTCGCGCACCGCAGCGTCGGCCTCCTGCACGGCCAGCTTCCGTCGACCGAGAAGGACCGGATGATGCGGGCCTTCGCGGACGGTGAGCTGGATGTCCTGGTGGCTACCACGGTCATCGAGGTGGGCATCGACGTGGCCAACGCCAGCGTCATGGTCATCGAACACGCCGAGCGGTTCGGGCTGTCCCAGCTCCACCAGCTGCGGGGCAGGGTGGGTCGGGGCGCCGCCGAGAGCTACTGCATCCTGATCCCGGAGCCCACCGAAGGGGCGGCCGAGCGTCTGAAGATCTTCCGCGACACCTCGGACGGCTTTGCCGTGGCCCGGGCGGACCTGCAGATCCGGGGGCAGGGGGACCTGTTCGGCGAGGCCCAGAGCGGCCGAGATCCCATCCTCCGGTTCGCGGATGTGCTCACGGATGAGGACCTGCTCGTCGAGGCCCAGCGGCGGGCCCGCGAGATCATCGAAGACGACCCTGGCCTGGAGGCCTCCCGGCACCAGCGGATCCGGGAGGTGCTGGAGCGGCGCTGGAGCGAGCGGCTGAGGCTGTTCCACGTCGGCTGATCCCGGTTGCGAGGGCCACGAGGGACCACGACAATCCCGTGAAGCGGGCCTCATGTGGGTGGCCCCGTCCAGTTCCGGACTTCGCCTCCCGGGTTTGCGGCGTCATGGAGCGCGAATGCTCCCGACCGCGGCTCGAACCCGCGAGTCTCAACCGCCCCCACACCGCACCCCTTTCATTGCAGCCATGAACGAACGACAGGGTCTCATCGTCTCCGCCGGGGGGAACCTCTTCATGGCCGGGCTCGGTCTGGGGTTCGCGCTCTGGGCGGGTTCGGACGCCATCATGTTCGACGCGTTCTTCTCGGGCGTGCAGTTCGTGATGGTGCTGGTGAACATGTACATCGCCAGCCTGCTCGCCCGTCGGGCCACCCCGAACTACCAGTTCGGCTACGCGGCGTTCGAGCCCCTCGTCATCACGCTACGCGGTGCCATGATCCTGGCGGGGTCGGCCTACGCGTTCTGGATGGCGGTGGCGGCGATCCTGGAGGGGGGACGCGAACTCGCCATGGGGATCGGCGTCCTGTACGCCGTGGTCGCGTCGGCCGGTGGGTTCGCGATCGGGTTCGTCGTCGATCGAATCGGGCGGTCCAGCGGCTCACCCATCCTGGCTCTCGATGCCCGGACCTGGCTGGTGGACGGGTTCCTGAGCCTTGGCGTGGCCCTGGCGTTCGGGGTCGGCTATCTGGTGGCCGGGACCCGGTTCGAGTTCATCACGCCCTACATCGACCCCGGGCTGGTGATCCTGCTGGTCCTGGCGTTCCTGGCGATCCCCTTCCGGACGATGCGGGAGGGCCTCCGGGGCCTGCTGGGCGCGGCACCCGATCCGGAGCTCCAGAGCGCCCTCGAGGACCGGGCCGGGAAGGTGCTGCGGCCCTGGGGCCTCGATACCGGGCGTCTTCGCATGGCCCGCATGGGCCGCATGCTCTACATCCTGCACCATGTCCTTCTTCCCTCCGGGGCCGGGAGCGACGAGGTGGAGACGGGGCCCCGGACGGTGGGAGACCTGGATCGCATCCGCGACGAGCTCGAGACGGCTCTCCAGGACGAGTTGGAGGCCCACGGGGTGCCCCGGATGGAGATCGACACGGTGTTCACGGCCGAGGAACGGTGGCTGGAGCTTTGATCTCGCTGCTTCGCGCCCTCTCGGCCCTCGTAGGGGCTCGTGCGGCCGCCAGTTCGGCCGCGTTCGCCATCGCCGTGGCTGCGGCTACCGCCCCCGACCCCGCCGGCGCCCAGGACGCCCACTACTGGACCGAGCAGTAAGGGACCGAGAGTTCGCTGCTGGGCGGCGCCGTCCTCGGCAGTTCCCAGGATCTGGCCAGCGTCTACTACAACCCCGGTGCGCTGTCGCTGCTGGCCAACCCGTCGGTGCTGGTGAACATCGAGGGCTTCCAGTTCGACTGGCTGAGCACCAGCGACCGGACGCGCCAGGCGCCGGACATGAGCAGCTTCCGGTCCGAGACGAGCCCGGGGATCGTAGCCATCGCCCTGCCCAGGGCCTGGGTCCGGGGAGAGCGGGTGGCACTGTCGGTACCGGCGAGGCGAAGGATGACGATCCGCCTCGACGGAGCGGACGTCGATCCTCGCACTGCAGAGCAGCTCGAGGCGTCCGAGATCGGGCGTTCGCTGGTGCGATCCATCAGCTCGGACTACAGCGAGTACTGGATCGGTCTGACCTGGGCCAGGCAGTTCCGGGAGGGAGTCGGGTTCGGCATTACGACCAACGGTGCGGTCCGGAACCAGGGCTTTCGCATCGGGGACACGGATCAGCGCATCACCTCGGTCCCAGAGTCCGCCACCGCAGGATCTTCGGTCGGCTACGACTACTGGGATCTGCGACTGCTGTGGAGGCTCGGCCTCCAGGTGGATCGAGGCTCCTGGAGCTGGGGGCTCACCGCCACCACACCCTCCCTGGGGATCTACGGCAGCGGGAAGGGCTTCGTGAACGAGTCGGTGGTGGGTGATGTGGCAGAGCTCTTCCCGGAGAACCCGGAACTCCAGTCCGCCTGGGAGGACGAGGGACTATCGACCACCGTGAACTCGTCCTGGGCGTTCGGGGGTGGAGGCCACTTCCAGATCGGCGATCGCTCGGACCTGCACCTGGCCGCCGAGTGGTTTGCACCGGTGGACGACCACGAGGTGCTGAACACCTCGAGCTTCGTCCAGCAGATACCCGGCGATTCAGCCCGGCTCGAGGTCATTCACGGGCTCGACGCCGTCATCAACGTCGGCGCCGGCCTCCGCTACACGCTTGCCCCGGACCGGGCCGTGTATGGTGCGTTCACGACCGACTTCAGCGCAGCCCGCGACGTGTCGCCCACTGAGCTGCGAACCGAAGTGGCTCTCTGGGACCTCTATCACATCACGGCCGGAGTCGCCGCCCGGATCTTCGGCTCGGATTTCACCCTGGGGGTCCGGTATTCCCGAGGGAAGCAGCAGGTGGGTGAGCTGGTGCGGCCGCTGCCGGCGAGCCCGGATGCGTTCGCCGACGGCCGGACCGCCCGAACCGATATCACGTTCCATCGTCTCAAGATCATGGTCGGTGTGAACCTGGACCTCACGCCCAGTGCGGAGCCCGATGGATAGCGCGGCCCCGGCGGCGCCGGGGCGGTCGGCCTCAGGGGTTCAACCGGCGGCCCCGTGAGTCCAGATTTGGACCATGACCGAGATCTGGAAGGACTTCCGATTCGAGGCGGCGCACCTGCTGCCCAACGTCCCCGACGGCCACAAGTGCAAGCGGCTGCACGGGCACTCGTTCCGGGTGCGCCTCTGGCTCGCCGGTGAACTGGATCCGGAGCTGGGCTGGGTGGAGGACTTCGGCGACGTGAAGGCCGCGTTCAAGCCCATCCTGAACCGGCTGGACCACTACTACCTGAACGAGATCGAGGGGCTGGAAAACCCCACCAGCGAGGTGATCGCCCGCTGGATCTGGGAGCAGGCCAAGCCCGTTCTTCCCCGGCTGGTTCGGGTGGAGCTGCAGGAGACCTGTACGGCGGGGGCGGTCTACTCGGGGCCCTGATCCGGAGGCGGGGCCCGGTCCCACTTCTCCGCGGCCGTCCTCGCCCACTTCCAATCGCATTCCGGCCGTGCTACCCTGCGGGCGGATGGATCCGGCCCGAATCACCGAGGGGTGTCCGGGCCCTCTTTACCGCATCGAACCGAAGCACCGCACATGAGCTGGCGCGCCACGACCGAGATCAAGCACCTGGGAGACCACGTCGGCTCCGAGGTCGTCCTCACCGGATGGGTGGAAACCGTCCGCGTCCACGGGAAGGTGGCGTTCTTCGTCCTGCGGGACGGGACCGGCATTTCCCAGTGCGTACTGGTGAAGAAGCTGCTGGACGAGGCGACCTGGGACCTGGGTACGACCCTGACCCAGGAGTCGACGGTGGCGGTGAAGGGCGAGGTCAAGGCGGACGACCGGGCCCCGGGCGGATTCGAGATCGGCGTCGTCGACCTCCACCTGATCGCCGCCAGCGATGAGTACCCGATCCAGCCCAAGGAGCACGGGGTGGAGTTCCTGCTGGACCACCGGCACCTGTGGCTGCGGTCGTCGATGCAGCGGGCCGGCCTGAAGGTCCGGCACGAGGTGGAGCAGGGGATCCACGACTTCTTCTACGACCGGGACTTCGTCCGCGTCGACACGCCCATCCTCACGGGATCCATCGGCGAGCACGCGGGCACTCTGTTCGAGACGGACTACTTCGGACAGTCGGCCTACATGGCCCAGACGGGCCAGCTCTACGTGGAGACGGCGTGCCCGGCGTTCCGGAAGGTCTACTGCTTCGGCCCCACGTTCCGGGCGGAGAAGTCCAAGACCCGGCGGCACCTGACCGAGTTCTGGATGGTGGAGCCCGAGGTGGCCTTCGCCGACTCCGACGACAACATGGACCTGCAGGAGGAGTTCGTTTCGTACCTGGTGGAGCGCGCGCTGGAGCGCTGCCAGGAGGAGCTCAAGGTCCTGGAGCGGGACACGTCCAAGCTGGAGCACATCAAGCCCTCGTTCCCTCGTCTCAGCTATACCGAGGCCGTGGAGATCCTGCAGGGGAAGGGGAGCGAGATCGAGTGGGGGCAGGACCTGGGCGCGGGGGACGAGGCCATCCTGATGGAGGACTACGACCTCCCGGTCTTCGTCTACAACTATCCGGCGCAGGCCAAGGCCTTCTACATGAAGGAGAACCCGGAGGACCCCCGGACCGTCCTGTGCGATGACCTGCTGGCCCCGGAGGGGTACGGCGAGATCATCGGCGGGAGCCAGCGGGAGGACGATCTGGACCGCCTCCGGGCCCGCATCATCGAGGAGAAGCTCCCCGAGGAGGCCTACGGGTGGTACATGGACCTCCGGCGGTTCGGGACCTTCCCCCACTCGGGCTTCGGTCTGGGACTGGAGCGGACGGTGGCCTGGATCACCGGCCGGCACCACATCCGGGAGTTCATCCCCTATCCCCGGCTCATCAACCGCCTGTACCCGTAACGACCGGACGGAAGGCCCGCGCCATGGCCCACGTCGTCATCGACCTGAACGATCAGCGGCCGGTCTGGTCCCAGCCGGACTGGTTCGCCGAGGAGATCCGGGCCGCGCTTCCCTCGGACTGGACGCTGGCGGTCATGGACACCCCCTCCGAAGGGACCGGGGACGGTTCGACCCGGACCCACCCCGAGGTGCTGGCTGAGGTGGCCGATGCCCGCATCTACATGGGCTTCGGGATCGCCGAGGACCTGCTCAAGGCCGCGCCGGACCTGGGATGGGTCCACACGGGGTCGGCTGGGGTGGGGAGCTCCCTGACCCCGGAGATGCTCCGTCGGGACCTGGTGTTCACCAATTCGGCCGGGATCCACGGCCCTCCCATGGCCGAAGCGGTCATCGGGATGCTGCTCTACTTCTCGCGGGGCTTCGACATGGGCGTGTCGGCCCAGCGCCGGCGGGAATGGGCCTCGGACGTGTTCTATCGGGCCGACGCGCCCCTGACGGAGGTCGCGGGCAGTACCGTGGGGGTGCTCGGTCTCGGCGGGATCGGCCGGGAGGTGGCATGGCGGTGTGCCGCGCTCGGGGCCCGGGTGCTGGGCCTGAAGCGAACCCCGGGCGGTGACGTGCCCGAAGGGGTGGAGGCGGTGTACGGCGTCGAGGGGTTCCACCGGCTGCTGGCCGAGAGTGATGCCGTGGCCGTGACGGCTCCCGACACGCCGGAAACCCGGGGGATGATGGACGCCGACGCGTTTGCCCGCATGAAGCCGGGGTCCGTGTTCATCAACGTGGCCCGCGGCAAGATCGCCGATGAGGCCGCGCTCGTGACCGCGCTCGAGTCCGGGCGCCTTCGAGGCGCGGGCCTGGACGTGTTCGCCAGCGAGCCGCTGGCGGGGGACAGTCCGCTGTGGGTCATGGAAAACGTCCTCATCACGCCCCACGTCTCACCGGTGACCCGACGATTCTGGCGGCGGGAAACGGACCTGGTCCTGCACAATCTTGAGGCGTTCCTCCAGGGGCGACCGGCGAACATGCGGAACGTGGTGGACAAGAAGGCGGGCTACTGACCCCGCGCTGATCGGGTTGGTCCCGATCCGATCGATCCGGGCCCGCGTTCGTCGCCCCCCGGCGGTCCCTAGCCCCGCTCGGCCGCCTTCACTTCCTCCCAGAGCGCTTCCAGCGCGTCCACGTCCGCCTCCTGCAGGTCGATGCCCCGGCCCCGGGCTATCCGCTCCAGGGCCTCGAACCGGCGTCGGAACTTGGCGTTGGCATGCTCCAGCGCCGTGGCGGCATGGACGCTCTTCAGCCGGGTCAGGTTCACCACCGAGAAGAGCAGATCCCCCAGTTCCTCCTCCAGAGCTTCCTCAGAGCCCTCCTCCATGGCCTCCCGGACCTCCTCCAGTTCCTCCGCCACCTTCTTCCACGCTCCGAGGCCGTCCTCCCAGTCGAAGCCCACCCCGGAGACCTTCTCCTGCATGCGGTGCGCCTTCAGGAGCGGGTCGAGGCCCCGGGCGAGGCTGGTGAGGATCCCCTCGTCTTCGTGGGTCTTTTCGCGGGCCTTCAGGACCTCCCAGTCCTCCTTCTCGCCCAGCCCGAACAGGTGGGGATGGCGCCGGATCATCTTGGATTCCATGCGCTGAACCACCGAATCCCGCGACAGGCTGCCGGCCTCTTCACCCAGCACGATCTGGAAGGCGACGTTGAGCAAGAGGTCCCCCAGCTCACCCTCCAGCTCCGGTGTATCCTCGTTGGTGATGGCGTCGGCCGTCTCGTGCGCTTCCTCCAGCAGGTAGGGGATCAGACTGCGGGGAGTCTGGGCCGCGTCCCAGGGGCAGTGCCGGCGGAGAAACTCCACCAGGGCCAGGGACCGATCGAGGACGCCGTCCACCTCGGGGAAGGGGGCGATGGGTGCAGGCTCGGGATCGATGGGGGAGCTCATGGCATACCGGGTCTTTCCGGGGTGGCAGGGCAAGGGTCCCGGGAGTGGGCGCGACCTTTGCTCGAAGGCTCTTTTTTCGCATCTTTCGCGGACTATGTCAACGAACGCCAGGAGCCGCGCCTGGGTGGACGTTTCAGGCGCCTCCATCCGGCGGAATCTCGAGCGGATCCGCCACGCCGCGGGCCCGGAGGCCCGCCTGATTCCCATGGTCAAAGCCGACGCGTACGGCGTGGGCATCGCCGGCGCCGTCCGTGCCATGGAGCCCGTCGGGCCCTGGGCCTTCGGCGTGGCGACCGTGGACGAGGGTCTGAGGCTCCGCGACCTGGACGTGAACCGGCCGGTCGTGGTGTTCTCGCCGGTGGCTCCCGGGGACGAGGGCCGTGCTCTGGAGGCTGATCTGCAGCTCTCCATTTCGGACCTGGGCGCGCTCGAGCGATTGTCGTCGGCGGGCCGGGAGGCAGGCCGCACGGCACCGTTCCACCTCGAGGTGGACACCGGGATGGGGCGGGCGGGGATCCGCTGGGACCGGGTGGATGCCTGGGGATCGCGGGTCGCGGACCTGGTCGCCGGAGGCGGACTGGAGTGGGTGGGTGCCTTCACCCACTTCCACTCCGCGGACGAGGGACCCGTGGAGCCCACGAGGCTCCAGTGGGAACGGCTGATTGAGACGACTGGAAGGTTGGGGGACCTGGGCGCCGGGCAGGCGGAGATGATCCATGCCTGCAACAGCCCCGGTTCCCTCAGGGCCGAGGCCCTGGGGCTTGGTTGGGCGGCGGACGCCGTGCGGCCGGGCATCCACCTGTACGGAGGGCTGGCCGGGGAGAGCCTCCCGGATCCGGAGCCGGTGGTGGCGGTCCGTGCCCGTGTCCTCCTGGTTAAGGACGTCCCGGCCGGGGCCACGGTGGGATATGGCGCGACGCACACCGCGAGAGCCCCGGAGCGATGGGCCACCCTGGGGATCGGCTACGGCGACGGGCTCCCCCGGAGCCTTTCGAACCGGGGGGCGGCCATCATCGGCGGCCGGCGAGCGGCCATCGTGGGGCGGATCTCCATGGACGTGACCGTGGTAGACATCACGGGCCGGGACGATGTTCGGCCCGGAGACGTGGCCACGCTCATCGGCTCGGATGGTGGAGAGACCATCTCGCTGGAGGAGGTGGCGGGTCTGGCGGGTACCATCAACTACGAGGTCCTGACGGGTCTCACCGCCCGGCTTCCCCGAGTCTGGAGCGACGATGGACCGGGCTGACCTGCTGCGGCTCGCGGAGGAGGCGCGAGGTCGGGCCTATGCCCCCTACTCGGGATTCCGGGTCGGGGCGGCGCTCGTCGACGCGGAGGGCCGGGTCTTCTGCGGATCGAACGTGGAGAACGCCTCCTACGGCGCCACGCTCTGTGCGGAGCGGGTGGCGGTGGCGGCTGCGGTCAGTGCGGGCGCTCGACGGGTGACCACGATCGTCATCCGCTCGGATGCCCCGGAGCCGGTGGCGCCCTGCGGGCTGTGCCGGCAGGTGCTGGCCGAGTTTGGGACAGATATGAACGTGATCTCGATGGGGCCGAATGGTTCCGCCGAGTGGACATTGCAGGAGTTGCTTCCGGAGCCCTTCGGGCCCGGCGACCTTCCCCGGACGACGGGGGAGAACAGCGAAGGAATCGAATCGAAGTGAATCTGGACTGGATCCGAGCCGGACGGTTCATCCTCCTGGCGGCCGTGGTGGTTACGGCTGCCGGATGCGAGGAGACCTTTCCGACGCTCAGCCTGGACGACGATCTGCCCATCGAGGCCGTGACGGTGGAGATCCGGCTGCCGTACTCGGAGTTCGGCAGCGATTTCGACGTCATCGGGACCTACGGGCTTCAGAGCTCGCTTCCGCTGCTGACCGTGGCCCACGAGTTCGGTGATTCGCTCGAGGCCAACGCCCTCTTCCGGACGGGTGAGTTCCCCGCGAGCATCACGGCACCGGACACGCTGGGCACCAACCGCACGGACTCGCTGTACACGGTTCCCACCGGCAGGCTGGTGGTCCGGCTCGACACCCTGGCGGCTCGCCCCGACAGCACCTTCTCTCTGGTGGCCGAACTGCTGGACATGGAATGGGACCGGGCGACGGCCAACTGGGAGTTCGCCGTGGACACGGTGCTGCGGACCGAAGCCTGGACCGAGCCCGGTGCCGGCCCCGGCGTCCTGCTGGGCGAGGGGGCCTGGGACGCGGAACTGGAGGCGTCGGACTCCCTGGTGATTCCGCTGGACTCGGCCGGGGTCGCCGCGCTGCAGGATTCCACGGGTATGGCCCGGGGCCTTCGGATCCGCATGGCCGACAGCGGTCGGCGGGTGCGCCTCACCGGCCTGGACTTCCGGGGCGACGCGCGTCCCAGCTTCAACGCCGATACAACCGTCACGGTGACCGCGTCCACCCTGGCCTCGTCGTTCATCCACGCGCCCGAACTGATTCCGGCCGAGGGTGACCTGACCGTGGGTGGTGCTCCCGCGTGGCGGTCGGTGTTCAAGGTGACGCTTCCCGACGAGCTGGAGGGCAACGAGGAGGTGTGCGCCGAGGTGACGTGCCCCGTGAAGCTCACGCCCGAGCGGGTGGTCTTCGCGGGACTCCAGCTCACGGGCAAGACCCAGGATGAGGCCTACATCCCGGTCGACACCCTCCTGGTGGACATGCGATCGATCGTCAATCCCGGCATCCTGCCCCGGTCGCCGCTGACCTCGACGATCATCCCGTTCCCCGCCAGCGTTCCGCCGGAGCTCTTCTTTCCCGAGGCGGATCCCGAGCTCGTGGAGATTCCGGTGACCTTCTACATCCGGGACCTCATCCGGGGCGAGACGGCCGGGGGCGAGGAGGTATTCCCCGGCATCGCCATCCTGGTCCCGCTGGAGCCCCTCTCCTTCGGCGCCATGCGGTTCTACGGTCCGGACAGCGACCACCCGCCCACGATCCGGCTGCTCCTGACCCTCTCCGACGAAGTGGATCTGAACTGATGGTGTTCCTCGATACGCTTCGGACGTCGGCCTCTCGCAGGCTCCGGATCCTCGGGGTCCAGGCCTGCGGGGTGACGGTTCTGATGGGCCTGAGCGCCGCGTTCGCCGGGATCTGGACACCGCTGGAGGCCCAGTCGATTCTGGCGGCCGGCGGCCTGGGTGCTCCCATTGAAGGCGTCGATTCCCGGGCCCGCTCGCTGGGGAGCGTGGGCATCGGACTGAGCGGGTTTTCGTTCTATCACTTCGACCCCGCCGGGGCCGCCGGGGCCAGGGCGCCCCTCATCCAGGCCTCCCTCCAGCCGTCGTGGGGAGAGTTCACGCAGAGCGATTCCACGCAGTCCACGCACGCCAGTCGCTTCCCGCACCTGGCGATCGGATATCCGGTGAACGACAACGCCACGGTCCTGTTCACCTACAGCGGCGTGCTCGATCAGCGCTGGCGGATGTTCAGCCAGCGGGACCTCCCCCTATCGGGGCAGGCGGTCACCGTTTCGGACGAGTTCCTCTCCGACGGCGGTCTCGCGGTCGTGAACCTGGGCTGGGCGCAGCGCCTCGGGGAGAAGTGGGCGGTGGGTGCCACCATCGGATACCACACCGGGAACCTCGTCCGCTCGCTCACCCGGACCTTCGATGCCGGGGACCTCGGGGTGAACGTGGACCCCTTCGTCCAGGTGGGGACCTGGCAGATCTCGGGACCGGCGGCCACGGCCAGCGTTCGCTGGGATCCCGTGCCGGCGGCTCGGATCGGCCTGGGCGTGGAATGGGCCGGGGACCTGGAGATCAGCCCGACCAACGGCACCACCCTGGGGGGTCAGACCGCCGAGGTTCCGATCCGGTTCCGGATCGGCGGCACCGGCAGTCTCACTCCCGACCTGGATCTCATGGCGTCGGTGTCCTATGCCAACTGGGACGGGCAGGGCGGCTCGGGACTGGGCGCCGAAGCCCGCAGCTCGGCGGAGATCAACTACGGTGTCGGCCTCGAGTTCACCGGGTTCGGATTCCTCGACCGGACCATGCCCTTGCGCATCGGCTACCGGCACGCGGACTACCCGTACACCTTCTCGCAGAGCGAGGCCCAGGAGTCGCAGTTCGCCTTTGGGCTGGGATACGTCTTCGCCGCCATAGACGAGTACGCCCTGGCGTCCCTGGACCTGGGCGCGGAGCGGGGGAAGCGAACCGCCGGATCGCTGGAAGAGTCGTTCTGGCGGGCCACCTTCACGCTTCGCCTATCCGGCAACTGACGAGCCGCGGGTCCGATGCGGGTCGCCTACCACACGTTCGGCTGCAAGGCCAACCAGTACGACACCGAGCGCATGCGCCAGGAGGTGGAGGCCCACGGGGCCACCACCGAGTCGGACTGGAGATCCGCCGAGGTCCTCGTGGTGAACACCTGCACCGTGACGAACCAGGCCGACGCCGACGCCCGCCGATTCGTCCGCCGTGTGCAGAGGGAGAACCCGGGTGCGCGCGTGGTCGTGGCGGGGTGTTCCGCGGTGCTCAAGGGTGAGGCCTATCGAGCCATGGACGGCGTCGCCGGAGTGGTCGAAGGACACGATCCCGAGTCGGTTCTGGCCGCGGTGGCCGGATGGGGTGCACAGGCGGCCGGCCCGACGGGGCAGGGGGCCGAGGGCGGGCTGGTCCAGCTCGAGCTGCGCCGTCCCCTCGACCGGATCCATGAAGAGCCCATCGGCGCTTCGCTCCTGGCCCGGCGGGCGGGCGCAACCCGGGGTTGGCTGAAGGTCCAGGACGGGTGTGACCGGAAGTGCTCCTTCTGCGCCACGCGCCTGGCCCGGGGGGAGAGCCGGTCCCGCCCCCCTCACGAGGTTCGGGCCGAGGCCCGGGTCCTGGCCCAGTCCCATCCCGAACTGGTGGTCACCGGAATCCACATCGGTCACTACGGCCTCGACCTGGACCCGCGCTGGACGCTGGGGCGGCTCGTGGCGGCGCTGATGGAGGACCTTCCCGGCACGCGGTTCCGGCTCGGCAGCGTGGAGGCCACCGAGATCGACGATCTGCTGCTGGACCTCCTGGCCGATCCCGGCAACGGGCTGGCGCCGCACCTGCACATGCCCCTTCAGAGCGGGGCCGATCCGGTGCTGCGCCGGATGCGCCGCTGGCACACGAGGGAGATGTACCGGACCCGGGCCCTGGAGATCGCGGAGCGGGTCCCGACGCTGGGGCTGGGAGCGGACATCATCACCGGTTTCCCGGGAGAGACCGACCTGGATCACGCGGACACCCGGACCCTGGTAGAGGAGCTCCCCTACACGTATCTCCACGTGTTCCCCTACTCCCCCCGGGACGGGACGGCGGCCACCACACTCCCGGATCCGGTCCCACAGAGAGTAGCGGGGGAGCGGGCGCGGGAGCTCCGGATCCTGGGCCAGGAGAAGGGACTGCGCTATCGGGCCGGACGGCATGGTCAGACCGCCACCGTCACCCTCGAGGGCGGCGGGTCGGTCGGCCTTACCGGGGACTTCCTCCGCGTGGGGGTCGCCGGGGCCGGCGCCAGCCCGGAGCCCGGGGCCCGGGGTGGCCCCGAGAGCGGGGCCGAGGCCGGTTCGACGGGCCTCCGAACCGGAACCCTCGAAGCCCGGGGGACCGATCTCTATATTCACCTGACCCATTCCGACCTTCAGTCCTGACCGAGCATGACCCAGAATCCCTCACCGCGCCGAGCGTACGTCGAGACGTACGGGTGCCAGATGAACATCAGCGACGGAGAGCTGATGGAGGGGATCCTGGAGGCCCAGGGGTACCAGATCGTGTCCACGCCGGACGATGCCGACGTGGTCCTGGTGAACACGTGCGCCATCCGGGAGCACGCCGAGCGGCGCGTGCTGGGTCGGGTGGCGCAGCTCCAGGGGATCAAGCGCGAACGCCCCGAGATGGTCATCGGCGTGACGGGCTGCATGGCCCAGCGGATGGGCGACACGCTCCTGGACGAGGCGCCCTATGTGGACCTGGTCATGGGTCCGGACGGGTACCGGGCGCTGCCGGAGCGGCTCGCCGAGATTCGAACGGGGTCCCGGTCGAAGACCGGTAGGCCCGGGGATCGAGCGGAGCCGCCCCCCCCGTCCAAGAAGCGGATGCAGCTGTCGGTGCTCTCCCTGGACATGGACGAGAACTACGAGGGCCTGGAGCAGCGGCGAACGTCGTCCGTGGCGGCGTGGGTGCCGATCCAGCGCGGCTGCGACCACCGCTGCACGTTCTGCATCGTTCCCTACGTCCGGGGCCCGGAGAAGAACCGGAAGCCCGCCGAGATCGTCGACGAGATTCGTGCCATCGCCGACGGGGGGGTCACTGAAGTGACGCTCCTCGGGCAGACGGTCAACTCGTACGAGTTCGATGGATGGTCCTTCCCCCGACTCCTCCGGGAGGTAGGCCGCGTGTCGGGGATCGAGCGGGTCCGGTACCAGTCCCCGCACCCCAACGATGTGACGCCCGAGCTGGTGGAGGTCATGGCCACCGAGCCCGCGGTGTGCGAGAACCTCCACCTGCCGCTCCAGGCCGGGAACGACCGCACCCTGAAGCGGATGCTCCGGCGATACACGGTGGAGTCGTTCCTGGAGAAGGTGGAAATGGTCCGGGCGGGTGTGCCCGACATCACGCTCAGCACCGATGTGATCGTCGCCTTCCCGGGGGAGACCGACGAGGAATACCGGGGCACCCTCCAGGTGATGCGTACCGTGAGATTCGACGACGCCTTCACCTACAAGTACTCCCCCCGGGACGGGACGCCCGCGACTCGGCTCCCGGAAGAGCAGTTCATCGATCCCGAGGAGGCGCAGGCCCGACTGGCGGAGCTGATCGAGGTCCACCGCGGGATCCAGGACGAGATCAACCGGACGGAGGTCGGGCGGATCGAGAACGTGCTCGTCGAGAAACAGGCGCGCGACCCGGGGAGCATCCTCGGGCGCACGCGCCGCAACAAGGTCGTGGCCTTCCCCGGGGACCCGGCGCGGATTGGGGACTACGCCACGGTGGAGCTCACCTCTACCACCGGAGCGACCTTCGGGGGCGTTGAGGTGGCCGCGCCGGCGGGGGTGGCTCTCCCGTGACCCGCCTGGCGAGCGTTCTCGGCCTGGTGCTGCTGGCTCTGGGGGTCATGTGGTTCGCGGCCCTGAACGGTGGTCAGCGAGTCACGCTCGACCTCGGCTTCACCGTGCTCTACTACGTCCCGGTCACCCTCGTGGCCTTCGGCGGCCTCCTCGCCGGGATGCTCATCATGTTCGTGGCGGGGATCCGCTCGGACCTGAAGGTCCGTCGGATCCTCCGGGGCCGGCTTTCGGACTCCAGCTCCCCCGAACTGGGGGAAGGCGGCTAGGTCCGGCGCCGGCTCCCGCCGGTCTGCGCCCTGGGGCTGGCCCACGCGCTGGGTCTCCTGACGGGGCTCGAAGAATGGGGGAGCTTCCCCCTTCTCCTCCTGGGCCTGCTGGGACTTTGGCCCATCCTGCCATCCCGACGCCCCTCCGACGCCAAGGTCCTGCTGGTGGCCCTGGGTGTCGCGGCCCTCTCCGGAACCTGGACCGGTTCCACGCTCGCCTTCCACAGGAGTTCACCCTGCACGCCCACCGACCCCGATAGCGGCACGGGCCGATTCTGGGTCCACGGCGTATTCATGGCGGATGCCGGAATGGGCGATCTGATCGAATTCAGCGTGCTGTCGGGCTTGGAGGGACCCTGTGCCCAGCGAGTGCGCGTGGTTCTCCGGCGCCAGGAACGCCCCCCTCCGCTGGGCGTAGGGGACGAGGTCCGAGCTCGTGCGACTCCCCTGTCCCCCATCGAGGGCAAAGGTGCCGAGGGCCGTGCGCTCATCCTCGCGCTCGACTCGATCGGCACCGTGGAGCCGAGCCGGATCGATCGGCTCGGTCCGGGCCCGGTCGTTCGCTTCCGAGCTCACCTCCGGGCTCGACTCCGGGACCGGCTCGGTCCGGACCTGGGCCCGGTGGCCGAGGCGCTCGTGCTCGCCGAACGGGGAGGGGTGGATCCGGCCCTCAGGGACGGGTTCGCACGCGCCGGAGTCGTCCACCTCCTGGCCATTTCCGGCTTCCACGTCGGAATCGTGGCCGCGGCCCTCCTCTGGATCGCCGCTCGGGCAGGGGTCCCGGTGGGCCGCAGGGGCGTGGTCTCCGTGACAGGGACCGCGGGATACGTGGCGCTGATCGGGGCCCCGCCTGCGGCGCTCCGGGCCGCTCTCATCCTGGGCCTCGTGCTGGGAGGGCGCTGGATGGACCGGAGCGTGCACCGGATCGGAGCCCTGGGAGCCGCCCTTCTCCTCATCCTTCTCCTGGATCCCCTCCAGGTCGCGGGTCCCGGGTTCCAGCTGTCGTTTCTCGGGAGCCTGGGCCTGGTGGTCTACGGGGGTCGGACTTCGGCCGAGCGCCCGCTCCCGGGGTTCGGCTCGCTCCGCCGATGGCTCGGAGAGGGCCTGAGGGCTGGGGTCGCTGCCACGCTCTTCACCGCTCCTGTGGTCATCGCGCATTTCGGACGGCTGTCCTGGGTGGGCGTGCCGACGACCCTCCTGGTTTCACCGCTCGTCGCACTGGCCGTGCCGGGAGCCCTGGCCCTCCTTCTCGTGGATGCTGTCGCTCCGGGCCTTGCCCTCGTCGTATCCGTGCCCCTGACCCTGGTCCTGGGGTTGATGGTCGGCACGGTGACCCGCGTGGGGGATCTGCCCTGGGCCTGGGGGTGGCTCCCCGCGGAGATGGGACCGGCCGTCGCGGCTCTCTGGCTCGCCGTCCTTGCCCTGAATCCCGGGCTCGGGAGACGGGATAACAGAATGATCGTTCCGGTGTTGCTGGCGACGGCCCTCCTCGCCTGGCAGGCGCTCCCGGGGCTGCAGAATCTCCGGGATGCCCGGACCCTGGAGCTGCTGGTGCTGGACGTGGGGCAGGGGGATGGGATCCTCGTCCGCACGCCGGCCCATCGATGGCTGATGGTGGACGCCGGGCCCGCGGGCGCAGGCCGGGACGCCGGGACCCGAGTGATGGTACCGGCGCTGATGCGTCGCGGCGTGGCCGGGCTGGAGGCTGCCGTGGTCACGCATCCCGACCTGGACCACCTGGGTGGGCTCAGTTCCGTTCTGAGGGCACTGCCGGTGCACCGGGTCCTTGCCGGTGGCCGAGCCGTCGGCCGGGCGCCCTTCCGGGAGGCCCTCCACACCGCGCGGGAACTTGGGGTTCCATGGGTGGCAGTGGGACGCGGTGACTCGATTACCGTGGACGGCGTGCATTTCCGGGTGCTCCACCCCCCTCCTCCCGAGCCGGCCAGTAGCCGGGAACTCCCGGTTCCGGTAGCGGGCCGGCCGCATGCCGGCGACCTGCCCGACCCCAGCGATCCGAACGACCTCTCGGTCGTGCTCCTGGTCCAGTACGGTCAGTTCTCGGCCCTGCTGACCGGAGACGCGCCGATCTCGGTGGAGGAGGAACTCGTCGGTTTGTACCCCGATCTGCTGAGGGACCTCGAGGTGCTCAAGGTCGGGCACCACGGCAGCCGGACCTCCACCTCTCGGGCGCTGCTCGCGGCTTCGACTCCTGAACTTGCCGTCGTCTCCTCGGGTCGCGGAAACCGCTTCGGACATCCGCATCCCGGGGTCCTCGGACGGCTTTCCAGATCAGGTGTTCCGGTTTGGCGGACGGATCGCCGGGGGGGACTCCGTGTCCGGGCCTCGTCGAACGGCGACTTCCAGGCCGTCCCGGTCCGGTGACCCGGCGTAGGCCCGCCGGGGAGGCCCGGGACCTTTCCCGCTGGTTCCCGCCCGGCCATTTTTGATCAGATCGCAGTCCCTGCGGCCGAGGCCCCGGAAGGGGGACCCGGGCCGCACTTCTCCCAGGAGGGGGCCGGCCGGCCTCAAACAAGGAACGCAGTCCATGCCCGAGAGTCACGTGACGACCATCGAGCGGCACATCCTGGAGCAGGAGCGGAAGTACCCCGAGGCCACCGGGGCGCTCACCAGCCTCCTGTACGATATGAGCCTGGCGGCCAAGATGATCAGCCGCGAGGTGAACAAGGCCGGGCTCGTGGACATTCTCGGCCGGACGGGCAACGAGAACGTGCAGGGCGAGATCGTCCAGAAGCTCGACGTCTTTGCGCAGGAGGTGATCTATCGGGCCTTCGACCACACGGGGCACCTGGCCTGCATGGTGTCGGAGGAGGCGGATGAACTCCTTCCCATCCCCGAGGAGTTTCCGGCGGGCGAGTATGTTCTGCTGTTCGATCCGCTGGATGGATCGTCCAATATCGACGTGAACGTGTCCATCGGGACGATCTTCTCGTTCCACAAGAAGATCTCCAAGGGCGAGCGCGGCACCGACGAGGACGCGCTGCAGCCCGGGTATCGGCAGGTTGCGGCGGGGTACGTGCTCTACGGCTCGTCCACGATGATGGTCTACACGTCGGGCCGCGCCGTGCACGGGTTCACGCTCGACCCGTCCATCGGAGAGTTTCTTCTCAGCCACCCGGACATCCGGCTTCCGGAGCCGCCGGCGAAGGTGTACTCCATCAACGAGGCCTACTTCGATCGGTGGTCTTCGGGCCAGAAGCGACTGATCACGCAGATGAAGGGCCCGGGCGGATTCAGCTCCCGGTACATCGGATCGCTGGTGGCCGATTTTCACCGGACCCTGCTGCGCGGCGGGATCTTCATGTATCCCCGCGACCGGAAGGCTCCCGAGGGCAAGCTGAGGCTCCTCTACGAGGCGGCCCCGCTGGCCATGGTCTGCGAGGCGGCCGGAGGGCGCGCCACGGACGGAGAGACCGACATTCTGCAGATCCAGCCGACCTCACTGCACCAGCGGACGCCCCTCTACATCGGGTCCCGCGGGTTCATGGACATGGTGGACGCCGTTCTGGGGGCCCAGGCGGAGGCCGCGGAGGCCTCCGCGGGCTGATCCACCAGAAAACTGACGACCCTCGGGTTTTTGAAGGATTCAGAAGTCTGACAGAAATCGTAAGTGTTTGTCATGACAGCACTTCCGGCGGCGACGAAACTGGCACAGCTGTTGCAGTTCGTCGCCGTCGGCGCATAATGCCATTTCGATGTGCACCACGCCCTGAGGGCCAGACTCGTGAAGCGGTCGCCCGGGGCCACCCCCTGCGAGGGGAGAAAGGAGGAGCGAAGAGACGCACGCCGAGCCGGTTCGGTTCACCCGATCCAGCCCGACATGGTTCCGACTCTTTCGCTCCGTCGATTCGACCCGATGCAGACCTTTTTGTCCACCTTCATCTCAAGGAATGACTCCATGATGAAGCGCTTCAAGTTCCTGGCCCTGGTGGCCGCGCTTGGGCTCCCTCTCGCCGCGTGTGACGAGGGCAGCCAGAGCACGGTCATCATCGAGGGCTCCGTCATCGGTGTGGTGACGGTCGATGGGACTGGCGTTTCGGCCACCGTGACCCTGAGTTCTGGGGCTTCCACGGCGACCGACGCCTCCGGCGCGTACTCCTTCACCGGAGTGCCGGCGGGTTCCTACACCGTGTCCATTTCCGGCACGCCCAGCGACGCCATCTTCCCTTCGACTTCGAAGGGCGTGGTGATCCAGCAGCAGGGCGAGACCGTTACGGCCAACTTCGACGGGTCGTACATCCGGACCTCCTCCATCGCCGGTGTCGTTTCGGCTGATGGCATGGTCCTCCCGGGTGTTACGGTCACCCTGGGTGGCGACGCCACCGACTCCAAGGTCACGGACGGCAGCGGCGGCTACGGCTTCACCGGCCTGCGCGCTGGCAGCTACACCGTGACCATCTCCGGCTTCGACGCCAACAAGTACTCGTTCCCGACCACCTCTCAGCCGGTTTCGCTGAGCACGGGTGAGTCCGGGGTCGTGAGCTTCAACGGCTCCGCCAACGAGACCGGCCGGATCATCGCCACGGTCACCATCGATGGCGCTGCGGCCAACGGTGTGGCGCTGACGTTGAGCAACGGCGACACCGAGGTCACCAACTCGAGTGGTCAGGCGACCTTCGGCGGCCTGGCTACCGGCACCTACGCGGTGACGGTCACCAACCCGGACAACACGAACATCCAGTTCGACAACCTCACGCAGAACGCCACGATCGCCGAGATCGGCGGCGAGGCTGAGGTGTCCTTCGCCGGTGAGACGATCGCCAACGCGAGCATCACCGGTCGGGTGTACAACGAGGACAACGGCACGCCTGGCTACCAGGACGGTGAGGATACCCCCTGGGCCGACCAGACCGTGAACCTGTCCAACGGCGACGAGGCCACGACGGGTGCCGACGGTACCTACTCGTTCTCGGACCTCCCGTCCGACGACTACACGGTGTCGTTCACCAACCCCGATCCGGACAACCTGATCTTCACCGACCTCGAGGTCGACGTCGAGATCAGCAACCCGAACCAGGCCTACGCCGTGGACTTCGTGTCCGTGTACCGGGCCGACAACAGCGTTTCCGGCCGTGTCTGGCTGGATCTGGCCGCCGACGGTGAGTACACCTCCGCCGACGAGCCTGCCGCTGGGTTCGAGATCACCGCCGAGAACGCCGATCTGGGCCTGACCTTCGAGGCCGAGACCGACGCCGACGGTAAGTACATGTTCGATGGTCTGCGCTCCGGCACCTGGACCATCACCTGCGTGACCTGCCCGGCCGAGTTCGGTGGGCGCAGCTGGACCTGGACCGCGCCGACGGATGTCGAGCTCGGCGAGGGTGCTGACGAGACCGTCGACTTCATCGGTACCGTCACTGGCTACAACAACCAGATCAACGGTTCCCTGGTAATCCAGGATGCGACCGGCGAGCACGAGGGCCCCTGGGCCGTCGAGGGCGTCGAGATCACCGTCGTTGGTCCGTTCATCCCCGGCGCGGGCGATCTGCCCACCGAGACGGTGATGACCGACGAGAACGGTAACTGGAGCACCAGTGACGGGCTGATGCCCGGTAACTACGAGGTCACCGTGGACGAGGCCGGTGTTGAGGCCGCGTACGACGTCGACCTGGTGGGCGACGCCACCGTCGTGGTCTCCGTTCCGGACGAACTCGGTGCGGTCGCGACCGCGCCGGCGTTCACGTTCGCGATCAACGCGTACACGATCACGATCAACACTGTGTACGGCCCCGAGGCCGGCCCGAACATGACGTACGCGGGTGACCTCGTTGCGCTCTACCAGTCCGAGGAGCTGGATGCCGGCGGTGCCGGTTCCGCGAACCTCATCGGCACGGCCACCACGGCTGCCGACGGTACGGTCAGCTTCACGGCCGGCGCGGCGATCTCCGACGACTACGTCGTGTACACGTCGTACACCACGCTCGACGCGCTCGTCCAGGCGGGCGCGATGGTCCTGTCGGATGCGACGATCGAGCACCAGGTGGATCCGCTCATGCTCGAGCAGACGCTCGACGAGGATCACAACCTGTTCTGGAACCAGGTCATGATTACGGGCCGGTTCGTCGAGCGGGATGGCGACGGTGTCATCGATCCGATCGTGGTCAGCCCGCGTGTGGTGCTGACCGGTGTCGTGGACCTCTGGCCCGCGGTCGATACCACCGCCCTCGCCGGTCACCAGGCCGACGTGCCTGGCGACGACCTGGACAGCCAGGGTAACGCGGTTACCGAGGCTGACGGTGAGTTCAACAACCTGGTCCTCAGCGTTACGGGCCTCGGCATCACCCCCACCCAGATCGCGGCGGGTGTTGAAGTGGCCGGTTACGGCGCGCTCGGTGGTACCGGCGTGAACCTGCTGAACTTCACCGGTGACACGGGCAGCTTTAACTACGGCGAGTTCAACGGCTCGCAGCAGATGCTGGACGTGGGTGACATCCTCGTCACGTACCCGAACCCGGACATCTCCGGTTCGGTCTGGCACGAGACCAACGAGATGCGCGGTCTCCAGACTGGTGCGGGCGGCGATGACTTCCTCGAGCTGGGCGACGTGGTCGTCAACCTCCTCATCGATGACGATGGCGACGGTGCTGAAGACGACGCTCTGCCCTGTGCTCTCGATCTGCCCACCGGTGCCTTCTTCTGTGGTACCGATCAGACCGCCGCCGGCGAGGACCTGATCGACCTGGTGGACGGTACGGCCGGACGCCGCGCTCGGATCCAGGTGGATGCGTTTGCCGACGTGGGTGGCGACTGGCGCTTCATCGATGCCGGTGACACCTACACGGCTGACGCCTTCAGCGCTGCTCAGGACACGGCCTGGTTCGACTGGTCGGCCCTCATGAGCGACGCCGAGTTCGAGGTCATGCTCGGGATGGACCCGTTCGGGTACAAGTTCGCCGCCAACCAGGCCAACATCGTTCTGTGGAACGAGAACGGCCCCGGTCTGGACGACGACGGTATCCGGGACAAGGTCCCCGGTCAGGAAGTGACCGTTAACGACGTCATCGTGGAGCTCGGCCTGGCCGAGGGTCTCGGTGTTGACGTAAGCGGCCTCCCGCTGACCGACACCACCGCCGCCATCGACGCGCAGAACATCGCGGGTAAGGCGAGCTTCAGCGGTGTGCTCGAGGGTACCTACACGATGACCATCAAGGACGTGACGGACAGCTGGCCGGACGGTGTGGCTGGTCTGACCATCGTCGAGCGCGATGCTGGCGTGATCAGCTACGTGCCTGGTGATGAGTACGTCATCACGGTGGACATCCAGCGGACCATCGCTGACACCGGTATCAAGGGTGAGGACCCGCGCGAGGTGATCTACTCCTCGGGTTCGATCTCCGGGTACATCTTCGACAACCTCGATGACGATGACATCGTTGACCCGAACGAGCGCGCGGTTGGTGGCGGCCTGTCCGTTACCGCTTCGTGGACCGACGGCAATGGTGACATGCAGTCCGTGAGCGGCACCGCCAACGGCGACGGGTTCTTCGAGCTCGACATGCTGATGGAGGGTGTGTACACCCTGTCGCTCGACACCAACGCGTTCGCGGACGGCAGCCCGGCCAGCCGGACTCCGCTGCCGGTCCGTGAGGTCGACTACTTCGGTGGCGCCTCCGACACGGACGGTGACGGTACGGACCTGATCGACCGTGACTTCACGAGCAACTTCGACCACGAGATTTCCGGTATCGAAGATGCCTCGACCGCGAACGACACGGACATCGAGATGTTCCACCGGGACGGTCAGATCAAGATGACGGTTCTCGCGGACGCGGGCGGCACGCCGATCGCGAACGCCACCGTGGTCCTGACCTACTGCGACATCGCCGCCGGTAACGCGGCGACGGACATCGCGGGTGCCGTCGCTGGTACCTGCACCAGCCCGGATGGCGCCGGGGCCCAGACGTTCACCACGAACGCCGCTGGTGAGATCACCATGACGGGTCTGCTGGAGGGCTTCTGGAACCTCGATGTGACGGCCACCGGCTTCACGAGCGGGACGGCGACCAACCCCGACACTTGGGTGGTCCGCCTGCTGGCCGCGGGTGACTCGGAAGAGCGTACGGCTCGGATGATCCCGTAAAGCAGCACCTCTCCTCCCTTGGGGTGGGCCTTCGGGCCCGCCCCTCGGGGGCGAGAACGATGAGCCCGGTCTCTCTTCGGAGGGGCCGGGCTTTTCGTCGTTCAGGGGAGGGGTGCGCCCCCGTACGGCGGAGTCGTTCGAGGGCTGATGGTCCACGAGGCGACAGGGTGACCGGGCCGGTCGGACGCCCTCCGGGCCGAGGCATTCCCCGAGGTCCTTGCAGTGATCACCGCACGGATTTAACCCTGTTACGTAACGGTTCCCTCGGGGCGTTAAACCCGCCGCGGGCGGGTGGACCTCTCCTGCGATGGACCCGCCCGGCGACGACCGATCGGCCCGTCGGAGGGAGAGTCCTCGGAGGACGTTCAACCCGATTCCTCGAACCGGCCCATCCGGGTCATGCAGTCACGGAGAACCCCATATGAAGCGCAGCTTCGTGCGATTTAACCTGGCGGTTCTGGCCCTGGCGCTGGCGCTCCCTTCCGGAGACGCCGAAGCCCAGGTGACGACCGCGGCAGTCAGTGGCACCGTGACCGGTCCGTCCGGCGAAGCCCTCGCCGCGGCCCAGGTCTCCGTCACCAACACCACGACAGGATTCGCCACCGGCGCCCTCTCCAACTCGGACGGGCGCTTCTTCGTCTCCTTCCTCCAGCCCGGCGGGCCCTACGTGGTCCGGGTCGAGCTCCTCGGCTACGGCACCGAGACCCGCGAGGGAATCCAGCTGTCGCTGGGTCAGAACCTCCGCCTCGACTTCCAGCTCCGTCAGCAGGCCCTCGAGGTCGAGGGCATCATCGTCGAGACGGACCCGGTCTTCTCGGCCAACCGCACCGGACAGGAGACGAAGATCTCCGAAGAGCAGATCGCCGAGCTCCCCACCATCTCCCGGAACTTCACCGAACTGGCGACCCTGTCGCCGCTGGCCGCCAGCAACGGCGACGCGGTGTCGGTAGGGGGTGCAAACAACCGCTTCAACTCGATCCGCATCGACGGAGCGACGTCCAACGACGTCTTCGGCCTGGCGGACTCCGGTGTGCCGGGTGGACAGGCCAACGGGAAGCCCATCTCCCAAGACGCCATCGCCGAGTTCCAGGTCCTCGCCGCTCCGTTCGACGTGCGGCAGTCCGGGTTCACCGGCGGTCTGATCAACGCCGTGACCAAGAGCGGCTCCAACGAGTGGACGGGTTCGCTCTACGGGTTTTTCCGGAACCAGTCCCTGCAGCGGGGGACGCTCACCGTCGACGGTCGGGAGTTCGACACCGCCGACTTTTCGCGGGGGACCTTCGGCGGGACCCTTGGCGGCCCCCTCGTCCGCGACAAGCTGCACTTCTTCCTGTCGGGTGAGTACGAGACGCGGGACAATCCGCTGTCCCTGGGCGCCGAGTCCGGAGCGGGTTCACTGGGGATGGATCCCGAGTCCATCGAGCGTGTGGGGCTGATCGCCACCGGGAACGGCCTGGCGTTCGGCCGGGTGAACGCCTACACCCTGGCCAACCCGGCCCTGAACCTGTTCGGACGTCTGGACTGGTCCATCAACACCAACCACTCCGCGTCCTTCAAGTACACCTACGCCTCGGCGGACAACGACGACAGCCCCAGCCGGGGCGGCGGATTTTTCGAGCCCGAGTCGGCCACCTACGACTTCGAGAACACCACCAATTCCCTGGTGGGTCAGCTGTTTTCGCGCTTCGGGGAATGGGACAACGAGATCCTGGTGAACTTCCAGTTCATCCGGGACCGGCGGGCCCCCGCCGACGAGTTCCAGTACTCGACCCACGTCGTGGACGTGCCCGACGATCCGATCAACGACGGGGCCACCGTGCGGTTCGGCGCGGAGCGTTTCTCCCACGCCAATGCCCTGGACCAGGACGTCCTCCAGCTCACCGACAACCTCAGCCGCTTCTTCGGTGACCACCGGGTGACCTTCGGTGTGAACGCGGAGTACTGGACCTTCGCCAACCTGTTCGTGGATCAGTCTCTCGGCGAGTACGGGTACGACAGCGTCCAGGATTACGAGACCGGCAACATCGACTCCTACTTCATCCGGCTCCTGCACCCCGACTTCGCGGCCGGAGCCCCCATCGAGGCGGCCGCCGCCGAATTCGGCTACTGGCAGGTGGGCGGCTACGCCCAGGACGCCTGGGACGTCTCCTACGACGTGACCCTGACCCTCGGGCTTCGGGTGGACGTGCCGTTCACGAGCGATAGCCCCCGGGACAACCCGGACTTCGAAGACGACTTCGGGCGGAGCACGACCCAGGTGCCCTCGGGGAACCCCCTGTTCCAGCCCCGCTTCGGGTTCAACTGGCGGGTGAGTGGCGACGCCCGGAACCAGATCCGGGGGGGTACCGGCCTCTTCGCGGGGCGACTGCCCTTCGTCTGGATGTCCAACGCGTTCGGAAACACCGGCCGGGAGTCGGTCCGACTCTCCTGCTTCGGCTCGAACGCTCCGGCCTACAACCCGAACGATCCGCCGGAGACCTGCGCGGACGGGTCGGGCGCCGCGGCGGCCCGGGCTTCGGTGAACGTGGTGGACCCGGACTTCAAGTTCCCCACCGAGTGGAAGATCAACCTGGCGTGGGACAAGGAGTGGGGCGCCGGGTGGCGGACCACGTTCGAGGGGCTGTACTCGAAGTCCATCAACGCCATCGTGACGCAGGAGATCAACTCCAGCCAGACCGAGGTCTCGGGCGGGAACCGGGCCGGAATGGGGGATCGCCTGATCTTCGGCACCCCCACCAGCTTCCGGGGTGACGATCCGTGGAGCCCCGTGCTCGTGTCCGGCGACTTCCTGGACGTGGTCGAGATGACCAACTCGTCCAGGGGGTACACGTACCAGCTGATCGGAGAGCTGGCCAAGACCTGGGACCGGCACGCGGTCACGGCGGCCTACACGTACAGCCGCTCCTACGACATCATGTCGATGACCAGCAGCCGGGCGATTTCCAACTACGGGTTCAACCCGTTTGGCGCCTCGCCCTACCTCGAGGACCGCCCGGTCACGGCCTCGAACTTCGACACCCCTCACCGGATCATCGTGACCGCCCAGGGGACGTACCTGCCCCAGTACGGCGGAACGACGATTTCGGCGATCTACCGCGGTCGCTCCGGCGTCCCGTACCAGTACGTGTACGACGGCGACATCAACGGCGACGGGTATGCCGGTGCGTTCTCGTCGTCCCGGACGAACGACCTGGTCTACATCCCCGCCGCCAGCAGTGAGATCACGTGGCGGACGGCCGATGACGAGCGCCTGTTCAACGAGATGGTCGCGCTCGACACCTGCCTGAGTGATGCCCAGGGGTCCATCCTGGAGCGGAACTCCTGCCGGAACCCCTTCGTCCACGTCCTGGACGTGCGGCTGATCCAGGGATTCGATCTCCCCACCGGTCGGTTCGAACTGCTGGTGGATTTCTTCAACTTCCTGAACCTGCTGAACAACGACTGGGGGGTCGTGGAGGCCACACCGAACAACACGGTGCAGCTGCTTCGCACCCGCGGCCGGGTGGACGACGACCCCGCCAAGCCGGTTATCCTCAGCTATGACGGATTCCGGACTACGGACGACGGGGGCACCTCCCGGGCGGTCCTGCCCTACTCGGTGCGGGCCACCACCTCGAAGTGGAAGATCAACCTGGGCATGCGCTACCTGTTCTAGCGCCACGCCCGACCTTCGGGGCTGGCTGAACCACCGAGCCCGAGCGCCCTGAACGGCGAGGCCCCCGTCCCGGCGGTCCGGGGCGGGGGCCTTCGTGGCCGCACGGGCGGCCCGGAGCGGGGGATCGGGCCACTCGCGAGCCCGACGGTCAGTCGCCCAGAGCCTCCAGCTCCCGGTCGACGGCGGTCAGCAGAGCGGTGCGGTCGTCCTCGGGCAGGAACGCGTGCTCGAACCCCGCCCGGACCACCTGGGCGAGATCGGTCCAGCTCCATCCCTGGGCGGCGGAGGTGAGGAGCAGCTCCGTCGAGAGATCCACCCCGGAGATGAGACGGTTGTCCGTGCTCACGGTCACCGGGATTCCGGCCTCCAGGTACTGGCCCACCGGGTGGTCCGCCAGGGTGTCCACCACCCGCGTCTGAACATTCGAGGTCGGACACACCTCGAGGGGGATCTGCCGATCCCGGATCTCGGCCAGGAGTTCGGGATCCTCCCGCAGGCGTGTACCGTGGCCGATCCGCATGGCGTGGCACAGGTCCAGCGCGGTCCGGATGGACTCGGGACCCGCCGCCTCTCCCGCGTGCACCGTGATGCCCAGCCCCGCGTCTCGGGCCAGGTCGAAGGCCTCCACATGCCTGTGGGCGGAATTGCCCGACTCCCCCCCCGCCAGATCGAAGCCCACGACCCCGCGACCGGCGAAGTCGGCCGCCACACGAGCCATCTCGAGCGACCGGACCGAAGGCAGGTTCCTGAGCGCACACACGATGAGGTTGGCCCGGATCTCCCACGGGGAGTCGGCCTCCGCCGCCCTCAGACCGCGAAGGGCCGCGTCCAGCACCTCGGCGTTGGAGAGCCCGCGCTCCGTGTTCAGGAGGGGAGCGAACCGCACCTCCATGTAGCGGGTCCCTTCCTCGGCGGCGTCCAGGAGCAGCTCGTAGGCGATCCGCTCCAGCGCGGCCTCGGTCTGCATCACGGAGACCGTGAGCGCGAAGCGCTTCAGGTACGACTCCAGGTCGGTGGAGTCGTGCGCCACCATGGCCTCGCCCAGCTCTTCCGGGTCGGTCACGGGAAGCAGGACGTCGTGGTCTCGCGCCAGGTCGACCATGGTGGCGGGGCGAAGCGACCCGTCCAGGTGGACGTGGAGCTCGGCCTTCGGGACCCTCCGCATGAAGGCGGGTGCGAGATGACGGGCGGTCACGGTCCGGGCGGGTCGGCGGGGTGGATGAGAGGTCGGCCGGTCGGCTCAGCGGTGGTCAGCAGTGCGGCGGGTCGTCCATGCTCAGGAACCCCCGGTTCACGTCCACGAGAGGTGCCGTGTAGTTGCCGGAGAAGCAGGCGTTGCAGAAGGGGCCGTGCTCCTCCACGGCGCCCTCCATGCCCTCCAGCGACAGATAGCCGAGGGAGTCGACTCCCAGGATCTCGGCGATCTCCGGGACCGAGTTGGACGACCCGATGAGCTCACCCTTGCTCGGCATGTCGATGCCGTAGAAGCACGGCGAGGTGACCGGCGGGCTGGCGATCCGCATGTGGACCTCCTTCGCGCCGGCCTGCTTGAGGAACCGGGTGAGGGAGCTGGAGGTGGTCCCCCGCACGAGCGAATCGTCCACCACGACAACGCGCTTGTCCTCCAGGACCTCCCGGACGGGGTTGTACTTGATGCGGGCGCCGAAGTCCCGGTCGGCCTGGGACGGCTTGATGAAGGTCCGACCGACGTAGTGGTTTCGGAGGAGCCCCAGTTCGTAGGGGATTCCACTCTCCTCGGCGTACCCCAGGGCGGCCGAGTTCGCGCTGTCGGGCACCGCGATGACGGCGTCGGCCTCTACGGGGTGCTCCTGAGCAAGCCGCCGACCGAAGGCCCGCCGGGCCCGATCCACCGAGATCCCCCAGAGACGGGAGTCCGGACGCGCGAAGTAGACGAGCTCGAAAATGCACGGGGACACCCCGGATTTGCCGGGCAGCGACCGCAGCGACTGGACCTGGCCGTTCCGGATCCGCACCACCTCCCCGGGCTGGATGTCCCGGACGTAGTCGGCCCCGATGATGTCGAGAGCGCAGGTCTCGCTGGCCACGATGTGGCCGCCGTCCAGGGTGCCCAGGATCAGGGGCCGGAAGCCCCATGGATCCCGCGCGGCGTAGATGGTGTCGTTCACCGCGATGACCATGGAGAACGCCCCCTCCAGGTGCGTGAGGGCGTCATCCACCTGGGCGTCCACCGTCTCGTGGCGGGAGCGGGCGATGAGGTGGACCACCGTCTCCGTGTCGGACGCCGAACGGAAGATGGAGCCCTCGGAGACCAGTCGCTGCCGCATGTCCTGGGCGTTGGTCAGGTTTCCGTTGTGGGCCACGACGAGGTCGCCTTCGGCGTACCGGGCCGAGATGGGCTGCGTCCCAGGGCCACCGATCCCGGCAGTCGGTTCAGGATGTCGGCGTCGAAGACCTCCGACACCAGGCCCTTTCCCTTGTGAGCCTTCACACCGTCCGGGCCATACACGCAGATCCCGGCGGCCTCCTGACCCCGGTGCTGGAGGGCGTAGAGGCCCAGGAAGGTCAGGTAGGCCGCGTTCTCCAGGCCGGACACCGCGAACACTCCGCATTCCTCCTGCGGGTGCTCATCCAGGGACGCGGTGAGAATGTCGATGGCCTGCGGCCGGGTCTGGGGGTCGTTCACGATGCCATGACCGCGGGGATGGAGTTGAAGAACGCGCCCGCCAGGTCCTCGAGGTCGGCCGAGACCGACCCTCCGGGGGCCTGGATGGACAGGGGGGAGTCCGGACCCGTCACCGTCCCGATGCGGGCACACGGGACTCCGTGATCGCCGGCCATGGACTCGATGGCGTCGGCGTTGGACGGATCGCAGGACACCACGACCCGGGCCGTGGACTCGGAGAACAGTAGGGGAACGATCGGCAGATCGTCCTCCAGGCGGATGTCGGCGCCCAGCGGGGCCTCGCCCCGACCGAGGCAGCTCTCGGTAAGCGCCGCACCGAGTCCGCCCTCGGAGCAGTCGTGCGCGGACTGGACCAGCCCGGCCTGGATCATCCCCAGGACCGCCTGCTGGAGCCTGCGCTCCTGCTCCAGGTGCAGGGCCGGTGGGTCACCGGCCACCTCGCCGTGGAGGTGGTACAGGAACTCCGATCCACCCAGCTCATTCCGGTTCGTGCCCAGCAGGAGGACCGTGTCCCCCTCGGCCTTGAAGTGAGGCGTCGTGAGGTGATCGACGTCCTCCACGATCCCGATCATGCCGACGACCGGGGTGGGATAGATGGCCCGGCCGTCGGTCTCGTTGTAGAGCGAGACGTTTCCGCCGGTGACCGGGGTCTCGAAGACCTGGCAGGCCTCGCCCATGCCCAGCACGGCTTCGCGCAGCTGGAAGTAGATGTGGGCCTTCTCCGGATTCCCGAAGTTCAGGTTGTTGGTGATGGCCACCGGAAGGGCCCCCACGCAGACCAGGTTCCGGGCCGCTTCGGCCACGGCGATCTGTGCTCCCCGGCGGGGGCTCAGGTAGACGAATCGGCCGTTGCAGTCCGTAGTGGCGGCCACCGCCCGGCGCGTGCCCCGGATCCGGATCACGCCGGCGTCGGCTCCCGGACGGATGGCCGACCCGGTGCGCACGGTGGTGTCGTACTGGTGGTAGACCCAGCGCTTGGAGGCCACGTTCGGCGAGGCCATCACCTCGAGCAGGGTCTCGGTGACCTCGCCGTTGATCTCGTCGAATTCGGACAGGTCCCGCGCACGCAGGCCCGCCATCTCCTCGGCCTCGATGCCCTCCCGCGTGTAGGTCGGGCAGGCCGTGGTGAGGGGCAGGGCGGGAATGGCGGCCACGTCCACCCCGTTCTCGGTGATGCGGAAGATGCCGTCTTCGGTCACTTCTCCCACCACTTCGGCCTCCAGCTCCCACTTCTCCAGGATGGCGCGGACGTCGTCTTCGTGGCCCTTTTTGGCGCACACCAGCATGCGCTCCTGGGACTCGGAGAGGAGGATCTCGTACGGGGTCATCCCCGGCTCGCGGACCGGGACCGCCGACATCTCGATGACCACGCCGTTCCCGGTGCGGCCCGCCATCTCGGATCCCGACGAGGTGATTCCCGCGGCGCCCATGTCCTGGATGCCCACGATGTAGCCGCTGTTGATGAGCTCCAGCGAGGCCTCCAGCAGCAGCTTCTCGGTGAACGGGTCGCCCACCTGGACCCGGGGGCGATCCGCCTCGTCCGAGTCGTCGCTGAGCTCCTCCGAGGCGAAGGTGGCCCCGTGGATCCCGTCCCGGCCAGTGCGGGCCCCGACGGCCATGAGCGGGTTGCCGACTCCCTCGGCCACCGCCGTGATGAGTTCCTCGTGCTTCATGAGGCCCATGCACATGGCGTTCACGATGGGGTTCCCCTCGTATCCCCGGTCGAAGTAGACCTCGCCCCCGGTGTTGGGGATGCCCACGCAGTTGCCGTAGTCCCCGATTCCCTTCACGACTCCGGAGAAGAGATACCGGACCCGCGGGGTGTCCAGGTCCCCGAAGCGGAGGGAGTCCAGGGTGGCCACCGGCCGCGCGCCCATGGTGAAGATGTCCCGCAGAATCCCCCCGACGCCCGTCGCGGCGCCCTGGTAGGGCTCGACGGCGCTGGGGTGGTTGTGGGACTCGATCTTGAAGGCCAGGGCGAAGCCGTCGCCCACGTCGATGACGCCCGCGTTCTCACCGGGCCCCTGGATGACCCAGGGCGCCTCGGTGGGGAGCTGCTTCAGGAGCGGCCGGGAGTTCTTGTATCCGCAGTGCTCCGACCACATGGCGGAGAAGATGCCCAGCTCCGTGAAGGTGGGCGCCCGGCCCAGGATCCCGAGGATGAGCTGGTATTCGTCCTCCGAAAGACCGTGTTCTGCCACCAGCTCGGGCGTGACCTCCGGATCGCCCTCCCGGGGATCCACGTGCGGGATCGCGGTCTGCGTGTCGTCTGTCTGGCTCATGAGGCCGCTCCAGCCAGGTGGTCCACCATGGATGCGAACAGGCCCACGCCGTCGGTGGAGCCCAGGATCTCCTCCATGGCCCGATCGGGGTGGGGCATCATGCCCAGGACGTTCCCCTCGGCGTTGACGATCCCGGCGATGTTGTGGGCCGACCCGTTGGGATTCGAGCCCTCTCCCAGCGACCCGTCCCGGGTCACGTAGCGGAACACGATCTGGTTCTCCCCTTCGAGGCGGGCCAGGGTCTCCATGTCGGCGTGGTAGTTGCCGTCGGCGTGGGCCAGCGGCATCCGCAGGACCTGCGCCCGGGCGTACTGCCGGGTGAACATGGTGTCGGGGTTCTCGACCCGGAGCCAGCAGTCATGGCTCTGGAACTTCAGGGATTCGTTGCGGAGGAGCGCACCGGGGAGGAGGCCCACTTCGCAGAGGATCTGGAACCCATTGCAGATGCCCGCCACGGGACCGCCCTTCCGGGCGAAGTCCACGACGGCGTCCATGATGGGGCTGAACCGGGCGATGGCGCCGGGCCGGAGGTAGTCGCCGTAGGAGAACCCCCCGGGGAGGACCACCAGGTCCACGTCCCCCAGGTCCGTCTCCCGGTGCCATACGAAGACCCCCTCGGCTCCCACCTGCTCGACGCTCTTCAGGCAGTCGTAGTCGCAGTTGGAGCCCGGAAAGGTGACGACGGCGGCCTTCATCCGTGGGACCCTCCCTCGGACGAGCCCGCACGGGCAGGCAGTTCCTCGACGGACAGGAACTCGATGGAGAAGTCCTCCGTCACCGGGTTGGCCAGCAGCTTCCGGCACATTTCCTCGGCTTGCTCGCGGGCCTGGTCCTCCGAGTCGGCGTCCAGGTCGACCATGATGGCCCGACCCACGCGGACGTCGTCCACGGACGTGAACCCGAGGGAGTGGAGGGAGTGGTGGATGGCTTTACCCTGAGGGTCGAGCAGCCCCGGCCGGGGTACGACCCGGACTTCCAGGTGGTAGCGGTTCAAGGGGAGTCCTCCGAAGCGTCGGAATGGGTCCCGGTACGCCGGAACCGGTGAGGGGCGAGTTCGTCGTAGTCCATGGGACGGTCCCGCATGGGGTCGTCCGGGTCCTCGTCCATGAGGGGGTCCTCGTCGGGCACCCTCTCCTGCAGGCCGAAGAATACCGACTTCCCGAGTCCGTACAGGATGTACCAGACGGTGGCCGGGAAGAAGTAGTAGTGGGGCACTGTCACGGCGAGGATGGTTCCGCCGATCACGATGACCGAGTTGAAGATCCCCTGCGGCGTCGAGAACGAGACGCGCGGGAACTTCGCGTACGGGATGTGGCTCAGCATCAGCACGCCCAGGAGGAGCATGCCCGCGCCCATGATCTGGGCCCACGGAAGGGTGCCCAGGTAGGTCTGGAAGAAGGACGTCTGGCTGAACGGGTAGAACGCGGCCAGCGTCATTCCCGCCGTGGTGCTGGGGAGCCCGAGGAAGTGCCGCCGGGCGCCGCCGGTCTGCTCCACGTTGAAGCGGGCCAGTCGGAGGATCACCGCCGACGTGTAGATGTAGCTCAGCAGCCAGCTCCACTGCGCGTCCGCGTAGAACTGGTGGTACATGATCAGGGCGGGCGCCACGCCGAAGGAGACGGCGTCCACGAGGGAGTCCAGCTGCTCGCCGAACTCGGAGCCGGTCCGGGTGAAGCGGGCGATGCGCCCGTCCAGCATGTCGAGGACGCCGGCAATGATGATGAACCACCCGGCCCACGCCAGGTCGCCCCGGGCCGCCGCTACCATGGCCCAGACCCCGAAGAACATGTTCCCCAGGGTGAAGGCCGACGGGAGGACGATGATGCCCCGCCGGAGGTTGGGTCGGGTTCGCCTCGGCTCGGTCACGTGGCCTGCTCCCGTTCGGGTGAATCCGGGGCCCCCGATGCCTGCTCGGACGGGGCCGCGAAATCCTCGCCGGTGGTCTGATCCGTCTCCAGCAGCGCCTGGTGGGCCACGACGGTCTCTCCCGCCTTCACGACGTCTCCGGGCGCGGCGACCACGTTCCAGTGAAGCGGAACGAACAGGTCCACCCGGGATCCGAAGCGGATGAGGCCGTAGCGATCTCCCCGGCCGATCCCGTCCCCCTCCCGGGGGTAGGTCACGATGCGCCGGGCCACCAGGCCGGCGATCTGGCGGGAGAGCACAGGGCCGAACTCGGTACGGATGCCGATGGATGCCTGCTCGTTCCGCTCACTGGCCTTGGGCTCCCACGCCACCAGGTACTCGCCCGGCCGGTACTCGTAGTGCTCCACCGTTCCCGAGGCCGGACTCCTCTGCACGTGCACGTTGAAGACGTTGAGGAAGACGGTGATTCGCCGGGCTGCGCCGCCCATGAAGGTGGGCTCGTCCACCTCATCCACGGACAGGACCTTACCGTCGGCCGGAGACACCACGGCGGTGGGATCCGCGGGTGGAGTGCGGTCGGGGTCCCGGAAGAACCACCCCGTGAACAGGGTGAGTACGGTGAACAGGGAGGCCAGCGACAGGAGGACGACTCGCCACGTGCGTCCCGGCCAGGGCGCCTGCGTTCCCACGGCCCACAGCAGGAGGGCTGTGGCCGCGAACATCAACAGGAACGGCATGCCCTCTCGGGCAAGGCGCATCAGACGTCCTCCGCGAAGTCCGGCGCCCTGTAGTCGGAGAGTTCAGTCCCCGTCAGGCGGCGGAAGATCTCAAGATACCGATTTGTCGCCGCCTTTACGACCTCTGGAGAGAGGTCCGGTCCGGGTGGCTGCTTGTCCCAGTCCGGGAGGGCGTCGAGCCAGTCCCGGATGGGCTGTTTGTCCAGCGACGGCTGGCCTCTACCCACCTCGTAGCTGTCCTTCGGCCAGAAGCGGGACGAGTCGGGTGTCATGACTTCGTCGATGAGGAGCAGTCGGCCCGTCGGGTCCATTCCGAACTCGAACTTGGTGTCGGCGAGGATGATCCCCGAGCGGGCGGCCACCTCGGCCCCGAACTCGTAGATCCGCATCGCCCGATCCCGCAGTTCCTCGGCCAGCCCGTCGCCCACCAGCGCCTTCACCTGATCGAAGGTGATGTTCTCGTCGTGGCCCTCCTGGGCCTTGGTGGCCGGCGAGAAGATGGGCCGGTCCAGGCGTGCGCTCTCCCGAAGTCCCTCGGGGAGGGGCTCGCCGGCCAGGGTGCCGTGGTCCCGGTATTCCCGCCAGGCGGAGCCGGAGATGTACCCGCGGATCACGCACTCCACCAGCACGGGCTCGGTCCGCCGTACGAGCATCGCCCGGCCGGCCCAGTGGTCGCGGGAGTCGGCCAGTTCGGGGATGACGCCCTCGATGGTCTCCGGGTGGACCGACAGGAGGTGATGGTCCATCTCCTCTTCCAGCTGGGCCAGCCACCAGGCGGTGATCTGCGTCAGCACCTCTCCCTTCCGCGGGATGGGCTGGGGCATCACGACGTCGAACGCGCTCACGCGGTCCGAGGCGATCATCAGGAGGGCGTCCGACCCGACCTCGTAGACGTCGCGGACCTTCCCCCGGTGCAGGAGGGGCAGGGGAAGGGAGGAGCTCAGGACCGGATCAGACGCGGACATCGGGGTCTCCCAGGCGTTGGAGGGCGGCCGCGAGCCGGGCATCCAGCATGGGCTGCACCCAGTCGTTCAGGATCCGGTCCACCTGCTCGGGCGCCCGGCCCACGAATCGGCCGGGCTCCATCAGGTCGTCCAGCTCCGCCCGATCCATGCGGAACGCCTCGTCCTCTGCGATACGGGCCACCAGGTCCGGGTCCAGGCCCTCCTCCTTCATGCGCCGGGCGGCGGCGAAGGAGTGCTGCCGGATGCGCTCATGGAGTTCCTGGCGGTCTCCGCCGCGCTGAACGGCATGCATCAGCACGGTCTCCGTGGCCATGAAGGGCAGCTGCTCCATGAGGTTGGAGCGCACGACCTGCGCGTTCACGATCAGCCCGGACGAGACGTTCTCCGCCAGGACCAGGGCCCCGTCCAGGGCCAGGTAGGCGTCGGGGATCGACAGGCGTCGGTTCGCCGAGTCGTCGAGCGTCCGCTCCATCCACTGGGTCGCGGCCGTGAACGCCGGATCCAGCGACAGCGTGATGACGTGCCGGGTCAGGGCGCAGATGCGCTCGGCCCGCATGGGATTCCGCTTGTAGGGCATGGCCGAGGAGCCGATCTGCTCCTTCTCCCAGGGCTCTTCCACCTCCCGGAGGTGGGCCAGCAGCCGCCAGTCGTGACCCATGCGGGACAGGGAACTCGCCACCCCCGCCAGCGTGGCCTGGAGGGCCTGATCCACCTTCCGGGGGTAGGTCTGTCCGCTCACCGGGTACGTGCCGGAGAATCCCAGCTTATCGCCCACCAGGCGGTCCAGGGCGTCCACCCGGTCGTGATCTCCCTCGAAGAGCTCCAGGAAGGAGGCCTGGGTGCCGGTGGTGCCGCGAACTCCCCGGAGGCGCAGGGTCTCGAGCCTGAAGTCCAGTTCCTCCAGGTCCAGCATGAGGTCCTGGATCCAGAGCGTGGCCCGTTTACCTACCGTCGTGGGCTGGGCGGGCTGGAAGTGGGTGTAGCCCAGCGTCGGCAGGTCGCGATACTCGCTCGCGAAGCCCGCCAGGGCGGCCACCGTCCGGACGATCCGGTCCCGGGTCAGTTCCAGAGCCTCCCGGTGCAGCAGCACGTCGGTGTTGTCCCCGATGAAGGCCGAGGTCGCACCCAGGTGGATGATTCCCCGGGCCGCCGGCGCCACGTCCCCGAACAGATGGACATGAGCCATCACGTCGTGGCGGAATCGCCTCTCGTACTCCGCCGCCTTCTCGAGGTCCAGGTCCTCCAGGCCCGCCCGCATCTGCTCGACGGCCTCGGACGGGATGTCCAGGCCCAGCTCCGCCTGCGACTCGGCCAGGGCCAGCCAGATGCGGCGCCAGGTGGAGTAGCGGTTCAGCGGCGAGAAGACGCGCTGCATCTCGGCACTGGAGTACCGCTCCGAGAGGGGATGGGAGTAGCGTTCCAGGTCGTTCATGGGGTTCTCGGGCAGGGCGGTGGTGCGGTTCGCGCGCGGCTCGGCGTCTTGGTTCCGCCTCGGCGCCGGGGCACGGTGCTCACCCCTGCCATCTCAGGTCCTGGTAGCCCACGCTACCGTTTCGCTCGAAGTAGATCCGGACCGGGCTTCCGGGCCGGAGAGATTCCAGGATGCGGGTGACGTCCTGGGCCTCCCGGATGGGGGTGTTGTTGATCTGGAGCAGAACATCCCCCTCGCGGAAGCGGACCCGCTGGGCGAGGGCCGCCGACAGGCCGGTCACGAGGGCGCCGCCCTGGTTCCGGATGTCGCGCTCGGCGCGAATGGCATCCGTGACCGTGATGAGTTCCAGGCCCTCCAGCACCTCTACCCGCTCGGCCAGAACCGACGGAAGCGTCTCCGCGGTCAAGCGGACCCGGTCCGGGCCTCTGCCCTCCATGACCAGCTCCAGATCGTCCCCGGTACGCATGTCCAGAAGTGCGGCCTCGAAGTCCAATGTGGAAAGCACCTTACGGCCATTCGCTTCAAGTACTTTCGGGCCTGCCCGCAGCCCGGCCTGATCGGCCGGCGAGTCCGGCGCCACCGTGGAGATCTGCACGCCCTCGGCACGACCGAACGGGTCCTCCGTGGGGATGGTCTGCACGTCCACACCGACCCACGCCCGCCGGACCTCGCCGAAGCGGACCAGATCGTCCGCGATCCGAAGCGCCCGGTCGATGGGGATGGCGAATCCCAGCCCCTCGCTCCCCCCGCTCCTGGAGAAGATGGAGGAGTTCATCCCCACGACTTCGCCCACCGCGTTCACCAGGGGGCCGCCCGAGTTGCCCGGGTTGATGGCGGCGTCGGTCTGGATCATCCCGAGGTAGAAGCCCCGGTCCTCCGCCCGGTCCTGTCTGGACGGGAAGATGTGCCGGTCCACGGCGCTCACCACCCCGGCGGTGACCGTGGGTTCGGGATTGGAGACCATGCCCCCGGTGGGGTTCCCGATGGCCATCACCCATTCCCCGATGAGAAGATCGCCCGAGGTCCCCATGGTGGCCGCCGGCAGGTCCGTGTCCTCGACCCGGACCACCGCCACGTCGGTCAGGGGGTCGGCACCCACCACCTCGCCCTCGAAGTCCCGTCCATCGGGCAGGGTGACCCGGATCTGCTCGGCGCCGCGGACCACGTGCTCATTGGTCAGGATGTGGCCCGCCCCGTCGATCACGAACCCGCTGCCCATGCCCAGCGCCGGGCGGGTGCTCGGAGGCATGAAGAAGCTCTCGAAGAGGCTCCTGGGACGGGAGCGCCGCTGCGACAGGGTGTGGATGGTCACCACCGAGGGAGACACGGTGCGGGCGGCCGCAACGATCGCCGTGGATCGGGAGCCGGAGAGCGCCTGGTTGGCTCGATCCCGCTCGACGACCTGCGCCTGGGCGTCCCCGGCTCCCGCCGGATTGCGCTCCCCGCCGGCGCACCCCAGCGCTCCGAGAACCAGAGCGAGCGCCGCCGTGCGGATCCCAAGGGTCCCTGAGAGGTGCCGTGGCTGCTGGATCATCGGGTCCCGCCCTCCGTGTCAGATCGCCTGGCCGGTGCCTTCCCAGTCCGCCAGGAACTGGGCCAGCCCCTTGTCGGTCAGGGGGTGCTGCAGGAGCTGGTAGAGGACCTTGGCGGGGAGCGTCGCACAGTCCGCCCCGATGAGCATGGAATCGACGACGTGCTTCGGGTGGCGCAGCGAGGCGGCGAGGATCTCGGTCTCGATGCCGTAGATGTCGTAGATCTCCCGTATCTGTGCGATGAGCTCCATCCCGTCGTGGCTGATGTCGTCGAGGCGGCCCACGAACGGCGAGATGTAGGCGGCCCCCGCCTTGGCGGCCAGCAGGGCCTGGGACGGCGAGAAGCAGAGCGTCACGTTGACCCGGATCCCCTCGTTGGAAAGCGCCCGGGTAGCCCGGAGCCCCTCCTCCGTCAGAGGCATCTTCACCACGATGTGCTCGTGCAGCGCGGCGAGCTTCTTCCCCTCCGCGATCATGGTCGGCGCGTCGGTTGCGATGACCTCCGCGCTCACCGGTCCGCCCACGGTCTCGCAGATCTCCACGTACAGTTCCTTCGGATCCCGGTCGGCGGCCATCTTGGCCACGAGCGAGGGGTTCGTGGTGATCCCGTCGATGAGGCCGGCTTCGGCCGCCCTGCGGATTTCGGTGATGTCGGCGGTGTCGAGGAAGATCTTCATGGGGGCGATGTGCTTTCGTCGAGCTGATGGTTGAGTGCGATTCGCGTCGGTCGGGGACTCAGGTTCCGGTCCTCAGCCCCGGGGCCCGAGCCTGGTCCCCGTCCACGACGGCGATGGCCTCGGGGGGGTACTCCACCCGGGAAAGAAACAGCCCTTCCGGGGGTGCCGGAGGGGACGTTTCCAGCGTTCCGGGCTCCCCCGCGAGAAGGGCCTTCATGTCCTGGAGGGGTCGAGCGCCGAGACCCATCTCCACCATGGTTCCCACAAGGTAGCGAACCATGTGATGAAGATAACGATTTGCCGTGATCGTGAAGGCCAGTCCCAGGTCGTCCCAGGGGGCCCATTCGGCCCTTTCCACGGTGCAGTGGTGGCCGCGCTCCTCCTGCCCGGCCTTGGCGAAGGCGTGGAACGAGTGCTCCCCCTCGATCTCGGACGCCGCGCGGGCGAGAACCTCCGGGTCCAGTTCCCTGCGCAGGGGCCAGCAGGTGTGTCGGTGGAACGGGGAATTCGTCAGAGCCGACAGGCCCAGGTGATACCGGTACGAGCGACGGGTGGCGTCGTACCGGGGATGAAAATCGGCCGGCACCCTGCGGACCTCCTCCACCCACACGTCGTCGGGGAGGACGGCGTTGAGGGCCCGGAGCAGCTCGGGCGCGGCCCACCGGTCGGGGAGCGCCACCGACGCGACCTGGCCGGTGGCGTGGACCCCACGGTCCGTGCGTCCGGAGCCCATGATCGAGCGAGGCGCGCCGGTCAGGGAGAGCAGCGCCGCCTCCAGCTCTCCCTGGACGGTTCTCTCCGACGGCTGAACCTGCCAGCCGAAGAACTCGGTGCCGTCGTAGTGGACGAGGAGGTAGAACCTCCGGGGGGTGCCGGACATGCCCGGCAAGGTAGAGGCCCGCGGGGGGGTGCTCAAGCGGCGGGACCGGGTATCTGAACGTGGCGTCGGGAGGGGGGTCCGGATAGCTTCCCCGGCCCGGCCACCGGGCTCCTTCCGTGCCCGATCCGACCACACCCCGAGAGCCGTATCCGAGACCGCGTACCATGAGTGAACCGACGACACCCCAGGACTTCCGAGACACCCTGTCCCAGCTGGCCGACGGCGAGCACCTGACCACGGAAGAGGCCGGCGCCGCGTTCGACCATATCATGGCCGGTGAGGTGGACGGCCCCTGCATGGCGGCCTTCCTGACGGCCATCCGGGTGCGCGGCGCCACGCCTCATGAGGTGGCGGGGGGCGTGGAGGCCCTGCGGAGGGCCATGGTTCCGGTCCACTCGGACCAGCGGGAATACCTGGTGGACACCGCCGGAACCGGGGGCGGGACCGTCACGACCTTCAACATCTCCACGGCCGCCGCCCTGGTGGCGGCAGCGGCCGGAGTACCCATGGCCAAGCACGGGAACCGGTCCTTCAGCTCCCGCAGCGGGAGTGCCGACGTGCTGGAGGCTCTCGGGGTGAATATCGAACTCACTCCGGACGCCATGCAGAGGATCCTGGACGAGGTGGGCATCGTGTTCATGTATGCCCCGCTGCTGCACCCGGCCATGCGGCACGCGGGGCCCGTCCGACGCTCCATCGGGTTCAGGACCATCATGAACCTCATCGGCCCGCTGGCGAACCCCGCGGGCGCGGAGAGACAGGTGGTGGGAGTCTCCGACCCGGCCTTCCTTCCGCTTATGGTCCAGGCCCTCCGGGAGCTGGGCCATTTCAAGGCGCTCGTGGTCCACGGCGCGCCCGGAATGGACGAGGTCAGCCCGCTGGGGATCACTCGAGTGGCCGAACTCCGGGACGGCGGCATCCACGAGTACGAAATTGCCCCGGACGAGTTCGGCTTCGACCCACCGTCGGAAGACGATCTGGCCGGCGGCGAGCCCGAGGACAACGCGGGAATCATCCGGGCGGTTCTCGACGGTTCCCGGCGCGATGGAGCTCGCAGCGCGGTGGTGCTCAACGCCGGGGCCGCCATCTACGTGGGCGGCCGGGCCGAATCCCTGAGGCAGGGCGTACGGGTGGCGGAGGAGGCGCTGGACACCGGGAAGGCCGCCGCGACCCTGGAGGCCCTTCGCGAGGCGTCCCAGCCGGCGGGTTAGGGCAGGGGCCGGGAAGGCCGGGATCGGTGGTTCACCGGCGGGGCCGCGGTCCGCTCAGCCTCGGTTCTTCCGGTCCTCCACCACGGCCCGCACGGCCCAGGGGCCCGGGAACACCGGCCCCTTCTTGCCGTCGGCCACGTGGGTCTCACTGGCCACCGGGGAGACCCTGCCCATGGCGAAAGGGCTCCGGGCCGGTGGATCGGCCGGCGGATCGACGGGCGCTTCGGCGGGCGGGTCAGCAGGCGATTCAGCAGACCGGTCAGCAGGTGACACAGCGGGCGTGGACCCCGAAGGATCGGTGGCGCCGGGCAGGGACGGCTCGCCCGCCTCGGGTCGCTCCGCCCGGGCCGGTTCGGCGTCCGGACGGGGCGCATCCCCCGGTCCCTGGGCCAGCAGATCCAACTGGTTCCGGTCTCCGGGTGTGCGTCGTGCCATGCCCCCCTCAGTACTTCCGGATGACGCCCACGACCACGCCCTGGATGAGCACGTCGTCGGCGTTCACGAAGATGGGCTGCATGGTCGGGTTGGCGGGCTGAAGCCGGATCCGGTTCCCCGGTTCCCGGTAGAGCTTCTTCACCGTGGCGGAGTCTCCGCCCACCAGGGCCACGACCATCTCGCCGTCCTCCGCGCTGGCCTGGCTGCTGACGACGATGAAGTCTCCGTCCCGGATCTGCTCGTCGATCATGGAGTCACCCTGGACCTGCAGTACGAAGTTCTCCCGCCCCCGACGGGGCATGTCGGGCGGGACGCCCAGGGTCTCCCGGCTCTCGATCGCCTCGATGGGGAGGCCGGCGGCCACCAGTCCCAGGAGGGGGAGCTCGACCATGCCCACCGGCGCGGACTGGCTGACGAGTTCGATGGAGCGGCTCTCGTTGTAGGACTTCCGGATGTACCCCTTCCGCTCCAGATTGCTGAGGTGCTCATGCACCGTCGCCAGGGAGGAGTAGCCGAAGTCCTCCGCGATCTCCTCGAAGCTGGGTGCGTACCCCTTGTCGTCGATGAATTCCTCGATGTAGTCGAGGATCTGTTTCTGCCGCTTGGTGAGGGGCATGGCCGCGTGCTCCTTGCTCATCGGTCTCCCGAACAGGACCCGAACAGAGAATACCCGAAAATCCCCCGAAGCGCAATGTCCTGCGGGGGAATCGGGCATCCGCCTCTCGCGTGATCCCGTGAACATCCTCGATCAGATCGTACAGACCAAGCAGCGGGAGGTGGAGCATCTGCGGCCCCGGGCCGCAGAGCTCCTCGAAGAGGCCGAGGCCGCTCCGGCTTCCCTCGACTTTCACGAGGCCCTGGCCAGGCCGGCCGAAGTGTCGCTCATCGCCGAGGTGAAGCGCCGGTCTCCCGGGGCGGGTCCGATCCGAATGGACCTGGATCCGGCGGGACTGGCGGCCCGCTATGCCGACTGCGGCGCGTCGGCCCTGTCCGTCCTGACGGACCGCGAGTACTTCGCCGGCGCGCTGTCCGATCTCCACGCCGCCCGGGCCGCATCCGGGCTTCCCGCCCTGCGGAAGGACTTCACCATCGATCCGCTCCAGGTGCTCGAGGCCAGGGCGAACGGCGCGGATGCGGTGCTCCTGATCGTCCGGATTCTCGAAGATCCCCTCCTGCGGGACCTCCACCAGCTCGCCACCGAACTCGGGATGGCGGTGCTCGTGGAGACCCATGGCCCCGGGGAGCTGGAGCGGGCCATCGAGGCCGGCGCCCGCATCGTGGGCGTCAACAATCGCGACCTCTCCACCTTCGAGACCCGCATCGAGGTCACGCTGGACCTGCTTCCCCGGATTCCATCGGACGTCGTTCTGGTCTCCGAGAGCGGGATTCGCACCCGCGATCAGGTCGAGCGGCTGGGCGGGGCCGGAGTGGACGGCATCCTCGTGGGGGAGACCCTCCTGCGTGCGGACGACCCGGGAGAAGCGGCCTCTCTGCTGTCCGGTGTGCCCCGGAACGCGTCGGCTCGGCTCGGCTCATGAGCGCGAAGGTCCCTCTCCCTCCGGCCCCGGGGGTCGGGTCCGGCGTTCAGGTGAAGATCTGCGGCCTCACGCGCCGGGGCGATGCGGAGGCCGCGGCGGCGGCCGGCGCCGACTTCCTGGGCACCGTCCTGGTCCCCGGCACGCCGCGGGCGGTGGAACCCCGCCGGGCCGGCGAAATCACCGCGGGCCTGGGCGTGCCCGTAGTGGTGGTCTCGGCGGAGTCCGATGCGGCGGTCCTGGCGGACCAGGCCCGGAGCGCGGGCGCCTCGGTGATCCAGCTCCACGGAGACCAGCCCCCGACCACCGCCTTCGAACTGGGGGAGCGGGGGGACTGGCAGATATGGAGGGCGTTCCGGGTCCGGGACCCGCGCATGCTGCCGGATCAGGTCGCCCCATGGCTGGACCGGATCGACGGGGTCCTCGTGGACGGCTGGCACGGGGATCTTCTCGGCGGGTCCGGGGTCGCTTTCGACTGGGCCGCCGCCGCGGAATGGTTCCAGGCGCTGCCATCCGGAGTTCTACGCATTGCTGCGGGTGGGCTGTGGCCCGAGAATGTCGGGGAGGCCATCCGGGTCCTTCAGCCCCAGATCGTCGACGTGAGTTCCGGGGTGGAACGGGAGCCGGGCCTCAAGGACCCTGAAACGGTGCGGTCATTCATCGCCGCTGCCAAGCGCGATCGCTGACCCGAGAGCAGTCATGTCACACACTTCCACCCCACCTTCGGTCCGATTCGGAGCGTTCGGCGGCCGCTACGTCCCCGAGACGCTCATCGCCGCGCTGGACGAACTGGAGACGGCCTACGAGGCCGCCCGGATCGACCCCGGGTTCCAGGCGGAGCTGGACGGCCTGCTCCGGGACTTCGTGGGCCGCCCCTCGGCCCTGTACCGTGCGGTCCGGACGGAGGCGGAGCTGGGACTCGACGCGCCCCTCCTCCTCAAGCGCGAAGACCTGAACCACACCGGCGCCCACAAGATCAACAACACCGTCGGTCAGGCCCTGCTGGCCCGGCGGATGGGCAAGCGGCGCATCATCGCGGAGACCGGGGCGGGGCAGCACGGCGTGGCCACCGCGACCGCCTGCGCGCTCTTCGACATGGAGTGCGTGGTCTACATGGGGGCGGAGGACGTGGAGCGGCAGGCCCTCAACGTCTACCGCATGGAGCTCCTGGGCGCGGAGGTCCGCCCGGTCACGTCCGGTACCCAGACGCTCAAGGACGCCACCAACGAGGCCATCCGCGACTGGGTCACCAACGTGCGTGACACGCACTACATCATCGGGTCCGTCGTGGGACCGGCGCCCTTCCCCAGGATGGTGCGGGACTTCCACGCGGTGATCGGCCGTGAGGCCCGGCAGCAGGTACAGGATCTGACGGGCCGGCTTCCCGGATCGGTCGTGGCGTGCGTCGGCGGGGGTTCGAACGCCATGGGGATCTTCCACGCCTTCGTGCCGGACGAGGAGGTGCGGCTGGTGGGGGTCGAGGCCGCGGGCGAGGGCCTGGAATCGGGACGTCACTCGGCCTCCCTGGTGGCCGGGTCCCCCGGCGTCCTGCACGGCTCGCTGAGCTACCTGCTCCAGGATTCGGACGGGCAGGTGGCCCCCGCCCACTCCGTGTCCGCGGGGCTGGACTACCCCGGTGTCGGGCCCGAGCACAGCTACCTCAGGGACAGCGGTCGGGCGGAGTACGGGGCCGTGACGGACGACGAGGCGCTTCACGCGTTCCACGCGCTAAGCCGCACGGAGGGTATCATTCCCGCCCTCGAGACGGCACATGCGCTCGCGTATGTGCACGCGCAAGGTCGACAACTGGCCGGTCACGGGCCCATTCTAGTATGTCTGAGTGGTCGGGGGGACAAGGACGTCTCCCACGTCGCTCGTATCGAGGGGCGGACGCTCCCCGTGGGATAGCGGATGGGCACTCCGGTGCTCCCGCTCGCCCACTCGCGGTTCGCAGGACCAGAACCACATGACGGGACCGAGGATGACCGACGACGCCACCAGTGATCTTCCCGCCACGCCGGCCGACCCGTCGGCCGAAGTGGAGGAGTCCGCTGGGCTGCCGGTGGACGAGGTCAAGGAGCTCTTTGTCCTCATGGGCAAGGCTCTTCGAGCCGTCCAGCTCTACGACGAGAACAACCCTGTCTACCAGCGGTTCGTCTCGTCGTTGAAGCAGGCCTTCACGAATCTCTGGACCTCCATCGACGATCTTCCGGTCACCGTGGAGGAGGATCGCTTCCGCCTCATCGGTGAGGAGGTCTACCGGGCCCAGAGCCGGACCGAGTCCATCTCCTTCCTCTTCTTCAAGGACGGGGTGCGGGAGATCACGTTCCTTCCCGGAATCGAGGGCGAGGAACTGGAGCGGTTCCTGGGTGTGCTCCAGACGGCGCGGCACGCCCGCTCCGACGGTGACGACCTGCTGACGATTCTCTGGGAAGCGGACCTGGACCATCTCCAGTACCACTTCATCGACCTCCTCTCCGAAGGGATCGAGATCCCGGAGCCCACCGGCGAGATTCCCCAGAACCTGGGTCAGGTGCTCCAGGAAGAGGTGGGCGAGGGCGAAGAGGAAGAGGACACCGACGAACCGGAGGAGGCGGCCCAGGAAGGTGAGGCCGCGCCTCCGCCGAGCTCCATCAGTCGAGAGGACTTCAACCCGACGCTGTACGCCCTGGACCCGTCGGAGATGGACTCCCTCCGGCGGGAGCTGGAGACCGAGATGAACCGGAACCTCCGCGTGGGCGTTCTGGCGGCCCTGTTCGATCGGGTGGAGGAGCCTGCGCACAGGGAGCGCCAGTCCGAGATTCTCTCCGTGATCCGGACTCTGCTTCCGAACTTCCTGAGCCGGGACGCCATGTCTTCCGCGGCCGGAGTTGTCCGGGAACTGGCCCGGATCCGGGATCTGGAGGGGGTGTTCGACGAGGAGCGGAGCCAGCAGGTGGACCGGCTCCTCGCCGAGATCAGCTCTCCGGCGGCCGTGAGCGAGCTGGTGAAGGCCCTGGAGGACGGGACCATGCAGCCGTCCGCGGAGGACCTGAGCAGCTTCCTGGGCCACCTCGACGTGTCCGCCCTGGCGCCCCTGCTTCGGGCGGCCGAGCTCTCGGGTGAGAAGGGCGCCGGCCCGGCCCTCCAGGAGGCGGCGACCGGGATGGGCGGCAACAACCGGGAGGCCCTTCTCGAGCTGCTGGAGTCCCCCGATCCCATCGTGGCGGTGGGCGCGGCCCGGCTGGCCGGCTCCCTGAAGATGCAGGAGGCCGGCCCGGCCCTTTCGACCCTCATGTCCCACCGGGAGCCGATGGTCCGAAAGGTGGCCGTGGACGCGGGCCGAACCCTGAACGTCAGCACGGTGACCTCCGGCCTCCAGACGGCCTTGACCGATTCCGAGGTGGAGGTGCGTATCGCCGCGGCCCGAGCCCTGGGCGACATGCGCTACGCGCCCGCCGCCCCCCGCATGAAGTCGATCCTCGAGAGCAAGGCCATACGGAACGCCGATCTCTCGGAGAAGATCGCCTTCTTCGAGGCCTACGGTCTCATGGGCGGCGACAGGGTGGTGCCGATGATGGATCAGCTCCTCAACGGCCGCGGCTTCCTGGGCCGGAAGGAGAACCCCGAGATCCGGGCCTGCGCCGCGCTGGCGCTGGGCAAGGTGGGGAGCGAGCAGGCCCTGATCATCCTGCAGCGCGCGGCGGACGAGACCGATCCGGTGATCCGCAACGCGATCAACCGCGCCCTGAAGGGAGGGGAGTGAGGCCATGAGCAGATTGCCGGCTGCCCACGAGGGCGCTTCTCAGCTCCAGGACTACGGCCGAAGGCTGCTGACGGCGCTCTACGCCGCCCTCCGTGCCCTGAAGTTCTACCCCCTCGAGAACGACACCGTCCAGCAGGCGCTGGACGAGGTCCACAACCTGGTCCGGGGCCTCCTCGACCAGGAGGGCGTCGTCGAGCTTCGGGTGGTCGGAGACTTCTTCTGGCTCAACGACGTCCGGCTCCGCCTGGACCTGGCCAACTACGCGACCTTCGGATCGTTCGCCAAGGCGGTGTCAGGGCACGGACTGGGGTCGGTGGAGATCATGCCGGGGATGGAGCGGTCCGAGTGGGCCCCGTTCCTGAGCCTGCTCCTCCGCGATCCACCCGACGACGAGCCCTACAACGCCTTCATGCACCGCTTCAACGCGGCGCCCATCGAGCACGTCGAGGTCACGGCCCAGCAGGACACGCACCAGCCGGAGCTCGAGGAGGAGGCGGCCCTGGAGGCCGCCAAACGCACCTACGTCCAGTCGGTGAAGGCGGCGGGAACGGTGCTTTCGGACGTCCGCCTCGGTCGGGCCGTCAACGTCCGGAAGGTGAAGCGGGCCGTGCAGGGCATCGTGGACCAGGTGCTGGCCAACGAGCCCTCCATCGTGGCCATGACCAGCCTGAGGGACTTCGACGAGTATACGTTCACCCACTGCGTGAACGTGACCATCTTCTCCATCGTCATCGGACAGCGGATGGGCCTCAAGAAGCTCCAGCTCTATGAGCTCGGGCTGTGCGCCCTGTTCCACGACGTCGGGAAGATGAGACTCCCCGAAGAGCTGATCAACAAGGCGGAATCGCTCTCCGACGAGGAGTGGATGCTCCTGAAGGAACACCCGACCGAGGGGCTCCTGATCCTCTTCCAGCTCATGGGTTTCTCGGACATGCCGTACCGCCAGATGCTGGCCGCGTACGAGCATCACATGAAGACGGATCTGACCGGATACCCTCTGAATCGGCGGCCTCGCCGCCCGGGTCTCTTCTCCCGCATCGTGGCGGTGGCCGACGGGTTCGACGCCGGCACCTCGGTGAGAAGCTACCAGTTCAAGCCGTGGGCTCCGGACGCCGTTCTCAAGGAGATGCGGGACAACCCCAAGCGCGGATTCGATCCGCTCATCGTGAAGCTTCTCATTAACGCCACCGGCGTGTATCCGCCCGGCACGATCGTCGTCCTGGACACACTCGAGCTGGCGGTGGTATCCAGCTGCAACCCGGATCAGGAGAAGCTCCACCAGCCCGTGGTCAAGGTCATTTCCGACAGCATGGGTGCGCCCCTGGCGGAGCCCGTGACTCTCGACCTGGCCGAGGTCGATCCCGCCACGGGCAAGCCGGTCCGGACCGTCATCAAGACCGCCAGTCCCGAGAAGTACGGGATCAAGGTCAGCGACTACATCACCTGAGCCTCCCACGGTTCGTTCCCACAGTTCCATGAGCCTTTCTGGATCTCCCTCCCTGGAGTCCGCCTTCCGCGCCCGTGCGGAGCAGGGCACCGCGGCCCTGGTGGCCTACATCACCGCCGGTTTTCCGCATCGTTCCGCCACCGGGCCCGCGCTGGACGCGCTGGCCGAGGCCGGCGTGGACGTCATCGAGCTCGGGATCCCCTTCAGCGATCCGCTGGCGGACGGGCCGACCATCCAGGCGGCGTCGTTCCGGGCTCTGGAGGGCGGGATGACGGTGGAGGGATGCCTGGAGGAGCTGCGGGCGTTCCGCGCCCGGCACACGACCCCCGTGGTCCTGTTCACGTATCTGAATCCGGTGCTCCACTACGGGGCGGAGGCCTTCACCCGGGCCGCGGTGGCCGCCGGGGCGCAGGGGATCCTCATCACCGACCTGCCGGCGGGCGCCGATCCGGAACTGGAGAGCGTGTTCGCGGACGGAGGCCTGGACGTGGTTCGGCTCCTGGCTCCGACCACGGAGGCGGAGCGGGTCCCCGAGGTGGCGACGGGCGGGGGCGGATTTCTCTACTACATCTCCCGGACCGGTGTCACCGGCGCCCGGGCGAGTCTCCGGGAGGACCTTGCCGAGGAGGTCCGGGCCCTGAGGGACCGGGTGGATCTCCCCGTGGCCGTGGGATTCGGGATCTCGACGCCCGAGCAGGCCGCCGAGGTGGCCGGCGTGGCGGACGGCGTGGTGGTGGGCAGCGCTCTGGTGAAGGCCCTGGACTCGGGGGGCGTCGAGGCACTGGGGGACCTGGCGGCCGGCCTCAGAAGGGGTATGGACGGGGCCTGACCCGCCCCCGACGGGCACCGTGGCCGGCCGGGTGTCAGTCCTCCACTCTCAGCCGCTCGACCAACTCCGGATCCGGATCCACGAAGACCGTCTCGACGCGGTCCGGTACGACCGAGCCCGGAGCCGCCTTCCTGGGCTTCCGTACGTGTTTCCTGCGAGTCCAGTCCACCGGCACACTCGACGAATGGCGGGCCCTCGAGTACAGAGCGGCCAGCCCCGCGGCCTCCTCCAGGTCTCTGGCCGGCGGCTTTTCCTCCCGGTTCCAGCGGAGCACGACATGGGCGCCCGGCACCCCCCGGGCGTGCAGCCACACGTCCATGGGGCGAGCGTGGTGGAAGGTGAGGTCGTCGTTCTTGCGTGAGCCCCGGCCCACCCGGACCTCGATCCCTCCCGAGGTCCGGAAGACCCGGTAGGGCAGGGGCGCCCGGGACGTACTCTGCGCCGGGCTGGATGAACGCTCCACATCCTCCGGTACCTGCCCGGCTCGCGCGGCATCCAGCCTCTCCTCGGCGGTGCGCAGGGCATCCTCGGCGCTCGCCAGCCGGCCGGGGAGGTCCTGGATCGCCCGCTCCGCCCGGGCCGCCTCGTCATAGAGCTTTCGGGCGTTGGCCGGACCGTCCAGCCGCGGGTCCAGCCGGACCTCAACGACCGTACCGTCGAACCCGGTCAGTTCCGCCGCTTCGGCTCCGCGGCGGACCTCTCCGGCGCGAGCCAGGAGGAGGTCGGCCTTGCTTCTCAGGTCCGCGGGGTCCGGGAGGCGATCCCGCTCGCGGGTCAGGGAGCGGACCGTCCGGGAGGCGGATTTCGCCGCGTCCTCCAGCCCCTTCAGGACGCTTGCGGGAACATAGGGAGCCGGCGTGCCGGCGCTCGACTCTCCCGTGTCCGGGGCTTCGCCCGGGCCCCCGGGGCTGCTCCTCCGCTCGCTGTCCCGGTCACCGGAGCCCCGGTCTCCCCGGCCTGCCGCCCCCTCCAGGGCCGCCAGAAGGGACTCGGAGGCCTCCCAGGCCATGTCCGGCAGGGCAGCGGGGTAGGGCTGGAGGGCGCCGTCGGGGTCCAGGAGCCCGGCGGAGAACGGGGGTTCAGGGTCGTCGGAGCCCGGTCGCTGCCCGGGGATCCCCAGGCGGCCGATTCGGGCCAGTTCCCGCCACAGGGATTGAGCCCGATCGGGATCGGTCTCCTCGAGGTCCCGGAGGGGTGTTCGATTGATGGGCGAGACCCAGGCCCGATCCGCCATGGACACGCCCGCGAGGACGTCCCCCTCCACACCCGGTCGGTCCGGGCGGGTCAACTCGGGATAGGGGTGACCGGACTGGAGGTGCCGCGTGCCCTCGCGCTGAAACAGAACGGAGAGGATCCGTCCGGAGGTGCGGCCCACCATCACCACGTTTCCCCGGGCGCCGGTCATCTCCACCACCAGAACGGGGCTTTCGGCCTTCCCCCGGACCCGCTGAAGGTGGAACCGGAGGACCCGGTCGCCGGGAGCCGCCTCCACGCCGCGCAGGCGGGCGGCGAGCGGTCGGGCCTCGGGGACCGGTTCGACCGGCGGACCCACCCGGAACTGGATCTCGGGGCCCCGGAAGCCGATCTCCACGGCCGCCTCTCGAAAGTAGAGGACGGCCGTCCGACCCGGTCGATCCAGGAGGACCGAGCGAAGTCGAGCCCCCTCGAGCCTCCGGTCCAGCTCGAAGGCCAGCGCGCCCGTGAGAACCGCATCCCATCGCATCCCGGCAAGCTAGACGAGGCCCGATTCGATTGACACCCCGAGGCCCCCTTTTCTAGCTTCGGCGTGCCGTTCCCCCGGGGCCTGACCGATGGTCGGAGCCCCCCCAACCGGAGGCCTCATCCGGAGCCCCAGATCGGGAGACCAGGGTGTCCACCGCTGACGCCGGCGCCCCCGGGCGCAAAACCGTTCGCACATTCCAGGACATGAAGGCCCGTGGGGAGCGCATCGCCGCCCTCACGGCCTACGACGTGACGTTCGCCCGCATGGTGGAACAGGCGGGGGTCGACCTCGTTCTCGTGGGGGACTCTCTCGGCCAGGTGGTCCTGGGCTATGACTCCACCGTACCCGTGACGCTGGACGACATGATCCATCACGGGAGAGCGGTCCGCCGAGGCGCGCCGAACTCCTTCCTGGTCATCGACATGCCGTTCCTGACGTACCAGGTCACTCCCGAAGAGGCCCTTCGGAACTGCGGCCGGGTCCTGCAGGAGACCGGGGCCGACGCGGTCAAATTGGAGGGCGGCGGCCCTCCCGTCCTGGACGCGATCCGGAAGGTGGTTGCCGCGGGCATTCCCGTGATGGGCCACCTCGGGCTGACTCCGCAGTCGGTCGCGGCCCTTGGCGGTTACCGGGTGCAGGGCAGGGAGCCCGCCGCGGCGCAGCGGATCCTGGCGCAGGCCGACGATCTGGAGGGGGCGGGATGCTTCGCCCTGGTGCTGGAACTGGTGCCGGCGCCGCTGGCCGGTCAGGTCACCGAGGCGGTGGGCATTCCCACCATCGGAATCGGCGCCGGGGTGGGCTGTGACGGTCAGGTGCTCGTGACGTACGACGCCCTGGGCCTCAACCCTGGCTTCCGCCCCCGGTTTCTCCGGACCTTCGCCGACCTGGCCACGGAGGCCGATCGCGGGATCCGAAGCTACATCGAGGCCGTCCGGTCCGGAGAATATCCCGACGCGGACCACTCCTTCGAGGCCGATTCTTGAGGGGTCCTCGATGAAGGCGGCTCCGTGAAGGTCGTCCGAACGCGGGCCGAGATGTCGGGCCTCTCGGAGGAGTACCGGGCCTCGGGAGAAGTCGTCGCCCTGGTTCCGACCATGGGAGCTCTGCACGAAGGCCACCTCTCCCTCTTCGCCGTGGCCCGGCGGCGGGCGGACCGGGTGGTGGCGTCGATCTTCGTGAACCCGATGCAGTTCGATCGGGCGGACGACCTGGAGGCCTATCCACGGGACCTGGACGCGGACCTGGACGCCGCCGCCCGGGCCGGCGTGGACGTGGTGTTCGCCCCGGAGGCCGGGGAGGTCTATCCGCCGGACGGGGCGGGCATCGCCGTGGACCCGGGTCCACTGGCCGACACGCTGGAGGGCTCGGCCCGCCCCGGCCACTTCAGGGGAGTGCTCACGGTCGTCACCAAGCTGTTCGGTATGGTCCGACCGCATCTGGCCGTCTTTGGACAGAAAGACTTCCAGCAGTCCGTTCTCGTGCGCCGCCTCGTGGAGGACCTGAACCTGCCGGTGGAGATCGTGATCGCACCCACCCTCCGGGAACCGGACGGGCTGGCCATGAGCTCGCGTAACCGTCTGCTCGACCCCGAGGCCCGACGGGTGGCCGCGGTCCTGCACCAGGGCCTCCAGGCCGGCCGGGCGGCATTCCGCGGGGGGACCCGGTCGAGGGTCGATCTCGAGGCTGCGATCCGGGCGCCCATCCGAGCCCGGCCCGAGGTGGACCTGGAGTACGTCGAGATCGTGGACGGCCGGACGCTCCGGCGGACCGATGTGGTGTCGGAGGCGCCGGTGGCCAGCTTGGCCGCGTCGGTGGGCGGCGTCCGGCTCATCGACAACGTGCCGCTGGGCGACGGTGAGGGTGAGGACGCTGGCGGGGGCGAGGGCGAGGGCGCCGGCGAGGCCGGGGGAGGCGCTCCGTGACGCCGAAGAAGAAGGTGGACGCCCCTCACCTGACCTACAGGGCTCCTCAGCACAAGCGGGACCTGCACCCCATCATCCGATCGGCGGCGGACGGCGAGCTCCCCGACTGGGCCGAGGCCGGCAAGTCCCGGCGGGCCCACATGGCCCGGGTGGCCGTTCTCATGAAGGAATGGTCCAGGCAAATGGGGCTGCGGAAGGTGGATCGGATCCGATGGGTCGCGGTGGGATATCTCCACGACGCCCTCAGGGATGCCCGTCCGAACACGCTTCGGCCTCTGCTGTCGCCCGCGTTCCGTGACGCACCGGGGAACCTGCTCCACGGGCCCGCCGCGGCCGTCTACCTCGAGCGGTGCGGCGTGGCGGACTACGAAGTCCTCCATGCCATCCGGTACCACACGGTGGGACATCCCTCCCTAACCACCCTGGGGCGGGCGCTCTACGCCGCCGATTTCCTGGAGCCGGGGCGGAGACTTCGACCGAACTTCCGGGCCAAGCTGCGCCAGCGGATGCCCGGCGACCTCAATCCCGTCGTGCAGGAGATCCTGGGCGCCCGGATCGAGCACCTCGTCGATCGGGAGAGCGCCATGCGCCCCGAGACCGTGAACTTCTGGAACGCGCTGGTCGGTGGGAAGCTCCGGTAGGCGGCTGCGCCGTCCCGTGCGGATCGTCCTGGTCCTGGTGACCATGGGCCTCGTGGCGTTCTCGGTCCTCCGCTGGATCGAGAGCGAGGAGGTTCGGGTGGAGTCCGCATCCCGGCCCCCCACCGATGAGCGGGTGAGGGTGGAGGTGCTCAACGGCGGCGGCCGGGCCGGCATGGCTCGGGCGGCCACCGACGAGCTCCGGGACGCCGGATTCGACGTGGTGGACATGGGGAACGCCGCCAGCTTCGACCGCGACACCTCGGTGGTTCTGGATCGGATCGGACGGATGGACCTGGCTCGGGGGGTGGCGGATGCTCTGGGAATCCATAGCGTTGAGGCTCAGCCGGATTCGGGTCTGTACGTCGAGGCGACGGTGATCCTGGGTGCCGACTGGAAACCCAGGGACGAGCGAATCTCGTCAGGGTTGGAAGGGAGCGCGGTCCCGTGGTGGGATCTGCGCCGTTTCTGGAGATAGCGGTCCGGGACCGACAAGGAACAAGGCGGGATGGCCAAGAAGCGGGATCGAAAGTACGGGCGTTCGGACGGGTCGCCGGATGCGAAGGGCGGATCCGGGGGCAAGTCCGCCGGCGGAACGTCGGGCGGCAAGGGCTCCGGCGGAGCGCCCACCGAGGAGCGCCCCAACGAACTGGTGGAGTGGGCGAAGTCCCTCGCCATCGCATTCGTTCTCTTCATCATCCTCCGGACCTTCATCCTCGGCACCTTCGTCATCACCTCCGGATCCATGGAGAACACCCTCCTGGTGGGAGATTTCCTGGTGGTGAACCGGGCCGCCATGGGCAGCCGGGTCCCCGGGACCGACATGAGGGTGCCCGGCTACTCCGAGCCTCGTCGGGGGGACGTCATCGTTTTCGACCCGCCGCACGAGGACCAGCTGAAGCTGGTGAAGCGCCTCATCGGAGTGCCCGGAGACACGCTCGAGATGCGGGAGAAGGTTCTCTACCGGAACGGGGTGGCCCAGGACGAGGCATACCTGAAGTTCGAGGACGCGCCCGGTGAGGGGGACGACTACCACCCGTGGATGGAGTGGCAGCGGGATCACCTGGTCGAGCCGGGGAACGGCCGAGGCTATCGACCCACCCGCGACAACTGGGGGCCGCTGGTTATCCCGGAAGGCAGCTACTTCATGCTCGGGGACAACCGGGACTCGTCCCTGGACTCCCGCTACTGGGGGCTCCTGGACGACTGGCGGGTCGAGGCCCGGGCGGTGTTCACCTACTTCTCCTACGAGAAGGAGTCGACTCGGCCCTTCGCCTGGGTCCGTGAGGTCCGCTGGGGCCGAGTGGCCCGGGGGATCCGCTAGGACGCCCCGCCCACGGGCCCCGTCGGAAGCCTACTCCCGCCGTCAGCCCTCGCTGAGTTCGCCGCGACGGTCCTCCACCTGCACCAGCGCGTTGGCCCGCAGCTGGCCACAGGCCGCGTCGATGTCCCGTCCCCTGGGCGTCCGGATCGCGACCTCGACCCCCCGGGCCGTCAGCACCTCTTCGAAATGCCTCAGCCGGGCCGGGGTGCTGGGCTCCCAGTCCTGCCACGGAATCGGATTGAACGGGATCAGGTTCACGAAGGCCCGCACCTCCCGGGCCAGCTCGGCCAGCGGCTCGGCCAACCCCGGAGCGTCGTTCACGTCCCGGATCATCGTGTACTCGAACGTCACCCTCTTTCCGCCGGCGTCCTGGAAGTCCTTCAGAGCGGCGATCACGTCCGGGAGCGGAAAGCGCTTCTCGAGCGGGATGAGCTCCTGGCGGAGTTCCGAGTTCGGCGCGTGCAGGGACAGAGCGAGTCGGAACTGCTCCGGCCTGCGGCTCAGCTCCTCGATCCCCGGAAGCTGGCCCACGGTGCTGACCGTGATCCGGCGCGCGCCCACCCCGTATCCGTGGTTCAGGATGGTGAGGCTGGGCAGCACGCCCTTCCGGTTCGCGAGCGGTTCGCCCATCCCCATGTAGACGATGTTGCTGATCTCGGGGTAGTCGTTGGCCCGGGCCCAGCGGCGGGAGGCCCTGAACTGGGCCACGATCTCGCCCGGGGTCAGCTGCCTGCGGAATCCGCTCCACCCCGTGGCGCAGAAGGTGCACCCCATGGCGCACCCGGCCTGCGAGGAGATACAGAGCGTGAGCCGGCTCCCCGAGGGGATGAGGACCGACTCCACGAGTTCACCGTCGTGGAGCTTCCAGAGGTGTTTGACCGTCCCGTCGTCGGAGCGGGCCACGGTGTCCGCGGCCGGCTCCTCGAGCGAGAACGCCTCCCCGAGGGCCTCCCTCTCCCCCTCGGGCAGGTCGGTCATGACCTCGAAGGATTCCGCGTCCCGCTCGTAGATCCAGCGGACGACCTGGCCCACCCGGAATCGGGGCTGCCCCCGGGCCTGGAAGTGCTCCGACAGGGTGCTCTCCAGCGCTTCGGGCGTGAGGGAGAGGAGGTCGGTCCCGGGACTGGGGGCCATGCGCGCAACCGGGGTGGGAGGGGGGACGAGGACGGCGCCAACTTCCTTGAACCGCCTCAAATGCGCGGTTAAGTTAGCCTCCAAACCCTGGGCATGGGAGGTATGTGCCGCTTTGCGTGGTCCTGAAAACTGGTGCCTGAGCTGGTCCTGACGTGGGGGCCCTCTGTCCTCTGGGCAGGGGTCCTCTTTCTGTTGAGTCATCAGCCGGACCTGCCCGGCCCGGAGTGGCCGTTCGTCGACAAGGCGGGCCACCTGGTCGCGTACGCCATATTCGGGTGGCTGCTGGCTCGAGCCACCCACCGGTCGGGCGCCAACCGGAACTGGGTGCTGGCCGTCGGGCTGCTCTATGCCGCCTCGGATGAGGTGCACCAGGCGTTCGTGCCGGGTCGCGTGCCGTCCTGGGGGGACCTGGCGGCCGATATCGTCGGGCTCGTCCTGGCGTTCTTTCTCACGCTGAACACCGTCCGCAATGGACCGGGGGACACGGATCGTCCACTCCCGAGTCCGGGCGACTGACATATGAGCGACGTCGAAATCCAGAAGACGACCCAACGGGACCGTTTCGCCGGCTCCCTCCGGGAGGACCAGGTCGGGCAGGAAGTCCGCCTCACCGGGTGGGTGCATAGGCGCCGGGACCTGGGCGGCCTGTATTTCGTGGACCTCCGGGACCGGGGCGGCCTCGTCCAGGTGTCGTTCGGTCCCGAATGGTGTGACGCCGAGGTGCTGGAGTGCGCCGGCACGCTGGGTGCCGAGGACGTGGTGGCCGTGCGCGGCGAGGTCTTCCTCCGCCCCGAGGCCAACCCGGACCTGCCCAGCGGCGCCGTGGAGGTCCGGGCCGTGGAACTGGAGATCCTCCAGGACTCCACGACCCCGGCCATCCCGGTCTATCGGGGTCCCGAGGAGGAACTCCCCTCCGAGGAGCTGCGCCTCCGGCACCGGGTGCTGGATCTGCGCCGTCCGGAGCTGCAGGAGAACCTGCTTCTCCGCCACCGGCTCGTTCTGGAGGTCAGGAGGCGGATGGACGCGCTGGGCTTCATGGAGGTGGAGACGCCCATCCTCACCAAGCCGACCCCCGAGGGCGCCCGCGACTTCCTGGTCCCCAGCCGCGTGCATCCCGGCGAGTTCTTCGCGCTCCCCCAGAGTCCGCAGATCTACAAGCAGATCCTCATGGCGGCCGGGTTCGACCGGTACTTCCAGATCGCGCGCTGCTTCCGCGACGAGGACCTGCGGGCGGACCGTCAGCCCGAATTCACCCAGGTGGACGTGGAGGCCTCCTTCGTGGAGCCCGATGACATCCTGGGCTGGACCGAGGATCTGATGGTGGGCCTTGCCGAGGTGGCCGGGGTGGATGCGCCCCAGCCCTTCCCGCGCATGTCCCACGAGGCCGCCATGGCCCGGTTCGGATCGGACCGTCCGGATCTGCGCTGGGACCTGGAGATTCAGGACTGGACCGAGACGCTGGGGGACGCCGACTCCAACATCATCCAGGGTGCCCTGCAGAAGGGTGGGGTCCTGCGCGGGCTTCTCCTGAAGGACGGCGCCTCGCTCAGCCGGAAGCAGATCGAGGGGGTCGAGCAGGCTGCCAAGGACAAGGGCGCGCCCGGGCTCCTGTGGGCCAAGCGCACCGACGACGGTGCCTCCGGGCCCCTCTCCCGGTTCGTGGAGGAGCGGCACCTGGACGGAATGGGAATGGAAGTCGGGGACCTGGTCATGCTGGCCGCGGGAGCGCCCCGCGACATCGCGTGGCCCCTGGGGGCGGCCCGGGACGCGGCCATCACCGCGCTGGACCTCCCCATGGAGCGGGAGTCGGCGTGGCTGTGGGTCGTGGACTTCCCCCTGTTCGACGAGGATTCGGAGGGTGGCGGCCTCACGCCCAGCCACCATCCGTTCGTCATGCCGTTCGTCGAGGATCTCCACCTCCTCGAGGAGGATCCGCTGGCCATGCGGTCCAAAGCCTACGATCTCGTGTATAACGGATCGGAGCTAGGCGGGGGATCCATCCGTATGCACGACGCGGAGATGCAGACGGCGGTGCTCCGGAGGCTGGGCCTCGGCGACCAGGAGATCGAGGTGAAGTTCGGCTTCCTGCTCGAGGCCCTCCGCTCCGGCGCCCCGCCTCATGGCGGGATCGCCCTCGGCATGGACCGCATCGTCAAGGAGTTCGCGGGTGCCGCGAGCCTCCGGGACGTGATCGCCTTTCCCAAGACCACAGCGGCCCGGGCGCTCTTCGAGGGCGCGCCCACGCCGGTGAAGGACGACGACCTCAGTGAGCTGCACCTCTCGGTAACCGAGAAAGGACGTGAATGACGAACGGACGCGGGACCATGGTTGAGCACCGGCTCGACGCCGAGGGAGCGGACCAGCTCCTGCTGGCTGGGGTCAACGACTCGAACCTCAAGGAAGTGGGCCGGATCTTCGGAGTGCGCGTGGTCCTGCGCGGGGACCATCTCGTCCTCTCCGGGGACCTCGACTCCGTGGAGCGGGCCGTTCCGGTGACCAACCACCTCATCGAGCTGTCCCGGCTGCGGGCGCCCTTCGACACCACCGATGTGGCCCGCTTCGCCGAGGAGGCGGAGGCGATGGGGCAGGTGGCCACCGTGGCGCCGGAGGACGAGGTCCGCATCGCCATTCCGGGGGGGCGGAAGGTCATCTCCCCCAAGTCCGAGGGTCAGCGCCGGTACCTGCAGGCCATCGAGGACAACGACGTCGTCATCGGAATCGGCCCGGCTGGTACCGGAAAGACCTACCTGGCCGTGGCCCGGGCCGTGGAGGCCCTCTACAGGAAGCGGGTGAAGCGGATCATCCTCGCCCGACCGGCGGTGGAGGCGGGCGAGAACCTCGGGTTCCTGCCCGGGGACCTGCAGGAGAAGGTGGATCCGTACCTGCGGCCCCTGTACGACGCGCTCGAGGACATGATGCCCCAGGACCGCGTCCAGCGGGCCCTTGAGGCCCGGACGATCGAGATCGCGCCCCTGGCCTACATGCGGGGCCGGACCCTGTCCGACGCGTTCGTGATCCTGGACGAGGCCCAGAACGCCACCGCCGCGCAGATGAAGATGTTCCTGACCCGCCTGGGGCTGAACTCCCAGGTCGTCATCACCGGGGACAAGACCCAGATCGACCTGCCGAGGTCGGACGATTCGGGTCTTCTGCAGGTGGAGCGGATCCTGGCCGGGATCGACGGGATCGAGATCGTCTACCTGGACTCCATGGACGTGATCCGGCACCGGCTGGTGAAGGACATCATCCGGGCCTACTCGTCCGACGAGGAAAGCGAAGACGAGTGACGCCAAAGGCCGGCGCCGAGCGCCGGGAGTGGGCCACGGTCCTCTCCCGCGAGCCGTCCAGCCTCTGGCCTGACGGGATTGTCCATCACGGCACCCGGCTCCTGATCCTCGTGGGCATGGCCTTCCTGGTCACGAGCCTCTTCCCCCCGTCTCCCCGCCTCACGGTGGTCCGCTACGAGGAGGGGATGGTGGCCGACGAGGACGTGGCCGCCGAGGTTCCCTTCGCCGTTCCCCGGTCCGAGGAGCAGCTGGAAGTAGAGCGGGCCGCGGCGGCCGCCGCCGTGCCGCCCACGTTCGAGTATCGCCCCCAGGCGGGGGACCGGATGGCGTCGAACCTGGACGGCTTCTTCAGCCAGCTCGACGAGGCCGCGGCCCAGGGTCCGGCCGCGGTCGAGGTCGCCCTGAGCGGGGCCGGCATCCAGGCCACCCTGCGCCAGGTCGAGCTCATGGCGGACGGGCCCATCCGGAGGGAGATCCGGTCGGCCGCGCTCCAGGCCACCCGCCAGATCCACCCGTCCGGCGTGGTAGACGCGGCCCAGGCCGGATACCTGATCACCCAGCGCTTCACGGCCCGCGCGCCCGACGGTACCGAGACCTCCGTGGCGTCGACCCAGGTCATCTCGACCCGCGAGTTCTACGACCAGGCGTCCACGCTCCTGCCCGGGGGGTCGGGCCCGGAGGTGGAGGAACTGCTGCGCCTCGTGATGATCCGGTTCACCGAGCCCAACTACGTGCTCGACGCGGCCGAGACCTTCCGCGACAAGGACCAGGCCCGCCTGTCGGTCACCACCACCGGGCCCAGCATCCTGGCCGGCGAGGTGATCCTCCGCCGTGGGGAGCGCGTGACCCCGGAACACCTCATCCGCCTCCAGGCCTACGAGGACGCCCTGCGGGTGCAGGGCCTCACCGAGGCCCGGGGCGGCGTCGACCGGGTGCCGTTCGCCGGCGGCTTCCTCCTGAACCTGATCGGCCTGACGCTGATCGGGCTCGTTCTGCTGTTCTACCGGCGCGAGGTGTATACCGACTTCCGCTGGCTCGCCCTGCACGCCGCCCTGATCGTGGTCTACTTCGTGGTGGCACAGCGGATCGCCGCCTCGGATCTGTCTCCGGCACTGCTGCCCATCACCTTCGTGGCCCTGACGATCGCGGTGCTCTGGGACTCCCGGCAGGCCCTGGTGCTGGGCCTGCTCCTGGTGGCTCTGACGGCCCTTCAGCCGCCGTTCCAGCAGGCCTCGACCCTGGCCATGACCATGGCCGGGTGCGCCGGGGCGGCGTTCTCGGTCCGGGCGATCCGGAGACGGGCCCAGACGTGGGCGGTGATCGCCGTCATCTCGCTGGTCTATGCCCTCACGATCCTCGCGCTGGCGCTGATCGCCCGGACTCCGGCCGTGGATGCCCTGACCCAGCTGGGCTACGCCGTGGGGAACGCCACCGTGTCCGCGATCCTGGCCATGGGGTTCCTGCCGGTCTGGGAGTGGTACACGCGGATCGTCACGGACCAGACCCTCCTGGAGTGGGCCGACCCCAACCGCCCGCTCCTGAAACGGCTGTCCATGGAGGCACCGGGCACCTACGCCCACTCGGTGAACGTCGCCAACCTGGCCGAGGCCGCAGCCCACGCCATCGGCGCCAACGGACTGCTCTGCCGGGTGGGGGCCTACTACCACGACGTGGGGAAGGTCCTGAAGCCCCAGTACTTCATCGAGAACCAGCCCGGCGGCCGGAACCCGCACGACAAGCTGAAGCCCGCCACCTCGGCCACCATCATCCGCGAGCACGTGACCGAGGGCCTGAAACTGGCCCGGGACGAGAACGTGCCGGTGGTCATCGAGCCGTTCGTCCTGGAGCACCACGGCACGCAGCGGATCGGGTTCTTTTACCAGAAGGCGCTGGAGGAGGCGGAGCCCGGTGAGGAACCCGACGTCCGGGAGTTCACCTACCCGGGGCCCCGGCCCCAGTCCAGGGAGACGGCCATTCTGATGATCGCGGACTCTGTGGAGTCCACCACGAAGGTCCTCCAGGAGCCCACCCCGGAGCGGATCCGGACCCTCGTGGAGAACCTGGTGGCGGCCCGGATGGAGGAGGGGCAGTTCCAGGAGGCACCCATCACGATGGCGGAGCTCGAGACCGTGAAGGAGACCCTCATCACCGTGGTGACCGGCCTCTACCATCACCGCATCGACTACCCCCAGACCCGGCACCTGACTGAGTCGGGTGAAGGGGAGGGGGGCGCCGACGGCGCACCGGCCGGGGCTCCGTCGGAGGCCGGATCCGTCGGGCTGTCCGAGGCGGAGGCCGGCGTCGAGGCCGACGCGGAGGCGGAGGTTGAAGCGGAGGCCCGGGGAGCCGACTGGGGCGGCACGTTCGGCTCGACCGTCGAACCCGAGCCCGAGAAGCCCGAGCCGGACCTGTTCGGCGACGCCCCCGATCCGCGGTCCGAGGGCTCGTGATCCAGATCAACCCCGGATCCGCGGACCCGGAGCTGGTCCCACTGCTCGAGCGGGCGGTGCGAACCACCCTGGACCACGAGGGGGCCGACGTCCTGGAGTTCTCGGTCACGCTCCTGGACGACGAGCGCATCCGCGAGCTGAACCGGACCTATCTCTCCCACGATCACGTGACCGACGTCATCTCCTTCCCCATGGAGGCCCCCGGCGGTCACGTCGTGGGCGACGTCTACATCGGGCACCCGCAGGCCGAGAGGCAGGCCGCCGAGGCCGGCGTTCCCGCGGAGGAAGAGCTGGTCCGCCTCGCAGTCCACGGCACGCTCCACGTCCTGGGACACGATCACCCCGACGGCGACGATCGGTCCGACAGCCCCATGTACCGGCTGCAGGAGACCCTCGTCAGCCGGATCATGGCGCCCGGGTCCTGAGGCCCGGGGCGGCTTGACGCCCTCCCCCGGCACCGGGATTTTCCAGAGCTTCGCACAACCCTGAGCACCCGGGCCGCACCCCTCGCGGGGCCGGCCCTCCGCGCTCGTCGTCCCTGTCCTCGAGGATCCCGTGAGCAAGTCCAGCGCAGAAGAGATGGACCGCCTGGAGGAGGGGTTCGAGGACCTGGTCCGAACGGGGTCCGACGAACAGGTCCTCGAGGCCGTTTCCGATCTCCATCCCTCGGATCTGGCCGACCTGGTGGAGTCGCTGGACGAGGAGGACCGGCTCGGCCTCCTCGAGATCCTCCCCGTGGAGCTCGCCTCCGAGACGCTTGCGGAGATGGAGGAGGAGGAGCACCCCGAGGAGCTCCTGGGCGAGATGGACGTGGAGCGGGCCGCCGAGCTGGTGGCCGAGCTCGATGACGACGATGCCGCCGACCTCCTGGGCGACCTGGAGCTCGACGAGCAGGAAGCGATTCTCGCCGCCCTTCCCGACGAGGAGGAGGCGGAGATCCGCGACCTCCTCACATACGACGAGGAGACCGCCGGTGGTCTGATGACCCGGGACCTGGTCTCGGTGCCGCTGAACCGGACGGCGGCGGAGGCCATCGGCGACGTCCGCCGCCTGGGACGGGAGGTGGAGGACTTCTACGTCGTCTTCGTCACCGATCCGTCGGGCGTGCTCAAGGGGTACATGCCCCTGGACGACCTCGTCATTGCCGACGAGCACGAACGGGTGGAGTCGCTGACCAAGCCTCTGCTCGCCTCGGTCACGGCGGATACGGACCAGGAAGACGTGGGCCGTCTCATGGCCCGCTACAACATCCCGGTGGTCCCGGTCGTGGACGAGAACGGGATCCTGCTGGGTCGCGTGACCTTCGACGACGTCATCGACGTCATCGAGGCGGAGCAGACCGAGGACATCCTCCGCCTTGCCGGTGTGTCGGAGGAGGAGGAGATCCGGGGTGGATGGTTCATGACCGTCCGGGCCCGTCTCCCCTGGCTGCTCCTGAACCTGGTCACCGCCTCCATCGCGGCTTCGGTCGTGCGCTTCTACGAGGGTACCATCGAAGACATCGTCATCCTCGCTTTCCTGATGCCCATCATCGCCGCCCTGGGCGGGAACGCGGGAACGCAGGCCCTGGCCGTGACGCTGCGCCGGATCGCCACCTCGGAGACCCGGGAGTTCCGCGGCCGGGACGTGGTGGCCAAGGAGGTCCTGGTCGGGATGACCAACGGGGTCCTCCTCGGCGTCGGGATCGCGGCCATCAGCACCCTGGTGGGCGGGAACCCCACCCTCGGGCTCATCGTCATGGTGGCCATGTGGGGCAACCTCGTCCTGGCCGGGTTCGCGGGAGCGTTCGTGCCCACCGCGCTGGACCGCATGGGCGTGGATCCCGCCGTCGCTTCCTCGGTATTCCTCCACACGATCACGGACTTCATGGGATTCCTGCTGCTGCTGGGATTGGCCACGAAGTTCCTGCTCTGAGCGTGCGCAGCAGGGCCCCGCGGGGGGCGGAGGGGACGACATGAGGCGATGGTTCCGGAGCGCCCGCGTGTTCACGCGCCTGACGCCCTACATGCTGGCGTTCCTCCGGGACCGGAGGCGGTTCATCCTCGTGGGTTCCCCGGTGCGGAGAAGCGAGGCCCACCATCAGAAGCGCGCCGACCGGCTCGCCGACACCGTGGCCGACCTCGGGCCCACCTTCATCAAGCTCGCGCAGATCCTCTCCGCTCGCGCCGACATTTTCCCCGAGCCCTACCTGAGCGCCATCTCGCGGCTCCAGGACCAGGTCCCCCCCGACGATCCGGACACCGTCATCGCGGTGTTGGAGGAGTCCCTGGGCAGCCCGGTGGGGGAGGTGTTCGACGACTTCGACCGGGAACCGCTCGCCGCGGCCTCCCTGGGTCAGGTCCACGCCGCCACGCTGGATGGCCGGGAGGTGGTCGTGAAGGTCCTTCGGCCCGGGGTGGAGGAGCTGGTGGCCCTGGACCTGGATGTCTCCTTCCGGCTCCTCTTCTGGCTGAACATCCTCTTCCCGAACCACCATGTCCGGGCCCTCACGAACGTGGTGCGGGAGTTCTCGGTGAAGGTCCGGGAGGAGATGGACTTCGCCCAGGAAGCGGATCACATCCGGCGGTTCCAGGGCTTCTTCCCCGCTTCCTCCGGCGTCCGGGCCCCGCGAGTGGTGGAGAACCTGACCCGGAGGCGGGTCCTGGTCATGCACCGGGAGCGGGGCACCAAGGTCACCGAACTCCAGTCCCGCTTCGACTCCGGAGACCTCCGGTTCGACGACTTCATGGAGCGGCTCACGGGCGCCTACCTCCGGATGATGCTCCTGGACGGATTCCTCCACGCCGATCCCCACCCCGGCAACCTGCTGGTGGCGGAGAACGGCGACATCGTGATCCTCGACTGGGGGATGGTCCTGGACGTCCCCCGCTGGACGCGGGAGGCGATCCTCAACATCGCCCTGGCCGTGGAGCGGGAGGACCTGGACGCCATCATCAACGAGATGTACGGCATGGGCATGATCTCCCCGGAGGTGTCCCGGGGGGAGATCCGCGAGGCGGCCACCGAGATCATGCGGATCATGGAGCGGGCCCGGGATTCGAACCGGGAACGGATCCAGGAGATCGTGCAGGAGATCTTCGACACGTTCTACACGTGGCCCCTCATGCTCCCGCAGGAACTGGTGTACTTCTTCCGGACCTCCGCCCTGCTGGAGGGGGTGGGCCTGACCTATCGGCCCAACTTCGACGGGCTGGGCCTGGTGCGCCGGGTCGTGCGGGGCGCCCGGGACGAGATCCTGGAGAACACCGTCAAGGAACCGGTGGCCTTCGCCAAGGACCTGCTGGCCGAGGCCAACACGGTCCTCCGGTCGCTTCGGGAGCTCCTGACCCGGGCGGAGCGTGAGGAGCTGCGGGTCCGGGTCCATCCCCGGGACATCCAGGGGCAGGAGCGGTTCGTACACCTGCAGGCCCGGCGCCTGCTGTTCGCCATCTTCGCCACCGCCACGGCGGTCATCTCGGCCATCGTGTACGTGGCTATCCGGAACGTCTGGGTCCTGCTGGCCGGGCTGGCGCTGTCCCTGTTCCTGTTCGTCGTCACCGTGTTCATTCCCACCCACCTGCTCGAAAACCCCCTGCGGCACGCGCGAGGGATCCGACCCGACAGTCGACGGTACTGATTCCCCATGAACCCTGACGTCCTGACTCCCGCCCTGCGGCAGCTCTTCGAGAAGTTCGACGCCGGCCAGCGCCCCGCTCTCGCCCGGGCCATCTCCGTCGTCGAGAACCAGCGGTCCGGGTACGAGGCGCTGCTGCACCATCTCCTGTCGCGGCCGCCCCAGGCCCGTCGCATCGGGTTCACCGGGCCTCCGGGAGCCGGGAAGTCCACGCTGGTGGCCGGGATGGCCGGCGCTTACCGCGAGGCGGACCAGGAGGTGGGGGTGGTGGCCGTGGACCCGACCTCTCCCTACTCGGGCGGCGCGCTTCTGGGCGACCGGATCCGGATGAACGACATCGCCCTCGACCGGGGGATCTTCATCCGTTCGATGGCCACGCGGGGGTCCCTGGGCGGACTGGCCGCCACCACGCGCGAGGTGGTGGACGTCATGGACGCCTTCGGCTTCCCCCAGCTGCTGCTGGAGACGGTGGGGGTGGGTCAGACCGAGCTGGAGATCACCTCGGCCGCCGACACGGTGGTGGTGGTCCTGGTCCCGGAGTCGGGCGATGGAGTCCAGGCCATGAAGGCCGGGCTCATGGAGATCGCGGACATCTTCGTCATCAACAAGTCCGACCGCCCGGGCGCCGACCGGCTCCTGAAGGAGGTCCGGGTGGCCCTGAACCTGCGGACGGGGCACGCCGCCCAGGACGTACCGGCCCACCACGGCGTGGACTACTCGAACGTCCGCCGGAAGGAGCTGGCCGGGGAGAACGCCCCGGCCGGACCCCCGGATACGGACGCCGCGCACGCCGACGCGCCGGAGCCCTGGAAGATCCCGGTCATCAAGACCGTGGCGCAGACCGGGGAGGGGATCCCGGAGCTCGTGCAGGCCATCGACGAACACCGGACCTGGCTGGAGGCCGGCGGTGAGCTGGAGCGGCGCAGGAAGGACCGGGCCCGTGGTCGCGTGCGCGACGTGGTGAACCGGCAGCTGAGGGCCGTGGCCTGGGGGGACGACGAGGTGCGGTCCATGGTCGACGCCTCGCTGGAGCCCGTGAGCGTCGGGGACGACACGCCCTACGCCGTGGCCCGGCGCGTGCTGGGACTGCTGATGCCCGACCGCGTCCGGTCCGGCGGCTGAGCCGGCGTCCCGCTGCCTCGAACCCGGCGGCCGGCGACGGGGAGTGGTGGGGCTGATGGGGGGACGCCGGCGGTTCCGTTGACCCCCTTGGGGGTGTCGGGCAATCTTTTTTCGAGGATTCAGAACTGTTGATGCCGCGTCCGGGTCGCTCCGAACGCGGCCATCCTGCCGACCCGCCCAGAGCGGGAGTGAGGGATTCGATGGCCACCACCGAGCGTGAGGTCCAGTCCAAAGCGGACCTGGCCGCCCAGGTCGCCCGGAAGGAAGAGGAGCTGGCCCAGCTCCGTCAGGAGCTCGCCGCCTGGAAGGAGACCTACCAGGCGACCCCGACCCGCGACGACGAGCTGCTCACCACCCTCTCCGGAGACGAGGTCGAGCCGCTCTACACGCCGATGGATCGGGCCGGAGCCCCCGACTACCTGGAGTCGCTGGGCATGCCGGGCGAGTACCCCTTCACCCGGGGGCCCTACTCCACCATGTACCGGACCCGGCTCTGGACGATGCGCCAGTTCGCCGGCTTCGCCACGGCGGAGGAGACGAACGAGCGCTACCACTACCTGCTCGACCACGGCCAGACCGGGCTGTCGGTGGCGTTCGATTTCCCCACGCTGATGGGCTTCGACTCGGACCACCCCCGGTCGCTGGGCGAGGTGGGGGTCTGCGGAGTGGCCATCTCGTCGCTGGCCGACATGGAGACCCTGTTCGACGGCATCCCGCTGGACCAGGTCTCAGTGTCCATGACCATCAACGGTCCCGCCATCATCCTGTTCGCCTTCTATGTGGCCGCGGCGGAGAAGCAGGGCGTGTCGGCAGACAAGCTCCGGGGCACCGTCCAGAACGACATCCTGAAGGAGTACCAGGCGCAGCACGCGTGGGTGTTCCCGCCCGATCCGGCCCTGCGGCTGATCGTGGACATGTTCGAGTGGTGCTCGGACAACGCGCCCAAGTACAACCCCATCTCCATTTCCGGCTACCACATCCGCGAGGCGGGCGCCACGGCGGCCGAGGAGCTGGCGTTCACGCTCCGCAACGGCCTGGAGTACGTGGCCCGCGGAGTGGAGCGGGGTCTGGACGTGGACGCCTTCGCGCCCCGGCTGTCGTTCTTCTGGGACGTCCACAACGAGTTCTTCGAGGAGATCGCCAAGTTCCGTGCGGCCCGGCGCATCTGGGCCCGGGAGCTGCGGGAGCGGTTCGGCTCGAAGAGCCCGGCGTCGTGGCGGCTGCGCACCCACGCCCAGACGGCGGGGGTCAGCCTCACCGCCCATCAGCCGGAGAACAACATCGTCCGGGTGGCCTACCAGGCCATGGCCGCGGTGCTGGGCGGGACCCAGTCGCTCCACACCAACTCCATGGACGAGACGCTGGCCCTCCCCACCGAGAAGGCCGTGCGAATCGCGCTGCGGACGCAGCAGATCCTGGCCCACGAGACCGGAGTCCCGAACACCATCGACCCGCTGGCCGGCAGCTATTTCGTGGAGTCGCTGACCGATCGCATCGAGGAGCAGGCCTACGAGATCTTCGCCGAGATCGAGGAGCAGGGCGGCGTCGTGCCCGGAATCGAGAAAGGATGGTTCCAGCAGCGCATCGCCTCGTCGGCCATGCGCCAGCAGCTGGAGGTGGAGGCCGGCGACCGGGCGGTGGTGGGCGTGAACCGCTTCACCGAAGGGTCGGGCGAGATCGAGATCGACACGCTCCGCATCGACAAGTCGGTGGAGGAGAGGCAGCGGGCCCGCATGGCCGCTCTCCGGGAGGAGAGGGACGACGAGCGGGTCCAGGCGGCCCTGGCGGCACTCACCCAGGCCTGCCGCGACGGCGCCAACGTGGTGGATCCCATCCTCGAATGCGCGCGCGCCTACTGCACCCTGTTCGAGATCCGGAACGCCATGGAGGAGGTGTTCGGCGCCTACAAGGAGCCGGTGTTCTTCTGACGGCGGCGACTGTCCGGCGGTCAGCGGCCGGGCGATTGGCGTGGACGTGAAGAGGGGGGCGGAGCCGGATCGGCTCCGCCCCCCTCCGTTCGCCCCCGCCGCGGGCGGGGACGAACAGGGGTTCATGAATCAGGTCACTCGGGCACCACCCGAACCGCATCCATCCCGGTGAACGGCAGGCCGCCAGGCCCCATTCCCCAGAGGCTGAGGTACGTCGTCGCCGCGGTCAGGTCGCCGTTGGCGATCAGCACGTCACGATCGAAGTGGAACACGACGTCCAGGAGGCCGTCCCCGTTCACGTCCTCGAGGGCGGCGAACCAGGTGCCGTTGTTCTTCATGGATACGGGGGTGTCCGGTGCGGCTTCGTCACCGAGGGTCACCGTCGCCGGGTCCACGGCCGTGGCGTCGAACGCCGGGCTCGAGAAGAGCGCCACCGCGATGTTGGCGCCGGCTCCGTTGGATTTCCCGTTGGAGTCGCCGTTCCCGAGGTTGATGCTGTTCGGCCAGCTGCCGGGCTTGATGTCGATGGCCACCTCGTCCGGTACCGTGATCTCCACGGTCTGGCGACCGTATTCGGCCCCGTCTCCGATGGCGCACACCTCGAAGGTGTAGACGCCGGGCGCCGTTCCGGCCGGGACCGTGTAGGTAAGTTCGAAGTCCAGCTCGATCGTCTCCTCTACCGTGAGGCCCGTGTACTCGGCGGGGCTGACACCGGTCAGCCAGCCGGCATAAGCCGGGTACTCGCCGCACACCTCTACGGTGAACGCGTCGATGTTCTGGACCTCCGCCTCGATGAACGCCGCGATGTCGTCGGCGATGTCATCCGACGAGGCGATGTAGAGCTGGTAGGCGGCCCCGCCCGTGGACTCGGCCCAGGTCTCCCACGCGGAGAAGTAGTAGCTGGAGGTATGGACCTGGATCAGGGAGATGTTGTTCGTCGCCATACCCGCGAGGACCACCTCCCAGTCGAGGTCGTCGGAGGTCCCGATGACCGCATCACGGCCCGGATCCCATCCGGTCCCGAGGTCGCAGTCGTGGGGGATGTTGTCGGCAAAGTTGACCACCATCCGCTTGGCCCCGGTCCGCCAGCCGATGGCCCCGTCCGAGTAGGTCTCGTACATGACCCGGGCGTAGGATTCGGGTCCGTCCGCGCCGCCGCCGGCCGTGAACGGCGCGATGGCTGCGGAGATGAGGCTCCCGTCCGCCGTGATGCCCTGGTTGAGGGCGTAGGGGAAGTCACTGGAGCCGCCGTAGGGCATGTACCCCCATCCGAAGAGGTCATACTCGCAGTCCGGAGGGTTGGTGTAGTTCCCGGGGTAGTCCCGGTAGCTCACCACTCCGAACTGCACATCCGTGATCACGCCGGCAACGGCGTTCATGATGTCCACGGAGCCGGTCTTGGCCGCCCCGATCGCGCCGAACATGCTGCCGGTGAGGTCGAAGGTGAAGAGAACGTCTCCCTTCGGTGGTGACGGATCCACCACCGCCGTCTTCGCCTCGGATGCGGACGCCTCCGGCAGCAGGGTGGCGAAGAACGCGTCGGGGAGGAGATCCTCCGTCCGGGTCAGGAGGTCGTCACCGCCGAGCCTGGGGAAGCGGGCCAGGAAGTCCGCCTCATCGAAGGGCTCGGGAACGAAGTCCGCCGGGACGGCGTTGGCGCCCTCCAGGAGTGCCGGGGACACCGGGTCGTCGGGCTGCACCGGCCCCGGCGCCTCGTCCCGGCATGCGGCCAGGCCGAGGGTGAGGCCGAGCAGGAGTACTACTGAGCGTTGCATGGGTACCTCCCACGCTGGGATGGAGTGGCGCTCGGCGTCAGGTCTGCCGAACGGCTGCCGGCCCTACCTGGCCAGGGGGGGAGGGAGGCGAGGACCCTCCCGCCGGCGTACCGGCGGGGTCGGGGCGACGCTAGGGTAGCACGCTACCGTGACCTGTCTGTGACCGGGGCTTTAGCCCCCCGGGATGGCGCGGGCCCGGCTCCCGTCCGCACCTGAGGCGCGGGGATCGGATCGGCTCCCGGCTGGACGATCCGATAGGCCACTTTCGGTGTTGATGATCGCTTCTTAATATGATCCGAGGCGTCCCGCCGGCGCCGCACGACGCGGATGTGAGTCCCCCCACCTCAGGCCGGCCCGTGGTTCAACTCACCGCCCTAGGCACCGTGAATCTCCTGGGAGATGATGGCGCTCCCCTCGGCGCCGTGTTGCGGCAGCCCAAGCGCCTCGGCCTCCTCGCCTACCTGTTCCTGGCCGGCGGTCCCGGGCGGTTCCACCGGCGGGACCGTCTCCTCAGCCTGTTCTGGCCCGACCGGGAGCCGGCGCTGGGGCGCGGCGCGCTCCGCCAGGCGCTGTCCTTCCTCTCCCGCCACCTGGGCCCCGAGATCCTGGTCCGGAGGGGTCTCCACGAGGTCGCGCTGGATCCGATCCGGGTCGATTGCGATGCATGGCGGTTCCAGCTGGCGGTGCACCAGGGAAGGCTCGAGAGCGCCATGAGCGAGTACCGGGGGCCGCTCCTCGACGGGCTGTACCTCTCCGGAAGTCAGGAATTCGACCAGTGGCTTGAGCCGGTGCGGCTGGACTTCCAGGCCCGGGCCGGGGCCGTCGCGTGGGAGTTGTGCGGCCGCGCCATGGCCCGCGGGTACGTGGACGGGGTCTCCCGGTGGGGACATCGGGCCCTGGAGCTCTCGGCCCTCGATGAGGACTGCGTCCACTGGCTCATGCACTTCCTTGCCCGCCACGGCGATCGGGCCGGGGCCCTTCGCGTGTTCAGGCGATTGGAGGACCACCTGCAGGCCCTCGAGCTCTCCCCGTCGGACCCGACCCTGGCCCTGGTGGCGGAGATCCGGTCCTCCGAGTCGCGAGCGGGGCGCAGGGACAGCGACGCGCCGCACGTCGTGGGTCGAAGGGCGTTCCCGGGTCCGGAGATGGATCATCCCGTGGGCCGCCGGAGCGGGGATCGAAGGGCGGGCGGCGACCGTCGAGGTGGCCTTGATCGCCGGAGGGATCGTTCCGGAAGTCCGGCGCTATCGAAGTGAAGCCCAGGTCATGGCGGCCCCCGGGGCCGCTTCGACCGTCGCAGGGCAGAAAGAGAGAGGGGGCGGACCCGGCCGGGTCCGCCCCCTCTGTGTACCGTGGGATCGCTCCGCTAGGTGCTTACTTGCCCACGGGCCGTACTGCGTCGGAGCCGGTGAACAGGGTGCCATCGAGCGTTTCGCCCCACATCACCAGGTAGGTGCTGGAGAGGTCCAGGTCTCCGTTCGCGATGAGCTGGTCCCGGTTGAAGTGGAACACGACGTCCAGCAGGCCGTCGCCGTCCACGTCCTCCGTGGCCATGAAGTACGAGCCGTTCTTCTTGGTCGCCACGCCGGTATCCGGATCGCTCTCGTCACCCAGGGTGACGGTGGTCGGGTCGGCCGCGGTGGCGTCGAAGTCCGGAGTCGAGAACAGGGCAACGGCGATGTTGGCGCCGGCGTCGTTCGACTTCCCGTTCGACTTGCCGTTCCCGAGGTTGATGCTGTTCGGCCAGCTGCCCGGCTTGATGTCGATCACGGCGTCCACGACGGACTCGACGGTGATCTCGACCAGCTGACGGCCGTACTCGGCCCCGTCACCGATTCCGCAGACGTCGAAGGTGTAGACCCCATCTTCGGCGTCGTCCGGCACCGTGAACGTCAGGTCGAAGTCGAGGACGATCGGCTCATCGACCGTCGTGTCGAAGTAGGCGGCCGGCTCCACACCGCTGAGCCATCCGTCGAACTCGGCGAAGTCGTCGCAGACCTGCAGGGTGAACTCGTCGATGGTGGCCACCTCAGCCGCGATCAGGTCGGCGATGGCGGTGCCCGGATCCACGCCACCGGGGAAGGTCCCGTCGGGGTTGATCTGGAAGTTGACGCCACCCGTGGCCGCGGCCCAGCCGTCCCAGCTGTTGCTCCACCCGGAGGTGGGTGAGGCGAAGCCGCTGAACAGGTTGATGAGCGTGATGTTCGCGTCGGCCATGCCGTCGATCACGTCGTCGATCAGAAGGTCATCGCCGCCGCCGATCGCCGCGTCCCGTCCCGGGTCGATTCCGTAGCAGGCGAAGGTGCCGTTGTTTCGCTGGACGAGGTCGTGAGGCACCGCGTCGGCGAAGTTCACGAAGATCTTCTTTGCGCCGCCCCGCCAGCCGATGGTGGCGTCGGAGTAGGATTCGAAGAACGCCCGGGAGTAGGACTCGGGGAAGTCCCAGCCACTTCCGAGTACCAGGCCGTTGATGGCTGCGGCAACGTCACCGGGCGTACCCGTCACGGCCTGGTCCATCCGGTAGGGGTAGTCTCCCCCGGCGGCGCTGCCGTAGGTAGCCGAGTAGGTGCAGGGGGTGAAGGTGCTGTAATATTGCGGGTAGTCCATGTAGCTGACCACCCCGAAGCTCACGTCGTCGATCACTCCGGCGACGGCGGTCATGATGTCCACCGCGTTGGACTTCACGTTGTTGAGCTCACCGCCCATGCTGCCGGTCAGGTCGAACGAGAACACGACGTCACCCCGGGGCGGAGCGCCGGCCAGGAGGGCCTCCTTGGACTCCGTCGCCGATTCCCCGGGCGCGAGAGTCGCGGAGAAGGTGGTCGGGAAGAGGTCCCGCGTGCTGGTCAGAAGGTCGCCCTGGTCTCCCTTGGGGAAGTCCCGCAGGAACGCCTCGACATCGATCTCGATGGGCACGTAGTCATCCGGGATGGCGTTCTCGTCCATCACGAGGGTCGCGGGGGGGGCTTCCTCGAACTGTACCGGGGTCTGGCTTTCGTCCGCACAGGCGGCGATGCCCAGGGTGAGCCCAAGAGCCAGAACAACGAACCGTCTCATTACCGCCTCCTTCAAGAGAGGTAGTAGGGGGATCCCCGGCGCTGGTGCCGGGGTCAATCCGGTTCGGCCGTCCTGTCGGCGGGCGGTCGTATCCTTTCGGGCATGGAACCGGATGTAGCTTTAGTCTTGCTTACGCGCGTGATCTGGCCACAACTTGGATGTGATCCCGCCGTCACCTCCTCAAGCAGAGAACGACCATGCTCTCACTCCGGGTGCTGGGGCCTGCGGGCCTCACCCGGGTGGACGGCCCACCCCCCGATGGCGTCCTGCGGCAGCCCAAGCGATTTGGGCTGTTCTGCTACCTTGCCCTCCGCAAGACGCCCGGCGAGTTCGTGCGCCGGGACCGGCTCATCGACGTGTTCTGGCCCGACCTGGACCCGGTCCGTGCACGGGCCTCGCTCCGGCAGGCGCTTTCCTACCTCTCGGGGCGCCTCGGGAAGGAGGCCTTCGTTCGCCGCGGACCCGAGGAACTGGCCATGGCTCCGGATCGGATGACCTGTGACGCCTGGGAGTTCGAGTCCCGTCTCTGTTCCGGCCATCTGAGCGAGGCGCTGGATACCTATCAGGGCCCCCTCCTCGATGGCTTCTTCCTGTCCGGTCTCCCGGACTTCGACCACTGGCTGGAGGCCCGGCGGCGCCACCTGCACGACCGGGCCGGGAGCACGGCCTGGGATCTGTGCGCTCAGGCGGTGACCCGGGGTGAGCTCGACCGCGCGGCGTTCTGGGGGAAGCGGGCGATCGAACTGGCCGGGTTCGACGAGGCCAGAGCCGGCTGGTTGATGAAGGTGCTGGCCTACCACGGGGACCGGGTTGGAGCCTTGAGGGTCTACCGGGGGCTGGAAGAGTACCTCGGTGCCGAGTTCGATCTCGCTCCCTCCCGGGACGTGCGCGAACTGGCCGACCGGATCCGGTCGGGCGCGGCCATGGAAGCCTGGGCCGGCGGGAAGCCGCCGGCTCTCCCGGGAGGCCTGGGCCTCGGCCGCCGCGCCGGGGCGGTTCGGCGGGCGCTCCTGGATCGCAGGATCCGGGACATCGGAGGCCCCGGAGGGTCGGAACGCCGCTCCGGATCCGACCGACGGAATCTCGCCGACCGCCGTTCGGGTTCGGATCGGCGCCGCCCGGTGGGCTGAGCCGGGTGGGTTCCACCCCGGCTACGGGGTGGGTCGGGCCGCATCCGGGATCTAGATTCAGGTCGCTGGGTAGTCCTGTGCGGCTGCTCCACTCCAGGTCCCGCATCCCCTGACGTCACCCGTCCCATGTCCAACCCCCGCGCCATCCTCTTCGACGCCGGCCACACGCTGGTGTTCATCGATCCCGAGCGCTCCCGCGAGATCTTCCACCGTGCGGGTGTCGAGGTTTCGGCTGACCGGTTCCGGGAGGCCGAGCGAACGGCGCGGGGGGTCCTGACCGGCCTGGTGCGGGACGGGAACGAGGGGACCGAGCCCGAGCTCTGGCACCAGTACTTCGTCACCCTGATGGTCGAGTCCGGGGTGCCGGAGGATCGGCGTGACGCGGTGGGGCAGGGGATCCGGGACGGACATCGGGAGGTCCATCTGTGGACCGGGGTCGACTCACGGACGCCGGGCGCGCTGGATGCCCTGGCAGAGGCCGGATACCGGCTAGCGGTCATCTCCAACGCGGACGGCAGGATGGAGGACGCGCTCGTGCGGGCGGGGCTCCGGGACCACTTCGAGTTCGTCATCGACTCGGAGGTGGTGGGCGTGGCCAAGCCCGACCCGGCCATCTTCCACGTGGCCGCCGAGCGGCTGGAACTCGACCCGGCCGAATGCCTGTACGTGGGGGACCTGTTCGCCGTGGACGTGGTGGGGGCTCGCGGCGCCGGAATGGCGGCGCTGCTCCTGGACCCGCTGGACATGCTGGACCACCCCGTGGACCGGATCCCCGCGGTGGCGGATCTCCCGGACTACCTGGCCGCGAGGGTCGGGGCCTGACGCCCAGGCGCCGGGCCTGGGGGCCGTCCCCCGACGGGTGGCGGCCAAGGTGGCGGATTGGCTAACCTTAGAGAGTTGAGCGGCTCCTACACCGCGGAGGATTCCGCGGCGGAATCAACGTGAAGCAGGGTGGCGTAAGTCCATGAATGAGCGAAAGATCAGGGTTCTGGTGGCCAAGCCCGGCCTCGACGGACACGACCGGGGCGCCAAGGTCATCGCCAGCGCCTTTCGGGACGCCGGGTTCGAGGTCATCTACACCGGACTTCACCAGACCCCGGAGATGATCGTTGCGGCGGCCATCCAGGAGGACGTCGACGTGGTGGCCATGTCGATCCTCTCCGGCGCTCACATGACCCTGTTCCCCCGGGTCCGGGACCTCCTCCTCGACGAGGGGGTGGATCACATCCTCCTCACCGGTGGCGGGATCATCCCCGAGGACGATGCCTCCTCGCTGGAGGGTGAGGGAATCGGGCGCCTGTTCGGTCCGGGCACTCCCACGTCGGACGCGGTGAACTACATCCGGGAGTGGTTCGAGGAGCAGCAGGCGCAGGGGGTGGGGTGAGCGAATCCGGCGCCGGAACCGACCTGGCCACCGAGGCCGCCGAAGGGACCGACCGGCCGGCCGGCCGGCTGGCCGAACTCTCGGAGGAACTGCGGGACCTGAGGGCGACCCTCCGCCTGGGAGGCGGTCCTCACCGGATCAAGAAGCAGCACGATCAGGGAAAGCTCACGGCCCGGGAGCGGGTGAACCTCCTGCTGGACGAGGGTGAGCCGTTCGTCGAAGTCGGGCTTCTCGTGGCCCACGATCAGTACGACGGCCAGGCCCCCGGGGCGGGCGTCATCACCGGTCTGGGCCGGTGCGAGGGCAGGGAAGTGGTGGTGGTGGCCAACGACGCCACCGTGAAGGCCGGGAGCTGGTGGCCCGAGACCATCACGAAGATGCTGCGGGCGCAGGAAATCGCCATGCGCTGCCGCATCCCCATCGTCTACCTGGTGGACTCCGCCGGGGTGAACCTGCCCTATCAGGGCGGAGTGTTCCCCGGGCAGTACGGCGCGGCCCGGATCTTCTACTACAACTCCATCATGCGGCGCTTCCTGAGGATTCCTCAGCTGGCCGCCGTCATGGGGCCCTGCATCGCCGGGGGCGCCTATCTGCCGGCGCTCTCCGACTTCATCGTCATGGTGGAGGGGACCAGCTTCATGGGCCTGGGCGGCCCGAACCTGGTGAAGGGCGCGATCGGCAAGTCGGTCGGCGCCGAGGAACTGGGAGGCGCAGGGGTCCACACCTCCATCTCCGGGGTGGCTCACTTCAAGGCCGAGGACGACGAGGCGTGCATCGCCAAACTGCGCGAATACGTCCGGGAGCTTCCCCGGCCGGCGCGCGACCTGGCCGAGGCCTATCCGCTGGGGAAGCTGCCCCCGCCGGGCCGCCCCCCGGTGGAGCTGTACCGGATCCTCCCGGATGACCACCGCCAGCCCTACGAGATGCGCCAGGTCCTGGACTGCATTCTGGACGGCGGGCAGTTCGACGAGTTCCAGCCCGACCACGCCCGGGAGATGATCTGCGGCACGGGCTTCCTGGGTACCATGCCGGTCGGAATCATCGCCAACGCCCGGGGCATGATCCGCAACGAAGGGGACTCTGCGCCCCGATTCGGCGGGATCGTCTACACGGACAGCGCCCGGAAGGTGGCCTACTTCATCGAGACCATGAACCGGCACCGGACGCCCCTGCTGTTCGTGCAGGACGTGAGCGGGTTCATGGTCGGCCCCGACGCCGAGCACTCCGGAATCATCCGCGCGGGTGCCGAGTTCGTCGAGGCGATGGCCACGGCCACGGTTCCGAAGCTGGTCCTGACCATCAACCACGCATCGGGCGCCGGCTACTACGCCATGGCCGGCCAGGGCTTCGATCCGGACTTCATCCTCTCCCTTCCGTCCGGCCGGATGGGCGTCATGGAGGGCTCCAGTGCGGTCATGGCCCTGTTCGGGGCCCAGATCGAGAAGCTGAAGGCCGAGGGCAAGGTCCCGGACGAGGACCTCACGACCCGCATGGACGAGGTCCGTGCGGAGTACGACCGTCAGCTCGACGCCCGTTTCGCCGCCGCCCGGGGCTTCGTGGACCAGGTGGTGCTCCCGGAAGAGCTCCGCGGATCGCTGGCCATGCTCCTGAGAGCGGCACTCCACAACAAGGGGCCCCACGTGGGTGCGTTCCAGCTGCCCCACGGGACCCCCTGACCCCTTAACGCTGAACTCCATTCCCATGTCCCACCGCGAGACCCTTCGTATCGCCAGTGGCCAGGGCTTCTGGGGTGACGATCTGGACGCACCCATCCGGCAGGTCCGGGGCGGCCCGATCGACTACCTCATGATGGACTACCTGGCCGAGGTCACCATGTCCATCATGCAGAAGCAGCGGGCCCGGAACCCCGAAGCCGGCTACGCTCGCGACTTTGTGCCGCTGATGCAGGAACTCTTCCCCGACCTGGTGGAGAAGGGTGTCCGGGTGGTCACCAACGCGGGCGGCGTGAACCCCGAGGGGTGCGCCGAAGCCCTGGTCCAGGCGGGTCGGGAGGCCGGAGTGGGCGGCCGGGCCCGCGTGGGCGTGGTCACCGGCGACGACATCCTCCCCCGCCTGGACGAGCTGCTCGGCGAGGGCCACGAGCTGGCCAACATGGAGACCGGTGAGCCGCTGGAGGCCGTCCGCGAGAAGGTGGCCAGCGCCAACGTCTACATCGGGGCCCGGCCCATCGTGGCCGCGCTGGAACTGGGTGCGGACGTCATCGTGACCGGCCGGTCCACCGACACCGCCCTCACCTACGGCCCCATGATCCACGAGTTCGGCTGGGACTGGGACGACTTCGACCGGATCGCGGCCGGGGTGGTAGCGGGCCACATCAACGAGTGCGGCGCCCAGTGCTCCGGCGGGAACTGTCTGCACGACTGGTGGGACATTCCGGACATGGCCAACGTGGGCTTCCCCATCGTGGAGGCTTCGCCGGACGGTTCGCTGGTGGTCACCAAGCACGACGGGACCGGGGGCCGGGTCAGCCGGGCCACCGTCACCGAGCAGATCGTGTACGAAATGGGCGATCCCACCACCTACATCACGCCGGACGTGGTGGCCGACTTCACCTCCATCCAGCTGGAGGACCTGGGGTCGGATCGCGTCCGCGTGCACGGCGTGCGAGGCACCGATGCCACGGAGTTCCTGAAGGTGTCCATCGCCTACTCCGATGGCTGGAAGGCCGTGGGGACCCTGGTCTATTCGTGGCCGGAGGCCGCCGCCAAGGCCGAAGCCGCCGGACGGATCCTCAGGGAGAGGATGGATCGGCTGGGCCTGGAGTTCGACGAGGTCCGGACCGAGCTGGTGGGATGGGACAGCACGCACGGCCACCTTGTGGGGCCCCCTCCGGCCGATCTCCCCGAGGTCCAGCTCCGGGTGGCGGTGCGGAGCCACGACAAGGCTGCGGTCGAGCGCTTCAGCCGCGAGATCGCCCCGCTGGTGCTGACCGGGCCGCCCTCGGTCACCGGGTTCGCCGGAGGCCGGCCCCGGGTCCAGGAGATCATGGCCTACTGGCCGGCCCTGATCCGGAAGACCGCCGTGGAGCCCCACCTCAAGGCCGAGATCCGGGAGGTCTGATGGCCACGATCCAGCTGGTGCACCTGGCGCACGCCCGTTCCGGCGACAAGGGCGACACGGCCAACGTGGGCGTCATCGCGTACGATCCCGCCCACTACGGCCTCCTGCGCGACGCGCTGACGCCGGAGGCCGTGAAGGCCCACTTCGGAGACCTCGTCGGGGGTGAGGTGGAGCGGTTCGAGCTTCCCAACCTGGGTGCGCTCAACTTCCTGCTCCATGGAGCCCTGGGGGGAGGGGGGACCATGTCGCTCATGACCGATGCCCAGGGGAAGGTCTTCAGCACGGCGCTCCTGCGGATGGAGATCGACGTCCCCGAGGCGGTGGCGGAAGCGGCGCGCGGCCGCGGGTTCAGTCCCGAGGTGGCCCCATGATCGAGGACGTGAACTCCACGACCGGCGACGCCGGGGGCGAGGAGGTTCTCCAGGTCGAGGTCGCGGCCGGTGTCGCCATCCTCACCCTGAATCGCCCCGACAAGCGGAATGCCCTCAACTCGGACCTCGTCCAGGCCCTTCGAGGTGCACTGGCCGGGGCCGCCATGGATGCGGAGGTGAAGGTCATCCTGCTCCGCGGAGCCGGGAAGGACTTCTGCTCCGGGGCGGACCTGGCCGAACTGGAACGCATCGCGGACATGGGGCCCGAGGAGAGCCTCGAGGACGCCGGCGAGCTCGGCGAGCTCTTCGTCGACATGCGCATGCACCCCCGGCCCATCGTGGCGGCCGTCCAGGGGAAGGCCCTGGCCGGTGGCTGCGGGCTCGCCACGGCCTGCGACATCGTGCTGGCCCATGAGGATGCGGCCTTCGGCTATCCCGAAGTTCACCTCGGCTTCGTGCCGGCCATGGTCATGGCCATCCTCCGACGGAAGGTCGGAGAGTCCCGCGCCTTCGAGCTGGTGACCCGCGGACACCGCCTGTCGGCCCCCGAAGCCGCCGAACTCGGCCTGGTGACCCGGGTCCTGTCGGGTGATGACTTCCACGGGGCTGCGCGGGACTACGCGGCCGATCTGGCCGCCCGTCCGGCCTCGGCGCTGGAGCTCACGAAGCGTCTCCTCTACGGGCTCGATGGAGCCTCGTTCCAGGAGGGCATCCGGCGGGGGGCGGAGGTCAACGCGCTGGCCCGCATGACCGATGCGTGCAGGGAAGGCGTCCGAGCATTCCTGGCGCGCTCGAAGAACCGCCAGGCCTGAGGGGTCATGACGGCGAGAGGGGGCCGGCCCGACCCCCCGTTTCTGGTGTGGAAGGTCCGGATCTTCTCGGTGGGTGCCGGACTGGGCCTGGGCGGGATCTTCCTGGACCAGGCTCTGCTGATCTGGGCGGCCATCGGAGTTCTCGGCATCGGTGTGTTGCTGCGGTTCCTGCCGTATGGGGCGGGCTCCGAGAAGCCGGACTCCGAGAAGCCGGACTCCGGGAGGGAGGACTCCGAGGGGAAGGACTCCGAAGGAGAGGACTCCCCGGGCCCTTCCTGACCTTCTGACGGTCCCCCGTCCCCATGTGGCCGCCCACGGGGGCGAGCCATCCTGGGACATGGTCCCACTCCACGAGCTGGAGGCGGTTCTCCAGCGGCACTTCGGCTTTCCGCGCTTCCGCCCCGGTCAGGCCGGACTGGTGCGGGCCCCGCTCGCCGGGCGCGACGCACTGGGGATCCTCCCCACGGGCGGCGGGAAATCCATCTGCTACCAGGTGCCCGCCCACTTCCTGGAGGGCCTGGTGCTGGTGGTCAGTCCCCTGATCTCGCTCATGCAGGACCAGGTCACCCGGGCCACCTCGGTAGGGCTCCGGGCCGGGTATCTGGCCGCGACCCTGGGACCGGGGGAGCGGCGGGTGGTGGAGCGTCGGATGAGGGCGAATGCTCTCGACATCCTTTTCGTTTCTCCTGAACGACTTGAATCCGAACACTTCAAGTCAATTCTAGACGAGATCCACGTGGCGCTGCTGGCGGTGGACGAGGCCCACTGCATCGTCTCGTGGGGCCACGACTTCCGGCCGAGCTACCGCCGGCTGGGACGGCTCCGGGCAGCCGTGGGCGCTCCCTGTCTCGCGTTGACCGCCACCGCCACGCCCCCGGTCCAGGAGGAGATCATCCGCAGCCTGGGTCTTCGTGAGCCCGTGCGCACGGTGGGCGGCTTCGATCGCCCCAACCTCGGGTGGGCCCTCGCCCGGGTCTCGGGCCCTCGTGAGCGGCAGGCCCGGATGAAGCGGGTTCTGGCCCGGAGGCGGGGGCCGGCCCTCGTCTACGCCTCCACCCGGCGGGAGACCGAGGCCGCCGGACGGGCCCTGGCCGGCCTGGGCTGGCCGGTGGGCGTGTATCACGCCGGGAGACCGGCCGACGAGCGGCAGCGAATCCAGGACCGTTTCATGAGCGGCGACCTGCGCGTGGTGGCGGCCACCAACGCCTTCGGGATGGGCGTCGACAAGGCCGACGTCCGAACGGTGCTGCACCTGGGCCTCCCGACCTCCCTGGAGGACTTCTACCAGGAGGCGGGCCGGGCGGGCAGGGATGGTGCCGAGTCCTGGTCGCTGGTCCTCTCCTGCCCCGGCGACCGGCACCAGCAGAAGCGCTTCGTTCGATCCTCCGCTCCAGGTCGGAGGGAGCTCATAGCCCTGCTCTCGTCCCTTCGGGACCAGGGCGAGCATCACGCCGGTGGCTGGGTTCCGGTCGATGCCGTACGCCCACCGACGCCGGCCCGGCTGCTCCCGAGGGTCCACCGCGCACCGGCCTCACCCGATCCCGAGGCCGCCCTGGGGGTCCTGGTGGGCCTCGGGGCCCTGGAAACGGGGATCTCCGGAGGGTCTGGGGGGTTGTCAACACCGGGCCCCGCGGTACGGCTCACCGGCGCGTCACCCGACTGGTCGAATCTGGCCATGCGGCGGAGGGAGCTCTCCCGGCGGCTCGGGGCCGTCCGCAAGTACGAATCGTCCCGAAGGTGTCGGAGATCGGTGCTGCTCCGGTATTTCGGGGAGTCTCCCCCTCCGCGCTGCGGTGCCTGTGACCGGTGCGTGGCCCCGGTTCCCGACGGCGGTCTCCTACCCGCCGACGGCCGTTCCTAATAGCTTTTTTCGTTCGCAGTTCAGCGACCAAAACCATACGGTTCATGGCCCTTACTCCCGCCGACATTCCATTTCTGGAGCAGCAGCACCTCGACCTCCAGGCCCGAGTTCGCGCCTTCGCGTGCGAGGCGATTCAGCCCGTCGCCCGCGACCTGGACGCCAACTCCGAGTTCCCCTGGGAGAACGTCAAGACCATGGGGGAGATGGGCCTGCTGGGAATTCCGGTTCCCGAGGAGTGGGGCGGAATGGGTCTGGATTACCGCTCGTACATCCTCACGGTGAACGAGCTGGCCCGCTTCGACGCGAGTCATTCCATCACCGTTTCGGCCCACACGACGCTCGGAAGCGGCCCGATCCTCGACTTCGGTACGCAGGAGCAGAAGGACCGCTACCTGCCCTTCCTGGCCGCCGGGAAGGTCCTGGGCGGGTTCGGGCTCACCGAGCCCGGCGCCGGTTCGGACTCCGGCGGAACGCGGACCCGGGCGGTGCCGGATGGGGAGGGCTATCGGCTGAACGGATCGAAGATCTTCATCACCCACGCGGGTGTGGGGGAGATCTTCACCGTCACGGCGGTCACGGATCCCGATCAGGGAACCCGTGGCATCTCCAGTTTCGTAGTGACCAAGCCCACCGTCGACGTGGACCGCGTGGCGGACCTCGGGATCGGTCACGCCCCGGAGCTGGGATATACCGACGGCGTGCGGGCCGGGGCCAAGGAAGACAAGATGGGCTGGCGGGCTTCGGACACCCGGGAACTCCATCTGGAGGATGCCTGGGTGCCGGGCGACAGCCTGCTTGGTGAAGAAGGCCGTGGTTTCGTTAACTTCATGAAGACGCTGGACGCGGGCCGCATCGGAGTCGCGGCCCTGTCCCTGGGTCTGGCGGAGGGCGCGCTGGAGCAGGCGGTCCTCTACGCCAACGAGCGTCGGCAGTTTGGAAAGAAGATCTGGGATTTTCAGTCCGTTCAGTTTCCGATGGCGGATATCGCGACGGACATTCAGGCCGGTCGGCACCTGACGTATCATGCCGCCTGGTTGAAGGACAATGGCCGCCCCTTCGGCAAGGAAGCGGCCATGGCGAAGCTCTTCTGCTCGGAGCTGTCCATGAGGGCCACGATGAAGGCCATTCAGCTCATGGGTGGTGCGGGGTACTCGGACGAGTACCCGGTGGAGCGGATGATGCGGGACGCCAAGGTGTGTGAAATCGGCGAGGGCACCAGCGAAGTGCAGAGGCTGGTGATCGCCAGGCGGTTGCTGAAGGAGTTCGTCCCCGACGCCTAGGGGCCTCCATCCACCGTCGAAAGAACAGGCCCGGGTTTCCCACGGGGGCCTGGAACCGAGTGGCCGAGCGCCGCGTGTCCCTCCAGAAGGGGCGCGGCATCGGGATTCGGATCCGGGTCGGCTCGCGGGGCCGGATGGGCCCGACAGATCAGGAGTTACAGTTCGTTGAAGAGAGAAATTCTCGTCAGCGCCTCCGCCCGGGAAACGTGGGTGGCGCTGCTTGAGGACAGTCAGCTCGTCGAGCTAATGTTCGACCGTCCCGACCAGGCCCGGCTCGTCGGAGACATCTACCTGGGGCGCGTCGAAGCGGTGCTCCCCGGGATCCAGGCCGCCTTCGTCGACATCGGCACGGAGAAGGCCGGCTTTCTCCACGTCTCCGACCTCGTCTGGGAAGACGAGGACCTGGACGAGGAGAACGGGAACGGGAATGGCGGCGGCAAGGGCCGACGCCGGAAGCCCCGGAACTACCCCCCCATCCAGGACCACGTGCAGCGGGGTCAACAGATCCTGGTGCAGGTCACCAAGGAGCCCATCAGCACGAAGGGGCCCCGCCTGACCGCCCAGGTCTCCCTGCCGGGTCGCTTCCTCGTCTACATGCCCCACAGCAGCCACGTGGGGGTGAGCCGGAAGATCGACGACCGCGGGGAGCGGTCCCGGCTGCGGAAGCTGGCCAAGGAGGTCCTGCCCAAGAACAGTGGCGGCATCATCGTCCGTACCGTGGGCGAGGAGCTGAACCAGAACACCTTCCAGAAGGAGTTCAAGCGGCTCCACGAGACCTGGAAGACCATCGACCGCAAGACCAAGGGGGTGAAGGCCCCGGCCCTCGTCCACCGCGACGCCAAGCTGATCTCCGGGGTGATCCGGGACCTGTTCAGCGCCAAGTTCGAGCAGATCATCATCGAGGGGAAGTCGTCCCACAACGAGGTGGTCCAGTACGTCCGCAGCGTCGATCCCGATCTGCTGGACCGGGTGAAGCTCTACGAGGGCGAGGAGCCGCTGTTCGACAAGTACGGGGTCCAGGACGCGATCCAGACCGCGTTCCAGCGCAGGGTGGGACTGCCGTCCGGCGGCTCCATCATCGTGGAACCCACCGAGGCCCTGGTGTCCATCGATGTGAACACGGGCCGGTTCACGGGTCGGAAGAAGAAGGACCCGGAGCACACCATCCTGAAGACGAACCTGGACGCGGCCCGCGAAATCGCCCGTCAGCTCCGGCTGCGGGACGTGGGCGGCATCATCGTCTGCGACTTCATCGACATGGAGTCCCAGGAGAACCGCGAGCGGGTGCTGCACGAGCTCCGCAGCCACCTGGGCCGCGATCGCGCTCGCACGAAGGCTTTCGCCGTGTCCGAGCTCGGACTGGTGGAGATGACCCGTCAACGGGTACGGCCGTCCCTCTTCCAGTCCCTGACGGAGGTGTGCCACACCTGCGGCGGTTCGGGGCGGCTGCTGACGCCGGCGACGGTGGCCCGGCGGATCGAGCGCACCCTCCGGCGCGTGAGCGTGGAGGGGAAGGAGAAGCGGATGATCATCCGCATCCACCCCGAGGTGGCGCTCCACTTCCTGGAGGAAGAGCCGGACTTCCTGAAGCGCATGAAGCGCAGCACGAAGCTGGCGCTGGAGGTTCGGGACGATCCGCTGCTGAACCAGGACGAGTACCGCCTGCTGGCGGGTCCGGCCGAGACGGACGTCACCGAGCGCTACTCCATGGAGGCGGTGGGGTAGGAGGGGCCTGGGATCGTGGTTGAGGCGTTCGCCTACCCGTTGACGCGGCCGCCCGAATTTCTAGATTTCTCAGGCTCTAGGCAGAACGATCGAACCCTGTTGAGGTTTTCGGCATGTACGCGGTTTTCAGGACAGGTGGCAAGCAGTTTCGCGCCGAGGTAGGGAAGACCCTCCGGGTCCCCTCCCTGGACGTGGACGAGGGCTCCACCATCACGTTCGACGACGTCCTTCTCTCGTCCAAGGGCGATGAGGTCGTGGTCGGTAGTCCGGTCGTGGAGGGTGCCTCGGTGAAGGCCGAGGTGGTCAAGCATGGCCGGGACAAGAAGGTCATCGTCTTCAAGCGGAAGCGGCGCAAGCAGTACCGGAAGAAGGCGGGCCATCGGCAGGGATTCACTGAGGTGAAGGTGAGTGAGATCGTCGGCTGACGCCGGATCTCCACTTTCCATAGCACGACGGAAGACGACTCATGGCTCATAAGAAGGGTGTCGGCTCCAGCCGGAACGGACGCGACAGCAACCCCAAGATGCTGGGTGTGAAGCGCTACGGCGGCGAGTCCGTCTCGGCGGGAAGCATCCTGGTGCGTCAGCGCGGCACGAAGTTCCACCCCGGCCTCAATGTCGGCCGCGGTGGCGATGACACTCTGTTCGCCAAGGCGGACGGCGTCGTGAAGTTCGAGAACCGTCGGAACCGGAAGGTGATCTCGGTCTACCCGGCCGAATAGTCCCCTCCAAAAAAACTGGATCCGTTCCGCCTCGGGGGGCGGAGCGGATCTTTTTTGTCCCTGAGTACGTATTGGGAACTGAACGCGGCATAACCGCATTTGTATTACTTGAGGCAGGCGACCCCCCGCTGTTACCTACGTCGCCTTTTGCCGGCCCCCCTCCCAGGAATGCCCCCCAAGGGTGAGTAGGGAGTGGAACATAGATTCGAGGAGGTGAAGCATGAACACCGTCCGAGAGAACGATCGACCCCGAAGTACCCCCGCCGCTGCGGCGGCCCAGGTCGATGATCGACACGACTATCTCGAGGCTCAGGGCCGTGCCCTGAGAATCGTGGCCCTGCTCCTGGTCCTGGCCTTCTCGGCCGCCGGACTGGGGATCTCGTGGGCCCTTTCTGCCGGTACTCCGGCCCAGGTTGCCGCCGCTCCGGCGGCGGACCTGTCCGAGGTGTCCTTCCCGATCCAGGTGAACGACCGGGTCGAGGACTGGATGTACCGGTACCTGACGACCCAGCGTCCCCAGTTCCAGGCCTTCCTGGACCGCGAGGGGATCTACTCCGGCATGATCCGCGAGAAGCTGCGGAGCCGCGGTATGCCGGAGGAGCTGATCTACCTCGCCATGATCGAGTCCGGCTTCGTGCCGCAGGCCCGGTCCCGCGTGGCCGCCACGGGCATGTGGCAGTTCATGGGGCCCACGGCCCGCCAGTACGGACTGCGCGTGGACGAGTGGGTGGACGAGCGCCGGGATCCGGTGAAGGCCACCGACGCGGCGCTGGACTACCTGGAGGCACTCCACGGCCGGTTCGGTTCCTGGTACCTGGCCGCCGCCGCGTACAACGCCGGCCCGAGCCGGGTGTCCCGTGTGGTCCGCCGCCACGGTGGTGCGACCGCCGGTGACGAGGACCTCTACTGGGAGATCCTGGACCAGCTTCCGCTGGAGACCCGGGTCTACGTGCCCAAGATCCTCGCCGCCACGCTTCTTGCCCGGGAGGCCGACACCTTTGGCTTCCAGGTGGCAGAGGCGGTCCCGTATACCTTCGACCAGGTGTTCGCGCCGGGGCAGACCCCACTTCGCACCGTGGCGGAGACGCTGGACCTGCCGGTCCAGCTGCTGAGGGACCTCAATCCGCACCTGGTGCGGGGCGTCACGCCCCCGGGGATCTCCTACCCGCTGCGCGTGCCGGTGGGGAAGGGGCCGCAGGTGGTGGCGCTCCTGAACGCCAGGGGCGTTCGCCGGGCCGACTGATGCCGGCCTGACAACCCGGCCGGGTCGGCCGGGACACCAGGATCAGGTCGATTCTGAACCGGGGCCATCGTTGGGAGACGGTGGCCCCGGTGCTTTGTCCTGAGCCTCCCGGGCGGAGGCCATGATCCGCCAGATCACGTCCCGGGCCATCTCCTCGTCCACGCCCAGCTCGCGGGCGCGCTCCGCGATCCGCCGTACCACGCGGGCCTCCCGGGCCGGGTCCATGGTGGGAAGGACCATCTCGGCCTTCACAGCGCCGATCTCCAGCGCGAGCTGACGCCGGCGCTCGATCACCCGGAGCAGCTCGTCGTCCAGAGCCGAGATCTCGGCCCGCAGGGCCTCCAGCCTCTCTTCCGGCGTCACGCGCCGTCCGGCCCCTGCCCGGCAGTGGGCTCCGCTCCGGCCTCGGGGGCCACACCCGCCCCGGGCTCCACCCCGTCCTCGGGCTCCACCCCGTCCTCGGGCTCCACCCCGTGCAGGAAGGCGGCCACGTGAGCGGAATCCTGCCGGGTGGTGTTCAGGCTCACCAGCACCAGGACCGGCACGTGGACCAGGAGTCCCAGGATTCCCTCGTGCAGCTCGAACGGCTTCAGGTCCGGCTGGAAGAAGAAGAACAGGGCCGTGGCGGTCCCGGACAGCAGGCCGGCCACCACGCCCCGGGTCGTGGCCCGGCGCCAGTAGAGGGCCGCGATCACCCCGGGGGCCAGCTGGCAGATGATGCCGTAGGCCGTCAGGAGCAGCAGCACCAGGGACGAGTCCTCGTCCAGCGCGAAGTAGTAGGCGATGGCGCCGGAGACCAGCACCACGACCTGCATGAGCCACTTCTGGCGCTTCTCGGACAGCCTCACGTGGGGCCCCAGGCCATCCTCCACGAACACGGAGCCCGCGGCGTGGAGCAGGGCGTCCCCCGTCGACATGGACGCCGACAGGGCCCCGGCGCAGAACAGTCCCACCACCAGGGTCGGGAGGTCCGTCTCCATGATCATGAACGGCAGGATCGAGTCCGCCACCTCCGGCGCCTCGGGGAACAGCACGCCGGCGAAGCCGATCAGGAAGACGGGGATGAGGAACAGCTGGAAGGTGGGGAACAGGACCACCGTCCGCCGGAGGACCTCGTCGCTCCGGGCCGCGAACGCCTTCATGAAGATGTGGGGCCACATCGTGATCCCGATGGCGCTCACCAGGATCGCCGAGGAGTACGCCCCCCAGCTCCACGGCGCGCCGGCACCGTCGAGACCGGGCGCGGTGAGCAGTTCCGGTCGAGCCTCGCCGATGGCCTCGAACATGGGACCGACGCCCCCATAGAGCCGGAAGGGGAGGTAGAGCCCCAGGGCCCAGGCGATGGTCACCATGAAGATGCCCTGGAACGTGTTGGTCCAGCCCACGGCGGCCACGCCGCTGGACAGCACGTAGATGAGTACGATCCCGTAGGCCACGGCCGCCCCGACCCAGATCGGGATGTTCCCGTCGGTCACCGACTCGATGACGATGCCCGCGCCCCGCATCTGGAGGGTGATGTAGGGGATGAACGCCAGCACCGTGATGGCCGCGATGAACGTCGACAGGAACCGGCTCTCGAACCGACCGGACACCAGCTGCGCCTGGGTCACGTAGCCCCGGCGCCGGCCCAGTTCGGCGACCTTCGGCCCCACGTAATACCACGGAGCCATCCCCAGCACGCCGTAGGCGAGGATGTAGAACGCCGCCGCACCCCGGGAGTAGGCCCACCCGGGCCCGCCCAGGAACGCGAAGGCGGAGAAGACGGTGGCCCCGGTGACGAAGTACATGACCAGGAGCCCGAAATTCCGGTCCCCGGCCACGAACCCGGTCACCGAATCCGAGGTCTTCCGGCCCGCGGCCAGCCCGATCCCCAGGGTCAGGGCCAGGTAGGCGCCGATGATGACGGTGATGAGCTGCCAGCGCTCCATCAGTCGACACCCTCCGGAGTCTGCGCCCCCGGCTCACGCCGGCCTGCGTCTCCCCCGTCAGGCTCGCCTCCGGCCGGCTCGCGCTCCCGGTTCTCGGCCACGTGCAGGTTCAGAAGCACGAAGAACCCCGCGGCCACCCACAGCGCCACCCAGAAAAACGACAGCGGGAGGCCCAGGATCCGGGGCTCGATACGGTTCGCCACCAGCATGCCGGGCCAGGTGAGGGCCACCGTATAGGCCGCCAGGAAGGCGACGAACAGCCAGCGGGCGTTGCGGCGGCTCAAGGTCAGGGCCTCCGGATGACGCGCAGGGGTACGCGGGCGCCGTAGGGCGTGGATCGGGCCAGGCGGGAGAAGTACTCGTAGGAGGCCGCAGACGCCGCCTCCACCGCCGCACCGCCGTTTCCACCGTAGTTGGTCATGACGGTGAGCACGTAGGGGCGGTCCTCCAGGCCCACCAGGGCCCACACGGTGGTGACGCCCTCGATGCCGCCGGGCTTGAACGCGATGGGCACGTTGCCGGGAACCGGCGTCCGCACCGGACCCGACTTCGGCATCTCCAGGATCTCCCGGACCCGGCCGCAGGCCTCCTCCGACATGGGCAGGTCGCAGGCCGCTATGGCCTCCATGATGGTGGCCGCCTCCCGGGCGGTGGAGAGGTTCTCGTTCCCGATGGCGGACTGGTCCGGTCTGATCATCTCTCGCTGAACCACGGTTCGGGGCGCCCCCAGCGAGGCGCTCAGCGCGTTGATCCCGTCCATCCCCAGCTCCCGGATCAGGACGTTGGTGGCCGTGTTGTCGGAGTACTTGATCATGTAGACCGAATAGTCCTCGAGGGACAGCGCCGAGCCACCGTCGGTGAGGAACTGCAGAACACCGCTCCCGGCGGTCCGGATATCGTCGGTCATGTCCACGCGCCGGCGCAGGATCCCGGGATCGTCCTCGGCGCGGCGGAAGAGCTCCAGCAGGATCGGGATCTTGATGGAGCTGCCCTGGGGGAAGATCAGGTCGTCGTTGACCCCGACTCGCTCACCGGTGGTCAGGTCTACCACGTGGATGCCCGCCACCCCGTCGAACTCCCAGGCGATCGCCTCCAGGTGCTCGGCGAACTTCTCGGCCAGCTGGGCGCGATGCTCCTCCTGGGCTCCGGCGGGGGCCGGTGCGAGCAGAGCGGCCGTCAGGGCCATGGAAGCGCAGAGCAGGGCGCCGCGATGCGCGCCTCGGGGCATTGAATCCTCCTTCCAGAGTTCTAGAGGGAGGATGGTAGCAGGGGAAACGCGGGGGGGCGAGGGTGGCGCAAGCCGGGACTCGGCGGACGCCTCGGGCCTACCCCAGCCCGAGGATGGTCACGATCACGGTGACGATCCACATGATCGACCCCAGCAGGGCCGGGAAGAGGGCAAGGCCGACCGAGAAGGTGAGGCCCATGCGAAAGAGGCCCGGTCCGGTGGGGAGGATCTGCCCCCTGAACAGCTTCTGGATCAGGATCTCCAGGGTCGGGCCCAGGGAGTAGCAGACGTTGGCCATGACGCCGAACACCACGACGGCCTGCCACGGGACGAGGGAGGGGCTGGACCAGGGAGGGATGGCCTGGAGGAAGGCGAGCCAGACGACCGAGAATACGCCGGCTCCGCCCACGATCAGGTTGTAGGGCAGCCGGCGTTTCTCCCACCACTTCACGATGTCCACGACCCGGCGGCGGGCCGGGGCGGGATAGAGGAATTCCACCAGGTCTGTCATGGCCTCCTCACGGCAGGTCGCCAAGTACTCTAAAAAACAGAGTGACGTCTTCCCTAACGGTGAGCACTCGGCGGGATCGTGTAAAGGGTGGGGGGCGGAGAGGGGGTGGGCAAGCGAGTCCCGGGCGGGTCGGGAGCACGCTTGGTACGGTTTCAGCGGCCGCCGGATCGATCCGCGGCGCGGCGGCCTCCCACCAGACGCCCGCGGGTCGGGTCTCGGCGTGGGAGGCCTGTCCGGTTCGACCCTACTTCCGAGTCCACAGCACCGCGGTGAATCCACCGGTGCCGTCGTCCTTGTACCCGACTACCTCTGCCTTCTGGTTCATCCCCCAGGCCTGGCTGCTCTCGGCGCTCAGGACCAGGAGGTTGCCGTCGAGCCACAGCGCAGCCCGGATCAGGGCCCCGTCGTTGATGGCCCCGGCCACGTCTCCGTCGTTGCTCAGTGCGTGACCCCGGCTTCCGACCAGGCCCGGTCCGTTGAGCAGGGTGACGGCTCCGTCATCCCAGACGTACCCCCAGGCCGCTCCGCCCTGAGTCACGGTTCCCGTGATCTCCCCACGCTGGTTGATGTCCCGGGCGTGGCTGGCGTCCCCGAGGCCGAGGGGCGTGATCTGGTCACCGACCCACAGGAAGGCGTGGTTCAGGTTCGAGCCCGCGAAACGACCGGTTCCCGCGATCTCACCGCGCTGATTGATGGCATTGGCGGTGTTGAAGGTCCCGCCGAGGTCGGCGGTGCGTGTCAGCTGGCCCCGTTCCCAGAGCGCCGCCACCGTGGGCGTTCCCAGGCCGGCATCCCCCTTGGTCAGACCCACCACCTGGCCGCGCTCGTTGATACCGCGGCCGTGGTACGGCCCCAGGTCCACCAGCTCACGGCCGTTCCACAGGAACCCGCGCATGTCTCCGGTGGAGTTCATCGCGCCCACGACGTGGCCCCGATTGTTGATTTCCATCTGGAACCGGTAGAAGGGCGGGTCGTACAGTTCGGCACCGATGGGCGTGAACGTCCCCTTCCTCCAGACCCCTGCTTCGTAGCAGGATGCGGGTCCGGGTGGGCAGGCGATCTCCCTCCACATGGCGATCATGCCCCTGGCATTCACGTCATAGGCCATGCCCGCGCCGAGCTCGATCTCCGAGTAGGTCGGGGCCGCGGGGGCTGCGAGGGAGGGGGTGTCGTGACCGGGTGCGGACGGTGAGACGGCACTCTGGTCATTGCAGGCGGTCGCGAAGGCCACCGCCAGCGGGAGGGCGAGAATCCTGGTCACCGAACGAGAGGTGATCATGGAGACCTCCGATGGGCGTGGGATCCGCTGGGGGGCTGAGACCCCCTCGGGTACCGGATCCCTCGCGCACCCGTCGGGGCCGGGCGGGCGGGAAGCCTGTGGCAAGATGGCGCTTTAAGATCATGAAAGCCAGTTAAGAATCTGCACTGATCCGGCGCGGGGGGTGATGCGCCCGGGGGCCTTGGCGCGAGTGAGGCTCCCTGCCGCTTCAGCGCCCCTTGAAGTCCGGCTTCCGCTTCTCCACGAAGGCAGTCACACCCTCCCGGCCGTCCTCGGACTCGAACGCCTGCAGGAACAGCTCCTTCTCCAGCAGGAGTCCCTCGGACAGAGGCAGCTCGAAGGCCGCCTGGGTAGCCTGTTTGGCCAGCCGCAGCGATACCGAGCTCCAGCGGGCCATGCGGCCGGCCAGGTCGAGGGCCTTCTCGAGGTGCTTCCCCTCTTCGGTGAGGAAGTCCACCAGCCCGATGCGGTACGCCTCCTCGGCCTCGATCATGTCGCCGGTGAGGGCCATGCGGATGGTGTGGCCCCGGCCCACGAGGCGGGCGAGGCGCTGGGTGCCGCCTCCACCGGGGATCAGGCCGATCCGGATCTCGGCCTGGCTGATGCGGGCGGTGGGGTCCGCCACGCGGATGTCGCAGGCCAGGGCCAGCTCGGAGCCGCCCCCCAGGCAGAAGCCGTGGATGGCGGCGATGACCGGCTTGGGGAATTCGGCCACGGTCTCGTAGACCCGGCGCCGCTTGTAGACCTCCCGCTGCTCCTCCGGGGAGCGCGAAGCGAACTCGGCCACGTCGGCCCCGGCCACGAACGCCTTCTCCCCGGCACCGTGGATCACCACGACCTTCACCGAGTCGTCCTCGGCCAGCGCGTCGAAGGTCTCCATGAGGAGCCCACGCACCTCGGCGTTGAGGGCGTTCAGCTTGTCGGGGCGGTTCAGGGTGATGACGGCGATGCCGTCGTCCCTGCGCTCGACCAGGACCGGGTTGTCGTCGGTGCCGCGCGGGTCCACGCTGCTCGCGCCGGTTGCGTCGGTCATCCCTCGCTCCAGTCGTAGAATCCCCGGCCCGACTTCTTGCCCAGCTTGCCCTCCGACACGAGGCGGCGAAGGATCTCCGGCGGGTCGAAGTGGGCGTGCCCAAGCTCCTGGTGCAGGTACTCGGCGATCCCCAGGCGCACGTCCAGGCCCACCAGGTCGGTGAGCTTCAGCGGGCCCATGGGATGGCGGTATCCCGCGAACCCCGGGCTGTCCTTTACGACGATGGGCTCCTTGCCCAGGGCCCGGGCGAAGGCCACCGAACGATCGAGCACGCCCGCGTCGGTCTGCGGCCCGTGCACGACCTCCAGCAGGGCCATGATGTGGACCGGGTTGAAGAAATGGAGTCCCAGGAACCGGCCGGGATGCTCCAGCCCCTCCGCCAGGCCACCGATCGAGATGGAGGAGGTGTTGGACGCGAGGATCGCGTCGGGCGCGACCGAGGCCTCGACCTCGACGAAAATGCGCCGCTTGAGGTCCATGGACTCCGGGGCCGCCTCGATGACGAGATCGGCCTCCGCGATGTCGGCCAGGGACACCGCCCCCTGCAGCCGGGCCAGCGCCGCGTCCC
>JBDHIJ010000058.1:0-17211 GCA_039587435.1 Gemmatimonadota bacterium
CGTCGCGCCGAGCGGAGGATGGAGCGAGCCGCCCGAAATGCGGGCGAGCGGGAGAATGCCGGACCCCAGGAGACCGACCGGTTCACCTGGTCCGGTTCCATCGATGCCGGTGATCGCCTCGTGATCCGCGGCGTCAACGGTCCGGTGATCGCGGAGGCGTACGACGGGGACGAGGTCCAGATCGAGGCCGTGAAGAGCGGTCGCAAGAGCGATCCCTCCACCGTCAGCATCGAGGTCCTCGAGCACGCCGGCGGCGTGACCGTTTGCGCCGTCTACCCGGGGCGCGGAAACGAGTGCGCGACCGACGGTCGTGGCGAGATGAACGTGAAGAACAACGACGTGAAGGTCGAGTTCCGGGTCCGTGTCCCCGAGGGTGTGGACTTCGAAGGACGCACGGTGAACGGCGATGTCGAGGCCCTCGGGATCGTCGGCAACGCGTCGGCCTTCACGGTGAACGGGGACATCGAGCTGGGCGCCTCCGGATGGGCGGAGGGAAGCACGGTGAACGGTGGAATCCGCGCTGCCATGGGTCAGCCCGACGCCATGGACCGGCTCAAGTTCTCCACCGTGAACGGGAGCATCACCGTGGAGATGCCCGAGAACGTGAACCTGGACCTGGAGGCCGAGTGGCTCTCCGGTGGGATCGAGTCGGAACTCCCGATCGAGATGCTCGGCAGGCACTGGCAGCGGAGCGCCCGGGCCCAGTTCGGCTCCGGCGGTCCGGACCTGGAGGTCTCGACCGTAAACGGCTCCATCAAGCTCCTGACTCGCGGCTGATCGCGATCGATCACGGCCTCCCGAAGGATGGGGGGCCGTGCTTCATCCATGGCTGACTTCGACATGAGAATGCAGACAATGAACGTCTCGGACTTTCGCAGGACGCTGACGGGAGCCGCCGCCGCGCTGGCCGTGGCTCTCGTACCGACTGCCGACGCCGCCGCCCAGGAAGAGGTCCGGATCTCCGGAGATCGGGTGGCCATCTACAACATCGCCGGCGCCGTGGAGATCGTCCGCGGATCCGGCTCGGATGTGATGGTCGAGGTCATGCGGGGCGGAGACGACGCCAGCCAGCTTCGGCTGGAGACCGGCGAGATCCGCGGTAGGGAGACCCTCCGGATCATCTACCCCTCCGACGAGGTGGTGTACGACGAACTTGGGCGGTGGTCCAAGTCCCAGATCCGGGTCCGGGACGACGGGACCTGGGGCAACGGTGGCGGCGGGGACCGCGTCGAGGTCAGCGGTGGCGGCGGCGGGCTGGAGGCCCACGCCGACCTTCGGGTGCACGTGCCGGCCGGGACCGACCTGGAGATGTACCTGGCCGTCGGCGAGATCGACGCCCGGGACATTCAGGGCGACCTGACCCTCGATACCCATTCGGGTGACGTGACCGCCATGTCCATCACCGGTGATCTCCTGGTGGATACCGGGTCCGGGAGCGTCGAGGTGGACGGAGTGGACGGGAACGTGAACGTCGACACCGGATCCGGCTCGGTGGAGGTCCTGAACGCACGGGGCGAGGAACTCATGGTGGATACGGGATCGGGTCGGGTGGAAGGCTCCGAGGTGGTCTTCGGCTCGGTCAACGTCGACACCGGCTCCGGTTCGGTGGAGTTCGAGCGGCTCTCGGCCGCCGACATCCGCGTGGACACCGGTTCCGGCTCGGTCGAGCTCGATCTCCTGACCGACGTCGACTTCATGGAGGTGGATACCGGTTCCGGCAGCGTGACGGTCTGGGTGCCCGAGGACTTCGGGGCGCGGGTCGAGTTCGACACCGGCTCCGGTGGCATCGACCTGGACGTGCCGGTTTCGACGCGGAGCATGCGGCGGGACTACATCTCCGGAACCATCGGCGACGGGCAGGGGAGCATGACCCTGGACACCGGCTCCGGGGGAATCCGGATCCGGCAGCACTGATCGGTCCACCGATCCGAGGACGCCCCGGGGGGCGCGGTCCGACGGGCCGCGCCCCCCGTTTTCTTGACCCCCTCCGCCGAACCCCGTCCATTGGTCGGGGCCAGGGCTGAGCGACGGCCCTCGGCCCGCCCCCCGAACGCCACCTCTCGCACCACCCCCACCGGACCCTGCGACCGTTGGAATCCAGTCTCGCTGAACGGAAGCTCCTGGAACGCCGGGTGCTCTTCTCCTTCCTGGCGGCCATGATCACCAGCGTGGGGATCATGACGGCCAACGCGTCGCCTCTGCTCCCCGGCCCGCACCCGGACGCCATCCACTACATGGAGGCCGGCCGGTCCTTCGCCGCGACGGGCGAGCTCCTGGTTCCCATGGCCTCGTGGAACGCTCCGGACAGCGTGGTCCAGCTCTCCCACTACCCGCCGGGCTACTCGGTCCTCATCGGGAGCGTCGTCAGGGCGGCGGGCGTGCGGCCCGAGGTGTCGGTGCTATGGCTCGAGGCGCTGGGCGGGGGTGCGACGGTGGGCCTGGGGTTCTGGATCGCCAGTGGAGTGGCCGGCCTGGCCGGTGGTCTGGGCGGAGCGGCGCTCCTGGCGTTGCTCCCGGCGTTCGTGAAGCTCCACATGGGGGTCTGGAGCGAGCCGCTGTTCCTGCCGCTCGTCCTCCTCACGTTGACGCTGGGGGGACGCTCACGACGGGCCGCTCTCGCGCTGGGGCTCCTCGCGGGGGTCGGCACCCTGATCCGCTACGTCGGGGTGGCGCTGGCCGGCTATGGGGCGCTGGACTCTCTCCGCGGAGAGGGGTCCCCGAGGGAGCGACTCCTGAGGGCCGCGCTCGCCGTGGCGCCGTCGCTCCTGGTTCTCGGGGTGTGGTTCTCGATGGTGGATTCCAGCGGCGAGGAGGTGCGGGCGTTCCGCGTCTACGGAGACCTGGAGGGCACCCTCCTCCTGGCCCGTCACATCGCCGAGGGGCTGATCCTGCCTCTCCACATGCAGCGGCGGCCCGGCATGTACTGGGCCGGGGCAGCCCTCCTGGTGGTACCGCTGCTGGTGTTCCTCGCCCTTCGGGGCGCGGGGGGGACGGTGGCCGGGAAACTCAGGTCCCTCGGCGGGTCGGCGCTCCTCCTGTTCGGGGTCTACGGCGTGGTGCTGGTCGCGGCGCGCCTGCTCGCCGACCCCTTCATCCCCCTCGACGACCGTCTACTCCTCCCGGGCCTGATCCCGCTCCTGCTGGTGTGGGGTGCCGGTACGGGATGGCTCCTGTTCGCCGGTTGGACCCCGGGTGGACGCCTCGGCAAAGTCGCCGGTCTGGCCACGGTGTTCTGGATGGTGGCGGTTCTCCGCGGCCACTCCATCATGGTGCCGGGCTACCAGGAGCACGGGATGTTCTACACCAACCGGGGCTGGCTGACCAGCGACCTGGTCTTCCTGGTGGAACTGAACCGGGAGCGCTATCCGCTCATCTACTCGAACGATCCGGGGATGGTGTTCTTCCACTCCGGCCGGGTGGCACGGAAGCTCCCCACCCGATACGGCGATCCCGAAGGGTTCCGGGACCATTTCCGCGAGAATCCGGGGATGATCGTGGTGTTCCGATCCCAGGATCCCCGTCACATGGTGGAGGGAGGGCTGGGTCGCCTGCTGGAGGTGGCGCCCAACTACCTGGACGAGGACGGCGCCGCGTATCTGCCGGGAGTGGACGGGCGCATCGAGATCAACCGGCCGGCCCGAACTCCCCCTCCGCCGGAGTGACCGAGCGGGCGGTCAACTACTCCTCGCCCTCCTCGGAGCCCCGGCCCCGCCAGGGTCGCCAGCCTTTTCGCGCCGCCTTCCGGGGAAGCTTCAGGTGGAAGGTGGTCCCTTCCCCCGGCCGCGACTCCAGGGACACCGTGCCCCCGACCCGTTCCATCCCCTTGCGGACGATGGCCAGGCCGATGCCCGTGCCCTGACGGTCCTGGTTTTCCCGCCCGCGCTCGAATGTCCGGAAGATCCGCTCCTGCTGGTCCGGGGGGATTCCGACCCCGTTGTCCGAGATCGAGAGCCGGACCCAGCCGTCGACCCGCTCACCCGACACGACGATCTCGGGAGTCCGGTCGCGGGGAACGAACTTGGACGCGTTGGAGAGGAGGTTGCTCACCACCTGGACCAGGGTCCGGTGATTCCCCACGGCCTGGGGAAGGCGGGAATCCACCTTCACGACCGCCGCCCGCTCCTCCAGGTCCGCGAGCACCTGCGCCCGCGCTTCCTTGACCACGTCGGACAGCTCCACGACCTGGAGCTCCAGTTCTTCGAAGGCCAGCCGGCTGTACTGGAGCAGGTCATTGATGAGGGCCTCGAGACTCTCTCCGGACGAGATGATCCGGCCGGCGTAGTCCTTCGACTGGTCGTCCAGGGAATCCGAGGACTGGCGGATCAGGGCGTGAGCGAAGCCCTGCATGGTCCGGAGGGGTGCACGCAGGTCGTGCGACACGGTATAGGTGAAGGCCTGCAGCTCGTCGTTGGCGGCCTGGAGTTGAGCGGCCAGGGCCTTGTAGTCCGCCTCCGTCTCCTCGATTGCCCCCTCGGCCCGCATCCGGCCGAGGAACACCGAGAGGTGTCCGGCCACGCCTCTGGCAACCTCGGCGGTCCGATCGGACATGCCCTCCCCTGCGGACCGCGACACGGTGAGGGTCCCGAACGGCTCAGAGGACGGACCCAGGGGGAAGATGAGCAGCTCGCGGGATCCCAGGTCGTGATAGAGCTCCGCTCTGGCCTCGGACCGGCGGCGGACCTCGTCCACCCGCGCCCGGTTCCCGGTTCGCAGGACGGTCTCCTCCAGGGTGTCGGCGAGGGGAATCTCCGTGGGAGGGGTCCACCCCTCGTCCCCCCCGTGCGCCGCGAGCATGTGCAGAACGGCGCGGTCCGGATCGGCTACCGCGACCCAGGCCGCATCGCCATCCGTCACCCGGAGCAACTCGCGCAGGACGTCTCTGCAGGCCTGCGCCACCGACTCCGACTGCTGGGTCAGTTCCGCCGCCCGGTACAGGGTGCTGAGCTCCTCGTTCCTGCGCGCCAGCTCCCTCCGGGTGGTCACCGCCTGGGTACGGTCGGTGAGGACGCCGTCGAGCCGCACGGCTCGGCCGTTCTCATCCCGCTGGACGTGGTAGCGCGCCTCGACGAACCGGGCATCCCGGTCGGGGCGCCGGATTTCGAACTCGGCCGTGAAGGGCTGGCCCTGCGGAAGGGCCTTCAGCTCCGCCTCGATCGCCACCCAGCCGTTCGGATAGAGGAACTCGGGCCAGAGCTCGTCCCGGCTGAGGAGGATCTTGGGATCGACACCCAGGACCTCGACCGCCGCGGGGGAGATCTGGATCAGTCTCTGCTCCTCCAGGTCGATGGAGAAGACGACCTCGTCGAGGTTGGTGAAGAGCGTGGCGAGCTCTTCGTGGGCCTGGTCCAGAGCGCGGTCAGTCGCTTCGCGTCGTCGTGAGGCGGCGACGGCCCTCTCGGCGAGGGCCATGCGCACCCGCAGCCGGTTCACGTCTACGGGCTTGGCGATGTAGTCGTCGACTCCGGCGTCGAGGGCCTTCTCCAGGAGGGCCGGATCGTCATGGCCGGTGATCATCACGATGACCGGCTCCAGGTCCCAGTGGGAGTTCCGAATTCGCCGACACAGGTCCAGGCCGTCCATGCCCGGCAGCGACCAGTCGAGCAGCACCAGCGGGAAGACCTGGTCCTCCATCGCCTGGAGGCCCGACTCGGCGTCTTCACAGGCCGTAACCACGTGACCCCGCGCCCGGACCATCTCCCCGATGAGCCAGCGTTCGCTCGGATTGTCCTCCACCACGAGGACCCGCAGGCTGGAACTGGCCTGGGCCTCATCGGGCGGCGGGAGGTGGGGGGCTTCGTCCGTCACGGTCAGCGGGGTTGGGGTAGGGTCGGAAGGGCCGCGAGGCGTGTGGCGTCTACCACCATTCGTGAACCTGTCGGTCCGACACGGTCTGCACCAGAGCCCCCGGGGGCGAGGTGCGTCCAGTTACGGGGAAGGAGACGGAATCGCATCGACCGAAGGCCCGTGGGGGGCTCAGGGACTTTCGGCCAGGGTGCCTCCCAGCCGGAACCGGGCGGTCCGGCCCAGGGCGGCCCGGGCCTCGTAGAACGCTGGACCGCCCAGTTCCAGCGCCTGCTGGTAGGACTCCCGAGCTCCCTCCCAGTCGAAGCGGTCGTCGGCCGACAGGCCCCGGAAGAAGGCCTGCTGGGCGGAGCCGGAGACTCCGGCCGGGGCGTAGCTCGCCGGGAGCGCCATGTCTCCACCGCCCGACGGCAGGCGGTCCATTTCCGCCAGCGCCGCGAGGAGGCTCCCGGAGATCGCGCGGGCGAGGGAGACGGCATCCGGAGCCGGATCCGTCTCGGTCCGCCACCCCTTCATCACCTCGCCGGTCGCGGCATCGGTGAGCCGGAGATCGGCCACGGCTCCGGCTCCCGCCGGCGCCCAGGTCCCCATCAGGACGAGCTGGGCGCCCCTCGACGTGCCCAGTGGAGGCTGTCCCGAGGGAGCCAGGTCGCCGGTCCGTTCCCGCGCCGCGGCCGCCGCGAACCTGCGCCTCTCGACGAACTCCACGTCGGACCGCTCGAGCAGCTGGGCCGCCATCATCTCGGAGAGAGCGACCGGGCCGGACACCGTGGGGGGAAGGCCCCAGTCGACCGATCCCAGGATCAGAATCTCACCGAAGGACACGCGGGCAGCGCCGGGGGCCGGGGTGGGACGCTCCGTTCGGAGGGACTGCCACACTTCCAGCGGGGTCTCGGCCGGGGCCGGAGCCGCGCTGGCGCCGGAACCGGATCCGCTCGAGCAGGCAGCCAGGGGAACCGCCGCGACGAGGGGGAGGACGGCGAGCCGTCGGAGCCGCGGTGCGTGCATCGGTGGAGCCTCCATTGAGAGAACGTCCGAATGGGTCACTCATCCAATATTCGAACGTTCCCGATTCGCCACCAGCATCCCAATCGCGCCGACTCAGTCCAAGAAGCGCTCCGGGCGGAAGGGCCGAAGGGCCTCCGGCTCCGGATCACCGACGAGGACCGGACCCAGCAGTTCGGCTGTCGCGGGGGTCAGGAGAATGCCGTTCCGGAAGTGCCCGGTGGCGTACACCAGCCCTTCCAGCTCGGGATCGGACCCGAGAATGGGCAGGTCGTCGGGGGTGCCCGGACGGAATCCAACCCACTGCTCGCGGATCCCGGCTCCGGACAGGTGGGGAAAGACCTCCAGGACTCCGCTCAGGAGCTGGGCGAGCCCCCCGGCGGAGTGGGTCCGATCGAATCCCCGCTCCTCCGAAGTGGCTCCCACGATGAGGTGGTCGGGCCGGGGAACCAGGTACGCGCGGTGGGTCGCCACCACCGCACCCAGGGGCGGGGGGACGTCGAGGGCGAGCATCTCTCCCCGGACCGGGCGCACCGGGATGGTCCGGGGCAGGCCCTCCAGCGCTCCGCTCCAGGCGCCGGCGGCCAGCAGCACCCGCCGGGCGGCGATCGGAGGGCCGTCCGCGAGATCCAGCCCCGTCGTTCGACCCGCCGAGGACCGGAGGGCGGTGGCGCGGGTTCCGGCGAAGAGCCGAACCCCCCGGATTTCACAGGACGCGACCAGCGCCCGGGCCAGTTCCCGGTTGTCCACCACGCAGTCGCCCGGAATCCAGGCGCCGCCCCGAACCCGCTCTCCGCACCAGGGGAGCCGCTGCGCGGTGGCTCGAGCGTCCAGGAGCTCCACGCCCCCGTTCACCCCCTGGTGACGCGCGGCCAGGGCCTCCAACTCCGTCATCTCGTCGGGTGAGAAGGCCACCTCCAGTTTGCCGCAGGTCCGAAACCCACAGTCGATTCCGGTCTCGGCAGCCAGCTCGGCCGCCAAGCCCGGATAAAGGGCGAGGCTGCGGAGCCCGAGGTCGAGGAACGAGCGAGGATCCAGGTCCTCGCCTACGGGCGAGAGCATCCCGGCGGCGGCCCGGGAGGCCTCCTGCCCGAGAGGCCCTGCGTCCACGACGGCCGTGCGTAGTCCCCGGCCGGCGGCGTCCCGGGCAAGTCCGAGCCCGATGACCCCGCCTCCGACCACCACCAGGTCGAAGTCCATTCCGTTCTCTTGCGCGCTCATGTCCGGAAGGTATTGTGCCGGTCGCCGGACTCAACCGTTGTTCCGGACCAGGTCTTCGGGAGGCAGCCCATGCACAGCACGAGTGACGAATTCCGGTTCCACTGGCCGGTGGCCGTTCGGTTCCGGGACATCGATCTGGGAGGGCACGCGCACCACTCCGAGGCCCTCATGTACATCGAGGAGGCGCGGGCGGCCTACTGGCGCGAGGTCGCGGGTCGGTCCGGGAGCGACCTGGAGAACATCGACTACGTCCTGGCCGAGGCCACCATCCGGTGGAAGCAGAGGGTGCTCTACCCCGACACCCTGGACGTCGGGGTCCGGGTCTCGGTACTGGGGAAGAAGCACTTCGTCATGGAGTACGAGATCCGTTCCGGGGACGGGGATCTCCTGGTCAGCGTCACGTCCACGCAGGTGATGTACGACTACGGGACCGGGCGGGCGAAGCGCATGGAGGACGAGGTGCGAACTCGCATCGCCGCGTTCGACGGCCCGTTCGAGTAGAGGGGGAAGCACTCCATCCGGAATGGGGGCGGCGCGGAGGCGTGCGCAGGTGCCGGAGCCGAAGTCGCTTCTTTTGCCGCACCTCGGGGTTGCGCGAACCACGATCCGTAATCAGACTGCCGCCCCGGCGTAAGAATCGTTCGACGGCGATTACGCCGCACCGGGAGCCGGAGGAGGGGAGGCTCGCCCGCCCGCCCGTTCCACCCGCACCGGGTTCCCTGCAGTGTAACCGCAGGGTGCTGCATCCCAAGAAGACTTCGGAGTCCCGAGGGGCGGTTGACCCGTTTTTGAGGGATATCTTAGGTTAAGCGGTTCCACGCCTGGCCATAGTTCCCGCCTTCAGGCGGGTTTGGTGTTTTTCATAGAGCAGGTTTTACTCGCTCCGCACCCCTGCGGCGCGTGCTGGATTCAAAGAAAGCCAGGGAGTTGCTAGTATGCTGGATCGGCTGAAGCTGGGGGCCATCGTCACTGCGATGGGCCTACTCATGGCGGCGCCTCTCGCGTCCCCCGCCCACCAGGCCGCAGGGCAGGACGTCACCGGACGGTTCCGGGTTCTCGTACCGAACTTCGAGCCCCTGAACGACGCCCGCGACAAGTACGGCAAGGAAACCGCCAAGGAGCTCCGGAAGCTCATCAACGATCTCGCCACCCACCAGCCGGTGGACGAGAAGGAGCTCAAGTCGGCCCTCAAGCAGTACGACATCGATGAGGACGACCTCAACTGCATCCGGGCCCGCCAGCTCGCCAACCTCATGAACGTCGAGGTCGTGGTGTGCTCCTCCTACGCCGAAGAGGGCGGGGAGAAGCAGTTCAGGGTCAACTCGCAGTTCGTGACCGTCTCTACCGGCGAGACCTTCGAGGTGCCGTCGTTCGTCGGCATCGAGGAGAAGGAGAGCTACAAGGAGGGCGCCGCGCAGATCGCGTCCGCCTTCGAGCGCCTCGCCCAGCAGACCCGCGCCATGCAGTTCTGCGCCGACTACGCCCAGAGCCAGCAGTGGCAGAACTCGCTGGAGAACTGCGACCGGGCCATCGATCTCAACCCCTCGTCTTCGTCCGCCCGCATGGTTCGGGCCCGGGTCCTCCGGGAGACCGACCGTATGGACGAGTCCCTGGTGGAGTACGAGGAGGTTCTGAAGCTCGACCCGATGAACGAGACTGCGCTGCAGTCCGCCGGCTACGTGGCCGCCCAGCTGGGTGAGGACGACAAGGCCCGGAAGTACTACGCCGACTACCTCGAGCTGGACCCGATGAACTCGGGTGTCCGGATGAAGGTCGCCTACGACCTCGCCCAGGCCGGTGACCCGGCCGGTGCCATGGGCCTCCTGGAGGAGGGCCTGGAGATCGATCCGGAGAACGCCGACCTCTGGCAGCAGTACGGCAACTTCGCCTTCGCCGCCGGTTCGCAGGCCTTCCAGGCCAGCGGCGCCGCTCAGGATTCCGAGCTTCCGCCGGAGGTCGAGCAGAACTACCGGACGGCCATCGACGCCTACCAGCGAGTGTTCGCGGTGCAGGGCGCCGACATGAATCCGGCCCAGCTGCGGAACATCGTGGCCATGTACGCCCAGCTCGGCGAGCTGGACGAGGCGATCCGCTTCGGTGACGAGGCCCTCGCGGCCCACCCGGACGACGCGGCCCTGTGGTCCACCTACGCGAACGCCAAGCAGCAGACCGGCGACCTCGAGGGAGCCATCGCGGCTCTGGAGAAGGTTCGCGAGCTGGACCCGGAGGCCCCCAACGTCTCCGCCCGGCAGGGGAAGTGGCTGCTGGACGCCGGTCGCAATGACGAGGCCCTTCCGGTCCTCAAGGACGCGGTGACCCGGGGTGAGCAGACCGCCGACGCCATGGCTCGCCTGGTGTTCGCCGACGCCTACTCCAACGGGATCCAGAAGAACAACTTCGACTACGGAATCAACGGGATCGCCGCCGCCAAGTCCTTCGACGGCATCTCCAGCGGTCTGCAGTCGCAGCTGAACTTCTTCCACGGCTACGGCCTCTACAAGAAGGGTGAGGCGGCTCAGGGTCCCCAGACGCTGGCTTCCGCCCAGGCGACCCTCCCGGTCTTCCAGCAGGCGCTCCGGCAGCTGCAGGGTGCCGGTGAGTACGCCGCGGCCACGCCGTCCGTGAACCTCCAGCAGTTCCTCGATGCCACCAACCAGTACATCGAGATCCAGGAAGCCATCATCAAGCGGGGTCGGTAAGACCGACTTCCCTTGAGGGGCGCGGAGGCGCCGCGGGGCTTCGGCCCCGCGGCGCCTCTTTCGTTTCCGCCCTGGCCGCCGGGGTGATCTCTCTCGGTGCCCACCCGTGCCGCGACGCAGGGTGGGAAGGGGTGGGGTTGGTGGGGAGGAGTGGGGGACGGCGAAAGTCGACAAATACGCTCCAATCCCGGCCCGGCGGAACCGGGCTCTGAGCGTCTGCCGATCCAGGCACTAAACGCCACCATTATTGAACATACGACGCCTCTGGCTCCACGGGCCGGGGGCGTTCTGGCGTACCACACATTTGCGAATAACACCCTTGCGGGTCCTGGGATCGGCCCCTATCTTCGCTCCAATAAGCACCACCACTCACCACTCTTCCCCACAGAGTGCCACGGTGACTGGATTTCTAGGGCGGTACGAACATCAGCTCGACGACAAGGGCCGCGTGGCTCTTCCGGCGTCCTTCCGTAAGGGGGCCGAGGAGTCGCGGTTCGTATTGCTGCAGTGGGAAGCCGACCACCTGACACTCTTCCCCGAGTCCACCTGGGTCGAGGTGGAATCGCGGCTGAAGGAGTTCCGCCGCGGGGGAACGGCCGAAAAGCGCTTCGCCCGGCGAATTCTCGCCAACGCGCACGAGGTGGTGCCCGACAAGCAGGGACGGATCCTCATTCCGTCCTGGCTTCAGGAGGCCGCCGGCCTGGAAGGGTCGATCCTCCTCCTCGGTCAGTCGGACCAGATCGACATCTGGGACCCGAAACGCTGGGATGCGGCCATGTCCGACGAGGACGAGGCGGCGGCCAGCGACCTTGCCGACCGGATCTTCCTCTAGGCCGGGCCATGGACGATCGACTCCGCCCCGGCCTCGCTCCCTCCGCGGACTACCATCAGCCGGTGCTGCTGGAGGAAGTCCTGGGATTCCTGCTGCCGTCTCCTGGTCCCGTTCTCGACGGGACCGTGGGGGGAGGCGGGCATAGCAGGGCCCTGCTGGAGCGGGATCCTTCGCTGGAGCTTATCGCCGTGGACCGCGACCCCGAGGCCCTTGGCGCGGCGGCCAGGGCCATGGAGGGCGTCGCGGACCGGGTGCGGTTCGTCCAGGCCGAGTTCAGCGACGCCGTGACGGCCGCCGGTCTCCCCGGGGAAGTCCTGGGCGGGGTCCTTCTGGACCTGGGAGTCAGTTCCCGCCACCTGGACTCGGATGCTCGCGGTTTCGCGTTCCGGACCGGGGTCCCTCTCGACATGCGGATGGCGGGAGCGTCCAGCGCGGAGTCCAGCGCGGCGGACCTGCTGGCGACGCTTCCCCAGGCCGAACTGGCCCGGATCTTCTTCGAGTTCGGGGAGGAGCCGAGGGCCCGGGCGCTAGCCCGTGAGATCGTCCGGCGGCGAGAGGCGGGGGACGTGCTTACCACCTCCGACGACCTTGTGGCCGCTCTCACCAGAGCCCTGGGCCGGCCGGCACGGTCCGGCGAGAAGGCCCGTGTGTTCCAGGCCCTCCGCATCGCGGTGAACCGGGAGCTGGACGGGCTCAGCGAGGCGCTGCCCAGGCTCCGGGACGCCCTCCGGCCGACCGGAGTCATGGCCATTATCGCCTATCACTCGCTGGAAGACCGGATCGTGAAGCGGGCCTTCCGCGAGTGGTCCGACGCGTGCATCTGCCCTCCGGACCTTCCCGTATGCGCCTGTGGACGCGAGGCGCTGGGCGAGACCCTCACCCGCAAGCCGGTCCGTCCCTCCGAGGAAGAGGTTGAGCGGAACCCGCGGGCCCGCAGCGCCCTGCTGCGTGCGTGGAGGAAGGCGGCATGAAGCGCCTCCCGGCCTATTCCGTGGTGGTGCTCGCCGTGGCGGCCCTCCTGGTGGCGCTGAGCCTGGTCACGTGGCGTCAGGCACGGGCCCTCGAGACCCTGGCCGCCGTGGACTCCGTCCGCCGGGAGCAGGCGCTGGCCAGGGCCGAGTGGGAGGAACTGGTCCGTCGGATCCAGGTCCTGGAGAGCCGGGGGCGGGTGGTGCCCGCGGCCCGTGAGCGGCTGGGGATGGAGATCGCCCCCAGCACGGTGCTCCTGGTGGAGGACGGCTCGTGAACCCCGCGGTCCGTCGCGCCCGCAGCCTCCGGATCCGCCGGAGCATGCTCCTGGGGGTCTGGGTAGCCGGCTCCGCGGTCCTCGTGGCGCGCGCGGTCCAGCTCCAGGTCGTCACCGCCGACATCTGGCAGGAGGCGGCCGACGACCAGCACCGCACCACGGGGACCCTGCCGGCAGCCCGCGGGAGCATCCTCGATCGGGATGGCGTGTCCCTGGCCATGAGCCATGAGACGTTCCGGGTCGGAATCGCGCCGCAGGAGCTCCTGGATGCCGACGCCGCCGCCGAGCGGCTCAGCGCCGCCCTGGATCTGACGCCCCGCGAAGCGCGCCGGATGACGCGCTCCGACCGGCGCTGGGTCCAGGTCCGCGGGAGGTTCAGCGCGGTCACCCGGAGGGAGCTGGCCGGAATCCAGGGCGTGTACGTGACCCGCGAGCTGGACCGCTTCTACCCCCACGACCAGCTGGCCCGCGGGGTCCTGGGCCGGGTCCTGGACGGCGAGGGCATGGGCGGGGTGGAGGAGCAGTACGAGGGCCTGCTGACCGGCGTCCCGGGCCGCGAGGTCCGAGCCCGTGACAGCTCCGGCCGCCCGATTCCGGGGCAGACCTGGACGGTGGAGACTCCGCGTTCCGGTGGCGAGGTCGTCCTGACCCTCGACCTGGAGCTCCAGGAGATTGCCGAGGAGGCTCTCTCGACCGCCGTGATCGAGACCGAGGCCCAGGGCGGGACCGTGCTGGTGACCGATCCCACGACGGGTGAGATCCTGGCGATGGCGTCGGAGCGGGATGGCAGCCGCAACGCCCTGGCGGGGATCAACACGCCCTACGAACCGGGCTCCACCCTGAAGCCGTTCACCGTGGCCGCGATCCTCGATCACGGTGTGGCCTCGCTCGGCGACTCCGTGGACACCGAGGAGGGGCGCTGGGCCATCAACGGTCGGGTGCTGACCGACGTGCACGCCGAGGGGATGATGACGCTGGGGGACGCACTCCGGGTGTCCTCGAACGTGGGTGTCGCCAAGATCGCCCAGGGCCTGACCCACGCGCAGCAGTACGAGGCCCTGCGGGACTTCGGCTTCGGCATGCCCACCGGCGTCCCGCTCCCGGGGGAGGCCGCCGGCACGCTCCGCCGCCCGGGGGACTGGTCCGGACAGTCTGCCGCCTCCCTGGCCATCGGGTACGAAGTGGCCGTGACCCCCATCCAGATGGCCATGGCCTACGGTGCCCTGGCCAACGGGGGTTGGCTCATGGAGCCGCGGCTGGTGAAGGAGACCCGGGATCGCGACGGGCGGGTCCTGGAGCGCTTCCCGCCGCGCCAGGTCCGCAAGGTGCTGCCCGGCTGGCTCACCCGGGAGGTCAACCGCGTCCTCGTGGACGTGGTGGAGGACGGAACCGGCACCGCCGCACGTCTCCGGACTTTCCGGGTGGCCGGCAAGAGCGGGACGTCGCGGGTGTGGGGATCCGAGGGCGGATACATCCGGGGCGCCTACTTCTCGTCCTTCGTCGGGTTCTTCCCGGCCGAGAACCCGCAGCTCGTGGTCTTCGTGATGCTCGAGCGTCCCAAGGGCGCCTACTACGGCGGCGCCACGGCCGCTCCCGTCACCCGCGCCACGCTGGAGTCCATCCTCGCCGCCCGCCGCCCGCCGCTGGACCGGGTCGCCCTGGCCCAGATCGCCCAGGCCTCGCTGCCCGGCGAGTTCACCCGAACGGAGGACTCCGACGACGTGCGGTTCGCCTCGGTCCCCCTCGGCGGCGCCCGTCGCGGCACTCCGTCGCCGGTGCGCATGACCCCGCCCGCCCAGGGTTCCGTGGTACCGCTTCCGGACCTCCAGGGCGTTCCGGCCCGCGACGCCGTGCGGCGGCTGCACTCGATGGGGCTCCGGGTGACCTGGGACGGCGGAGGCCACGTCTCCCGGATGCTGCCCGAGGCCGGGTCTCTGCTCAGCCCCGGCGACACCGTACACATCCTGGTGGAGAGGGGGGATGATGGCTGAACCCCTCCGTCTCGCCGACCTGGTGGATGTCCTCTCGGCTTCGGGCCTCTCGGTCCGGTCGGAGGACGTCGTCGATGTCGGAGTCTCCGGCGTCTCGCAGGACTCCCGGACCACTCGGCCCGGCGACCTGTTCGTGGCCTGGGTCGGGACCGCCTTCGACGCGCACGAGTTCGTGGCCGCCGCCCGCGAGCGGGGCGCGGTGGCCGCACTGGTGGAGCGACCTCTCCCCGAGCAGGACCTCCCGCAGGTGGTCGTGGACCGGGGCCGGATGGCCGCCGGGATCGCCTCACAGTGGGCGGCGGGCTTTCCGTCGCGGGGGTTCTTCGCCGCCGGTATCACCGGCACGAACGGGAAGACCTCCACCGCGCTCATGGCTCGTCACGTCCTCGGCTCCACACGGCCGACGGCCGTGATCGGGACCCTGGGAGTGGTCGACGCCGACGGCCGGGTCGTGGACGGAACCGAGGGCCTCACCACGCCCGGTCCGGTCGACCTCGGGCGCTGGATGGCGGATCTCCGGGACGGAGGCGTAAGGGCCCTGGCGATGGAGGCCTCGTCCCACGCCCTGGAGCAGGACCGGCTCGCCGGAGTGGAGTTCGACGTGGCGGTCTTCACCAACCTCACGCAGGACCACCTGGACTATCACGAGACGCTGGAGGAGTACCGGGACGCCAAGGCCCGGCTACTGGACCTGGTGAAGTCCGACGGGCTGGTCGTGGTGAACGGGGATGACCCTGCATGGGACGCCATCCCTGAGCGGGCCCGCTCCAAGGGCCTGCGGGTCCTGGTGGTCGGACGGGGCGCTGAAGCCGATCTCCGTGCCCTCGAGGTCGAGGCCGGCGCCGATGGCACCCTCTTCACCCTGGAGGGGCCCGCCGGGGAAGGCGGGGATTTCCAGCGAGTCGCCGTGGAGATGCCCCTCCTGGGTGCCTTCAACGTGGACAACGCCCTCGGCGCGGCCGCGATCGGCCTGGAGGCCGGCCTGTCCCTGGAGGCGGTGGCCGATGCCCTGGGGACCCTGCCGCAGATCCCCGGCCGGCTCGAGGTGGTTGCGACGAACCCTTCGGTGGTCATCGACTTCGCGCACACGCCGGCCGCGCTGGAGCGGGTGCTGGAGTCGGTGCGGCCCCTGGTGGCGGGGCGGCTCATCGTGGTTTTCGGCGCCGGCGGGGACCGGGACCGGGCCAAGCGGCCGCTCATGGGGGCCGCCGTAGCCCGGGGCGCCGATCTCCCGGTGGTCTCCTCGGACAACCCGAGGACGGAAGATCCGGAGTCCATCATCGACGACGTCGTGGGTGGGCTGGGCGACGCTCCCTTCCTCCGGGAGGCGGATCGCAGGGCGGCCATCCGGATGGCCCTGGCCGAGGCCCGGTCGGACGACCTGGTGCTTCTCGCCGGGAAGGGCCACGAGACCTACCAGGTGCTGGGCACGGACAAGGTCCCCTTCGACGAGCGCGAGATCGTGGACGAGTGGGCCCGGGACCGGGCGGTGCGGTCATGAGCCGGCGGTTCGAGTGGACCCGTGATCGGGTGCTGGAGGCGCTCGAACCCGTGGAGGACCTCGGTGCCGCGGTGCCCGGGTTCTCCGGCGTGAGCACCGACACCCGCTCTCTCGAGACCGGTGCGCTGTTCGTTGCGCTGGTGGGCGAGCGGTTCGACGGGCACGAGTTCATCGAGACCGCGGCCGAGGCCGGGGCCACCGGTGTCGTGGTGTCGCGCCCGGTGGAGGCTCCGGAAGGCGTCTCCGTGTTCCGGGTGCCCGATACCCTGGTGGCCCTCGGACAGCTGGCCCTTCATCGCCGTCGCGCGCTGGGGATGCGGGTGGTAGGCATCACCGGCTCGGTGGGAAAGACCACGACGAAGGAGTTCGTCCGGGCCGCGCTGGCCGGGGATCGCCGGGTCTACGCGACACGCGGCAACCTGAACAACCGGATCGGCCTGCCTCTCACGGTACTGGAGGCGCCCGGGGACACGGAGGTCCTGGTCCTCGAGATGGGGACCAACGAGCCCGGCGAGATCGCGGCCCTGACCGGGATCGCCGAGCCGGACCTGGCCGTGCTGACCACCGTGGCCCCGGCCCACCTGGAGCTCCTGGGCTCGCTCGAAGGGATCTTCGACGAGAAGCTGGACCTGCTGCGGGGTCTCGAGGCCGGCGGTGCGGCCCTGGTCGGAGATCTGCCCGCCGGTCTCCCGCGCCGTGCCCGCGCCATCGTACCCGACGTTCGCATAGCCGGCTGGTCCGACGCCGCCGACGCGGACCTCCGTCCGGAGGCTCCCACCGCCGATCGGGCGGGCCGGTTCCGGTTCGCGTGGCGGGGCACCGACGTCCAGCTGGGCATCCCCGGCCGACACGCCGTTGGTGGCGCCCTCCTCGCACTGGGAGCCGCCGAGACGCTGGGCGTTCCCGCCGACTCC
>JBDHIJ010000118.1:0-3670 GCA_039587435.1 Gemmatimonadota bacterium
CATGGCCAGGACGGCGCGCAGGCGCTGGCGGTGCGCCAGGACCTCGCTGGCCGCCTGGTGCTCCCCCATCCAGGGCTCGGGGCGGTGCCGGGCGAAGGGGTCCCGCCCCCGCAGAAGGAGGCGCCGCCGCTGCAGAGCCCCGGCCTCGAGCGGGAAGGTCCGAAGCATCGCCGGCAGCTCGTCCTCGGCGACCAGGAGCACCTCGAGGTCCTCCAGGTCTCGGGGAACCAGGCGCTGGCGGAGCTCCCCCAGGAGCCCGAGGTCCACGGCGTCCACCACCAGGACGAGGTTCACGTCGCCGAGCAGCGGGGGGTCCGCGGAATCCATGAAGGGCACCGCCGACCCCACGATCACGGCGGCGCGCAGGCGCTCACCCCAGGCCTTCTCCAGGGGGTCGAGGAGCTGTTCCTCCAGCAGGCGACGCAGCATGGCGGGGCGATGGTACCCCCTGGAACCGGCAACGGCCCAGCTTGACGGGTCGTGTGCATCGCCCGTAGCCTTCTCGTAATGGGCAAGAAATCGCGCGGCAAGGCCGCTAAGAAGACCGCCAAGCCGAAGTCGGACTTCCCCCCCTCCCTCGCGGGAGCCACGGGCCTGCTGCTCGGCGCCGGCCTCACATGGATGGTCATGACGGACGGCGCCGCGCCGAACAAGCCGGTGCAACCGGAGCCGATCAAGACGAGCCCGGCCGCAACCTCGACCGTCGACCCCAGCTCGCCCCTCGGGGGCGACCAGGACCTCTCGGCGATCCAGGTCCAGGCCCTGGCCATGCACCGCAAGCAGGCGGACGCCCTGGTCGAGGAGATCATGGCCAACCCCGACCGGATCTCCGCGGAGGACGACGACCAGCGCTTCGTCTTCCCTCACCCGGTCCGGACCCGCTGGCTCATGCTGACGGGGCGGGCTCGCCCCCAGGAGCAGAACCGCTGGACCGCGTCCCTCCTCACCGCCGCCGACGAAGCCGTGCGGGACTCCCTCAAGGTCGAGGCCCACTTCGAGCTGGCCGGCGCCGCCAGCATCGACAGCGCCCAGTTCAACGAGACCGGCTCGGTGGCCTACGTGCTCACCCGCACCCACCATCGTGGGCAGCCCCCAGGGGACCTGATCCGACTGGTCCCCGGCGAGAACCACGGCAAGGTCATCGACAAGGACGTGTTCCGCTTCGTGATGGCCCCGGACGGGGACGCGGTCCTCTTCGAGCGGGCCACCGACCCGAAGGACCTCCTCGGGACGCGGGAGCTCAAGATCTATCACGCCTCTCGCCAGGAGGCGCTGGTCATCCGGGACTTCGCCTTCCCGAAGGAGCAGATCGGCAACCTCGGCCCCTGGGACCCCAGCGGGGTCTTCGTACGGGTGAGCACCGAGACCTATGGGGCCGGCTTCGAGCCCGCCAGCGTCGACCACTTCACCCTCGACGCCTTCAACCCCACCAAGCTAGTGCCCGTGGAGACGCCCGAGACCGCCTCCGGCGACGAGTAGCCCGCGAGGGCGCCCGCCTCACACCTCGATCTTGTACTTGTGGATCTTGCGATCCAGCGTGGGCCGTGAGATCCCCAGGAGCTTGCAGGCCTCCGTCTTCACGCCCTTGGTGCGCTTCAGGGCCGCGCTCACGTGGCGCTTCTCCATGTCCGCGAGCGAGGGGAAGTGCCCCCCGTCCTCGTCCGGCCCGGGACCGCCGACGCCGTCCGCGGAGAAGAAGGGCAGGCGCTCCGGCTGGATGAGCTCCTCGTCCTCCAGGACCACGGCGCGCTCGATGATGTTCTCCAGCTCGCGGACGTTGCCCGGGAAGCGGTAGCGCATCAGGACGTCCAGCGCCTCGGCGGAGATACCGCGGATGTTCTTCTTGGTCTCGGCGTTGTAGCGCTGGAGGAAGCGATCGATCAGCGGGGGGATGTCCTCCCGTCGCTCCCGGAGGGGTGGGAGCGTGATCGAGATGACGTTCAGGCGGTAGAAGAGGTCCTCGCGGAATTTCCCCTCCTCGATCATCTTCTCCAGGTCGGAGTTCGTGGCCGCGACCACGCGGACGTCGACGGGGACGGGGCGGGTGCCGCCGACCCGGTCGACCTCCTTCTCCTGGAGGACCCGCAGGATCTTGCTCTGGATCGGCGAGGACATGTTCCCGATCTCGTCCAGGAAGATGGTCCCGCCGTTGGCGAGCTCGAACTTGCCCCGCTTGAGCTTCTCCGCCCCGGTGAAGGCGCCCCGCTCGTAGCCGAAGAGCTCGCTCTCCAGGAGACTCTCGGAGATGGCCGCGCAGTTCACCGTCACCAGGGGGTGGTCCGCCCGCTGGCTGGCCCGGTGGATGGTTCGGGCGATGACCTCCTTGCCGGTGCCCGACTCGCCGCGGAGCAGCACCGTGGCCTTGGACGGAGCGGCCTTGAGCGCCACCTCCAGGGCGGAGCGAAAGCTGACCGACTGGCCGATGGGGCGATAGCGGTCGTCGATGAGCTCGTTGAGGCGCTGCTTCTCCTTCACCTCGCCCGAGTAGATCCGGGCGTTCTGGAGCGCCCGGCTGACCTGCTCCGCAAGCAGCTGGAGGTGCTCCAGGTCCTCGTCCCCGAAGCTCCCCTGGAGTCGGTTCAGGACCTGGAGGACCCCGATCACGCGGCCCTCGACACGCAGCGGGACGCACATCAGCGAGGTCGTGGGGTAGCCGATCTCCTCGCCGATCTCCTTACGCAGTCGATCGTCGGTGGCGGGGTCGGCCACGATCAGGGGCTTCCCGTTCTGCGCCACCCAGCCGGCGATCCCCTCCCCCAGCTTCAGCCGATAGGACTTGAGCTCCTCCCGCTTCTCGCCGGTGACGGTCTTGAAGAAGAGGGTCTCGGTGGACTCGTCCAGGAGGAGCAGGCTGGCCGCCCCGGCACCGAAGATCCGACAGGCGCTGTCCATGATCAGGTCCAGGAGGCTGTCCAGGTCCAGGGAACTGTTGAGAGCCGTCCCTGCCTCGAGCAAGGTCCGTAGCAACTTGTCGTGGGACAGCCTCTCTCGCTGCATTCCAGCCTCCAAAAGGGTCACATCTTTACGGCGCGCTACGTATCGTAACCGGCTGCGGGCATTTTCTCGAATTCTCCCGGATCGAGCTCCTGACCCGGAACGAAACCCGTGCTACTGCTACGTCCGTGAGCGAGTCGGGCGGGAGCCGGCCCAGGACCGATGCAAATGAGCGCCGAGGGAGGGTGGTCCCGTCGTTGCGGGGCCCCCTCGGAGCACCGATGCCCTGGGTGGATCGAGAAACCTATGGGCGCCCCCGCCGACGCATGCGTTCTCTCACGGGGAGAGTCGCATTGTTTGACGGGACGGCGTTCTGATACACATGCAACCCATGAGGGTCGCGAGGCATATCGGGCACCTCCGTGTCAACCGGATGCGCTTCGACGACGTGGACGGCAACAAATGACCGCCCCGTTCGTCATGACATCCGGGAGCATGGAGCGACCGATCCGCGAAACGTTCTACCGAACGGCTTCGCAGCGTCGTCTTCTCCTTATGGGGTCAGGGGCTCGATCGCGCGTGGGATGGACGGGATGCTTCGGGCCGGTCGGCCCGCTCGGCGCCCGTGGGCGAGAAGGAAACGGGAACGGATGACCAAGACCAAGGCCAAGCGGAAGTCCACTCGGAAGGCCGCGAGCACCAAGTCAAGCAGCAAGGTCCGGAAGGCGGCGACCAA
>JBDHIJ010000059.1:0-17545 GCA_039587435.1 Gemmatimonadota bacterium
CCTGATCCAGGCCCTGGGCACAGGGGTGAACGGCACCTACGCCGTGCCGGAGATGATGGTGGTGGCCATCCCCAACACCAACCGGACCCGGGACCTCACGCCCACCCACACGCTGAAGGACTTCGAGGGCGAGGAGACGCCCATGTTCGAGGCCAGCGGAGGGAACGACGCGTTCTTCGAGTTCCTGACCGGGGAGCTCATTCCCCACATCGACGACACCTACCGGACCCGGAACTACCGCATCTTCGTCGGCCACTCCTTCGGCGGGATCACGACGATCAACGCCCTCTACAGGATCACCGACACGTTCGACGCCTACGTCTCCATCGATCCGAGCCTGTGGTGGGACGAGCAGATTCTGCTCAAGCAGGCCCGGGAGTTCTTCACCGAGGAGGACCTGAGCGGGAAAGCGCTGTACGTGGCCCAGGCGAACACCCTGGACCCCGACAACGACATGACGAACTCCCACTTCGCGTCCATCACCCAGTTCGACGCGATCATGGAGGCCTACGACGAGAGCGGGATCCGCTACGCGTTCGACTACTACCCCGACGACAGCCACGGCTCGGTGCCCATGATCGCCGAGTACGACGCGCTGCGGTTCATCTTCGAGGGGTTCCAGATCCCCATCCAGCGGGTGATCTCCGATCCCGATGGGCTGGTCGCTCACTACCGGCAGGTCTCCGACCGGATGGGGAAGACGTTCCGGGCGCCTCACGATCTCCTCCAGGCCCTCACCATGGTGGGGACACGGCGCCCGGATGTTCCTCGGAGACCTCTGGGCCGGGAAGGGCAACGAGTCCCGGGCCCGAAGCTACTACCGGGAAGCGCTGGACCTGGGCGCGCCGGCAGCCGCGGTGGAGGAGAAGCTGGCCGGGTTGGAGGGCTCGGGAGGGAGCTGAGACCCGGAGGGCCGCGCCGGGAGGGTCACCGGATTCTCTCCTCCCCCAGCACCTCGACGTTCCGGATCTTCCAGACACCCTCCACCGGGACCAGGGAAACCTCGGCCTCGTAGCGGTTCTGCCGGAAGTGCCGATGGCCGAAGTGGGTCACGTTGCCTCCCACGGTCCAGGTGACCAGGGCGGCGAACCCTCCCTCGTCGCCGGGCCGAACGTCCTCCACCCCGTTCACCTCCACCGCGTCCACGCGAGCCCGGGCGCCACCCCGTTCCTCCATGACCAGGGCTCGCCGATGCTCGAGGTACACGTCGGTCAGCGTCTCTCCCGTCACCACCACGGCCAACCGGTCATAGGCCGGCTCCTCGGCCCGGATCTCGAGGGCGCGGTACACGTTGGGCAGCACCCCGGCCAGGATCCGGCGAGCTTCGCTGTCCGAGGTCACCCCGCCGAACCCGGCGGGAAGGGCGACGGCCACCTCCGCCAGGGGCCCGACCAGCAGGGCTACGGCCAGGAGAATCCGGGCCCCGGCTCCCGCGAGGCCCTCACGCTGCCGCCGAATCCCCGACACCCCGAGCGCGATGGCCGCCAGCAGGAACGGCACCGAGGCGAGGGGCAGTGGAATCGTCGGCGGCTCTACCTGCACTTCGGCCACGGTGGGGACCGGATCTTCGGAGAGTTCGTTGCGCCAGGTGACCGCCGGTTCGCCCGCGGTGATCTGAAGCGGGACCGAGGCCTCCGGGTCGATGAGGGTGATGGGGATGGCGGCGGCCTGGTCGAACACTCCCTCCCATCCCACCGAGACGGACTCGGCCATGTCCGGCACGATGTAGAGGACCGTCACCCCGATGAGGGCCTCGGCCACCGGCTCGTCCACGGCCACCTGCCGGGGCAGCACACCCTGGGGGTCCCGGACCATGAAGCTCACCCGGTCCACGAACCCCTCGGCCGCCACCCCGTCGATCTGGACCGACGCAGACGACTCCACCAGCGCCCGGGCCGCCTCAAGAACCCGGTCCTGGTCCGCGACCGGAATCACGTCCCCCGTACTCGAAAGGTCCAATGGACCCGTCACGTCCCAGACCTGGAGCTGGATCTCGTGCCGAACCTCGAAGGGCTCGATGGACACGAAGCTCTGGATCGCGGCGTCGACGTACTGCGGCGGAGCCTGGGCGGGGCCTCCGGCGGCTGCCGCTTCGGAAACGCCAACACCGGAGATGATGGCGGGCCCGGAATCCGCGGAGGTCTCGGCGGGCGCACCCCCGGTGAGCAATCCGAACCCGGCGGCGGCTGCGCCGATCCCCGCCAGGTAGGCGGCTCCAGTGCGGGCCCGAGCCCGGCGAGGGCCCTCCGGAATCCGGCCTCCGAGCCACTCCAGAGCCAGGCCTCCCAGCAGCAGAACGGCGTCCATGCCCAGGACGAGGGCGACAAGGTAGGAGGCGACCAGCCAGCCGCCCTCAGCGGCCATCGGCATGGTGGCCGCCAGCCCGAGGCCATGGAACACCCCGGCGGCCAGGGCAATCCAGCGGACCCGGTCCTCCCCCGGGACGAGTGCCGTCCGAGCAAGGAACAGGACGGCCAGAGCCAGCGTGGCCTCCGCGGCAACCGGACTCAATGGCCTTCCCAGGACCGAGGTGATCAGTACGGCAACCAGCTGGCCCACTCCGAAGAGGGTGACCATGGAGAGGGTCCCGAACCGGGCGGCGAGCAGCACCAGCGAGAGGATGAACGCCCAGTGGACCCAGTCTCCGGCCACGTGACGGATTCCCGTCGCGGTGAAGGCCGCCGCATCACGGATCCACCGGGTGACGGGATCCAGGTCGGGGGGAGGGACGCTCCACCGGGTTTCGAGGGGATCCAGCTGCCGAGCGTAACGCTCTCCGGAGAGCAGCTCCACGCGGATGACGGTCGTGATGGCCGGGTTCGGAACCGGGTAATCCACCCCGACTTCCTGGCCGGCCAGACCGTCCGGGCAGTTGAACTCCTGCCGACCCACCCAGTTTCCGGCCCGCTCGCTGATCTCCGGTTCCGATTCGACGGAGCAGGAGGCCGGGAGGTAGGGCGACGGGATCGCGCGGAAGGGAATCTGAGGGGGCACCCGCCACTGAACCAGGAAAGCCCCGGGTTCCCTTTCGCGAAACTGGAGCTGAACCGGCCGGACATCGTCCGCCGAGGCCGGTGCGGGGAGGGATCCCAGGGCGAAGGCCACCAGAAGGACCGCGTTCAGACCCTTCATGAGCCGCCTCCATCCTCTTCGTCACGGTCGCCCTCAACCCCGCCCTCGTCCAACTCCACCACCACGTCGTAGTTGTCCAGGAGCGTCCGGTACATCGCATCGACGGCCAGGACCCCCTGTTCCTCCCCCCACCGCGCGGCCACGGTCGGCTCCACGTCCTCCCAGGTCGGCTCCTCCGCCTCGGAGAGGTCGTAGACGTAGACCACGTGGACCCCATAGCCCGAGGCCAGGGGCCGGTTCCATCCCGGCTCCGCCGCCGCGAACAGCGAGTCCGCGAACGGCCCGCCGAAGGCCCGCCGCACCTCGGCCTGGGAGTACGAGGCGAAGTGGCTCTGGAGCCTGGATCGGTCTCCCATGCCGGTCGCTTCCGCCGGGTCGGTTTCCCCACGCTCCACCTCGCCATAGGCGGCTCGGGCATCGGGCCAGGTCTCACCACCACGAAGGTCGGGATTGAAGAACAGATGGGTGAACGTCATTCGCGGGGGGAGCAGGTAGTCCTCGAGGTTCTCGGCATAGTAGGCCCGAAGCTCCTCCGGAGTGGGCTGGCGGAGGGCCGCCTGGCTTTCCGCCAGAGTCACGATCTTCTCGGCGAGGCGCCGTCGGATGACCGGGTCCTCCGTGTCGAGACCCATGACCACCGCCTCTCGGGCCATGACCTTCTCCCGCACCAGCTGGTCCACGAGCCCTTCGAACTCGCCCTGCGTGGGCGCGCGACGCCACTGCGCCTCGAAGAAGGCCCGCTGCGCATCGATCTCCTCGGCGGTAATCCGAACGGACCGCACCGGCGACGGATCCACGCCGCCGCGCGACAGCCAGACCACCCCGAACAGCAGGAGCCCCAGGACCACGAACTGGACGAGGGGGTCACGGAGCAGGGCACGAGGCCTCACGCCCCCTGAAGGGACCTGCCCCTCCGGAAGTCCGCTATCCACGGGAGGCCGGGAATGGACTCTGGTTGAGGATCTGCATCGGTGGTTTCTGTCGAGTCGCGAATCGAGGCCAGGATCTCAGGGGATCTTCACCGGCTCCAGCCGGGCCGATCAAGGTAGGCCGAACGTCCATACGCGGTCTACCGTGTCCGAGTCATCGAGATCCCCGCACCAGGCCGGTCGATACGCGATGCCGCGAAGTCGGCTCGGCCGAGGCCGGACGTGGCCCCGGTCGGCACTACCCGGGAGCGGGCCTATTCCATCCACCCGTGGGTCTTGAACCAGCGCACCATCAGAGCGCTGAGAACGACCATGAAGCCCAGGAGGACCGGGTAGGCGAAGGGCCAGGCGAGTTCGGGCATGACCTCGAAGTTCATCCCGTAGATCCCGGCCAGGAGGGTGAGCGGCAGAAAGATGGCCGAGATCACCGTCAGGCGACCGAGGCGCCGGTTGGTGAGCTCCTGGTGGTGGGCGTCGAACCGCGACTGGAGGTCCTCAGCCCGTCGTTCCAGCCGGTCAAGGCGTCGGGACGTGGCTTCGGTGTTGGCCAGGGCGATCTCCAGGAGATCCGAGATCTCCGAGAGGTCCAGCAGGCTGGACCGCAGTCGGTGGAGCCTGGAGAGGACCGGGATGCGCTCCTCCGAGGCCGCCTCCAGGTCGATCACGCTCCGCTTCAGAGCCAGGATCTCCGGGGCCTCCACCTCCTCCGGAGCCGCTTCGAGGCGCGCCGACATGGCCGTCACACGGTCCCGAAGGCCGGCGCTCTGGTCTCTGAGCTCCACCGAGAGCTCGACCAGCAGGTTCCCGACGAGATGCGTGACCGTCGGCCTGTCCAGCAAGAGGTCCCGAGCCACGGTCTCCGCGCTCCGGGTATCGAGCTCGTCAGGCGGCAGGTGCGCCGTGATCAGCAGCCGGTCCATCCCGAGAAGGACATAGGACCGCAGTTCGGGAGGATCGCCGGCGATACGCGTCGGCACCTCCAGGAGCACGCCACGGTCCACGGTGACCGCTCGAGCCGCATGGGAGCGGTCAGCGAACCTCTGCCGTGTCTCCTCGCCCAGGTCGAGGGCGGCGAGCCCATCCAGCGCCTCGGCTCGACTCGAGGCCTCGATATCTACCCAGAAGGGACCACCGCCCAACCGCCACCGTTCCAGGGCGGCGTCGAATTCCTCCGCCCCCAGAGATCCATCCGGTCTGACCTCGAACGTCTGAATGCGCATCGCTCGGGGGGTTCCGTGGGAGTGAGTGACTGCGGTCGTGGACTCCTGACACTGGCACGGGCGGAGGATCAACGCCAGTTCCCCGCCCCGGCCCGCGGCGGGTCGGACGGAGCACTCCCCTCAGCCCCCCTCCCCCATCCACTCCACCACCAGGGCCGCCAACCCGTCCAGGATACGCAGGGGAGAAGTGGGCAGCGCGTCCGCGTCGGAGGTGTTGAGTTGCAGCGCCACCGCGAACCCGTGGTCGGCCAGATAGTAGGCCTCGGTCCGGTACCCGGGCATGAAGCCGCTGTGGCCCCAGGCCGTGCCGCTGGGCAGCTCCATCATGATGACGCCCAGACCGTAGCTCCCCTCCGGACCCAGCGGGGCCGGCGTGCCCTCCCGGTACTGGGGCAGGAGGTCGGGGGAAAAGGCCCGCCCCTCCTGAACATTCTGTACCCAGACGGCCAGATCCCGGGTGGTGGAGGCGAACCCGCCCCCACCCCACTCGAACTGCGGGTTGATGACCAGCCGTCCGTCCTCCAGCATCTCCGTGTAGCCGCCGAATGGGTTCGCCGGACCCGGGTAGCCCTGGACCAGCCCCCGTACGTCGGGGCTGTCGGACGGCACCGTGTCCTCCAGGTCCAGGGGATCCAGCAGGCGACGCTGGATCTCGTCGTAGGCCCGCTCTCCGGTCACCTCCTCGATGATCATGGCCAGGAGGATGAAATTCGTGTCGGAGTACTCCCACCCCTCACCGGCCGAGAAGGGCGCCTCGGTATCGAACAGGTAGGACAGCCGCTCCTCGGGCGTGAAGGTCCGCATGGGCTCGGCGGTGAGGTCTTGCAGGAACGCCGGGTTGAACTCGTAGCGGACGATCCCGCTGGTATGGCTCATGAGGTTCCGGACCGTGGCGTCGGCCCCGTTGGGAATGCGGTCGAACCAGGGCGCGTCCCCGAGGTAGCGCGAGATGGGAGCATCCAGATCCAGGGCCCCTTCGCCTGCGAGCTGAAGCGCCACCGCCCCGAAGTAGGTCTTGCCCACGCTGCCCTGGAGCATGCGGTCGTCGGGGCCCATGCGCCGATGCCGGACCGTGTCGGCCCAGCCCGCCGCGAAGCCCATGCTCCTGCCGCCCGGCAGAGCCAGGCCCACGGTGAGCCCGGGGATGCCGGTGTTCTGCGCCAGGGAGTCGATGCGGGTCTGGATCGCCGCCGTCAGGGCGGCGGGGTCCTGGGCCCGGACCTCGGGTGGGCCCGCAAGGCCGTGCGCCCCGGCTGCCGCCCACAGAACCGCACACAGCACCCGCGTCATCCGCGTCATCGTTTCCCTCCCGTCATGAATGGCCATGGGCCGCTCCGGACCCCCGGACCCCCGGACCCCCGAAGCGTCGATCTGGTGGGTGCCGGCGCGGTGCGTGTCGGCCTGGCGGACAAGAGAGGGGCGGCGTCTCGAGTGAGCAAGCGGGATTGCGAAGCGGCGGCGGCGAATCCGGGCACCGCGGGTCCACCCCCCACCGCCATGCAACCTTTCCGGCCGGACCAACGTCTGTTCTTGCAGGAGGCGGGGATCCTTAATTACTCTTTTTGCATATATACACTCAGGGGATTCACTCCGGAACGCGGCATGACACGTCAATCCAGCCCGAGTCTCAGTACCCTGGAATACCACCTGCTCCTGGCCATCGCCGACGGCCCGCTGCACGGCTACGCCATCCGCGAGGCCGTGGAAGCGGAGTCCTACGGCAGCCTCACCCCCAGGGCCGGCACGCTCTACCGCGTGATCGCCCGGCTGATGGGTGGGGGGCTGGTGGAGGAAGTCGGCGCTCCCGATCCGGAGGAGAAGCACCCGGGCCGGGACCGCCGCTACTACGGGCTCACCCCCATGGGGCGCGACGCCCTGGCGGACGAGGCCACCCGCCTGACCGAGGTGGCGGCCATGGCCCGCACGCGGCTGAGGGCCACCTGATGCGGACCCTTCTCGAGCGTGTGCTCGAACTCTGGCCGAGCGATTTCCGGCTCCGATTCGGAGACGAAATGGTCGAGCACGCCCTGGAGGAGTGCCGGCGGGCTCGTTCCCGGGGGCGGGTGGTCGGCCTGTGGGTGGCGGTGACGACGGTGATGGACCTGGCATGGCTGGGATTGGTGGAGCGGGTGCGCCCGACCTGGGTGCAGCCACGACAGAAGTCGGACACGGGACGAGGTGTGGGGATGATGATCAGTCATTGGATTCGGGACCTGGGCCACGCGGCCCGGTCCCTCTGGAAGTCGCCGGGGTTCACCCTGGCCGCGGTGGGTACGCTGGCCCTGGCCCTGGGCGCGAACGCCGGGATCTACAGTGTCGTGCAGCAGGTCCTCCTGGACCCCCTGCCGTACGAGAACTCCGATCGGCTGGTGGCGATTGCCGCTTCCGCACCGGGCTCCGACTTCCCGGAGGAGTTCCCGGTGGCCGCCGAGTTCTTCATCCAGTACTCCGAGGAAGCGGACCTGCTGGAGGACCTGGCCTACTTCAACGACTTCACGGCCACCCTTCGCGTGGGGGACCGGGCCGAGCGGCTGCGCATGTCCATGCCGTCGCTGAGCCTGTTCAGCACGCTGGGCGCGGAGCCCGTCCTGGGGCGCCTCCCGCGGCCTGAGGAGGAGGACGACGTGGCGGTCATCAGCCACGGGCTCTGGACCACCTGGTTCGGGAACGACCCCGGGGTCATCGGCCAGAGCTACGAGATGGTCAACGGCGAGGCCCGGACCATCGTGGGCGTGATGGGGCCGGAGTTCGGCTTCCCCAGTGACGAGACCGTGCTCTGGGTGCCGAACCAGATCCAAGGGGAGATCCAGCCCGGCCGGTTCGGGATGAGCCTGGTGGGGCGGATGACCCCCGAGGCGACCCACGGCACCCTCCGGGACCAGCTCGACGTCCTGGCGGCTCGTCTGCCTGAGCGGTTCGGCGGTTCACCGGCCTATGCCCGACTCATCGAGCAGCACGTGCCGGTGGTCCGGTCGCTGGAGGAGTCGCTGCTGGGCTCCATCGCCGGGGCCCTCTGGGTGCTGATGGGCGCAGTGGTGGTGGTCCTGCTCATCGCCTGCGCCAACGTGGCGAACCTGTTCGCGGTCCGGGCCGAAGGGCGGGGCCGGGACCTGGCCGTCCGGCGGGCGATCGGCGCCGGCCGGGCCCAACTCATCCGGGCGCAGCTGGCCGAGTCGCTGGTGATCGCGGCGTTTGCCGGTGCGTTGGCGGTGCCCCTGGCCGCCGTGACCCTGCCGTCGTTCCTGGCGGCGTCTCCCGAGGCCGTGCCGAGGATTGGATCGGTGGGCATCAGCTCGGCGACCATCGGCTTCACTCTTCTGGCATCGGTCGTGGCGGCAATCCTGTGCGGCATCGTTCCCGCCGTGAAGGCGTCCATGCCCGACCTCAATCGCCTGCGCGACGGTGCCCGCGGCTCCACGCAGCGGCGGCACTGGGGGCGCGACAGCCTGGTGGTGGGTCAGACCGCGTTGGCCCTGGTGCTCCTGGTGGGTTCGGCGCTCCTGCTCCGCTCCTTCTACGAGCTGCGGAGCGTGGACCCCGGCTACGACGCCGAGAACGTCTTCACCTTCCAGTTCGCGCCCGATGAGGCGCACCTGGTGGACGGCCCCTCCTGGGCGGCGTTCCACATGGACTTCATGGACCAGCTCCGGGCGCTGCCCGGCGTCGAGAGCGTCGGCATCGTCGAGAACGTTCCGCTGGACGAGGGGCTCCGGGGCATCGGCCTGCTGCCCGAGGGCGCCACGGACGAGGCCGACGACGGCCCCCGCGCCAACATGACGTTCGCCGGCGGCGACTACTTCGAGGCCATGGCCATTTCGGTCCTCCGGGGCCGGGCGTTCACGCCCGAGGACATCGCAGTGCCCGGGAGCATCGTCATCAGCGAGTCGGTAGCCGAGATGCTGTGGCCGGGCCAGGACCCCCTGGGCCGCACCCTGACCACGTCCATGGTCGACGTCCCTCACACGATCGTCGGAGTCGTGGAGGACATCGTCCAGTACGACTTCCGGGACGACGCCACGCCCCTGGTCTACTACCCCCTGGTGGGACCGGGCGAGCGTGACTGGGCGCTCTCGTCCCCGGGGTACGTGGTGAAGACCGAGCGGGCCGAGACCATCGCTCCGGAGATCCGGGAGCTGGTCCGGAAGGTGGCCCCCACGGCGCCCATGTACCGGACCTACACGATGGAGAGCCTCGTGGACCGATCCATGGTCCAGCTGTCCTTCACCATGCTGACCCTGGCCATCGCGTCGGGGCTGGCGCTTCTGCTGGCGGCCATCGGTCTGTACGGTGTGCTGTCGTACGTGGTCGCGCAGCGGACCCAGGAGATCGGGGTGCGCATGGCGCTGGGCGCTCAGGCTACCCGGGTTCGGCGGATGGTGGTGGGCCAGGGTGCCCGCGTGGTCGGACTGGGCGTCGTGCTGGGACTCGGGGTCACACTGGTGGCCACCCGGGCGCTGGGCAGCCTCCTGTTCGGGGTCGCGGCGAACGACCCGGTCACCATCTCCGTGGTCGCGGCCACCATGGTGGCGGTGGGCGCCCTGGCCAGCTACCTGCCGGCCCGGCGCGCATCCCAGGTGGACCCCATCGAGTCGATGCGGGCGGGGTAGGCGGAACCTCGGTCGGAAGCTGAGTGCTGGCCCGGACCCGGGCCCGAACCTGGGGGGAGAGCCCCGTCCGGTCATCAGGACCGGGCGGGGCTTTCCGCCATTATGGGCGATCCTGCTATTGTGACGCCCGTCACAGACGCATCACCCGTGTCTCGTGACTCTCAAGGTGCACGGAGTCACGGCTCGCCCACCCTCCACCGGGGCCATCGTCCATGTTCGGAATCGTACTGCTGCTTCACATCCTCGGCGCCACCATCTGGACCGGTGGTCACCTGGTCCTCTCGGTGGCCGTGCTTCCCCGCGTCCTCCGCGAGCGATCGGCGGCCGAGCTGATCCGGTTCGAGTCGGCCTACGAACGGATCGGCATCCCGGCCCTGCTCACTCAGGTGGCCACAGGGCTGTGGCTCTCCTACCGCCTCCTGCCGGACGTGGGCGCCTGGTTCGCGTTCCAGGAACCGGCCTCCCTCCCCATCGCCATCAAGCTGGGCCTTCTGGCGACCACCCTCGGTCTGGCCATGGACGCGCGCCTCCGGATGATCCCGAACCTCACCGACGATCGACTGACCGCCATGGCCTGGCACATCGTGCCCGTGACCATCGTCTCGGTCCTCTTCGTCGTGACCGGTGTCGCATTTCGGACGGGGTGGCTCTGGTAGACCGATCGGGATGGAGCCGATCTCCCCGGACCTGGGCGCCGTGTGGAATACCGATCGGTCTCCCGACCAGTCGAGGCCCTGCGGATCACTTCGACTCGACCAGCACCCGGTCGATGTGAGCGATGGTCCGCACCGCATGCTCCCGGGCCTCCTCGACCTGCTCATCGAGCCGGGTCATGGAGCCGATCTGGGTCCCGAGGAGCGATCTCAGCCTCCGGCCCTCCAGTTGGACCTTGAGATGGTCGAGGTCCGTCACCAGTTCGTCCGGGCCCATGGCCAGCTCGTTGAACATGTAGGGCTCGAGCGTGTTGGTGACGAAGTTCTTGTGCCACGAGGACCAGTCGCTGAGGCTGATGTACTCCCACTCGTAGTATTGGATGACCTCGTCCCTCAGTGAATCGCTCTGGATCAGGGACAGGGTGCCGCTGGACTTGAGGCCCTGGTAGGCGGAGTTGTGAGGCTGAAAGTTGAAGTAGGGAGTCCCCTTCAGGGGCAGTGAATCGAGAGGGATTCCGTCCCACTCCCCGTCCAGGATGGCCCGCAGGTAGGGGACCGCGCTCTCCGTGCGCTGCCGCTTGTGGCGGTCGAATTCCGTCACGTCCCGCGTGAGGTCGTCGTGAAGCAATGACAACGCCTCCCGCTCCCGTTCCGCGTCCCCTCTCCGCTCCCGCAGTTCGTCCATCTGGAGGGCCAGCAGGATTCCGATGACGATGAGCACGACCTCCCCGACGGCGTAGAGGAGGTATTTCAGAACGCGCTCCCGCTGGATCAGGTCGGAACGCAGTCGGCGGAAGACTCCGGGCATCGCTGAAACCACCTGGGCTGGAGGGGGGAAGACGACACCAACCTTGCCCCGGGGGTCTGCCCGGTGCAACGAGTTGGACTCGCCCCGACGAGTTCGCAGGCCAGGGAGACTGCCATCCGGGGACCCTTGCCGCCCACTCTCGGTATCCAAATGATCTCCGGGGCCCCACGGCGACCGGGGGGCGGTACCGCACCCGATCGACCCACCCCTGGAGGCTCCCATGGCTCAGCACTCCCGAGCGACCCCGGCCTCCGAGGCCGGCGAGACCCGGCAGCGTCTCAAAAAGGACCTGGGCCTCTTCGACGTCTACGCCATCAGTACCGGGGCCATGTTCAGCTCCGGGTTCTTCCTCCTGCCCGGGCTGGCCGCCGCGCAGACGGGTCCCTCGGTGCCCCTGGCCTATCTGGTCGCCGGAATCTTCATCATCCCGGCCATGGTCGCCGTGGCCGAACTGGCCACGGCCATGCCCCGGGCCGGAGGGGCCTACTACTTCCTGGACCGGGCCCTCGGTCCGCTCGTCGGCACCGTCGGCGGCCTCGGGACGTGGCTGGCTCTGGTTCTCAAGAGCGCGTTCGCCCTGGTGGGGATGGGGGCGTACCTGGCCCTCTATTTCGACGTCCCCATCCAGCCTCTGGCCGTCGGACTGACCCTGGCCTTCGCGGCTCTGAACATCGTGGGAGCCAAGGAGACCAGCGGCCTCCAGCGAATTCTCGTTTCCACTCTGGTCGTGATCCTGGCGTTCTTCGTGATCCATGGGCTGGCGGACCTCCAGTCCCGCGGATTCCTGGAGGTGACCAGCCAGCGGTTCGAGCCCCTGTTCCTCTTCGGGTTCACCGGGTTCATGTCCACGGTCGGGTTCGTATTCGTCTCGTATGCCGGCCTGACGAAGGTGGCCAGCGTGTCCGAGGAGGTCCGGGACCCGGAGAGGAACATCCCGCTGGGGATGTTTCTCTCGCTGCTCACCGCGGCCGTGATCTACACCGTCGGCGTGTACATCCTGGTGGCCGTGATCCCGGCAGAGCAGTTCCGGGCCGACCTGACGCCGGTGGCGACGGCGGCAGCGGAGTTCTCCCAGTGGCTTCCGGGCGGCATGGAGGTGGCGCTCATCGTGGTGGCGGCCATCGCAGCGTTCGCGAGCACGGGGAACGCCGGGATCCTGTCGGCGTCCCGTTATCCCCTGGCCATGGCCCGGGATCGACTGGTGTCGCCCCGCTTCGCGGTGCTGGGTCGCTACCAGACCCCCACGTTCTCCATCGTGGTTACGGCCGTCCTCATGTCCGCGGCCATCCTGCTCCTGGACATCGAGTCGATCGCCAAGCTGGCCAGTGCGTTCCAGCTCCTGCTCTTCGCGCTGCTGAGCCTTGCGGTGGTGGTCATGCGGGAGAGCGGAATCGAGGGGTACGATCCGGGATTCCGGTCGCCGTTCTATCCGTGGATCCACGTGTTCGGGTTCGTGGCGCCCTTCTGGCTGATCGCCGAGATGGGAGAGATGGCGGTCCTGTTCTCGCTGGGCCTGGTGGCGGTGACCGTGGCCTGGTACGTCCGCTACGCCCACCCCCGAGTGGAGCGGGCCGGGGCCATCTACCACGCCATGGCCCGACTCGGTGAGCGTCGCCACGGTGGGCTGGACATGGAGCTGCGAGGGATTGTGCGTGAGAAGGGCCTCCGGGCCGAGGATCCGTTCGACGAGGTGGTGGGCCGGGCCCAGGTCCTGGACCTGGACGCGGCGCCGGACCTGGCGGCCGTGGTGGAGCAGGCCGCCGCCGAACTGGCCGGCCGGGTCGGGATTCCGGCGGAGTCCCTGGTCGCCGGGCTCATGGAGGAGGTGGAGGCCGGCTTCGTACCCGTGGCGGCGGGGGCGGCGCTGCCTCATCTCCGGGTCCCGGACCTGGAGCACCCCGAGCTCCTCCTGGCCCGGGTTCGAGCCGGGCTCCTGCTTCCGCCCGAGGACGGCGCTCAGGTCGAACCGGAGGGCCGGCGGACGGTCCATGCCGTTCTGTTCCTCATCAGTCCCCAGGATCAGCCCGGCCAGCATCTCCGGCTGCTCGGACACCTGGCGACCCACGTGGACGACCCGGCGTTCATGGATCTCTGGCTCGCCGCCGAGAACCCGCTGGAGCTGCGTGAGACCCTGCTCCGCGAGGAGCGCTCGCTCACGGCCTGGGTCCGCCGGGGTCATCCCACCGGGGACTGGATCGGCGAGGAGATTCGGGACATCGACATGGGGCCGGACACACTGGTGGCCCTCATCCGCCGGGACGGAGAGGGCCTGGTGCCCAACGGACTCACCGTCGTCCAGGAGGACGACCGGCTGCTGATCATCGGGACGCCCAAGTCCATCGCGGGCCTGGCGCGACAGCTGTCCCGCGCCTAGGACTACCTCGCACGGGGTGCTCGAAAGAGGGGGCAATCGGTGACAGACCAGGAAAGTCCGCAGGACCGCACCGCCGCCGGCGATGGCATCAAGGCCGTCCTCGGATGCCTCGGCAGCCTCGCTGCGGTGGTCGCCCTCTACCTGGGTGCGCTGGCCCTTGTCGGTGATTTCCCGAGCACCGAGTTCGGGGCCGGCCAGTACGCCCTGGGCGCGCTCGCCGTCCTCGTCTCGGCGGGGGTGATTTCCGTCGTGGGCGAGAGCGTCATCGAGGACGTGGTGAAGTTCGTGGTGATCGGGGGCGGGTTCTTCCTGATCTACCGGGGCCAGGAGGGGGTCATCGCGCTGATGGCCCTGGGAGTCACGGTGGGCACGGCCCTGCCGCTGCTCATGCGGCCCGTCTCCCGCTGGATGGGCGACGACTGACCCGGGTCGTTCATGACCTGGCCCGCCGAGCCCGGTCAGGTACCGGATACGTGCGTATGGACCGACGCAAAGAACTGAAAGGCCTTGAGTGGAAGCCCATGCGGTGGGTCCCCACCTACTGGCTCATCGACCGCGTAACCGGTCGGCGGAGATTCCACCTCGGCCATGACTTCCCGGCGGAGAAGTACACCGTGGGCAAGAAGGAGGACCACGCTCACTGCAGCCTGTGCGGCGCCACTTTCTCCGATCATGAGGGTCACCTCTCCGACGGCTTCTACAGCGAAGCGGAAGGGTGGCTCTGCGAGCCCTGTCACAGGGAGATCATGGCCGGGACGGGGTAATCCGCGGTCGATCTGGAGGTGAGAGGCCTCACCCATCCGCGATCCACCGCACGGGGCACGCGAATCGGCAGGTGAGCCATCCTCGGGCCTGATTCTGGCAACACCGCGACCCAACCCGCACTTTACTCGCCATGAGCGAGGACGTGATTGCCCGACTGAATGCGAGTCTGGATGGCCGCTATGCCGTCGAGCGCGAGCTCGGCGAAGGTGGCATGGCCACAGTCTACCTCGCCGAGGACCTGAAGCACCGTCGGAAGGTGGCCCTGAAGGTGCTCAAGCCCGAGCTGGCGGCCGTGGTGGGGGCCGACCGGTTCCTTGCCGAGATCGAGACCACGGCCCGGCTTCAGCACCCCAATATCCTCCCGCTCTTCGACTCGGGAGAGGCCGACGGCTTTCTCTTCTATGTGATGCCGTACGTGGAAGGAGAGAGCCTGCGCGACCGGCTGGAGCGGGAGCGTCAGCTTCCCGTGGACGATGCGGTGCGCATCGCGACGGAGGTAGCCGAGGCACTGGCGTCGGCGCATGAGAACGGCGTCATCCACCGCGACATCAAACCCGCCAACATCATGGTGAGCCAGGGCAGGCCTCTGCTGGCCGACTTCGGTATCGCCCTGGCGGTGAGCGCGGCGGGCCAGAGCCGCCTGACGGAAACGGGGCTCAGCCTGGGCACGCCCCAGTACATGAGCCCCGAGCAGGCCACCGGCGACCAGGCGGCAGGCCCGGCCAGCGACATTTACTCCCTGGGGTGTGTGCTCTACGAGATGCTCGTCGGTGAGCCGCCGTACACGGGTCGCTCGGCGCAGGCCATTCTCGGCAAGGTCATCACCAGCGAACCCACCTCCGTCACGGAACAGCGGCGCGCGGTGCCACCGCATGTCGACGCCACCGTGGCCAGGGCCCTGGAGAAGGTCCCGGCGGACCGGTTCACGTCGGCAGGGGACTTCGCGGTCGCGTTGGGGGATCCGGGATTCCGGCACGGGACCCAGGACCCGGCAGTCACCGCCACGCCGTCGCGGATCAGGGCCATGGCGGCAGCCGGCTGGGCAGTCGCGATTACTCTGGCCGGGATCTGGCTGGTCTCGGCTTCGGAACCGGAGCCGGCGCCGGAGGTCCGCAGGCTCTCCCTCGCGTATCCCGAAGCCGGTGCCAGCGAGTGGATGGAGCTCACCCCCGACGGCTCGGCGCTGATTCTGTCCGATAATCCTCGTGGCTCGAATTTCTCGCTGATCGTCCAGCGCCTGGACGACGGTACCCGATTCCCGATATCGAACTCCGCCCAGGGGTTCGATCCCGCCGTCTCGCCGGACGGAGAAGAGGTGGCGTTCGGAGGCGATGGTGTCTACGTCGCACCGCTCGACGGCGGGCCCTCGCGTGCGCTCGCCGTGGGGATTGGCGGAGCCTGCTGCCTCCGCTGGGCCACGGACGGCCACATCTACTACCAGCATCCCCTCGGGGACGTATTCCGCGTGCGAGTCTCAGGCGGTGACGCCGAGCTGGTGCTCGCGTCCGGCCCGGACGAACAGCTCGCCTACTACCAGCCCGTCGGGGATGGCCGGCGGGCCATCGTACACGCGATCAGGCTGGGCGATGAGGCGGTTCCGAACCGGATCGAATGGGTGGACGTGGAGACCGGGGAACGACACCCGCTGGTGGAGGGCCGGCGGCCCTTCCTCACCGACGACGGCTACCTGGTCTTCGGTCGTGGTGAATCCGTCTATGCTGCTCGGCTGAACCTGCGCACCATGGAATTGACGGGTGACCCGGTACGCATGGTGGAGCGGGTGGGTGTCACCGAGGCCGACGCCATGTTCACCCTCTCCGAGTCCGGCGATCTGGCCTACTGGCTCACCTATGAGGATGGGGATTCGTGGCCCATTCGGGACCTGATCTGGGTGGATCGCTCCGGTCAGGTGACCGGTGTGGACGAGTCCTTCGCCCGGGAAATCGAGTCCGTATCCCTTTCGCCGGACGGCACGCGCGCCGCCATCACGGTGGGACTCATCCTGCGCACCGAGATCTGGATCAAGGAACTGGACGACGGCCCGACCATCCGGCTCACCAACCATCCCGGCCTGAATCGCCGTCCGGTCTGGTCCCCGGATGGGAGCGAGGTGGCGTTCATCTCGGACCGCGACGGCCGCCGGGCGGTGTACGTCGTCTCCGTGACCGGCATCGACACGCCGCGGCTGCTCCTGGAGCACCCCGGCGAGGACGTGGACGAGGTCCAGTGGTCGGAGGACGGCGACTGGCTGATCTACCGCACCGGAACGAGGTCCGGCACCCGTGACGTGTACGCCCGGCGAATCCGGCCGGACACGCAGACGATCGTCGTGTCCGCCGAACCGAGCGTCGACGAGGTGGGGCCCTCGCTCTCACCCGACGGCAACTGGATCGCGTATTCCTCGGACAGGTCGGGGAGCGACGAGATCTGGGTGCGGCCGTTCCCGGAGGTGGATCGGGGCAGCCGCCAGATCTCGACGGAGCTGGGCGTGGAGCCCGTCTGGTCCCCGTCCAGCGAGGAGCTCTTCTTCCGGAGCGGGCCCGGCTTCACGGCGGCGTCGGTGACGGACCCGGAGAACTTCCGCGTTTCCATGGAAACGCTCTTCTCCAACCAGGTCTCGATGCTGAACACGGTACATCGGTCGTACGCGTACGACGAACGCCGGGACCGCTTCCTGATGATCCGCATGCTGGGCGTCCGGGAGATCCCTGCGGAGCTCATCCTCATGCAGAACTTCATGGACGAGGCGCGGGCGCGGCTGGGACGGTAGGGAGGGCTCCCCGTTCACCTCACCGCGGTGATGAGGCGCATGGACGCATACCCGCCGTGGGGGCGGGCGCGGGGGCGGGCGTTGGGCTCGAGCCGATGCGGAGCGTCGGTTCCGGCTACACCTTCATGGTCTTCGTGTACTCCCCTCCCACGACGCCCTTCCTGCAGGCGCGGCCGGTGAGGAACTCGGCGGCCAGCTTCGCCTGAACCTCCAGGGCCTCGGCCAGCGACACGCCGCCGGCCTGGCGGGCGCACTCCATGATGGCGGCCCGGGCCACCTCCATGTCC
>JBDHIJ010000060.1:0-16721 GCA_039587435.1 Gemmatimonadota bacterium
GCGTGTCCTATCGCGTCGACGTGGAGGGTGGCTCTATCCGAATCCTGGGATGGATCATTCTCGAACCCAGCGGTGACTCGACCCGGATCACCTGGCGAGAGGATGGCGACTTCGGAAGGAACCCTCTCCTGGGCTTCGCCGCTCGCAGCATGCCGGAGTCGCAGGGTGCCCAGATGAAGCAGAGCCTGGAGCGCCTGGCCGATCTCGTGGAGGGCCGCGGCCCGTCCCCCATCAGCGATGACCCGGGGGGGTCAGACGAAAGCGGCGGCACGGTCCCGTAGACCGCACCGCCGCCTGCTCCTCCCACCGGCCGTTCGCCGGGGAGTTCGCCGGAGAGCTCGCCCGGAGACTAGTAGTTCTTCGCCAGGTCCAGGAGCTCCTGGTTCGTGCGGGTCCGCTTCATGAAGCCCAGCAGTTCCTGCATGGCCTCGGCGGAGGGCCGATCGGCGAGCTGACGACGCAACGCGCGGGAGAGCGTGAGCGCCTCGGGGCTCAGCAGGAGCTCCTCCCGCCGGGTCGCCGACGCGTTGAGGTCGATTGCGGGGAAGATCCGGCGGTCGGCCAGTTCCCGGCTCAGCACCAGCTCGCTGTTTCCGGTCCCCTTGAACTCCTCGAAGATCACCTGGTCCATCCGCGATCCGGTATCCACGAGGGCCGTAGCGACGATGGTCAGCGAGCCTCCACCCTGGGCGTCGTTGATCTTCCGCGCGCTCCCCATGAGCCGCTTCGGACGCTCCATGGCGTTCGCGTCCAGACCACCGGACAACGTCCGGCCGCTTCCGTCACCGGCCGCATTGTAGGCCCGGGCCAGGCGGGTGATGGAATCCAGGATGACCACCACGTCCTCGCCCATCTCGACTCGACGACGGGCCCTCTCGATGGTGGTTTCTGCCACCGAGATGTGCCGCTCGGCCGGGAAGTCGAAGGAGGACGCGATCACCTCCCCGAACCCGCACATCTCCATCTCGGTGATCTCCTCGGGACGCTCGTCGACGAGGAGGATGAACAGCGTGCACTCGGGGTGGTTCCGGACCACGCCCTCGGCCACCCGCTGGAGCACCGTGGTCTTACCGGCCTTGGCGGGGGCCACGATCATCTGGCGCTGCCCCTTGCCCAGCGGGCAGAACAGGTCGATGACGCGGTTGGTGAAGTCCGGGTGGCCCGCATAGGAGATGTCGCACTCCAGCGTGAGCTGCTGGTCGGGATGGACGGCACTCAGGCGGTTGAAATCCGTCCGCTTGCGGACCTCGTGCGGGTCGAGGCCGTTGACCCGATCCACGCGGACCAGGGGGATGGACTTGCCGTTCCTCGGCTTCTTGCCGGTCTGGCCCCAGATCTCGTCTCCGGTCCGGAGCTTGAACTTGGAGATGACCTTGCCGCCGACGTAGATGTCGTCACGGCCGCCGGAGTAGCCGGATTCCTTGCGGCGAATGAAGCCGCTTCCGCTCCCGAGGACCTCGAGAATGCCCAGGGAATTCTGTTGGGACACGATGATACGAATGGGTTGGGTGTACGGAACTGGCCCGGGATGGGCACAGAGGAGGGCACAATCGCCCGAACCTGCGTGGCCCGGCAGGCCAGAGCCCCACAGGAGGGGGGTGGCGGTCCTGCGCCGGGAGGCGAGCCCGGATTGAGCTCGCTAGAACGATCCACCCTTTGGCCCCCCGATGTCAAGCCCATCACCGGCCGGCATGCCCACTTCGACACCTCTGGCGAGGCGGGATCGGGAGCGAGATCTTGAATCTCCGACCCAAGGCCGAAGGACCCGATGGCGACTCGACCCGACCCGACAGACCCAACGGCAGGAGATCCGGACGCCCGCGATGCAGGCGCACGCGACCGGGATCCGGATGCGCTCGATCCCGACTCCGAGGACGCGGAGGAGGTCGACGCCCCGGTCTGGGTCAAACTGATCCTCACGGCGGTGCCCTTCCTCATCCTGTTCAGCCTCCTCTTCCTGGATCGCTGCACTCGGGGTTGAGTGCCGCCGGGTCGTCACCACCGCCCGGGCCCAGGCCCAGGGCCGCTGTGTCCGCTCCGCGGCCTGGATCCTGTCCTCCGCCGGTGACAACCCGCGCGGATGGGATCCGTGGCCATCCCCCGGGAACCCGCGCCGCTCCTCGGTTTTCCCGGTCCGTCGCCGATCTGGCACGAGGGGTGCCCTCAATTGAGGCGAGTTCCTCTTTGCTGGAGGTGAGCATGAAGACCCGGATTCTCCCTGCGCTGGTGGTCTCCCTGGCTCTCACGGGCCTCGGGGTCGTCCCCGACACCGCCCGGGCCGAGACCGGTCTCCCCGGCTTCTCGACCGCGCTGAGCTATCGCGCGCCCGCCCATCATCCGTGGCCGGGCACCTCCTGCTACGACATGTACTGGTACGACCCGGTGCGATACTGGGAGTACTGCGCCCCGTTCGGGTATGGAACACCGGTGGCGTTCCATCCCTATCCCGGGTGGGGATGGGGTGGTGGCTGGGGCTTCTCCTTCTCGGTCGGCTTCGGCTGGGGCTGGGGGGGCGTCTCAGTCGGCTGGGGATGCGGATGCGGTTGGGGGCCCGGCTGGGGCTGGGGTCCCGGATGGGGATGGGGGCCGAGCTGGGGCTGGGGCCCGGGATGGGGATGGGGATGGGGTCCCACCTACGTGGTGAACTATCCCCGCGGCATCCCGGTACCGACCTACGTCGCCGGCAGCACGCCGGGCCCGTCGCCGGTCTGGTCCTCCACGAGGTTCAAGGAGAACCCGGCCGTGGCGGCCAGGACCGCGCAGGCGTTCCCGGCCAGAGCCACGACGCGAGAGGCAGTGGGCACGCGGACGGCGTCGGCACGGACCAATGGGGCACGCACCGCGAGTCGGACCTCGGCCGCCACCGAGAGAGCGGTCGCCTCCCCGAATCGGGGGAATGCGGCAGCCGCGCGCGCCGGGGCCGCCCGGGGTGGCGTGACCGTGCCCACCCGGGCCGGATCCGCCCGCCCGAGTGATGGGCTGCGGGCCGCGAGAGCTGGAGTACCGGAGAGATCCGTCGGCACCCGTTCGCCCTCCGGGGCCCGGGTGGGCAACGGTCCGGCGGGTCTCTCCCGGTCCAGCGCCGCTCGGCCATCGACCGGTTCACGCTCGGGCACGGCGCGACCGGTCGGCTCGGCCCGGCCGTCGGACCGCCTGGCCGGGGGCCGCACGCCGCTCCCGGTGAGCAGGAGCGCTCGATCGCCGAACTCTGCCAGTCGGGCCCAGGCGGGTGCCCGCCCCGGGATCGGGTCGACGCCCAGGGGCGGGACATCCTCCCGGGCACCCTCAGCCTCGCGGGGCTCGTTCGGGTCGAGGACGCCTCAGGCCCGGACGCCCAGCCCCGGTCGGACCCGGGGCTCCATCGGACGGACTCCGAACCGGTCCCGGGCGCCGTCCAGCATGGGTCGGGCCCCATCCGGCGGCCGGTCACCATCCATGAATCGGGCTCCGTCCTCCGGGCGGACGCCCTCGGCACGCCGGGCGCCCTCTTCGAGGAGCGGGGGCATGCGGGCTGCGCCGGCTCCGCGAAGCGGTGGGATGAGCCGGGGAGCACCCGCTCCCCGTTCGGGCGGCGCGCGCCCCGCGCCCAGGCCCAGAGGCGGCTGACGCTCGGGCCCGCCGGCCCAAGTCAGAGGCGGAGACGCCTCCCTCCGGACCAGAGGCCCTGGAGGGGGGCGTTTCCTCGCCAGTAGACCAGATCGGTGGGGCCCTCCATGTCCCAGAGGGCCAGATCGGCCCTGGCACCCGGCACCAGGACCCCCGCTTCACCCTCCAGCCCGAGCACATCCGCGGCGATCCGCGTCGCTCCCAACCAGACTTCCTCCACGGTCAAGCCGAAGTGGATACAGGCCAGGCTCATGGCCTCGGGCATGGAGAGGACGGGAGAGGAGCCCGGATTGGCGTCCGTCGCCACCGCGATCGGGACACCCTCCTGTCTGAATGCCGCTACGGGTGGCACCCGGCTCTCGCCCAGGTAGTGGAACGCTCCGGGGAGGAGAACGGCCGCCGTTCCGGCCTTGGCCATGGCGCCCACGCCCTCCAGGGAGGTGTACTCGACGTGGTCCGCGCTTCGGGCCCCCAACTCGGCGGCCAGGGCGCCGCCGCCGCCATCCGACAGCTGGTCGGCGTGGAGGCGCACCGCCAGTCCCCGATCCCGGCCGGCCTGCAGCACGGCGCGGCACTCCTCCGCGTCGAACGCGATCGACTCCAGGAAGGCGTCCACGCCGGTGGCCAGTCCCTCGTCCACCGCCAGGGGGATCAGCTCGTCGATGACCGTGCGGAGGAATCCGGACCGGTCCCCGGCAAACTCGGGCGGCAGCGCGTGAGCCCCAAGGAGTGTGGTCCGTACCCTCAGGCCCGTCCGCTCACCGATTCGACGGGCGGCCCGGAGCATCCGCAGCTCGGTGTCGACGTCCAGCCCGTACCCCGACTTGATCTCGAGGGTGGTGACTCCCGAGCGGGCCAGCGCGGTGGCTCGGAGCGCCCCTGACTCCACCAGCTCCTCATCGCTGGCCTCCCGCGTCGACCGCACCGTCGAGAGTATCCCACCTCCACCCCGGGCGATGTCGGCGTAGGACTCGCCCTCCAGCCGTCGGCGAAACTCGTCCGCCCGGCTCCCCCCGAACACGAGGTGGGTGTGGCAGTCGACCAGACCCGGGGAGAGCCACCCTCCGGCACAATCCACGACCTCCCAGTCGCCGTGCTCCGGCCCTGACTCCGATTCGCCCGGTCCGCCAACTCCCGATCCGGCGTCGTCCCGTCCAGTGTCGCCCGATCCGACGTCCTCCGATCCGCCGAGCACGGAATCCCCCAGGACCTCCGTGCGGGGGCCGACCCGATCGATCCGACCGTCGCGGACAACCACCACACCATCCGGGACCTCGCCCAGGCTGCCCAGGGCCGGGTCCATGGTCAGGAGGCGCGCATTCCGGAAGATCGTGACCACGGTGGACCTAGAGATCGACCATGGGGAGCTTCAGCCCCTGGGCTCGGGCCGTCTCCACGGCCTCTTCGTATCCCGCATCGGCGTGCCGGGCCACCCCGATGCCCGGATCGTTCGTCAGGACCCGCTCGAGGCGGACCCGCATCTCCGGGGTACCGTCGGCCACGATGACCTGACCGGCGTGCAGCGAATTCCCGATTCCCACGCCGCCCCCGTGATGGAAAGAGACCCAGCTCGCGCCCGAAGCGGTGTTGAGCAGGGCGTTGAGGATGGCCCAGTCGGCTACGGCGTCGGTGCCGTCCTTCATTCCCTCCGTCTCCCGGAACGGCGAGGCGACGGAACCGGTGTCGAGGTGGTCTCGCCCGATGACGATGGGAGCGGTGAGTTCGCCGCTGGCCACGAGATCGTTCAGCGCGACCCCGAACCGCGCCCGCTCTCCCTGGCCGAGCCAGCAGATGCGGGACGGGAGCCCCTGGAAATGGACCTTCTCCCGGGCCAGCCGGATCCACCGCGCCAGGTGTTCGTCCTCGGGGAACAGTTCGAGCACCAGGTCGTCGGTCCGGTGGATGTCGGCGGGGTCTCCCGAGAGAGCCGCCCACCGGAAGGGTCCCTTGCCCTGGCAGAACAGCGGGCGGATGTACGCCGGCACGAAGCCCGGGTAGTCGAAGGCCCGATCGAACCCGGCGTCCTCCGCGTAGCCACGGAGGTTGTTCCCGTAGTCCACGGCAACGGCTCCGGCATCCTTCATGGCCACGATGGCCTCACAGTGGATGCGGATCGACTCCATGGACCGCCGGGTGTACTCGTCGGGATCGGATTCCCGCAGGGCGTCCGCTTCCGCGAGGGTCAGACCCGCGGGGACGTACCCATTCAGCGGGTCATGGGCGGAGGTCTGATCGGTGACCAGGTCCGGGGTGATCCCGCGCTCCACGAGTTCCGGCAGCACCTCCGCGCAGTTTCCGACCAGCCCTACGGAGAAGGCCTCACCGGATTCCCGCGCCGCGTCGCACCAGGCGAGCGCCTCATCCAGGTCCTCCGTCATCCGGTCGCAGTAGCCGGTGTCGAGGCGCCGCTGGATTCGATGGGGATCCACCTCCACCACCAGGACCACCCCTTCGTTCATGGTGGCGGCCAGGGGTTGTGCGCCCCCCATGCCCCCCATCCCTCCGGTCAGGACCCAGCGCCCCTGGAGCGACCCACCGAAGTGGCGCTGGGCCATCGCCCCGAAGGTCTCGTAGGTGCCCTGCAGAATCCCCTGGGAGCCGATGTAGATCCACGACCCGGCGGTCATCTGCCCGTACATGATCAGGCCCTGCCGCTCCAACTCGTTGAAGTGGTCCCAAGTGGCCCACTTCCCGACCAGATTCGCATTGGCGATCAGGACTCTGGGCGAGCCCGGGTGCGTGCGGAACACACCCACGGGCTTTCCGGACTGGATCAGGAGCGTCTCGTCCGCCTCCAGGTCCCGCAGGGACCGCTGGATGGCCTCGAAGGCCGCCCAGCTCCGGGCGGCCTTCCCCGTGCCCCCGTAGACGATGAGGTCATCCGGCCGCTCGGCCACCTCGGGGTCCAGGTTGTTCATCAGCATCCGGAGGGCCGCTTCCTGCTGCCATCCCTTGCAGGAGAGGTCGGTGCCCCTGGGCGCCCTCACAGGCGCATGTTCGACGGGGGAATTGGGATTCATTAGGCCCTCTCGGGGGCGGGTTGGGGGTTCAGGGCGCCGGAGGCGACGAGGTCCCGGACCGTTTCGAGGTCGGGATGCATGACCCGATCCTCCTCCAACGGCGGGACCACGGCCCGGACGGTCGAGACCAGGCGCTCCACGTGCGCCGAAGATCGAAGCGGCCTGTGATACTCCACGCCCTGCACGGCCGCCAGGGCCTCCATCGCCAGGACGTACTCCAGCAGTCCCACGGAGCGGAGCGCTTTCCTGCCGGCGGCCATGCCCATGGAGATGTGGTCCTCCTGGTTCGCGCTGGTCGGAACCGAGTCCACGCTGGCCGGATGCGCCAGTACCCGGAGCTCCGACAGAATGTCGGCGACGGTCACCTGCACGATCATGAACCCGGAGTCCAGGCCCGGGGATTGGGCGAGGAAGGCCGGCAGCCCGGACAGGTCCGGATTGAGGAGGCGCTCCAGTCGCCGCTCGGAGATCGAGGCGAGGTCGGCCACGGCGATGGCCAGAAAGTCCAGAGCCTGCGAGATCACCTGGGCATGGAAGTTCCCCGCCGACACCACGACGGCCTCCTCCGGGAACACCAGCGGGTTGTCGGTGGCGCTGTTGATCTCCACCGAGACCACCCGCCGTACATGTGCGAGGGCCTCCCGGGCCGCGCCATGGACCTGCGGCATGCACCGGAGGCAGTAGGCGTCCTGGACTCGGGGGTCCCCTTCCCTGTGGCTTTCGCGGATCTCCGATCCGGCCATGAATCTCCGCAGATTCGATCCACTCAGGACCTGACCCGGGTGCGGCCGGGCGGCATGGACCTCGGGGCGGAAGGCCTCGGGGGTGCCCTGGAGGGCCTCCAGGCTCGCGGCGCCGATGAGATCGGCGAGGTCGACGGCCCGCTCGGCCCCGTCGAGGGCGAGAACGGCCTGCGCCGTGGTCGCCTGGGTGCCGTTGATGAGAGCCAGGCCCTCCTTCTCCCGGAGTACGACCGGCTCGATCGCGGCGGCCCGGAGCGCGGCACCGGCATCGGTCGTTTCGCCGCCCACCTCCACCTGCCCCTCGCCCATGAGGGCCAGCGCCACGTGAGCGAGAGGGGCGAGATCGCCGGAAGCCCCTACCGAACCCATCGACGGGACCACGGGGTGGATCCCGGCGTTCAGCAGGGCGAGGACCGTCTCCACGACCACGACCCGGCACCCGGAATGCCCACGGGCCAGCGCGTTGGCCCTCAGAAGCATGAGCCCCCGCACGACGTCGGTGGCAAGCGGCACGCCCACCCCGGACGCGTGACTGCGGATCAGATTCTGCTGGAGGGCCAGTCGCTGCTCGGGGGGGATGACGACGTCCGCCATGCGGCCGAAGCCGGTGCTGACCCCGTAAATCACCGTCCCGTCCTCGACGATCCCCTCGATGATGCCCCGGGCCGCCTCGACCCGCTCCCGGGCCTCGGTACCCAGTGTCACCGGTTCCCCGGGATCCCGGGCCACCCGGACGACCTGCTCTATGGTCAATCGATAGCCGTCGACTACGACCATGCTTGCGCTCCGATCTACGGGGCCCCACGCCCCTACGAAGAACTTCGGGCAGATGGCCGGCTACGAAAAGAGGCCCCGGGGATCGAATCCCCGGGGCCCCTGGCTTCGCCGAGTGGCGGCGAACTCAGTCCATCTTCGACACGTTCTGCGCCGCGGGACCCTTTACCCCCTGGACGAGGTCGAACTCGACCTTCTGTCCCTGGGTCAGCGAGCGGAATCCGGTCCCCTCTATGTTCGTGTGGTGGACGAACGCATCGCGGGCCTCGCCGTCGGGCTGAATGAAGCCGAATCCCTTCTCGTCGTTGAACCACTTCACGGTCCCGGTGGTGCGCATCAAACTGCTCCGTTGCCTCGGGTACGATTCAGGCGGATCGTCGCGGTACCGCCCGACCCCTCCTGGCCGAGGGGCACCTCAAGAAGGCTGTGTCGTGCGGCACCTGCAACGAGAAAACCCTCCGAACGGCGGGGATTTACCGAGGTGTTACGGCTCCAGGGCGGAACGGTGATCGTTCCCCCGGGCATGTGAGGGCTACACTCCCTTGCGGCCCTCCAGGAACGCCAGGACCACCGCCAGGACCAGAGCCATGCGGAACGCGGCACCCCAGTCCACGGGGGCGGAGCGGGTCAGGAGCGACCAGACGAGGGTCACCGTCAGCCCCACGATCAGGGCGATGGAGAAGAACTTCCCGAAGTCGGTGATGAAATTGCGCATTCCGGGTCCACCTGTCGGCTACCCAGTAGCCATGCCAGATTCGGGCCATGGCTCAGGACTCGCTCATTCTCGCCGTCGTGGTGGGAACGGTGGCCCTTCTCGCGGTCTCCGCCCTCACCATGGCCCTCACCGGACGTCTGCGGCTGCCCTACCCCGTGGCGCTCGTCCTGGTGGGAGTGGGTGTGGCGCTGCTGGCGCCCTGGATGCCCCCCGAGCTGGCGGCCCTCCTCTCGCAGGACATCCCTCCGGAGGTGGTCTTCTACGTCTTCCTCCCGACCCTGGTGTTCGAGGCTGCCCTCAACATCGACGCCCGGGGACTTCGCGATAACCTGGTCCCGGTCCTGGCGCTCTCGATTCCGGGCCTCCTCATCGCGGCCCTGGTGGTCGCCACGATTCTGGTGGCCTTCACGCCCCTGGGCTGGCCCGCCGCGATCCTGGTCGGGACGATGCTGTCGGCCACCGATCCCGCGGCGATGCCCCTGTTTCGCGAGGTGGGCGCCCCCAGTCGCCTCGGGCTCCTCGTGGAGGGCGAGTCCCTCTTCAACGACGCGACCGCCATCGTCGTATCCAAGATCCTCATCGGAGTGATCCTGGGCGGCGTCCTGACCCTCGGCACCATTGGAGAAGGTGTCCTGGAGTTCGGGCTGGTCTTCGTGGGTGGGATGGCGGTGGGCTGGGCCATGGCCGTCGCGACGGGCTGGATCCTGGGCCGTGTGGAGGCGGACCCCTTCGTGGAGGTCACGCTCACCACCATCCTGGCGTACGCCTCCTACCTGGTCGCGGAGGTGGCCCTGGATCTGAGCGGTGTCATGGCCACCCTGGCCGCCGGTCTCGTGCTGTCCGGCTGGGGCCGGACGAAGGTGTCGCCCGAGGTTTCGGAGTATCTCCATCAGTTCTGGGACTACATCGCCATCCTGGCGAATGCCCTGATCTTCCTCTCCGTGGGGCTCCGGATCGACCTGGGGGCGCTGCAGGCCGCCGGCGGGTCGATCGCCCTCGTCATCGCGGCCATGCTGGTGGGTCGCGGACTGGCCATTTTCGGGCTCATGCCGGTTGCCGCTCACTCGGCCGGGCGCGAGCCCGTGGATCGGCGCTATCAGACGGTCGTCTGGTGGGGCGGCATCCGCGGCGGCACCTCCCTGGCCATCGCCCTCGCCCTGCCCGCCGCCCTTCCAGGCCGGGAGGACTACATCGTGCTGGTCATGGGCGCGGTGCTCTTCTCCATCCTGGTGCCCGGGCTCACCATGAAGGGCCTGATCCAGCGGCTGGGTCTCGACCGTCCCTCCGCTGCCGACCGCCTGTCCCGCGCCGAGGGGCTGCTGGCGGCCAAGCGCCACACCCTGGACCAGGTGCCGGCCCTCATGGCCGACGGCCTCTTCTCCCCGTCGATCGCGGGGCGGATCCAGGAGCGGTGCCAGACGGGCATCGACTACGCCCTCGCGGAGATCGAGACCATCCGGGAGCAGGAGCTGAGCCTGGATGCCGATCGACGGATCCTCTTTCTCCGGTCCCTCGGGAAAGAGGCCATCCTCTACTACGAGATGTTCACGCGCGGGCACCTTTCGGAGGGAGCGTACCGGGATCTGGCCCATTCGCTCAACCTCCAGGTGGAGGGGATCCGCTACGAGGGTCAGCTTCCCGCCTACACCCTCCACCCGCCCTCGGGCGACCGCCTCTCGGTGGCACTCCTCCGGCCCCTGGACCGCCTTCCGGCCTTGCGGGGCATTACCCAGCGGGCACGGGAACAGCGGACGGTCCGGGAGCATGAGACGTCCTGGGGGAGGTTACGGGGGAGTCAGGCCGTGCTGGCCAGCCTGGACCAGCTCGCGGACGAGGAGCGCATCCCCGATCGCGTGGTCGATGAAGCCCGCCAGTACTACGCTTACTGGAACGAGGGGGCGCGGCGGCGCCTGGACGCCACCGCGGAGCAGTTCCCCGAGTTCGTTACCGCCATGCAGGAGCGCCTGGCCGAGCGCCTGGCCCTGCAGGCCGAGCGGGAGGTCATCGAGAGCAAAGCTCGGGAGGGCGCCATCTCGGCGGGCGTCGCGGACCGCCTCCTCTCGGAGATGGCCCAGGAACTCCGCTCGCTTCGCTCCACCCAGGCCTCGAGCCTTCGCGTTTCACCCGAGGAGCTCCTCCAGAAGGTCCCGTTCTTCCAGGGCCTCCCCGGGGAGGCCTTCGGAGGGGTCACGCGCCGCCTTCGCCCGCGCACGGTGCCGGCCGGCGAGATCATCGTCCGCCAGGGAGACTCCGGCGACTCGCTGTTCCTCATCGCCCGCGGCGTGGTTCGGGTCGCGCGGACCCTGCCCGGCGAACGAGACGAAAAGGACGTGGCGACATTGATGGCCGGAGACTTCTTCGGTGAGATGGCGCTGGTCACCGGTGCCGCCCGCTCCGCCTCGTGCCGAGCGGTCACTCCCTGCGCTCTCTATGAGCTCCAGCGGACGGAGATCGAGGCTCTCCAGGCGTCCTCTCCGTCCATCCGGGCGGCGCTGCAGGAAGCGGCCCGAAGGCGCCGCGACGAACTGAGCGCGCTGGCCCGGAACTCCTGACCCCCGAAAACCTTTGCCTCGAGCCGTCCGTAGGAGGATATTCGAGGCCTTCCTTTCTCACACGGACGCGGCTCCCGCGTCCTTTCGTACCCCCAGGGAGACGGTTTCCCCCATGAGCATGATCTACGGTATCCCCGCCGACCGACCGCGCAGAGCCGTCGGACGGATGGCAGCGACGCTGGGCCTCCTGGCCCTCCTTGCCCTCCCGGGCACGGCCATGGCCCAGGACCCCTCCGGTGGCGAGGGCGACAAGCCGGAGAAGGATCCCCGGCATGGTTCCCTTCCCCTTCAGCCCGAACGGACCCTGGAGTTCACTACCTCCGAGGGCACCTGGCTGTCGCTGGACGTGAGTCCGGACGGCCAGACCCTCGTCTTCGACCTCCTCGGCGACCTCTACACGATCCCGGTCTCCGGTGGGCAGGCCACCCGTCTCACCGAGGGGATGGGGTACGACGTTCAGCCCCGGTTCTCTCCGGACGGCGAAAAGGTGGTCTTCGTCTCCGACCGGTCCGGCGGCGAAAACGTCTGGATCATTTCGCTGGACCGCGCCGACACCACGCAGGTGACGCGGGGGAAAAGCAACAGCTACATGTCGCCGGAGTGGACCCCGGACGGAGATTACGTGGTGGCCTCGAAGGGAGGCCGGAACCACAAGCTGTGGATCTACCACACGGATGGAGGCTCCGGCACCGCCATGGTGAGCGAGCCGCAGAACCGTCACTTCAACGGAGCGGCCTTCGGCTCGGACGGGCGGTACATGTGGTACGCCTACCGGACCGGTCTCTGGCAGTACAACGCGGCGTTCCCGCAGTACCAGTTGGCGATCTATGATCGGGACACCGGGTCCAGCACGCCCATGACCTCCCGCTACGGGAGCGCGATCCGTCCGACCCTGTCCCCAGACGGCACGTGGCTGGTCTACGGGACCCGTCACGAGGGTGAGACGGGCCTCGTTCTGCGGAACCTCGATACCGGCGCCGAGCGGTGGCTGGCCTACCCCGTCCAGAGGGACGACTCGGAGGCCATCGGCTCCCTGGACGTCCTACCGGGGATGACCTTCTCCCCCACCTCCGATGTCCTCTACCTGGCGTTCGGCGGGAAGATCTGGAACATCGACGTGGCCTCCGGCGCCCAGACGGAGGTCCCGTTCACGGTCGACGTGGCCCTCGACCTCGGACCGAACCTGCGGGTCGACAAGGTCGTGGAGGCCGATCCGGAACTCCTCGTCCGCCAGGTCAGGGACGTAAGCTACTCCCCCGACGGGTCCCGCATCGCCTTCACGGCGCTGAACCGCCTGTACGTCATGGACGCGGACGGCGACGACCCGGAGATGATCGGGGATGAGAACGCGAATCACGCCTACCCCGTATGGTCGCCCGACGGCTCCGAGATCGCCTACGTCGTCTGGAACGACGAGCTCGGTGGACACATCGAAAAGCGGAACGCGAACGGCCGAGGCAACGGCACGCAGCTCAGCGGCCAGAGCGCGTTCTACCGTCAGCTCGCCTGGTCGCCCGCAGGCGACCGGATCGTGGCCATCCGGGCGGCGAACCGGGAGCTCCAGAACGCCGCCGGGTTCTTCGGCGGAGGGCAGGGCACGGAGTTCGTATGGGTTCCGGCCGACGGATCGGGGACGGTCACCCGCATCTCGCCCACCGGGGGCCGCAGCGGACCCCACTTCTCCGCCGACAGTAATCGGATCTACGCCTACTCCGGCCGGGACGGGCTGGTCTCGTTCCGCTGGGACGGCACCGACGTGAAGGCGCATGTGAAGGTCACCGGGACCCGGCAGCCCGGAGCCACGCAGGCCCCGCCCGCCCAGAACATCCGGATCGCGCCCGACGAGCAGCAGGCGCTGGCCAAGGTGGGGATGGACCTCTACGTGGTGACCGTGCCCTGGGTGGGCGGCGACACACCCACCATCTCCGTGGCCAACCCGACGGCCGCCAACTTCCCCGTCCAGCGGCTGACGGACGTGGGGGGTGAGTTCCAGGGCTGGAAGAACGATAGCCAGGTTCATTATTCCCTCGGGAATGCCCACTTCGTCTACGATCTGGCCGCCGCCGAGGCCTTCGCGGACTCCGTCGCCGCGGCCAAAAGGGCCGAGGCCATGGAGGAGGACGAGGAAGAGCACGACGAGGAGGAGGAAGGCGAGGAGCACGGCGAAGGCGAGGGTCACGAGGAGGAGGGTGACCAGGAGCACGCCGACGAAGAGAACGGTCCCGCGGAGTACGAGCCCACCGAGACCCGGATCGAGATCTACGCCGAGCGGGACATCCCGGAAGGCGTGGTGGCTCTGCGGGGGGCCCGGGCGATCACGATGAACGGTGACGAGATCATCGAGAACGCCGACATCGTCGTCCGGAACAACCGGATCGAGGCGGTGGGCGCGAGGGGCTCCGTCACCATCCCCGACGGCGCCGAGATCGTCGATGTCACGGGTCACACCATCGTACCCGGCTACGTCGACACCCACTACCACACCCAGTGGCTGATCACGAACGTCCACTCGACCCAGGTCTGGCAGTACCTGACCAACCTGGCGTACGGCGTGACCACGACCCAGGACGTACAGACGGCCACCACGGACATCCTGACCTATCAGGACCGGGTGGCCACCGGCGACATGATCGGTCCGCGGATCTTCCACACCGGTCCGGGAGTGTTCTCCGGTGAAAACGTGAAGGACGCCGATCACGCCATGGACGTGCTCCGCCGCTACGCCGACTACTACCGGCTGAACACGGTGAAGCTGTACATGTCCGGAAACCGGGAGCAGCGGCACTGGCTCCTGCAGGCCAGCAAGAAGCTGGGACTGCTGCCCACGAACGAGGGCGGCCTCGACTTCAAGCTGGACATGACCCACGCGGTGGACGGCTACACCGGCCTGGAGCACAGTCTGCCCATCGTGGGCATCGCCGGCGACGTGACGCGGCTCTTCGCCGAGACGCAGATCACCTACAGTCCCACCCTTCTGGTCTCGTACGGCGGTCCCTTCGCGGAGAACTACTTCTTCGCCACCGAGGACATCTTCAACGACGCCAAGCTCAACCACCTGACTCCCTACGCCGACATCCAGGCCAAGGGGAGCCGGCGAGGTGGCGGCGGCAGCGCCGGCTGGTTCCGTTGGGAGGAGCACGTGTTCTACAAGCACGGCTACTGGGTGAAGAACCTGGTGGAGGCCGGCGGGCGTGCCGGCGTGGGCGCCCATGGTCAGTTCCATGGACTGGGCTACCACTGGGAGCTCTGGGCCATGCAGTCCGGCGGCCTGGATGAACACGACGCCCTGAAGGTGGCCACGCTCATGGGTGCCGAGGCCATCGGGTACGGGAACGACCTCGGGAGCATCGAGGCCGGAAAGCTGGCCGACCTGGTGATCCTCTCGGCCAACCCCCTGGACGACATCCGCAACACCAACGCCATCACCCACGTGATGAAGAACGGTCGCCTGTACAACGGGGATACCCTGGACGAGATCTATCCCCAGGAGCGGACTCTGCCCGCCTTCCACTGGCAAGACCAGAAGCCCGACGCGCCGGCCGGCATGCGCTAGGCGGGGCGACCGGCGGGCGGGCGGGCTCAGGTGTGCCCCTTCCCGACCGGCCCGGAACGGAAGCGGCCCCCGAGGAGAGATCCTCGGGGGCCGCGGTGCTTCGGAGTGAGGCCCTCCTCCCGGGAGGGGCGGGCCTCAGGCGGGCTCCGGAGCCACTTCCTGCTCCTCCACCGGGGTCGATGCCCAGTCCACCCGTTTCTCGCCGAAGGCCGAGCCACGGACGTTGTAGCGATACCCGATCCAGATCATGCTAAGACCAAGCAGCTCCGTGACATACAGCACCTCGGTGTACCCGAACCGGGTGAAGCTGCCACCGATCCCCGGAAGCAGGGCTCCCAGGGCGATGAACACGTTCCCGATGGCCCGGTGGCGAGCATCGGGCTGACCCATGTACCGGTAGGCCGAGTAGGCGGCACCGCCGATGAGGAAGATCGCGGCGTAGAGGTTCACGAACGGGCTGAACGCTCTCACCCACTGCCACTCGAACACGCTTCCCGTCAGTCGGTGGGTCTCGACGGCCGCCATGTTGATGGGGGACAGCAGGCAGCACACGGCCGCCACCGCGATCACCGAGAGGACGGCGTACATCATTCGGTCCGCCGTCTTTCGGGAGAACATCAGGTAGATCGTACCCTGGGCCAGCGGCCAGCCGCCGAGCAGGGCACCGGAGATGTACCACAGGCGGAAGATGGGCTCCTGCCACCCGAACAGCGTGGTGAAGCCCTCGGTGAACGTCCCGACTCCGAACGTGGCCACGCCGATGCCCCACCAGAGCAGGTGCATGCCCCCCCGCTCACGATAGCGCCGCAGGAGCGCGATCGTGAACGGGATGGAGATCAGCGTCGTGATGATCGGGATGAAGTGGACCGGCTCACGCATGGCGGGATTCTCCTCCTAGAAGGCCGTCGAAACGGTCAGGGAGATGTGGCGGCCCGGCTCCGGCCGGAAGAACGTCGAGTTGGAGGACTCGGCGTACAGCGCGTCCGTGAGGTTGGCGAAGCGCAGGTCCATCCGGTTCTCGAACTGTCCGGTGAAGAACCGGAAGCCCACCGAGGCGTTGTGCACGTCGAACCCCGGGAGATCCTCACCCAGGACGTTCTCGCCCAGGATCACGCCCTCCTGGACGCCCTGGTGCCGGTAGTCGTACTCGGCCCAGAACCGGCCCTGGGTGTCCATCCAGCGGAGCGCCAGGTTGAGCTTGTTGTTGCTGCCCTCGGCCACCGGAAGCTCGGGGTTCGTCTTGTTCTCGGAGTCGAGGTAGGTGTAGTTCCCGTCCACCGAGAGCGCCGGGGTGATGAAGACCTGCAGGCCGACCTCGACCCCCTGGAAGAGGAACTGGTCCACGTTCACATTCTGGTAGACGTCCCGGTCGCGGGGGCCCTCGCCCTCCTCGACCAGGGTCACCCGAATGGCGTCCTCGATGTTGTTCCGGAAGTAGAAGGTCTCGAAGGCGACCCGGGGCCGACGATAGCGGAGCCCGGCGTCGATGTTGATGCTGGTCTCGGGCTTGAGCTGCGGGTTGGCGATCTGGTCGCCGCTACCCTCGGGGGTGCTCCCCTCGAAGTAGCGCTCCACCAGGTTGGGCCACCGGAATCCACGACCAACCGTACCCACCAGCGCCCAGTTCTGGGTGACGTTCAGGAGGCCGTTCACCGCGCCGACGAAGGTGTCGTCGGACGTGTCGTAGAGCTCCGTGCCCTCCAGACCCGGGGTCTCATAGGTCTTGGACGAAGCGCGCTGGTACCGAGCGCCCACGAT
>JBDHIJ010000061.1:0-16681 GCA_039587435.1 Gemmatimonadota bacterium
CCTGGTCCTGTCCGTCACCCTCGGGTACGGCCTCAATCACTGGCACGCGTCGGCGGACGCCCCCGTCCAGGACTGCGTCGTATGTGAGGTGGGGGACACCCCGGTGGCATCCGCTCCGGCCCCGGCGCAGCCTGGGGAGTGGGCCACGGATCTCCACTCCCCGATTGCCGACCCTGCCGAACCGGTCCTTGCGGCCTCCCTGAACGGTTCCCTTCGATCGAGAGCACCTCCCGTCTGACGCCGCTCTTCGATCGAGGTTGACCGCACCCGGCGTGGTGCCGGGCAGCGGTCCTTGTCTGCAGCACTTTGACAGGCGTCAGAACGATGGTCATCAGTCCCCGTTCGGGGGGGCGCTCCCCCGCATCCCTCGGCCGCATCCCGGTCGTCGCGGGCCTCGCGTTGCTCCTCACCGCGATGCTTCCCTCCGGCCCGGCCCTCGCGCAGGAGACCGGCTCCATCCGCGGAGCCGTGGTCCTGGCCGAGACCGGCGAGCCCATGGCCGGAGTCCGGGTCATCCTGGCCCGCCTGGGGCTGGCCACCACCACCGACGAAGCCGGGCAGTTCGTTCTCGACGGGATCCCCACGGGCCAGCACGAGATCCTGGCCCAGCGGGGCACCCTCCAGAGCGGGCGCGTGTCCGTGGTGGTGGAGAGCCATCGGATGTCGACCGTGGACCTGGTTCTGGCCGAGTCCTACCAGCTGGAACAGCTCACCGTCACGGCGACCCGCTCCGGACTCGGGACCGACCGGGACCTCTTCAACGCCGTTCGCACCATGCACGCCGGTGCCCTGGCTTCGCGGAGTGCGGGCACTCTTGCCGAGGTCCTGAACGAGGAGCCCGGACTGGCCGTTCGCAGCTTCGGTCCCGGATCGGCCCGGCCCATCATCCGCGGGTTCGACGGGGACCGGGTCCTGATCATGCAGGACGGCGTGAGAACCGGGGACCTGTCCAGTCAGAGTGCGGATCACGGGACCACCATCGACCCCACCTCTCTCCGGCGCCTGGAGGTGGTGAAGGGCCCGGCCACGCTCCTGTACGGGACCAATGCCATCGGTGGTGTGGTGAACGCCATCACCAACCACGACTACTACCGCACTCCGCCCCCGTCGGGCTGGCGGGGCGGCGCCACGCTCGACGGTACGTCGGCCAACTCCCAGGCGGGGATCAACGCCTGGGCTCAGGCCGGAGAGAATGGCTGGCTGTTCTGGGGAAGCGGGGGATATCGGGACGCGGACGACTATCGGTCGCCCGAGGGGACCGTTCCCAACACGGCGGCCCGCCAGGCCAACGCCTCGGGGGGAATGGGCTACTTCGGTCCCCGGGCCTTCTTCTCCCTGGGCGGCACGTTCGAGGAGGGCCGCTACGGGGTCCCGTTCGCCGACGAGTTCGAAGGCGGACACGAGGATCACGAGCACGGGGACGAGGAGCACGAGGGCGAGGAGATCGAGATCGACACCCGCCGCGTGTCTGGCCGAGGAGCGTTCGGCCTGGTGAACCTCAACGGTTTCGTGGAGTCCGTCCGGGGGACGGTGAGCTTTACCGACTGGCACCACGAGGAGATCCACGGCGGCGAGGCCGAGACCCTCTTCGACAACCTGACGCTGGTGTACCGCGTGGAGGCCGACCAGGCCCAGCGGGAGTGGTGGGGAGGCACGTTCGGCATCTGGGGTCAGCACCGGGACTACGCGGTGGACGGTGCCGAAGCGCTGTCACCGCCGGTGATCCAGAACTCCTTCGCGGGGTTCGTCATGGAGGAGTTCGAGCTGGGCCGGGCCCGACTCCAGCTGGGCGGCCGTTTCGAGTGGAACGCCTACACCCCGGACGCCGAGGACCTTCGGGCCCGGAGCTTCTCCGGCATCTCGGCCTCGATCGGGATGAACGTGCCGGTGACCCCGCTGTCCAACTTCTACGTGAACCTCACGGAGTCCTACCGGGCCCCGGCCCTGGAGGAGCTGTATAACAACGGGCCTCACGTGGGCTCACTGACCTATGAAATCGGTGATCCGGACCTGAACCGGGAGTTGGCCCTCGGCCTGGATGCCGGCTTCAAGCACGGTTCCGACTCCTTCGACTTCGACGTGTCCGCCTTCTATTACGACATCCTCGACTACATCTACCTGGATCCCACCGGTGAAGAGGAGGACGGACTTCCGGTCGGTGAGTTCGCCGCAGGTGATGCCCGATACATGGGGTACGAGGTGAGCCTGGACTGGCTCCTGGCGGAGGAACTCTGGTTCAACGTCATGTCCGACTACGTGCGGGCGGAGCTCAAGGCGGATCGGGCGGGCATTCCACGCATCCCGCCCCTCCGGGCCCGGTTCGGGCTGGACTGGCACGTGCTCGGTGTGCGGGTGAAGCCCATGGTCACCTTCGCGGCGAGCCAGGACCGGGTGGCGGAGAACGAGACCCCCACCGACGGATACGCGCTGCTCGATCTCGCCCTGTCCTACTCCCTCGAACGCGGCTCACAGCAGCACCAGATCACGCTCCGGTTCGACAACATCACCGACGAGCTCTACCGGAACCACTCCTCGTACATCAAGGACCTGGCTCCGGAGATGGGTCGCACGGTTCGGCTGAGCTATTCGGCGACTCTGTTCTGACGGCCATGTGAGGATGGGCCGGCCGTCCGGCAGCGATGGGGGAGAACGGTAACGGCGAAGGCGCCCGGGTGGCATTCCTCCCGGGCGCTCTTTTTGCAGGTTTGATTATCATTTCATCCCCGACCCATCACCCACGGCCATCACGGAGGATCCCATGGCTGGCGGATTCCGGACCGAGCGAGATTCGCTTGGCGAAATGCAGGTACCCGAGGACGCGCTGTACGGAGCCCAGACCCAGCGCGCGGTCGAGAACTTCCCCATCAGCGGACAGCGGTTCGGCCGGCGATTCATCGAGGCGCTGGGGATCATCAAGCGCTCGGCGGCGCTGACCAACCTGGAGCTGGAGCTGCTCGACGAGACCCGGACTCGGGCCATCGAGGAGGCCGCCACGGAGGTGGCCGAAGGGAAGTGGGACGGGCAGTTCGTGGTGGACATCTACCAGACTGGCTCCGGGACCTCGACGAACATGAACACGAACGAGGTCATCGCCCATCGGGCCACCGAGATCCTGGAGGGATCCGGTACCGAGGTCCACCCGAACGACCACGTCAACATGGCCCAGTCCTCCAACGACGTGATCCCCACGGCGATGCACGTCTCGGCCCGCATGGCCCTGGTGAAGGAACTGGTGCCCGCGCTTCGTCGACTCCGGGACGCCCTCGCCGCCAAGGCCGAGGCCTTCGACGGAGTGGTGAAGTCCGGTCGGACCCACCTCATGGACGCTACCCCGGTCCGGCTGGGCCAGGAGTTCGGCGGGTACGCGCAGCAGGTCGACCTGGGACTGCGCCGCGTGGAAGCCGCCGCGGACGAACTGGCCGAGCTGGCTCTCGGGGGCACCGCCACCGGAAGTGGGATCAACACCCATCCGGAGTTCGCGGCGCGTACCATCGCGAAGATCTCCGCCTCCGAGGGGCTCGAGTTCAGCGAGGCCGCCAACCACTTCGAGGCCCAGGGCGCCAAGGACGCGTTCGTCCATGCCCACGGCGCGCTGAACACCCTGGCGGCCGGCCTCATGAAGGTCGCCGACGACATCCGGTGGTTGGGCAGCGGACCGACGTCGGGGATCCACGAGATCTCTCTTCCGGCCGTTCAGCCCGGTAGCTCCATCATGCCCGGGAAGGTCAACCCGGTGATGGCGGAGGCCCTGATGATGGCGGCCTCCCGGGTCATGGGGAATCACGTGACGATCACCGTCGGCGGCAGCCGGGGGAACTTCGAGCTGAACGTGATGATGCCGGTCATGGCCCACTCGTTCCTGGAGTCGGTGACCCTGCTGGCAAACGCCAGCCGCGTGTTCGCGGAGCGCTGCGTGGACGGCATCGAGGTCAACGAGAACCGCTGTCAGGACCTCCTGGAGAAGAACCCCTCCATCGCCACGGCGCTGAACCTCTACATCGGGTACGACAAGGCGTCGGAGGTGGCCAAGCGCTCGGCCAAGGAGGGTCGGTCGGTGCGGGAGGTCGTCCTGGAGATGGGCCTGATCCCCGAGGACCAGATCGACGATGCTCTCGACGTCCGGTCCATGACCGAGCCGGGGCTTCCGGGGAAGGACTAACGCGAGGAGCCCCTGAAGCCATCGGCTCCAGGGGCTCGCGCCATCCCCGCGGTCTGTGGTCTACGGGGGCCGGCCGGTCCCCGTAGGGTAACTCGCCGGCCCGGGTCGGCGGCTGTCTCGCCGCAGGCCTCCGGTCAGACCATCGCCTCCGCTTCCATCTCGAAGACCGGCACGTTCGCTCTGGTCTTGGAAGGAGCTGTCTCCCAGCTTGCGACTCCGCCGGGCGGGATGGCCTGGGTCGACTCCCCCAGCAGGTACAGAGGGAAGACCCAGTCAGGTCCTACCTGTAAATGCTGGATCAACTGCGGAACCGCAAGGTCTTCGGGCGGCGGCGCCGGCTCCGTGATGGAACGCCACACGCGATCCACCCTCGACATGCGGTCCGCGACCGAGTCCGACCAGTACGCCAGCCGGAGCCGTTTGCGGTGTTCCTCGGTGAGGGGGCGGACCACCCGCCGATGGCCTGGGAAGGTGTGCGACAGGAGGAATGACATCGCCTCCTTGATGGGGAGGGGATCCACATTGGGCGAGTGATCGCCCGGGGTGCGGACCCGTCGCTGGTCCCGTAGATCCATGAATCCGTCGGTGCAGATACGCATTCTGATTCCCCACTTCCTCAGCGCCTGGGGGGTACGTGGGAGCCGTTCGCCGGCTCGCGCTTCGAAAGGAGAAAGGACAAGTTTGGTGCCCTGACCCGAGGTCAGTGCCGGTCGCGAACCTAAAGTGTTGTTAGTAAACGGGTTGGGGTCTGTTTCGGGAGCATTCCGGGACGGTCCGAAACCCCTCGAAATCGATCATTTCCTGCCGGAGCCCGGAAATCCTTGCCGCAAGACGAAGAGCAGGCCCATCCGCCCATTCCCACGGTTCACGACGAACTCGGCGCCCACGTCTCGGTGGCTGGTGGACCCCAGACCGCCCCCGAACGGGCAGCGGACCTCGGGACCGTGTGCCTTCAATTGTTCACCAAGCAGGCCAACCGGTGGGCCGAGCCGGACCTGGAGCGGCCGGACATCGCGGCACGGTATGCCCGGTATCCGGAGGAGGTGCAGAAGCACTCCATCCGGGTGCACGGCTCGCACGACTCCTACCTCATCAACCTGGCCACCCCGGACCCGGACCTGTGGGAGCGGTCGGCCCAGTGCTTCGAGGGGGAACTGCGCCGGTGCGCCGCCCTCGGCCTCGACTTCGTGGTGACCCACCCGGGCAACGCGACCGACGGGGACCTGGAGCGAGGGATCGGCAAGAACGCCGAGGGAGTGACCCGGGCTCTGGAGGCGGTTCCCGGTCGAACCCGGGTCCTTCTGGAGATCACCGCCGGCAGCGGGACGACGGTCGGGTCCACGCTGGAGCGGCTTCGGTCCATCATCGACCAGGTCGGGGACGGTGTTCGGGATCGCGTCGGGATCTGCTTCGACACGTGCCACGCGTATTCGGCCGGGTATGATCTGGTGGGGGACTACGACGGGGTCTGGACGGCGTTCGACGACATCATCGGCCTCGACCGCCTCGGGCTGTTCCACTTTAACGATTCCAAGTTCCCGTTCGACTCGAGGAAAGACCGGCACGAGGAGATCGGGCTGGGTTCGCTGGGGGAGGCACCCTTCAGGAGGATCATGACCGATGACCGGTTCACGTCGATCCCCAAGATCCTGGAGACGCCGAAGGGCGACGACATGGTGAGCAAGGACCGTCGGGCCATCGCTCTGCTGCGACAGTTTCGGGCCGAGGGGTGACTCGGTATATTGAGTCAGGGCGCATCGAAGGCACACATAATTGAGCCAACACATCTGAAGCCGGGACTGACTCCTGACGTGAACGTCCCGCCCCCTCGGGGGACTTCGAACATTTCGGGGAGGTCACCTTTTCGTTTGGCCCGGGCTTCAATATGACCCTTCGATGCGTACCGTGAGGCCGGCATTCCCCTGGGAAGCCGGCCTCACTTTTTTTTGGGATCCCGCCCCGATCGCGGGGGTAGGAGTGGGCCCAGTAGCACCATTCAGTTCAGGAGGACGAGGGCATGCCGAGAGTCGAAGTGACCCGGAGGGTCCACTGGAACTCTGCCCACCGGTTGTTCCGACCCGACTGGTCGGACGAGCGGAACTCCGAGGTGTTCGGGGACTGCTCCAACCCCCACTGGCACGGGCACAATTACGAGATGGACGTGACCGTGGAGGGGGAGATCGACCCCGACACCGGCTACGTTCTGGACCTGAAGGTCCTCAAGGACCTGGTCCAGGATCGGGTTCTGGCCGACCTGGATCACCGGAACCTGAACACCCAGGTCGCCTGGCTGGAGGGGATCAACCCCACCACAGAGAACCTGGTGGTGGCCATCTGGGGCCGTCTCGTGGACCAGCTCCCGGCGAGCGTCCGGCTCAAGCGCCTGAAGCTCTGGGAGACCCCCCGAAACTCCGTGGAATATGCCGGCGAGTGACGCCGGAAAGGAACGAGCGTTGAGCAACTCCGACGAAGGCCAGACTCCCGTCGATCTGAGCCAGGTCTCCTACGAGGACCTGGTCGCCGAGACCATTCGGAGGATCGGTGACGATCCGGAGCGGGAAGGCCTGGTGAAGACCCCGGAGCGGGTCCGGAAGGCCATGGAATTCCTCACCAGCGGATACCACCTGTCCCCCGCGGATGTCATCGGAGATGCCATCTTCGAGGAGAAGCACCACAACATGATCCTGGTGAAGGACATCGAGATGTACTCGATGTGCGAGCATCACATGCTCCCGTTCATCGGCCGGGTCCATGTGGCGTACATCCCCGACGGCCGGATCATGGGGCTCTCCAAGACGGCGAGGCTCGTGGAGGTGTTCTCCCGGAGGCTCCAGGTCCAGGAGCGGCTCACGGAGCAGATCGCCCAGGCCCTGTGGGACGTGGTCCAGCCGCTGGGCGTGGGCGTCATCGTGGAGGCCTACCACCTCTGCATGATGATGCGAGGCGTGGAGAAGCAGAATTCCAAGACCCTCACCTCCGCCATGCGGGGGGCGTTCCTCGAGAATCCGGGGACCCGGGACGAGTTCCTGCGACTGGCCATGACGGCCCACAACCCCCTGTCCTAGGATCGGACCCCAGCCATGACCGACAGGTCCCCCGCCGACGCCCAGCTCCTGGAGGGAAGGATCGCCGTGGTCACCGGCGCCTCCCGCGGGATCGGCCGGGCGGTGGCGCTGGACCTGGCCCGATGCGGGATGACGGTCTTCGCGGTCGCCCGGACCGAGGCCGACCTGGAGGCCCTGGCCGGGGAGTGCGGAGCGATCCCGACCGTGGCCGACGTGACCCACGAGGGCCCGGTGCGGGGCGTCTTCGAGCGCGTCGAGGCCGAGACCGGGGGCGCGCCGGACCTGGTGGTGAACGCGGCCGGGGTGTTCGGCATCGCACCGATCGCGGAGACCCGGATCGAGGATTTCGACCGGCAGATCGAGGTCAACCTCCGGGGCGCCTTCCTGGTGACCCGGGCGGCGGTCCGGGCCATGACGGCGCGGGGCACGGGCCGGATCCTGAACATCGGTTCGATCGCGGGGCACACGGCGTTCCCAGGCAACGGGGCCTATTCCGCGTCCAAGTTCGGGCTGCGGGGGCTCCACGAAGTCCTCGTCGAGGAACTCCGTGGGACGGGGATCGCGGCCACCCTCCTGGAGCCCGGTGCCTGCGATACTCCCATCTGGGATCCCCTCGACCCCGACTCCAGCGAGAACCTCCCCGGGCGGGCGGACATGCTCAGTCCGCAGGAGGTGGCGGAGGCGGTGCGGTTCGTCGCGACCCGTCCGGAGCGGGTGCGGATCCCCCGGCTGCCCATCGAGCCCGGCTGACCCTCCGGCGGATGCACCTGCTTCTCACCGATCGGCTGGCCTGCCCCCGCTGCGGGCCCGAGTTCGGACTCATCCTCCTGGCCGACCAGATCAGCGAACGGTGGGTCCGGAAGGGTTCGCTGGGCTGCCCCAACTGCCGGGACCGGTTCCCCATCATGGACTCGGTGGCCGACCTCCGTCCGCCGCCTCGAACCGAGCTCCCCGCGCCGGCGTACGTACCCCCCGGCCTCGAGGGCCTTCAGCCGATCCGGGCGGCGGCGTTCCTGGGGATCCCGGGAGGGCCGGGATCGGTCCTCCTGGCGGCCGGGGCCGGACACCTGGCGGCGCCGCTCGCGGGCATCGTGGAGGGCGTCCAGTGGATCAGCGCCGATCCAACGGGGCTCCCTGCCGCGGAGGAGGCCGTGGGACCAGCCGAGGGTTCCGGTGTAAACAGGATCATCATCGGCCGGCGGATCCCCTTCTTCTCGGCAAGCCTCCGGGGTGTGGTCCTCGGAGCGGCCGAGGCTGAGTCCGCTGCAGGGACCGGGCTTCTGGAGGAGGCGGCCCGGGCCGTTTCCCCTCGCGGCAGGGTGGTGGTGCTTTCGGCAGGGCCGGGCGTCTCGGAGTCGCTGGAACGGGCCGGCCTCGACCTCGTTCTGGATCAGGACGGGGTGGTGATTGCGGCCCGCAAGTCGTGATTTTGAGCGGCGTTGCGCCGTTTTTTGCCCTCGGGTAGTTTGACCGGATAGGGCTAGTTCGGAGCCTCGACGATCGTGGAACGCCTATGTCATGGTGGCAAAAAATCGTTGGGACCGGTGAAGAGGACCGCGTCGACTATTACCAGGAGGGCATGGCCCTCCAGGCGGACGGCAAGTTCCACGAAGCCCTGACCTCCTTTCGCCTCGCTCTCCGGGACAGCCCGGGCGACGCCGTGGTGCTGCAGCAAATCGCCATCTGCTACACCCGGATCGGGATGACCGAAGAGGCGGCCAAGACCTACCGTCACGTGCTCCAGAAGGACCCCAGTGCCTCCGGCGCCCACTACGGTCTGGCGTTCCTGCTGATCCGTTCAGGGACCTCCATCGAGGCCATCCCACACCTCGAGGCGTTCCTGGCCAACCCGCCTCCGGAGCCCGAGGCTCAACAGCACATCGATCACGCCCGGGCGACGCTCGCGGAGCTCCGGGGCGAAGGAAGCGGACGTTGAAGCACTTCAAGAAGGTCGAGCTCACCTGGACGGGTGAAGGCCAGAGCTTCCGCGGGCAGGGCCAGCAGGGCGAGGCCATCACGATCGACGGGGACTCCGCCGACGGCCCCGGCCCGATGGACACTCTGCTGCTGAGCGTTGCGGCCTGCATGGGGATCGACGTCCTGATGATCCTCGAGAAGTCCCGGGTCCCGGTGAGCGATCTCTCCGTCGCGGTGGAGGGTCACCGGAACGAGGATCACCCTCGCCGGTTCAACCAGATCTCCATCCAGTACCGGATCACCGGTCCGGAGGATGAGCATGAGCCCCGCCTGGAACGGGCCGTCGCCCTGTCGCGGGACAAGTACTGCAGCGTGCTGCACTCGCTGCGCACCGACATCGAGGTGGAGGTCGGCATCGAACGGGTGTGAGCCCCGCCCCACCGCCGAGAGTCATGGGGGCGCCCGATTTCGGGCAGCCCCCGCTCTGTCTGCACGCCGAAAGGAAGTCGCTTGAGTACGCTGGACTACTTCGCCAATCCACAGAAGATCGCCGAGGGCACCCTCGTCGAGATGTTCCTGAAGGCGCTCGACGAGTTCGAGGGCGAGGCGTTCCGATACCACGACGGTTCGTCCTGGAACCAGATCTCGTGGGTCGACGGCTTCCATCGGATCAAGGCAGCCGCGGGCGGACTGAAGGCTCTCGGGATGGAGCGCGGCGACCGGGCCGCGATCCTCAGCGCGAACCGGCCGGAGTGGGCGCTGGCGGACTACGGGTCCCTCTTCGCCGGGGTCGTCGACGTCCCGATCTACGCCACCCTCACGGCCGAGCAGGTGGCCTGGGTTCTGGAGAACTCGGGATCTCGGCTCGTGTTCTGCGCCGATTCCGTCCAGCTGGACAAGGTCCTGAAGATGCGGGCCCAGCTCCCCGCCCTCGAGCACGTGGTCGTGTTCGACGCTCCGTCCGAGCTGCCGGCGGGGGTGCTGGCGTGGGAGGAGTTCCTGGCGCGGGGCACGGCGGCGATGGAGGACATGTCGGACGAGGAGTTCCGGGCCGATGCCAGCCAGGTCCAGCCGGACGACGTGGCCACCATCCTCTACACGTCGGGCACCACGGGGAATCCGAAGGGCGTCATGCTGACGCACAACAACCTGGCGTCCAATGTGGAGGCTTCGTCGTTCGCGCTGCCCATTACGAAGGACGACGTCACGCTGTCGTTCCTGCCGCTGTCCCACGTCTTTCAGAGGATGGTGGACTATCTGCTGCTGAGCCGCGGGTGCACCATCGCCTATGCCCGGTCGCTGGACACCGTCTCGGAGGACATGAAGACGGTGCGGCCCACCATCGTGGTCTCCGTGCCGCGTCTCTACGAGAAGGTCTACAACAAGGTCATGGAGGCGCAGGGGTTCAAGAAGTCCCTGGTCCAGTGGGCCCGCGAGGTGGGCGAGGCCAAGGTGGCCGAGGAGGAGCAGGGCCGGGAGCTGGGCGGCCTGAGTCGCCTGGCCTATGCCCTCGCCGATCGGCTCGTGTTCAGCAAGCTGAGGGCCGGACTGGGCGGTCGCCTCCGGTTTTTCGTCTCGGGGGGAGCGCCCCTGTCACCGGATATCAACCGGTTCTTCTACTCGGCGGGGGTCGTGATCCTCGAGGGGTACGGACTCACCGAGACCAGCCCGGTGACCAACGTGAACACCCCGGGCGGGGTGAAGATCGGGACCGTGGGGCCCCCGGTGGCCAATACCGAGATCCAGATCGCCGAGGACGGGGAGATCCTCATCCGTGGACCCCAGGTGATGAAGGGGTACTACCAGCTCCCCGAAGCCACCGCCGAGGCCATCAACGCCGAAGGCTGGTTCCACACCGGCGACATCGGCGAGCTGGACGAGGACGGATACCTGCGGATCACGGACCGGAAAAAGGACCTCATCGTCACGGCGGGCGGCAAGAACATCGCCCCCCAGCCCATCGAGAACCGCTTCAAGACCCTGGCGGTAGTCGACCAGGTGGTCATGATCGGCGACCGCCGGAAATTCCCCGTGATCCTGGTGGTTCCGTCGCACGAGACGCTCCAGGCCTTTGCCGCCGAGAAGGGCCTCTCCGGATCCAGCCTGGCGGAGCTGGTGGCCCACGAGGCCTGCCGGGATCACGTGTTCGATGGGATGAGCGAAGTGCTGGACAACCTGGCCAGCTTCGAGAGGCCCAAGAAGGTGGCCGTTCTCGGTGTGCCGTTCTCCATCGAGGCCGGTGACCTGACGCCCACGCAGAAGGTCCGGCGCCGCGTGGTGGAGCGGCGGTACCGCGACTTCATCGACTCCCTCTACGACGACGCGCTCGTGGACCAGACCCTGTTCCACGCGCCCCCTCCGGCCGAGGACCGGCCCTGACCGCGGGACGAGCCCGACCGTGAACCCATCCTCTTCGTCCGGTACAGTCCGCGTGGTGTTGAGCACCGCTCCCGAGGGACAGGGTGTCGCCCTGGCCCGGGGGATCGTGGACTCGGGTCTGGCCGCCTGCGTGAACGTGCTTCCGGGCGCGCGTTCGGTGTACCGCTGGGAAGGCTCGGTGCACGAAGATCCCGAGGCCGTCCTCATCATGAAGACCACCGAGGACCGGGTCCTTGAGCTGGAGTCCCACGTGCGATCCGCCCACCCCTACGACACGCCCGAGTTCGTGGTCCTGGCGGTGGACTCGGGATCCGAAGCCTACCTGCGCTGGGTGACCGAGGTGACGTCGGGCTCTCTGGAGACCGCGCCCGGATCGAACTCGGAGGCTGAGCCTCATGGCCCGTAAGCGGAAGGGGAAGAGCGGCCGGAAGTCGTCGCCGACCCCTCCCGGGTCCGGCGCCGAGTCGAGCGCGGACGATCGGTCCGTGGAGGCCCGCGACGAGGATGAACTCCCGCTCGAGGGCATGGACGATACCCCGGAGGCCGAACCCCTCCAGGGCGGGGATGAGGACACGGACGGCGCCACGGCAGAGGCCGACGAGCCGGCCGCCACCGACGAGCCGGGGGACGAAGAGGACGCCGGGACCGAACAGGCGCAGGGCGACCTCCTGGAGGGGATGGAGCTGGACGCCGGTGTGAGCGAGCCCGTGCCCCATTCCTTCGAGATCGATCCCGGCGACGCGGAGGACGACGCGGAGGACCGACCGGAGGCGGACGGGGAGCCCGGAGAGGAAGACGAACCCGAACTGCCGGTCGAGGAGGACGAGCCGGAGTTCGAGCCGGTCTCCGACGAGGAGCCGGAAGAGGACGAGGTCGAGACCGCGGAGGACGGACCCGAGCCCGCGGAGGACGAGCCTCCTCCCGAGCCGGAGCCCGAGCCGGAGTCGGAGTCGGAGTCCGATGCGGGGTCCGAGCCCCAATCGGATGCGGAAGCCGAAGAGGCCGAGCCCGAGCCGGAATCCGAACCGGAGGAGGATCCCGAACCGGAGCCGGACCCTGAGCCGGAGCCGGACCCTGAGCCCGCGCCTGATCCCGAACCAGAGGCGCCTGCCGCTCCCGACCAGGACCCCTCTCTCATCGAGGCCATGGATCGGGCGGAAGAACTGGATCGCTCCGGGAAGGTCAGCGAGGCGCTGACGGCCTACCGCTCCATCATTCGGGAGCACCCGCACGCGTCCGCGCCGCGGAACGCGCTGGGTATCCTGCTCCGGGATGCCGGCGAGTTCGAGGAGGCGCTGGAGCAGTTCCGGGCGGCCCACGAAGCCGCGCCCACCGAGTTGCATATCACGGTGAACCTGGGAGCCGCGCTGGCCTCGCTGGGACGGTACGACGACGCCGAGCGGGAGCTGCGTAAGGCGCTGCGGTCCAACCCCTCCGGGGTCGATGTGCGGTTGAACCTCGGGATCCTCCACTTCCGCCGGGGCCTGTACGGGCAGGCGGAGGCCGAGCTCCGGTGGGTGTGTGGCCAGGCGACCGACAATGCCGCCGCCCACTTCTACCGGGGCGAGGCGCTCACCCGTCTGGGAAGAGTGGACGAGGCCCTGGACGCGCTTCAGCGGGCCGCCGACCTGGATCCCGACAACCCGAGGCCCTTCCAGCTGATGGGCACGCTCTACGATCAGAAGGCCATGCCGGAGGAGGCCTCGGCCATGTACCGGCGGGCCCGGGAGCTGGGCCGACGATGATCCACGTGGTCCGGGGTCGCCTGTCCACGGCGGGCGCCGAAGCCATCCTCCGCCCGGTGAGCACCGAGCTGGAGCCGGTGACCCACGAGAGCCACATTCTGGAGGTCATGGCGGGCGAGGCCGCCATGGAGCGGTTCCAGGCGACCGGGGGGCTCCCGGTGGGCGGGGCCGCGATCACTCCCGGAGGTGAAGGGCTGCCCGACTCCTTCCTGATCCACGTCGCCGTGCACTCCATGGACGAGCCGGCCACCGGCTCCGGCATTCGGAAGGGACTTCTCAACGCCCTCCGCCGGACGGTAGAATGGGAGGTGGACTCGCTGGCGCTCCCCCCACTCGGCATTGGCGCCGGTCACCTGGACGCCGAAGCCTCGGCCGCCGTCATGATCGAGGTGCTTCGGAACCATCTGGCCCGATCCGAATACCCCAAGGAGGTTTCGGTCTTCGTCGCCGGGGACTACGAAGAGGACGTGTTCTCCAGCGAGCTGGACCGGACTTCCGCCTCGTCCTGAGACGAGAGCGACCCCCCGGGCCCCCGGGCCCCCTCAAGCCCCCCCGAAACAGAGATTCGAGGAGCGAGCCAATGCGGCACAGTAGGACCTTGCTCGGGGTGGTCATCGTGGCCGCCTGGCTGGTGATGCTCGGGCTCCAGTATCGGCGCGAGTACATGCAGCCGGAGCTGACCCGCCTTGCCGAGGCGGCGCTGTCGCTGGCCCCGGGGGTGAACTTCTACTCCCTGGAGATGAACGGGCGCGGGGTGGGTCTGGCGACCTCGCAGCTCGACACGGTCCCCGAGGGATTCGTGCTGAACGATCTCATGATCCTGGAACTCCCCGCCCTCGGGCAGACCGGGACCGCCACGGCCGAGACCCGGGTCCAGCTCTCGCCGGCACTCGTGATGGAGGAGTTCTCCTTCACCCTGAGCTCGGACGTCGGAGACTTCTCCGCCGAGGGGTCGGTGGAGGGAGATACGCTCCTGCGGGTTCGCGTGGACGCGGGCGGGAACCCCGACGACATCACGTACCGTCTCTCCGAGCCCCCGATCTTCTCCGCCATCCTCCCGATTCGGGTAGCCATGAGCGGCGAGTTGGAGGAGGGGCGCCGGGTGCGTCTCCCGGTGTTCGACCCGTCCACCCTCTCCACGCGGACGGTGGAAGTCCGGGTCATGGAACACGATACGCTCGTGGTTCCGGACAGCTCGTTCCTGGATCCGGAGAGCGGTCGATGGGAGCCTGCCAGCTTCGACTCCGTGCCCGCCTGGAGGGTGGCGGAGGTGTACGGCGGAGTCTCCATCGAGAGCTGGATCGACGAGGACGGACGGATCATCGAGGCCTCGAGCCCCCTGGGGTTCTCCATGCGGCGGACCGAGTTCGAGCTGGCACAGCAGGCCCGGGAGGACTCGCGGCAGATGGCCTCGTCGGCGGTGGACGACGACATCATCCTCTCCACGGCCATCCAGGCGAACGTCGACCTCTCCGACGCCGAGCGGTACGACGAGCTCAGGTTCCGTCTGACGGGCGTGGACCTGGACGGGTTCGACCTGGACGGCGGCCGGCAGGAGCTGAGGGGCGACACCCTGATCGTCCGGCGGGAGGACTGGGGTGCCCTGGACCCGTCGTTCAACCTGCCCTATCCCAGCATGGACCTCCGCGAGGCGCTCCAGCCCGAACCCCTGATCCAGTCCGACGACCCCCGGATCCGGGAGACCGCCGAGACCGTCACCGGTTGGCGGTTCAGCTGGAATCACCGGCCCAAGCAGGTCGCCCGTGAGCTGAACGCCTTCGTGAACGCGGAACTGGAGAAGACCATCACTTTCTCGGTTCCGAGCGCGCTGCAGGTCCTGGAATCCAAGCAGGGGGACTGCAACGAGCACACGGTCCTGTACGTGGCCCTCGCCCGGTCGCTGGGACTGCCCACCCGGACCGCGGTGGGTCTGGTCTACGTGAACGGCGCATTCTTCTACCACGCGTGGCCCGAGGTCTGGCTCGACGAGTGGGTGGCCGTGGATCCCACCTTCGGCCAGTATCCAGCGGACGCCGCCCACATCCGGTTCGTGGTTGGCGGCCTTGCTCAGCAGGTGGAGATCGTCCGCCTCATCGGACGACTCAACATCGAGGTCCTCTCATGACCGAAGAACAGCGGCCCGACGCGCCCATGCTGGAGCTCCGCGGGCTGGTGAAGCGGTACGGTTCCTTCGAAGCGGTGAAGGGGCTCGACCTCACGGTCCCGCGAGGCGAGATCTTCGGGTTCCTGGGACCCAACGGAGCCGGCAAGACCAGCACCATCCGGATGGTGGCGGGGGTCCTCCAGCCTTCCGCCGGCGAGATCTTCATCAATGGCGCGGACCTGGCGCGCGAGCCGGAACTGGCCAAGTCCCACATCGGATACATCCCCGATCGCCCCTACCTCTACGAGAAGCTTACCGGCGGCGAATTCCTTCGGTTCGTGGCCGGGCTCTGGAGCACGGACCCGGCGCTGGCCGAGGAGCGGTCTCGCCGGTTCCTGGAGCTGTTCAGCCTGCTGGAGTGGCAGGACGAGCTCATCGAGAGCTATTCCCACGGGATGCGGCAGAAGCTCCTCATCACCTCTGCGCTGACCCACCATCCCGACCTGGTGGTGGTGGACGAGCCCATGGTCGGGCTGGATCCCCGGTCGGCCCGGATCCTCAAGGACCTGCTGCGGGCCTTTGTCGACGGCGGCGGAACGGTGTTCCTCTCCACCCACACGCTGGAGGTGGCCGAGGCGCTCTGCGATCGCATCGCCATCATCAGCCAGGGAGAGATCATCGCGAAGGGCACCATGGAGGACCTTCGACGGCAGTCCGACTCCGGAGATGCCGGCCTGGAGCAGATCTTCCTCAAGGTCACCGGCGGCGACGCCATGGCGGACATCGTGGCCTCCCTCAAGGGAGCCCTGGAGATCTGATGGAATCCACGACGATTCCGCAGACGCTGACGCCGGAGCAGAGCCCCCCCGTCCGGGCGGGTCCGGGGCGCCGTGCACCCGGTGTGCTCTGGCTCCTGCGCCCCAAGGTCCGGGGCCGGGCCAACAAGGCGCGCACCGACCAGGGCCGGTTCCTCAAGACCTTCCTGCTGGGGTTCGTGGGGCTGTTCTTCTGGGCGTTCATCTTCGCGGTGATCTACCGGATGCTGATCTACTTCCGGGGCACCCAGGGGATCGGGGACGTGCTGGCCGCCAAGCTGCTCGGCCTCGCCCTGCTCACGTTCCTGATGATCCTGCTGCTGTCGAATGTGATCACCGCGCTGTCGGGGTTCTTTCTGTCGGACGACCTCGAACTGCTGATGGCTGCCCCGGTGCGGACCGGGACCCTGTACGGATCCCGGCTCACCGAGACCCTGGTGAATTCTTCCTGGATGGTGGCGCTGATGGCGGTGCCCCTCCTGCTGGCGTACGGGTTC
>JBDHIJ010000119.1:0-3561 GCA_039587435.1 Gemmatimonadota bacterium
CGGAGGGGGGCGCCGCCGGGCCCTCTCAAGAGACGACGGAGTGAACGGAACGCCTCGAACGCATTCCTGGACAGGAGGATCATGCAATGAAGGGTCTGCTGAAGTGGGTCGTGCGCGGGGGAATGGCCCTGGTCATTCTCCTGGCCGTGGCCGTGGCCACGGTCTACGGGCTCACGAATTCGAAGATGAACCGGCTCTGGGACGCGAATGTGCCCATGCCGGACCTGGCCATCCCCGACGACAGCGCCACGCTGGCCTGGGGCAAGCACCTGGTCGAGAGCCGCGGATGCACGGACTGCCATGGCGAGGACCTGGGCGGGCAGGTCTTCATCGACGCCGGCCCCGTGGGCGTGCTGACGGCCTCTAATCTCACGTCCGGTGAGGGCGGGGTCGCCCACAACTACACCTCGGACGCGTACTGGGTGAGGGCGATCCGGCATGGCGTCCGGGCCGATGGCGCGGCGCTCATCTTCATGCCGTCCTACGAGTACTACTTCTACAGCGATCGGGACGTGGCGGCCCTGGTGGCCTACATGAAGACCCTGCCGCCCGTGGACCGGGTCAACCCGGCTCCCGTGGTCGGTCCCCTGGGTCGGGTCCTCTACCTGGCCGGGCAGTTCCCCCTGCTTCCGGTGGAGATGATCGATCACACGGCCCCCCGGGAGGAGCCTGAGCCGGGTCCCACCGAGGCCTACGGGAGGTATCTGGCCGTGGGCTGCACCGGATGTCACAGCCCCAACTTCGGGGGTGGAAAGATCCCGGGCGTCCCGCCGGACTGGCCCGAGTCGGCGAATCTGACGGCGGACACGCCCAACGGGGTGCAGAGCTGGACGCAGGAGCAGTTCATGACGGCCATGCGGACGGGCGTCCGGCCGGGCGGAGCGACGCGGATGGCGGCTCCGTTCATGCCCATCAGCGCGTTCAGCAACCTGAACGACGACGAGCTCACCGCCCTCTACCTGTTCATCCAGACGCTGGAGCCGGTGGAGGCGGGGGCCTGGTAGGGCGTCTGCGGCGGCCGCGACCCGCGGCTGCCGCGGCCGGATCGGACGGCGGATCGGACGGCGGGTCGGTCGACGGGTCGGAGGGCGGGCCCCGGCCCTAGATCTCGTGGCGGCCGAGGGTCAGCCGGCCCTTCACCCCGAGGGTCAGCGTGGTCCCGGCCAGCCAGATCAGGAACCCCACCAGGGCCAGGGCCCGCTGTTCCTGCCGGACGGCGAGTCGGAGCAGGTCCTCGTCGGACATGGTGAGGGAGACGTATCGGTCGCCGGCCACCTCGACCACCTCCCAGGCCACTCCCCAGGCCCGACCCCCGGCGCCGATCAGGCTCGCCGTTCCCTGTGCCTCGCCCTCCCGCACCCGGTCCAGGACCTGGCGGTCCAGGGAACCGGGATCGGAGTTCGTGGCGCGCGCCCAGGGCTCGCCCGGGAGGATGGTCACCGCGTCGCCCACGAGCCAGGAGATCGTGGAGCCGCGACGGCCCTCGATGGACTCCAGCCGTTCCCCGAGCCGGCGCGCCGAGACCTGGAACGCAAGCACTCCGGTGCGGCCATCGGGAAGGGGCGCGGCCGAGGCCACGAAAGCGGACCACTCACCGGCGCTCGGCGCATAGGGCTCGAACCCCGACACGGCCACCTGCCCGGGACCCAGGCCCATGGCCGTGCGAACGGCTTCGCCCAGCCCGCTCTCGGAGAGCGGGCCATCCATCAAGTCTTCGCCGAAGTCCTCCTCCTTGAAGAAGGTGTAGGCCACCCGTCCCCGGGGGGTCACGGCGAAGAGGTCGTAGTAGTCGTGAATCGCCAGGAATTCGTCCACGCCGGGATGGAAATCGGCATGCTCGCGCGAGTAGGCGGAGCCGTCCCCGGCATCGGTCAGGAGGTGGCGCTGGCCGTCGGGGAACGGGCTCTCCTCCACGTAGAGTCGGCGCAGGCGGCGGTCGGCGTCGGGGCCCAGCGCCTGCCAGGCTCTATCCATGTCCTGGATTCGGGTCCGCAGATCTCCGAAGCCGCTCCAGACCAGGGCGTCCGATCGGGCCTTGTCCATCTCCTCCACCACCGCGGCCGCGCGCAGCGCCGAGACCATGGCGAGTCGGTCCCGGATGAAGGCGAGCTCCCGGCTCTGGCCGGTCCGTGCCACCGCGGCCGTCCCCACGACGACCACCGCCGTCATGATCCCGAACACCCAGAATCCCGCCGGCCGCCGGCTCACTCGTCCGCCTCCTCACGCCGATCCAATGCCAGCCGATCCCGGAGACTCCCGTCCACCGCGTTCCAGGCCAGCGAGAACATCTGGAAACCCTCCTCGGTGACCTTCCCCTCCTCCGCGTCATCCAGGACCCGGGCCAGCACCCGGACCAGGTCCTGCCGCCGGGCCCGGATCGCATCGGGGTCGTCCAGGTCCTGCGCCTCCGAGTAGACCGCCAGGACCTCGGCGTTGAACTCCTCAAGCCGCCGCTTCCGCCCCTGGTCCGCCACCCTCAGGAGGCTGGACAGCCCCAGGACGATGATCGACAGGACCAGGGCGATGAGCTCGGCGTTCTCCTGGAGGAAGGAGGGTTCCTCGCGGGCGTAGTAGGCCTGGGCACCGTCGTGGACCGGCATGAAGGTGCCCGAGGTCATGTTGGGCGCGCGGATGAACCCGGCCATGGGCGACAATTCGGTCAGTTCCCTCCGCCGCTCGAAGAGGATCTCCGTCACCGAGTTCACGACGGCGGGCTCGAGTCCGGCCCGGGTGGCCAGGAGCTGCCAGACCACCGGGGTGGGCAGGTCGGCCGCAGGGAGGGGCGGCTCGCCCCGGTACGATCCTTTCGGGATGATGCCGGGCTCCACCGCCGGAAGGCGGAGCTGGATGGCCGCTGCCTGGTCGATGGGAACGATGGTCCCGCCGTCGAGCTGGAGGGATTCCCGCACCGCCGCCGATCCGGGCACCTTGGTCTGGAAGAACGCGTCGACGGACCCGGATCCCATGGCCCAGGACGCGGCTTCGGAGGTCATGGTGACCGCCTGCAGGTCGTCCAGAGCCAGACCGAAGTGCTCCGCCACGGCCCAGAAGGAGCGAGCGCCGGCGCTTCCCGCCGGCGGCAGGGCCACGATCCGCCCCCGGAGGTCGCCGAGGGAACGGATCCCCGAGTCCTCCCTGGCCACCAGCTGGAACGCATTGACGTACAGGGGGGCCACCAGTCGAATGCCGGCGGACGTGGGCACGTCGGCCTGGATGGTGGCGAAGTCCAGTCGGCCCTGCCGGAGCAGTTCCGCGTTCTGGATCGAACCCTGTGTCGCCACCACGATCAGTGAAACTCGGCGGTGATGGCGGTTCACCACCTCCGCGATGGCCTCGGCCAGTTCGAAGCTCTCGGTCCCCTGCGCCCCTGCGCCCAGGACCATGATCTGGGGCTCGGTGCGGTTGTGCCGGACGAGCACCGCCACCGCCGCCAGCACGAAGACGAAGGCGATTCCCACGCGTCGAGTGAGGGAGAGGAGCGGTGAGGGCATCGTGAGAGGTCGAGGGGCCGGACTGGTCCAGGTCGAAGTCCGGTGAGATGATATGGCTGAGCAAGGATAG
>JBDHIJ010000062.1:0-16236 GCA_039587435.1 Gemmatimonadota bacterium
GTCCACGGGATCGACGAGAGCCCGAACGTCATCAACCCGGCGAGCGGGTGGGCCTACTGCACCAACAACTGGCCCTACTCGGCCGGCGGTCCGGGGAGCAGCCCCGCCCAAGCCGACTTCCCCCCCTACATGGACCTGGGGAGTGAGAACGCCCGGGGAATCCACGCCATGGAGGTCCTCACCGGCGTGACGGACTTCACGGTGGAGACGCTGCGCGATGCGGCCTACGACTCGCACCTGACGGCCTTCGACGAGCTGCTGCCCCCCCTGATCGCGGCGTACGACGGCATCGCCGACGCCCATCCCCTGAAGGGGCCGCTCTCCGGCCCCATCGAGGCACTGCGCGGCTGGGACTACCGCTGGGACGTCGGTTCCGTGCCCACGTCACTGGCCATCTTCTGGGGCACCGCGCTGCAGCGCGAGGTGGGCGGTGACGCACGAGCCGCCGGTGTGCCCATGTTCGAATACATGGCCACCCGGGTGGACGCCGAGACCAACCTCCAGGCGCTGTGGGCGGCCGCCGACCGGCTCAGCCAGGACTTCGGGTCGTGGGAGACGCCGTGGGGTGACGTCAATCGCTTCCAGCGGATCTCCCCGGAGATCGACCATCCCTTCGACGACGACGCGCCCAGCATACCGGTGGGCTTCGCGTCCGGTCGGTGGGGCTCGCTGGCGTCGTTCGGCGCCGCTCCCCGGAACGGCTCACGGAAGTGGTACGGGACCAGCGGGAACAGCTTCGTGGCGGTGGTGGAGTTCGGAGAGCGGGTCCGGGCCATCGCGGTGACGGCCGGCGGGTTGAGCAACGACATGAGCTCGCCCCACTTCGACGACCAAGCGGAGCGCTACGCCACGGGCGACCTGCGGGAGGTGTACTTTTACCCGGAGCAGCTGGAGGGACACACCGAGCGGGTGTACAACCCCGGCAGCTGAGCGCTCAGCCGGTGACCTTTCGCACCACCGCTCGACCGACCATTCGCATCTGATCGCGGAGGGGGAGGCGCAGGAGGTTGGTCTTCACCACGCCGCGCGTGAAGTAGGTCTTCCGCGAGTAGTCGATGGCTACGTCCACCAGCACCGGCCGGCCGGAGGCGGCGATCTCCTTCGCCTTCCCCAGCACTTCGTCCATCTCCAGGTCGCTGTCCATGGGCAGGGCCTCCACGCCCATCCCCGCCGCCAGATGACGGGCCTCGTAGGGCGCCAGGTCGCTGCTCACCTTCCGGTTCATGGCGGTGGCCTGAAACTGGGAGATCTGGGCGAGCTCCCGGTCGCGGAGCAGGAAGACCATCACGCCGATCCCCTCGCGGGCTGCGGTGAGCAGCTCGAGGCCGGTCATGAGGAAGGCCCCGTCTCCCGCCATGGCGGCCACGGGTCCGGGGGCGGCCAGGGCCGCGCCGATGGCCGCCGGGACCGAGTACCCCATGCACGAGTAGTCGATGGGAGCCAGGAACTGCCCGGGCCGGTCCAGCCGGAGCGTCTCCATCCCGAGGAAGGTGCCGTTCCCGCTGTCCATGGTGAACACGGCGTCGGGGCCCAGGCGCTTCTGCAGCTCGCGGAACAGGAGTGCCGGGGTCACACCCTCCGACTGGGGCGCGCCCTCGATCATTTCGGCCCAGACCTCGGAGTGACCCTCCCGGAGCCGGCCCCGGAGCACCTGGTCCTCGTCGTTGAGCCGGCCCGAGCCCGCCTGCTCCAGCAGGCTGGCCACGAAGGCCCCCACGTCCGCCGTCACGGCCAGTTCCGCCGGGTAGTTGCGGCCCGGGACGTCGGGATCGATGTCCACGTGAATCAGGTCCCCGGGCAGTGAGATCCCGTAGCTGCCGGTTCCCACCTCGCTGAACCGGCACCCCAGGGCCAGGGTCATGTCGCACCGCTCGGCGATCTCCCGGACGAAGCGGGGTGAGAAGTCCCCGGATCCGGGCCAGAGCCAGAGGGGATGGGACTCCGGGAAGACCCCCTTCCCCTGGAACGACGAAGCCACGGGCGACTCCAGGCGCTCCGCCAGTTCGACGAGCAGCTCACCCGCCCCTTCGGCCCCGGCTCCGACGTAGAGCAGGGGCCGGGTCGCCGCTCGAAGCAGGGGGAGTGCGGCCGCCGCTCCTTCCCGGGCTCCCTCCGCCCGCTGGACCACGTGGGGCGGGGTGTCGAGGCGGACCGGAGCGTCCGGGACCGGAACGATCAGGGGCCGGGGCGAGTCCAGGTCGCCGCGCTGCCACGCACCGTCCGGGTCCGAGGGGACGTCGTACCGCTGCAGGTACAGGTTGGCCGGGATCTCGACGAAGACCGGCCCAAATGGAGCCGTCCGGGCGATGGCGCACGCGGCGCGGATGGCCCCGTACGCCTCGGCGCCGTCGTCCGGGCGGAACACCGCCTTGGTCACGGGTGCCGCCAGCGCGGCCTGATCCACGTCGTGCAGCTGGTAGGAGCGACCCGAGTCCCTCCGGATCCCGCACCCCAGCACCAGCATGGGGATCTGGTCCAGGAACGCCTCGGCCACGCCCGACATGGCGTGGGTCAGACCCGCTCCCGGAACCAGGTTCGCGCAGCCCATCTCACCCGACGCCCGCCACAGCCCGTCAGCCATGAACGACGCGCTCTGCTCGTCGGTCACGAGCACGGGGAGGACCGATTCCGATTCCCCCAGCGCGTCGTAGAGCTCGATGTTGTGGGTCCCCGGGATCCCGAACGTGAATCGGATCCCCTCGTCCTCCAGGGCCCGGACCACGATATCGCCGCCGGTGCGCTTCATCGCTTCAGGTCCTCCAGTACGCCCTCGGCCACCCGATCGGCCAGAGCCATGACGGTTAGATAGGGGTTGATCTCCAGCGAGTCCGGGAAGAGCGACGCGTCCGCGACCCGGAGCCAGGGCATGGAGTGCACCCGCCCCCAGGCGTCCGTCACCGAGTCCGCGGCCGATCTGCCCATTCCGCAGCCCCCCATGAGGTGGGCGGCGGAAACGGAGATCCTGCCCGGCAGGAAGTGGCGGGCGTGGATCCGTTCGTCGATCCGATCCGATTCGTCCCGCCCCAGGAGCGGAGGATCGGCGGGCGGGGCGTGCACGCGCACCGCACCGGCCCCGAAGAAGATGCGAGCCGCGGCGCGTGTGGCACGGACGAGCTTTTCCACGGTGGGGTCGGTGAAGGTGTAGTGAACCACCGGTTCGCCGGAGGCGTCCACGTCGATGCGATTCTCCTCGGTCGCCGAGTCGCAGGCCAGGACCAGGATCATCTGGAGCCGGGGGAACGCTCCCATGAGGGCGCTGTGCTCGGGTCCGAATCCGGTCATGTTCTTGGCGGTGATGAAGGGGAAGTACATGCACGTCTCGAGGACGTACCCCTCCTCCTCCGCCCGATCCATGAAGTAGCTCTTGGGGTGGCCGACGTCATTGGTGATCTCCCGCTCGTGCTCACCCACCAGGATGAAGGCCGGATGGCAGGTGAACCCGTGTCCCAGCCGGGGCAGCGCCGAACCGAGACCCGAGTGCTTCATCAGCGGAACCGATCCGGTGGGCCCTCCCGCGACCACCACCGTCCGGGCCCGAACCTCGTACTCTCCGGCTTCCCAGGCGCTGGCTTCGCCCACGTCACCGGGAGCCTTTCGCGACACCCCGACCACGACCGACGCTCGGCCGTCGTCCCCGCCCGGCGGCACCACTCGGATAGCCTTCGCCCGGGTCACCACCTCCACCCCGCCCTCCATGGCCCGGGGAAGCTGGACGGCGTGGGTGCCCTGCTTGGCGCCGTTGGGGCATCCCAGGTTGCACAGCGAGGAGCCGAGGCAGCCCTTCAGGTTCACCGGGAACTGCTCGGCCCGGTACCCGGCCGCTTCACAGCCCCGGACGAACAGGCTGTTGTTCTCGTTGATCTCCTCGGGGGGGAGGAGATGGACGTTGTTTTCCCGCTGGAATCGGGACGTTCGCTCCATCAGGTCGGAGTGATCTAGCCCGGGCACGTCCCAACTGCGGATCACCCGCTCGGGGACCGGGAGGGAGGTGCCGGTATAGACGACGGTGGAACCACCGAACAGGCGACCGAAGGCCAGGGTCAGCGTCCCCTGGCTGGTCAGGAACCCGCCGCTCTGGGCATACAGGCGCGGAGCCATCTGAAGCTCGTCGCTGGTGAACTCCTCCAGGGCGAGCCGCGGTCCCCGCTCCAGGACGACCACCCGTCCGCCGTCCCGCACCAGCGGCACCAGGGACTGAGCCACGGTTCCCCCACCGGCCCCCGAGCCGATGACGACGACGTCGGCCTCGACGGTGCGCCGCGTCACAGGGATCCCGTCCTTTCGCGGTACGCCTGCCAGCCTCTTGGATCGGCACGGTATCCGAGGGCCCGGGAGACGGAGTCCTGACCGTAGTAGCCCATGAACACCAGGGTTCGAAGCCCCCAGAAGCCCCGGCGAAGCAGGAGGATCGGCGCGCTCTCCAGCCAGTGCAGAAACCGGACGGCAGCGTCGGGGCCCAGGCGAGTGAACGGCCGCCCGTACCGGAGGATCGGCAGCACCTGGACGATCCGGACGAACAGCCGGAGCTGGCGCCGGACCGAAGCGGGTCGGTCCGCCAGGGCCCTCTCCACGATGGCCTCCAGTTCCTCCCACCCGAGCGCGTCCAGGTCCCGAGTCTCCGGGACCACGACGCGGGCCACCGCCCGGAAGGGCGCTCGCACCGGTGCAAGAACGCGATCTGCCATGGCGGCAAGGTGGGAGCCGCCCAGTGGACGGCGCAAATGCCCGCGGGGTTGGCCGTCGGAGGGCGGTCCCCGATCTTGGAGCAGGACCGTCCACCCACCCAGCCCGCGGGATCATGCGCCCACTCCCACCTGCGACCCTCCGCCCCGCTGCCGCCCTCGCGCTCGCCGTCGGCATGGCCGCGTGCGCCGAACCCGAGCCGGTCCTCGTGGCGGGGTCCATCCCGTTCTACGAGGAGGAACTCCTGGGGTTGAGCGACGCACGCCGGTGGGCCCTCGGGGGACTCGCCTCGTTCGGTCAGGCCGTGGCCGAGGAGAATCTGGACGGCCTCCTGGAACCCTATCGGGCGTCCGAGGTCCGGAAGATCCAGGTAGAGCGGCTCTCCCAGGAGGTCACCCTGATGGAAGCTGGAGTGGGGGAGGAGGAACTCGAGCGGCGATATCGCCTCAACCCCTCGTATGAGCTGACGGTCCGCCACCTGATCTTCCTCGCCGAGAGATGGCAGACGGAAGCGGCGCGAGCCGCGGCCCGTGCTCGCGCGGAGGCTGCCCTGGCCCGGGCGCAGGCCGGGGAGGACTTCCCGGCCCTCTGCGCCGAACTCTCGGAAGAACCCGGAGCGGCCGAGCGGCAGGGCCTCCTTCAGCCCGGCCGGCAGGGAGCCTGGGTTCCCGAGTTCTGGGGCGCGGCCGCAGTGCTGCGGGTGGGAGAGCTCTCCGGGGTCGTGGAGAGCCAGTACGGGTTCCACGTGCTTCGCCTGGAGGGCCGGCAGACGGTCCCGTTCGGCGAAGCCCGACACCGCGTGGTGGACCAGGTCGCCCGCAACCTGGGGATCGGGGAGGCATGGGGTGCCCGGGTCGACGAGACTCGTCTGGAGGTGGACGTCTCCGCCGACCTGGTGGAAATGTGGACACTGCGTAGCGCCGATCGGCCGGAGATTGTGGCGTCATGGGGAAGCGGCGACATGACCGCGGAGGAGTTCCAGGAAGACCTGGCCGCAAGCGGTGAGCCGCTGAATTCCCCGGTATGGAGCGATGCCACGGCGGCCGCGGAGGCGGCCATGGATCTGGCCGTGGCGCGGGCACTGGCCGAACAGGCCGAAGCGGCGGGAACGCAGCCGACGCTGGAGGAGATCACCACCGTCGGCCAGGGCCTCCGCACCGCCATGGACGGATGGGCCCGAACCCTGGGCTTCAGCCCGGGGATGGGGCCGGAACAGGTGAAGGCGGCCGCGCTGCAGGCCCTGGGGGCGACGGGACAGAATGTGAACCTCGCGCGCCAGGAACTGGCCCGCTGGGTTCCCCTCTTCCTCCTGGCGGAGTACCCGGTGACGCTGGACGGCTATCCGGCCATCTAGACACCGGAAACCCCGAGCCTCGGACCACCGTAGGATCTGGCATGGAAGCCGTCACCAAGTCCCGGATCAAGCACCTGGGGGCGTTCGCCCTCTACTTCACCGCCCTCTGGTTCCTGTGGGACACGGTCGCCGTGTACCCGCTCAAGATCTTCGTGGTGCTCCTCCACGAGACCAGCCATGCCGCGGCAGCGCTGGCCACCGGCGGGTACGTGGAGCGGATCGTCCTGGACCCGGCCCAGGGTGGCGCCTGCTACTGCCCGGGCGGCAACGCGTTCCTCACCCTATCGGCCGGATACCTGGGCAGCCTCCTCTGGGGCGGTGGAATCCTGCTGGCGGCCCGAAGCCAACGGGTGCGTCCCGGCCTGGTCACGGGGACGCTGGGCGTCCTGACCCTGGGGCTGACGCTGCTCTACATCCGCTCACTCTTCGGATTCGGCTTTGGGCTGGCGTTTGCCGCCGCGCTCCTGGTCCTTTCCCGAAAGGCCAGCCCGGGGGTGAACCGGACGGTCGCCACCGTGCTGGGTCTGACCAGCGTCCTCTACGCGATCCTGGACATCAAGAGCGATATCCTCGATCGACCCCATCTCCGGTCCGACGCCGCCATGCTGGCCGAGCTGACGGGGATCCCGACGATGGCGTGGGGCTTCATCTGGATCGCCGCGGCCCTCGTCCTGGCGTTCTGGCTGGTTCGGAAGGCCTACTGGGACGCCCCGGCCACGCCCGACCGGGCCGGCTGGACGGAGGCGTAGGCACCCGCCGAACCGAGGCCCACGAGCCGGCTGAACCGAGGCCTAGGCTCCGCCGGGCTCCGTCGCCTCCCCGAGGACCTGGATGAAGTAGCGGACCCAGGGCAGAGGCCACCCCTCGACCTCCGCAGCAGCCTGGATCTCCTCCGGGGTAGCCTCCGAGGCCAGGTCGCGAGCCACCGCGTCCACCACCTCCTGAGTCAGACGGATCTGCGCCAGAACCGTCGAGACCGGTACCACCGGATCGTGGCCCGATACGATCCGGGTGGTGGCCGGGAGCCCCTCCAGCCACTCGCGCATCCCCGCCAGGTACCCGGCCGGATCCTCCCCTCCCGGGAAGAAGAGGGGGTTCCCGCCGAGGTAGAGGTCCCCCATGTGCACCACTTCATGGCGAGGGAAGTGGACCATCAGGTCCCCGGCCGTGTGAGCGGGAGCAGGGATGGCGACCACGTTCTCACCCCAGCGACCGAGCGGGGCGCGGGCAGCGACCCGGGGCCCGGGGAACGACACCGCCTGCCGAGGAGGCGCTTCCACGCCGTCGGTGAAGGGGATCCCCTCTTCGAGGGCATCCGCCGTGGCCGGGTGCGCCACCCATTCGCCGACCTCCGTGAGCGTCCCCGCCCCGCCGACGTGGTCCTCGTGCGGGTGGGTGAGGACCACGGCACGGATGGTCTCTGCGCCCAGGGCGGTGGCGGCCCTTCGGACGGCCGGGGCCGCCAGGTCGTAGCCGGTATCGACCAGCAGGGCCTCCCCCTCCCGGACGAGGACCACAACGTTGGACCCGGCGCCGGTCAGAACGGCCAGCCCCTCGCCCAGCGGCTCGACGCCCAACTCCATCTCGCCGATCTCTGCAATGAGGGCCCGGTACTTCGGGGCGCCACGGACCTCGTCGAAGATCGGGTCGACCCGGGTATAGGCGAGCATCAGCCCTTCGATGTCCTCCTCCCACATGATCCAGAGCCAGTTCACGGCCTCGTCGGGACGCCCGGCTCCCGCGAGAGCCCGGGCCATGTGGTACTGGATCCAGGGCCGGTTCAGGTGCCCCGGAGGGATGGCCTCGGCGGCCGCTGCGAGGGGCACCAGCGCCTCCTCGTAGCGACCGTCTGCCAGGGCCTGCTGCCCCTCCTGGAGGGGGCCACGCCAGTCCCCGGGCTCCTGGGCGGTCAGGGGGCTGCCGATCAGCGTCAGCAGCAGGGCGACAGCCACAACGGCGGCGACACCCGGCGGGCTCACCACCGGGCCGACCACCGAGCCGACGGACGGGCCGACGGACGGGCCGATCCTCGAATGAACCTCCCGGTCGAGGAGCCCGGCTTGCCCCGGCCGCGAAGGAACCTCATACTGCGCGCGGCGTAGGAATCCGCGGGTGTCGAGCGTCTGACGGGCGCGCCGGAGACACCGCCGGCGGTTCCGACCGCCTTCCGCCCGATGTGCAACCCGAATGAAGGAGGTGATCAATTGTCTAGTCCGAGTATTTCGTCCAGCCTGGCAAGGGCAAGCGATCGCCGCTTCGGCCTCTAAGTCGAACCGACGAAGCATTCGTTCGCGCCGGTCGGCGTTTCGCGCCAGGCCTGGATGAGAACGAGACGCCGCCAGGGGCTCATACGCCCCTGGCGGCGTCAGACTTTCTGGACCCGTGGAGGAGCGCCGGGCGCGCCGAGCCCGGGCCGCACTGCCCGGTTCCGACCCTAAGCCCCGAAGTAGTCGGGCTCGTTCCCCGGCCGCCACTTGATGTTGCATCCCACGCTGGGGATCTGGTCGGCAGAGGGGGTCCCCCCGGCCAGCAGGGCATCACTCGCCGCCCGAAGGTCGGACCCCGTTACCACGATGTCGTTGCCGGGCCGACTGGCATCGAACTGACCCCGATAGACCAGCCTGCGATCCCCATCGAAGAGGAAGAAGTCCGGCGTGCAGGCGGCCCCATACGCCTTGGCCACCTCCTGGCTCTCGTCGAACAGGTAGGGGAAGGTGTACCCGGCCGCGGCGGCCTCCGCGGCCATGCCGTTGGGTCCGTCCTGGGGATGGGTTCCGAGGTCGTTCGCCGCGATGGCCACCACGCCGAGTCCCCGCTCGCCGTATTCGCGTGCGAAGGCGGCCAGCTCTTCGCGGATGTGGATGACGAATGGGCAGTGGCTGCAGATGAACATCACCAGGAGGCCTGGTGAGCCGTCGAAGTCCGCCAGGGTCCTGCGGTCCGAAGTGTTGGTGACGGGGAGATCGAAATCGGGTGCAGCCATCCCCAGGGGCGGCATCGTCGAGGGCGTGCGGGCCATGGATCGCCGGGTTCAGGGTGAACGGGAACGTGCCTGGGCGTGTTCCCGGAATATACTCCCTCCCGCAGATCGCGCCCGAACCCCAAGCCGATGTTGACAAAATGAGACGGGGAGGCAATTCATACAAACGTTTGAATGAACAACGAGTATTCCCGAAACTCCCGACGACGCCCGTGACAATCTCCGCGAAAACCGACTTCCCAATGGCGGCACCCGGGGTCGGCTCCCGGCCTCCGAGTCCGGGCGAGGCCACTCGAGACGCACTCCTGGACACCGCAGCCGTTCTCTTTTCGGAGCGGGGCTTCGACGGGACTTCCGTCAGGGCGATCACCGAGGCGGCCGGCGCGAACCTGGCGGCGGTCACCTATCACTTCGGCTCCAAGGAAGGCCTCTACGAGGCGGTCCTCCGGGAACTGCTCAGGCCAATGCGCTCGGTCATCGCCCAGGCCATTCGAATGCGGGGGACGCCCCTCTCCCGCATCGGGCGGGTCGTCCGGTCCATGGTGGTTCACATGGGCCAGAATCCGGGCAACCCCCGCCTGATGCTTCAGCAGCTGACGGGTTCACCACTCCCCCATCCGGCCGTGCAGAGCCTGATGAAGTCGAATCTCCAGCGCCTCCAGGCGCTCATCGAAGAGGGCCAGGCTGACGGATCCATCCGCCCGGGCGACTCCCTGCTGATGGCGGTGAGCCTTCTGTCCCAGCCGGCCCATATGTCCATCGTCCTTCGGCCGGTCCAGTCCATCATGGACGTCGACGAGGACGAGTCCCAGTTCCTGGCCCGGATGGCGGACCACGCCGCAGAGTTCGCGGTCCGGGCCCTGGAAGCACCGGGAGGTGCGCCATGAGACCCTCAAGCCTGGCCCTCGCGGGCGCCCTCCTGCTCGCATGGGCGACGCCTCGAAGTGGTGTGGCTCAGGACGCACCGGGCCCCGCTGGGCAATGGAATGGCCCGAGCTCCGCTGCACCGACGGACGGCGCGGTACCGGCCGACCGGCCGGCCGCCATCACCCTGTCCGCAGCCGTAGACGCTGCGCTGCTGCACCATCCCACGAGCGCGCGGGCCCGTCACGAGGTGGAGAGCGCTCTACAGAGCCTGGGCGAAGTGCGGTCCGACCGCTACCCCAGCCTCTATGGCTCGGGAAGCGTGGTGACGTTTCAGGAGCCCATGCTGGTGGCGCCTCTCCACACGTTCAACCCCGACGAACTTCGTGCCGATCCGCCCCGGTTCGAGAACACCCTGATCTCCAGCCAGCTGACCCTCGAGTACATCCTCTGGGATGGGGGGTCTCGCGGGGACCGGGTCGCCGGTGCCGAGGCGGGCCTCATGGCCGCGGACCTGACCCGGGAGGCGGAGGACGCCGGCCTGATCGAGCAGGTGGCCGCCCAATTCCTGGAGGTCCGGGCCACGAGGGCGGTCGAGGCGGCGCACCGGAAGCGAATCGTGGCTCTGGAGTCGGAACTGGATCGGGTTCAGCGGGCCCTCGCGGAGGGCGTGGCTGCCCAGGTCGAGGAGCTTCGAGCCCGCGCGGCTCTCAGTGAGGCCGTAGCCGACCTGGAGTCGGCCCGGGCCGACAGGGCGCGATCCGAGCGGGAGCTGGCCCGATCGACAGGATGGGCCGAGGAGGCCATCGCGGCGGCGGAACTCGGCGAGGTCGCACAGACCGCCCCCCCCGGGATCACCGGCGATCGACAGGAATCCATCCCACCGGCCGGCGGTCCCACGGTCGCCAACCCGAGCGTCCTTGCCGCCGAGCAGAGAGTGGAGATGGCGAGACGCTCCGCCGAAGCCGCCAGCGGGACCTGGTGGCCCCAGTTCTTCGCCGCGGGGCAGCTCAACCAGTACGGAAGCTCGAACGGGTACTTCTCCACCGAGTGGAATCTGGGCCTCGGCCTGCGATACCCCATCTGGTCCGGTGGAGCGCGAAACAGCCGGATCAGTCGGGCCCGGGCGGAACTCAGACGATCGGAGGAGACGCTCCGAGAGGCCGAACTGCGGGTGGAGACCATGGTGGATCGGGCCGAATCCCGCTGGGTGGAGTCGACGGCCCGGGTCGAAGCGCTGACCGCAACGGTGCAGCTGATGGAGGAAGTGGCGAGGGTCGAGCGGCTTGCCCTGGAAGAGGGGGCCGGAATCCAGCGCGACCTGCTCGCCGCCGAGGCGGACCTGCTCCGAGCCCGGGCGTCTCTGATCCAGGCCGAGGGCCTGGCGATCCTGGCCCGCATCTCCCTGGCTCGCGCCCGGGGCTCCCTGACATCGGACTGGGTGCACGCCCACACGGAGATCACGCAATGAAGAGGCGAATCCGCATCGCAATCCCCCTACTGGTCGTCGGCGGCGGACTCGGCTGGTTCCTCCTGGGGCGTTCGGCGGGGCCCGCAGACGGGTCCATGGTGGCATCCGGAACCGTGGAAGCCACGGAGGCCGACCTGGGCTTCCAGGCGGCCGGCCGGATCCAGGAGATCCGAGTCGATGAGGGAGACCGGGTCCGCCTCGGCGATACCCTGGCGATCCTCGATCTGACCGAGCAGCGCGCCGCCCTCGCCGCTGCCGAGGCGACACTGGAGGCCGCCCGCGCACAGCTGCGGGAGATGGAGGAGGGCTCACGCCCCCAGGAGATCGGACAGGCCGAGGCGGCGGTCCGAGCCGCCGACGAATCCGTGGTCGAAGCTACGAGAGAGGCCGAGCGTGCCCGCAGGCTCTTTGAAGGGGGCGCCGTCAGCGAGCAGGCCCTCGACCAGGCCAGAACCGCCCTCGAACTCGCCGAGGCCCGGGCCCAGGAGGCCCACCAGCGCCTCGACCTGATTCGGGAGGGTCCGAGACCGGAGCGCATTCAGGCCCAGCGGTCCATGGTCTCCCAGGCCGAGGCCCAGACCGAACGAGCCCGGGTGGCCCTCGCCAACGGAACCGTACTGGCGTCCACCCCTGGCCTGGTCGCGGTCCGTCACCGGGAGCCGGGCGAATCGGTGGGACCGGGCCAGCCCGTCGTGACGGTCCGGAACATGGCCGACCGCTGGGTCCGCATCTACGTGGCCGGCGATCGGATCGGCCAGGTCCGGATCGGCCAGGAGGCGTCGATCCGCTCGGACAGTCACCCCGATCGGGAGTTCCGCGGCGAGGTGTTCTTCATCGGGTCCGAAGCCGAGTTCACGCCTCGGAACGTCCAGACGACCGAGGAGCGCGTCCGGCTGGTCTACCCGGTGAAGGTCCGGGTGGTGGAGGACGCCGAGGAGGCGCTCAAGCCGGGTACCCCCGCCGACGTCACCCTCGTTGGGCCGGGAGCCGCCTCGTAATGGCCGCGGCCGTCGAGGTCCGCACTCTTTCGCGGCGGTTCGGGGAGCTTGCTGCCCTGGACTCCCTGGACTTCACCGTGGCGGAAGGCGAGCTGTTCGGCCTGGTGGGTCCGGACGGCGCCGGGAAAACCACCCTGCTCCGGATCCTGGCCGGTGTCCTTCCGCCTACGGGCGGCGACGCGGTGGTCCTGGGGCAATCCATGCGGGAGGACCCGGAACCCGCCAAGCACGGACTGGCCTACATGCCGCAGCGGTTCGGTCTGTACGAGGACCTGACCGTTCAGGAGAACCTGGACTTCTACGCCGACCTGTTCGGGGTTCCGCGTGAGCAGAGGCCGGCCCGGGAGGAGCGCCTGTTCGCCTTCTCGGGGCTGGCTCCCTTCCGGGGTCGCCTCGCGGGGGCACTCAGCGGAGGTATGAAGCAGAAGCTCGGCCTGTCCTGCGCCCTCATCCACCAGCCCCGTCTCCTGCTGCTGGACGAGCCGACCTTCGGCGTCGACCCCATCTCCCGCCGGGACCTCTGGCTGATCCTCCACGAGATGGTGGAGGAGGGGATCACCATCATCGTGTCCACGTCGTACATGGACGAAGCGGAGCGCGCGGATCGGGTGCTGCTCCTCAACGAGGGCTCCGTCCTTGCCCTGGACGAGCCCGACGTGCTCATCCGGGATCTGGCCGACACGATCGTCGCAGTGGAGACCGAGGACCCGCGACCGGCACGGCGGGCCCTGGAGTCGGCAGGGATCCCCTCCGATCTGTTCGGAGAGACCATCCATGCCGAGGTCGCGGACCCGGGCACGGAGGCCCGGATCCGCACCACGCTCAGCACGGCCGGGATCGGCGGGGTCCAGATCCGCCCGGTGGCTCCGACTCTGGAGGACGTGTTCATGCGCCGGGTGCGGCGGGAGGCCGAGCGTGTCTGAGCGCGTCGACCGTCCGACCGTCGAGCCTGGGTCCGCATCGGCCGGTGCCACCCAATCCGCCATCACGGTCCAGCACCTCACCCGACGGTTCGGGGACTTCACCGCCGTGGACGACGTCAGCTTCACGGTCCGCGAAGGAGAGGTCTTCGGTTTCCTCGGCCCCAACGGCGCCGGGAAGACGACGGCCATCAAGATGCTCACCGGACTGCTGGACCCCTCCGACGGAGAGGCGTGGGTGGCCGGCCACCACGTCGTCCACGAGAGACCCGCCGTGAAGAGGAACCTGGGCTACATGTCCCAGAAGTTCTCCCTCTACACCGACCTGTCGGTCCGGGAGAACGTGGAGTTCTACGCCGGGCTCTACGGCGTGGTGGGCGCGCGGTTCCGCTCCCGCCTGGAGTGGATCCTGGAGATGGCCGACCTCGCCGACGCCGCGGATCGAAAGACTCGGGACCTGCCGCTGGGCTGGAAACAGAGGCTGGCTCTCGGGTGCGCGGTGCTCCACGAGCCGCCCATCCTCTTCCTCGACGAGCCCACCTCCGGGGTCGATCCCCGTGCCCGCCGGACCTTCTGGGATCTCATCAACGACCTCGCGGCGGACGGGACCACCGTCATGGTGAGCACCCACTACATGGAAGAGGCGGAGTACTGCAATCGCATGGCCCTCATGAACCGGGGACGGCTCATCGCCCTCGACACGCCCCGCGGATTGCGGAACGCCATGACCGACCCGGTCCTGCAGTTCCGGGTGGACGACGCACCGAGGGCGGTGGCCTCGCTGGACGGCGCACCCGGAATCCGGGAGGCCGCCCTGTTCGGCCGCAGCGTCCGGATCCTGGCGTCCGACGGTGACGAGGCGCGCTCCTCCATCCGGGAACGGCTGGAGGCCGGGGAATCCGCATCGGTCGAGATCGTGAGCGTCGACCCCTCTCTCGAAGACGTGTTCGTTTCCCTGGTGCTCCAGGGAGGCGGAGCGCCGGCGGCGGGATGATGGCAGCCCTCTCCCCCAACCGTATCCGGGCGATGGCGCGGAAGGAGTGGATCCAGCTCCGCCGGGACAGCCTGTCCATGGCCCTGGCCTTCGTACTCCCCGTGCTGCTCCTGATCATCTTCGGATATGCGATCAAGTGGGACGTGGAGGACATCCACATCGGGGTGCTGGACCGAGACGGATCGGTGGCCTCGAGGGAGCTCGTGGAGACCTTCCGCAGCTCAGGATACTTCACCGTGACCCATCGGCCGGAGGCCGACCGGGAGGTGAGGGAACTGCTGGTGCAGGGCGCGGTGCGGGCGGTCCTGGTCATCCCGCCGGGCTTCAGCGCCGACCTGGCCGCCCCCCGTTCCGCCCCGGTCCAGTTCCTGGTGGACGGTGCGGACGCGAACACGGCCACCATTTCGCAGAACTACGCCGACGCCATCACGGCCCGGTACACCTCCGACCGGCTGCGCGTGGACATCACGCCGCTTCGGCTGGAGTCCCGGGTGTGGTACAACCCCACGCTGAACAGCACGAACATGATCGTGCCCGCGCTGATCGCGGTCATCATGTCGATCATCGCAGCGATGCTCACGGCGCTCACCATTGCCCGGGAATGGGAGCGGGGAACCATGGAGCAGCTGGCCTCGACCCCGGTCCATCGGCTCGAGGTGGTGCTGGGGAAGCTCATCCCCTACCTGCTCATCGGCCTCGTGGACGTGGTGGTGGCCGTCGCCGCCGGAATCACCGTGTTTGGCGCACCGTTGAAGGGAAGCGTGGTGTTGCTGGCGGCCCTGACCATCCTCTTCCTCCTCGGGGCCCTGGGGGTCGGGATCTTCATCTCGGCCGCGGTGCGGTCCCAGGTGCTCGCGACCCAGATCGCCCTGCTCACCACGTACCTGCCCGCGCTCATCCTGTCGGGCTTCCTCTTCGACATCGGAGGGATGCCCCGGTTCCTACAGGCCGTGACGTACATCGTGCCGGCCCGCTACTTCGTTTCGGTGACCCGCGGGATCTTCCTGAAAGGCGTGGGGCTGGAAGCTCTCTGGCCGCAGGCCCTGGCCATGGTGGTGTTCGCCGTGGTGGGCCTGGGGCTCGCCTCCAGGGCGTTCAAGAAGGAGGTGGTGTGATGGCGGGCGGCACCCCCTCCAGGGAACGGCAGCGACCGGACTGGATGATCCGCATCGGCCGGATGGTGGCCAAGGAGCTCCGACAGCTGCTCCGGGATCCCAAGACCGCGCGGGTCATCTTCGTGGCCCCCATCATCCAGGTGATCATGCTCGGCTACGCCGTGAACACCGATGTCCGGGAGGTTCCGCTGATGGTGGTGGATCACGATCGCACCGCCGTCTCACGGGAACTGGTGGAGGTCCTGACCGCGTCCGGCTATTTCGAGCACGTGGCGACGGCGGAGCGGGAGGGCGACGTACTGGCCGCTCTGGATCGCGGGACGGCGGAGGTGGGACTGATCATCCCGCCGAGGTTCAGCGCCGACATGTCCGGTGGTCGGGCACCAGCGGTCCAGCTGCTCCTGGACGGCACCAACTCCAATACGGCCACCGTGGCCCAGGGCTATGCGGGTCAGATCATCACCCGCTGGGGAACCGGGGTGGCTCTCCACGCCCGAGGGGCGGGCGGGACGGCCGAGGCGGCGGGCGTCGACCTGAGGGTGCGGGCCGCGTTCAACCCCGGCCTGGAGAGCCAGGTCTATAACGTCCCGGGGGTGATCGCGACGATCGTCCTCATGATGGCGCTGCTCCTGACCGCCATCGGCATCGCCAAGGAGAAGGAACTCGGGACCCTCGACCAGTTGATGGTCTCACCCCTCACCCCCGACCAGTTCATGCTGGGAAAGACCATCCCGGTGGTGCTCATCGCCATGGTGCAGATGGCCACGATCACGGCCATCGCCCTGTTCTGGTTCAGGATCCCGTTCGCGGGTTCGGCGGGACTGCTCCTCCTGGGGGCCGCCCTTTTCATCATCGCC
>JBDHIJ010000063.1:0-15748 GCA_039587435.1 Gemmatimonadota bacterium
TGCGGGTGACGATCCAGAAGTTCGATCCCTACATCAACGTCGATCCGGGCACCCTGTCTCCCTACCAGCACGGTGAGGTGTTCGTGACCGACGACGGGGCCGAGACCGACCTCGACCTCGGGCACTACGAGCGGTACGTGGACGAGCCGCTGTCCCAGGACAACAGCATCACCACGGGGCGAATCTACTCCAGCGTCATCGACAAGGAGCGCCGCGGCGACTACCTGGGCTCCACCGTCCAGGTCATCCCGCACATCACCGACGAGATCAAGGGCGCCGTGGCCCGGCTCTCCGAGGGATACGACATCGTCATCACCGAGATCGGGGGGACGGTCGGTGACATCGAGAGCCTGCCGTTCCTGGAGGCCATCCGGCAGTTCCGGCGCGACGTGGGCCGCGAGAACGCCATCTTCGTCCACCTGACGCTCGTCCCCTACATCGCGGCCGCGGGAGAGCTGAAGACCAAGCCGACCCAGCACTCCGTCCGGGAGCTGATGGAGATCGGAATCCAGCCTCAGGTCCTGGTGTGCCGCACCGAGCATCCGCTGGACGAAGACCTGCGTCGGAAGATCGCGCTGTTCACCAACGTGGATCCCACGGCCGTCATCGAGGCCCGGGACGTGGAGAGCGTTTACGAGGTGCCGCTGGAGCTGAAGCGGCAGAACCTCGACGACGTGGTCCTCGACCTCCTGGGATTGGAAGCCCCTCAGCCCGATCTGTCCGACTGGATCCGGATCGTGGAGCGAGTGAAGAACCCCAGCCGCGGCACGGTTAAGATCGCGGTGGTCGGGAAGTACACGGAGCTCGTGGACTCCTATAAGTCGGTCCAGCAGGGCCTGCTTCACGGCGGCATCCACAACGACGTGAAGGTAGAGATTGACTGGATTTCCTCCGAGGAGTTCGAGGGGAATCGAGACCCGTCGGAGCTCGCCGACTACCACGGCCTCCTGGTCCCGGGCGGGTTCGGGCCGCGAGGAATCGAGGGGATGCTCAACGTGATCCGCTGGGCGCGGGAGAACGGGATGCCGTTCTTCGGGATTTGCCTCGGACTGCAGTGCGCCGTCATCGAGTTCTCACGGAACGTGTGCGGGCTCGAGGGCGCCCACTCGTACGAATTCGACGAAGAGGCCACCCACCCGGTGGTCGGTCTCATGGACTCCCAGCGGAAGATCACGAACAAGGGCGGTACCATGCGGCTGGGCGCCTATCCCTGCCGCCTGGAGCCGGGTTCCAGGGCGGAGGCCATTTACGGCGCCGAGGAGATCAGCGAGCGGCACCGGCACCGGTACGAGGTGAACAACGACTACCGGGAGCGGCTGTCGGCGCACGGTCTCTCGTTCTCCGGCCTGTCCCCCGACGGGAACCTGGTGGAGATGATCGAGCTTCCGGCCCATCCCTGGTTCGTGGCCGGTCAGTTCCATCCGGAGCTGAAGAGCCGTCCCACCAGGCCGCACCCGCTGTTCGCTTCCTTCGTGGAGGCGGCGGGACGTCGGGCGGGCGTGCTGACCGAGGACAACGCACCGGCCCAGGCGGCCGTCGCCTCCGGCGACTGACCGGCCGGGCCGACGCCGATCCCACCGCGCCCATCATGTTCGACGCCTTCACCCTCATTGCCGGGCCCTGTTCCCTGGAGCACGACGACCTGAACCTCCGGGTCGCCGCGGAGCTGGTTCGCCTTTCCGACGCGCTGGATCTCCCCATCGTGTTCAAGGGGTCCTTCGACAAGGCGAATCGGTCCAAGGCCGGCGCACCCCGGGGCCTGGGGCTGGAAGCCGGTCTTCGCGCCCTGGAGCGGGTCGGCGCCGAGACCGGACTTCCCCTCCTCACCGACGTGCACGAACCCCACCAGGCCGGTCCGGTGGGCGAAGTGGTGGATGTTCTCCAGATCCCCGCCTTCCTCTGCCGACAGACCGACCTGGTGACGGCGGCCGGTGCCACGGGAAAGGCCGTGAACATCAAGAAGGGCCAGTGGATGGCGCCGGAAGAGATGGCCGCCGCCGTGGAGAAGGCCCGCGTCGCCGGGGCCGGATCGGTGGCCGTCACCGAGCGGGGGACCATGCTGGGGTACGGCGACCTGATCGTCGACATGCGCACCTTCGACCGGATCCGCGCCGCGTGTGCGGTGCCCGCCATCTTCGACGGAACCCACTCGGTGCAGCAGCCGGGGCGTGCCGATGGGGCCAGCGGGGGCCGACCGGAGTTCATTCCCGCCCTGGTGCGGGGAGCCGTGGCCGCGGGGTGTGACGGCCTGTTCCTCGAGACTCACCCGGAGCCGGCCACCGCCCCGTCGGACAGCACCAACATGCTGCCCCTCGAGCGGCTGGAGGCCCTGCTCCGGCAGGTCCAGGCCCTCCGGGCCGCCCTGGCTGCCGGGCGGCAGGACACATGACGGACTACGACGGCCTGCCGGCCGGTTTCCCCGCCGAGCGCGCCCGGAACGTCCGGCTGGTGGTGCTGGATGTGGACGGGGTCCTCACGGATGCCGGCGTCTACATCGGCGCCACCGCCGCCGGCGAGCGCGTGGAGTTGAAGCGCTTCGACATCCAGGACGGCCTCGGGATCAAGTTCCTGCAGCTGGCCGGCGTAGAGGTGGCCGTGGTTTCCGGGCGGTATTCGGCCGCGACGGAGGAGAGGGCCCGGGAGCTGGGGATCACCGAATGTCACCAGGACAACCGCGCCCGGAAGGTGGTGGCGATCCAGGGGATCCTCGATCGGAAGGGGTGGTCCTGGGACCAGGTCGCCATGGTGGCGGACGACCTTCCCGACCTGGCCGTGGTCCGCCGGGCCGGGTTCCCGGTGGCCGTGGCCAACGCCCAGCCCGAGATCCTGGCTCTGGCGGCCTGGGTCACGGGCGCCCCGGGGGGCAGGGGAGCGGTCCGTGAGTTCGCCCGCGCCCTGCTGCAGGCCCGGGGAGACTGGGATCGACTCGTGGAGGAGTATGCCGCCGCCCGCGATCTCCCGGAGGAAGAGGCATGAGCGATCCCATCCTGAACGAGGGCCGGAGGGTTCTCTCCCTGGAGGGTGAGGCCGTGCTCGCGGCCAGGGATCGCATCGGGGACGGATTCCGTTCCGCGGTGGAAATCCTCGAGAAGGCCACCGGGCGGATCATCGTCTCCGGGATCGGGAAGAGCGGCAACATCGGTCGAAAGATCGCCGCCACGCTCACCTCCACCGGGTCTCCGGCCACCTTCCTGCACCCCATCGAGGGGCTCCATGGAGATCTCGGGATCGTGTCCTCCGAGGACGTGGCGATCCTCATCTCCAAGAGTGGAGAGACGGGTGAACTGGCGGGTCTGATCGAGTACCTGGCGCGGGTGGGTGTGCCCATCGTGGCGTTGACGGGGGGACTGGACTCCACCCTCGCCCGCAACGCCACGGCCCTGGTGGACTGCTCGGTGGCCGAAGAGGCGTGTCCCATGGACCTGGCTCCCACCACCTCCACCACGGTGACGCTCGCCCTGGGCGATGCGCTGGCGGTCGTCCTGCTCCAGCGCAAAGGGTTCGAGAGCAGCGACTTCGCCCGGCTGCACCCGGGGGGAGCCCTGGGACGGAAGCTCACGGTCACCGTGTCCGACGTCATGATCTCCGACGAGTACCCGGTGGTCGGGCCCGCCGCGACCCTCAAGGACTGCATCGTCCCCCTGGCCGAGATGCGGGGGACCGTGGCCGTCGTGGACGACGAGCATGCGCTCCTTGGGGTTCTCACGTCCGGAGACCTGACGCGGGTCATGGAACGGGACCCGGACTTCCTCCAGGTCTCGGTCTCCGACGTGATGACCGCGGATCCCAAGACGGCCGGGGCGGATGAGCTGGGAGCCGCCGCGGTCCACCGGATGGAAGAGTTCGGGATCATGGCGCTCCCTGTGGTGTCAGATAGTGGACGACTGGAGGGTATGGTCCACCTCCACGACCTTATGAGAGCAGGTGCCGTATAGTGTTCAGCAGCAATATTTTACGAACTGTTCGCCTGGCCTCCGTGGTCCTCCTGCCCGTGGTCTTCGCCGCGGCCTGCGAGGAGTTGGAGAGCGGGCCGGTCATCGCGCCTGAGCTCCAGGAGATGGACGCCGACAACGTCATGTTCGGGATGACCCACAACATGACGCGCGACGGCATCCGTGAGGCACTGGTCGAGGCGGACACGGCGTACTCGTGGCAGGACTCCACCGGGGTCGATCTGCGCAACGTCCGCCTCGTGGTGTTCGACGAGAACGGGGGCGAGCGCGCCGTCGTCACGGCCCTGGCGGGGCACCTCAATCCCCGGAATCGCCAGATGTTCGCCCAGGGGAACGTGATCCTCACGGTGTACGAGGGCGACCGGACCATCGAGAGCGAAGAGCTCAACTACGATCCCGACGCGAACCGGATCTGGAGCGATCAGCCCACCGTCATGCGGGAGGGGAACCGGATCATCGAGGGTACGGGGTTCGACTCGGACGCCGAATTCACGAACGTCCGGGTGAGGAACGGTCGTACGCGGGGCGGGGTCCGGTTCTGATTTGATGAGTGGGACCTGCCTCCACCGCCTCCGGTGGGCCTGTGCCGTTCTCGCCTTCCTCCCCGCGGTGCTGTCGACTCCAGCCCGGGCCTCGGGTCAGGCCGGGGACTGCGACCTGGTGGGCTCGCGGGAGTTTCAGAACATCCAGGTCGGGGACGGCACGAGCATCACGTACGTGTCGAGGCCCGTCATCGCCTGCGGCGGCGGTCTCCGCATCCGGGCCGACTCGGCGGTCATCTTCTCGGCCACGAATTTCTCCCGCCTCATCGGGAACGTGCAGCTGAACGAGGGTCCGCGGATCCTCACCGCGGGGCGGGCCAACTACTTTTCAGCCGACGGCCGCATGGTCGCCTGGGAAGGCAGCCCCCAGATCCAGGACACGGTGTCCGGAACGCTGGTTGAGGGGGACACGATTCGGCTTCTGCGGGCTTCGGAGCGCCGCCCGGAGGACGAGCTCCAGGTGAGCGGCGGGCGACCCCACGCCATCCTCTATCCCGCACCGGCGGATCCCGATTCGGTCGCTGCCCTCTCCCCCGACCTCGATCCGGGACCGGCGGCCGCCGATAGCCTGCAAGCTGACTCAACCGTGGCCGGAGCCGACTCCGTCACGGCGGCTCCCGACACCACGGGTGGGGCGGTCGAGGAAGCGGCCGTGGAGCCGGTCGAGGCGGACAGCCTCGGCGCGGAAGCGGCCGCAGTGGACAGCCTCGGCGCCGTACCGGCCGCAGCGGACACCCTCGAGGCCGAACCGGCCGCAGTGGACAGCCTGGGAGCGGAGGAGCTCGCCCCCGATACCGTGGCGCCCCTTCCTCCGGACAGCGCCGCTCCTCGAGCCGACGAACCGCCCGCCGACACCATCATCCGCCCGCCGGGGTTCATCGAGGAGATCCCGGCCCCGACCCCGGATCCGGAGGACCCCGATCCGGAAGATCCCGACCCCCAGGCCCCGGACCCCGGGGACCCCGGGCAGGAGATCCCGACGGAGGCGGCGATCGATTCAGTGGAGGTGGCGGCCGGCGACTCGGTTCGGGCCGAACCCAGGCCGTTCGACCTCGTGGCGGACCGGATCGTTCTCCGCGGTGAAAGCTATCTGCGGGCCGGGGGCACCGTGGAGGTGACCCAGGATTCGCTGCGGGCCTACGCCGACTCCCTCGAGTACCGGCAGGCCAGCGGGATGCTGGAGCTGCGGCGGGAGGCACGGCTGGAGTCCGGCGCGTTCATCCTGTCCGGCCTGGAGGTGGACCTCATCCTGCCCGACCAGGATATCCGGGAGGTCCAGGCCCGCACCGACGCCGAGCTGCAGAGCACGGACGTGGACATGACCGCGCCCCAGATCCGGCTCTACCTCACCGAGGGGTCCCTGGACCGTCTGGTGGCTGTGGACTGGGCCGTCCTCCCGCCCGATTCGACCGACGAGACGGGCGAGGGTGGGGCCCCATCCGAGGGCGAAGAGGCGGAGCCGGGCCCGCCCCTGGTCCTCTCGGAGGTGATCGCCGCGGCGGAGCGTCGCGACTCGCTCGGGCCCGACTCGCTGGCCGCCCTCCGCCCCAGGGCCGAGGCCGAGGACTTCGTCCTCCGTGCGGATTCCATCGAGGTGATGGCTCCGGGTCAGGTCCTGGATCAGGTCGTGGCCACCGGCGCGGCGCGAGGGGAGTCCACGGCCCGGGACTCGCTGAACACCGCGCTGACCCCCGATGCGCTCCGGGCCGACTGGATCGAGGGCGACACCATCATCGCCGACTTCGTCTTCGTACCGGCCCCGCCCCCGCCCGGGGAGACCTCGGCCGCCGCCCTGGGCGACTCGTTGCGCTATCTTTCCGAGGACGAACTGCTCGACCTGGAGAGGGCGGCCCGAGCCGAGAATCCTGGCGCGGGAGTCGATGACCCGACGGACGGCACCGAGGGTCAGGTCACACTGCGTCGGCTCACGGCAGCGGGGAACGCACGAAGCCTGTACCGGCTGGATCCGACCGCCGTCGAGGTGGATACCCTGGCCGCGGACTCCGCGTCGCTGGATTCCCTCGCTCTCGAGGCGGTCGACTCGGCGGCCGCCGATCCCGGGGAGGAAGCGGGGCCCGAGACTCCGGTCCCGACCGACGCCGAGGCCATCGAGGCACTGGCTCAGGTGGAGCCCGCTCGGCCGATCGGGCCGCTTCCCCTGCATTTCGTCACGGGGAACCGGATCATCATCGAACTGTTGAATGGTGAGGTGGACCGCATGCGGGTCGACGGTTCAGCTCGCGGCATGTACCTGGAACCGGTGGCCACGCGCTCTCCAAGGCAGGGCCGGGCCACCGCAGTTGGAGGCGGTGGATGACGACCAGAGAGGAATTCCTGGACCTCGTCCGGGCGATCGGATCGGGCGATCGGGGAGTAGGACTGGCCCTGATCGAACTGGTCCGGCGCGCGGACGACGACGGCACGGTGCGGCGCGGCGCCTGGATGGCATCGCTTGAGCGGGCCTTCCACCAGGGTGGGGGTGCACTGGGAGCGGGCGTGACCGACACGTCCGAGGAGGCGACCGAGGCGTTCCGCACGATGGTCGACGAGCGCGTGATTCCGCCCCTGGAGGAGGGCGGCGTCGCCCACCGCGAGCCGGCAGACGAGAACTGGGACTTCCTGATCGTGAACCCCGACCTCTGGCCCGTCCTCAGCCAGGACCGGGACGGCCTCATCGCGGCGCTGGAGGATGTGCTGGGACTGGCCGACGACCCTATCGCCGGCTCAGCGGTTCCAGAGGCCGTGATCCCGGGCGCCGCTCTCGTGGAGGGCGGAAGCCGCTTCCACGGAGAGGGGCTGACCAAGATCTATCGACGCCGCAAGGTCGTGAACGAGGCGGACCTCGCGGTGCAGCAGGGTGAGATCGTGGGGCTCCTGGGGCCGAACGGCGCCGGGAAGACGACAACCTTCTACATGATGGTGGGGCTGATCCCCCCGGCGGCCGGGAGGGTCTACCTGGATGGCGAAGACCTGACCCGCGTGCCAATGTATCAACGGGCTCGGCGCGGCGTGGGCTACCTGGCCCAGGAGCCGTCGGTGTTCCGGAAGCTCACGGTGGAGGACAACGTCCTGGCCATCCTTGAGACGCTGGACCTCCCCAAGGCCGAGAAGAAGCAGCGGCTGGAGGAACTCCTCGACGAGCTTTCCCTCACCAGCCTGCGGAACAGCAAGGCCTACAGCCTCTCGGGTGGTGAGCGGCGCCGGCTGGAGATCACGCGCGCGCTGGTCCAGCGGCCCAAGTTCATGCTGCTGGACGAACCGTTCGCCGGGATCGACCCCATCGCGGTGAACGACATCCAGCAGATCGTGTCCGGACTCCGTCACCGGGGAATCGGCGTCGTGATCTCCGATCACAACGTCGAGCAGACCCTGGAGATCGTCGATCGGGCCTACATCATGTATGAGGGCCGGATCCGGGTCTCGGGCACCGTTTCGGAACTGGTCTGGAACGATGAGGTGGCGGAGATCTATCTTGGGCCTACGCTGACGGCTCGCATGCGAGCCCGATACGAGCGGCCGACGGTCCTGGCCTGAGCGGCCGGACCCCACTGATCACGGACGGAGAATGAGCGGGTTCAACCCTCGGCTCTTCCAGAGCGCGCAGCTCCGACAGGAGATGAAGATCAACCCTCGCCTGTACCAGGCGATGGAGTTGCTCTACATGCCCCTGCTGGATCTGCAGCAGCACCTGAAGACGGAGCTGGCCGAGAATCCGTTCCTGGAGATGGCCGAGGCCGACGTCCAGCAGGAGGTGGAGCTCGATGAGGCCGGCAAGGACGAACCCATGGACGACATCGACTGGGAGGAGATCCTCCTGGACGGTTTCGACGCCGGGGGACGCCGGGCCCAGTACGAAGAGCGGGAGTTCTTTCAGCCGACGGCCGTCGAGTCTCAGGACCTGCAGGACCACCTGATGGAGCAGCTCCAGCACCTGGCCCTCAACGAGAGGGACATGCGGCTGGGCGAGGAGTTCGTCGGGAACATCGACGACGACGGCTCGCTTGCGTGCTCGGTGGAGGAGGTCATCGAGGGGATCAATCGGTGGGTGGAGGAGGTCCGTCCCACCCTCGAGGCCAACCTCCATGAGGTCGAGGACGAGGCCAGCCGGGAGGCGGAGGCCGAGGAGATCGAGCGGCTCCTGGCGCCCTACAGCCAGGAGGAAGGCGAGGACATGCTCGCCACGATCCAGCGGCTGGACCCCCCCGGGGTGGGCTCCCGCGACCTCCAGGAGTCCATCCTCCTGCAGCTGCGGCACCTGGGCGAGGAAGAGTCCCTGGCCTACGTAGTGGTCCAGGAACACTTCGAGGACCTCCTCAATCACCGGTGGGTCGACATCGCCCGGGCCCGCGGCCTCTCTCCCCGGGAGGTTCAGGACGCCGCGGACGAGATCGCCAAGCTCGATCCCAAGCCCGGGCTCCGGTACTCGGCCAGCCCCGACGGCTACATCATCCCGGACCTCATCGTGGATAAGATCGACGACGACTACATGGTCTTCGTCAACGACACGAGTCTTCCGAGGCTCCGACTGTCCCAGTCCTATCGCGAGGTCGCCCGGGACAAGAACAAGTTCAAGGGGGAGAACAAGGACTTCATCTCCAGCAAGCTCAACTCGGCGAACTGGATGATCCAGGCCATCGAGCAGCGTCGTCAGACCATGCTCAAGGTCATGAGCTTCATCGTGGACCGTCAGCGCCCCTTCTTCGAGAAGGGCGTGCAGTTCCTGCGGCCGCTGACCCTCCGGGAGGTGGCCGAGCACATCGATATGCACGAGTCCACCGTGTCCCGGGTCACGAACGGGAAGTTCGTTCAGACCCCGAGGGGCGTGTATCCCCTGAAGTTCTTCTTCTCCAGCGGGCTTTCGACCGCCAGCGGAGAGGACATCTCGGCCCGGGGCGTGAAGGCCAAGATCCGCAAGCTGGTGGACGAGGAAGATCCCCGGAAGCCGCTCACCGACCAGGCCATCGTGAACCTGCTGAAGGCCGATGGCGTGAACATCGCGCGCAGGACGGTCGCCAAGTACCGCGACCAGATGACGATCCTGCCGGCCCGGATGCGGAAGCGGGTATGACGTCGCTGTCCCCGGAGACCCGACGGGATTTCGCCGTCGTGGTCCCGGCCTTCAACGAAGCTCCCGTCGTCCCCGACCTGGTGGCGGAGCTGCGCCGGACTTTCGAGAGGCACGACCTGTCGGGCGAGATCCTGGTGGTGGACGACGGGTCCACGGATGGGACCGGGGACCTGGTGGAGGCCGAGGCGGCCGGGTGGCACCGGCTCCGGGTCCTTCGCCACCGGAACAACCGCGGAAAGACCGAAGCCATGGTGACGGCGGCGTTGGCCACGGATCGGACGTGGATCGTCCTGTTCGACGCGGATCTGCAGCACGCAACCGAGGAGATTCCCCGCTTTCTGGAGGAACTCCAGGATGGCTGGGACATCGTCACCGGACGAAAGGTCGGTCAGTACGGCAAGCGGGCCGTCTCCTCGGTCTACAACCGTCTCAGCCGCGCCATCTTCGACGTCCCGGTCTCCGACCTGAACTCCATGAAGGCGTTTCGTCGGGACATTCTCCTGGAGATCCCGCTCCGCCACGACTGGCACCGCTTCTTCGTAGTGCTGGCCCACGCCCGTGGATACTCGGTCACGGAGATCGACATCGAGCTGCTCCCCCGGAGGGCAGGGGATTCGAAGTTCTCGGGCCGATCCAGGATCCTCGTCGGCGTGCTGGACATGCTGTCCGTCTGGTTCCTGCTCCTGTTCTATCAGAAGCCGCTCCTCCTGTTCGGGGGCCTGGGCGGGGCCCTGCTGGGCTCCGGCATTCTGGTGGGCCTGGTGGCGATCTACTTCCGGTACGTCCTCGAGATGGGGTTCCGGCCGGTGCTCAACCTGGTCATGCTGCTCGTGACCGTGGGCGTGATCCTCATCGGGTTCGGGCTGCTGGCCGAGATGGTGGCCCAGCTGCGGGAGGAGCTGAACACGGTCCGATATCTGGCCACGCATCGCTCCGACGAGCGGACGGTGGGCCCGGGCGGAGACGGAGAGTGACCGGCTCGGAGGAGGGCGGGGGAACGATCCTCCCCACCCACGGGCCGGGGCTTCCCGCCGCCGACGAGCCCGCACGCATCCTGGTCGTCGCCGGCACCCGGCCGGAGGCCATCAAGATGGCTCCGGTGCTGGCTGGCCTCCGCGCGCTGGACCCGGCCGCGGACGTGCGCCTGGCTCTTACCGGGCAGCACTCGGACCTGGTGGACTCGGTCCTGGACGTGTTCGATCTCACCCCGGACTTCGACCTGGCCATCATGAAGCCGGGACAGAGCCTGTACGACGTGGCCGCCCGCTGCCTGGAGGGAATGGGCCCCCTGCTGCGGGAGTTCCGGCCCCACGAGGTCCTGGTCCAGGGAGATACGGCCACGGTCTTCTTCGCCTCGCTCGCTGCCTTCTTTGAGGGGTGCCGGGTGGGCCACGTGGAGGCGGGACTGCGCTCCGGCCAGAAGTGGTCGCCCTTCCCGGAGGAGATCTTCCGCCGCCTGACCGACGTGGTGGCGGACCACTACTTCGCCCCCACGCCCGACGCCGCGTCCCGTCTGCTGGCCGAGGGGGTGCCCGGAGAGCGGGTCTTCGTCACCGGCAACACGGTGGTCGATGCCCTGGAGGAGATCCGGGCCCGGGGCGGTGGGGTGCAGGATCCTCGACTGGCCTCCATCCTGGCCGAGTCCGGCCAGCTGGCGCTCATGACCGCCCACCGGCGGGAGTCCTTCGGTGGACCGCTCCGTGACGTCTTCGGTGCGGTCCGCGAACTCGTGGAGCGGGAATCGGAACTGACCGTGGTCTATCCGGTGCATCCGAACCCCAACGTCATCGGTTCCGCCCGGGAGCTCCTCTCCGACCACCCCCGCATCCACCTGCTGGAGCCGCTGGACTACCTGGACCTGGTCCGGGTGATGGCGGCGGCCGACCTGATCCTTACCGATTCGGGCGGCATCCAGGAGGAGGCGCCGACGTTCGGCGTGCCCACCCTCGTTCTGCGGGAGGTCACCGAACGACCGGAGGGAGTCGCCGCCGGCGCGGCCGTCCTGGTGGGAACCGACCCCGAGCGGATCCTCACCGAGGCCCAGGCGGTGCTCCAGGGAGAGAAGGGGATCCGGATCGCCGCCAATCCCTACGGAGACGGCCGAGCCGGACGGAGGATCGCCGACATCGTGCTGAGTGACCTGGCGGGTCGGGCCCGCACCCTGACGGACTGGTCACCCGGCCATCCCGGCTGAGCATGAAGATCGTCTTCCACTGCGTCTACTTCCCGCCCGAGGTGGGAGGGCTCGAAAGCCACGTCTACTACCTGGCCCGGGCCCTGGCCGGTATGGACCACGAGGTCCATATGGTGACGTCTCGGTCTCTCCCGGGGGTGCCGGACTACGAGGTCATGGACGGTGTTCACGTGTGGCGGACCTGGTTCCCCTCCCGCTCGCCGCTGGGGTGGGCCGGACACGCCCTGGGCTCGATACCCACCCTGACCCGCCTCTCCGCCGATGCCGACGTTCTGCATGCCCAGGCATTCGCGTCGGTGCTGCCCTGCATGGTGGCGAGCCGGGCCGGGGGCCGGCGGATCCCCGTGGTCTCCACGCTCCATACCTCCCACTTTCTGATGCGGGCGGCCCGGCCGGCCTGGCGGGGCGTGCTTCGGAGGATGGTGGAGTGGCCGGACTACTCGCTGGCGGCGTCCAGTGAGATCGCGGAGGTCGGCGAACGGCTGGCGCCGGGAACCCGTGTCGAGGCGCTCACGAACGGAGTCGAGACCGACATCTTCCGACGGGTGGAGCCGACACTGGCGCCGACCGACGGTCCGCGCATCATCGTGCCGCGCCGCCTCTTTCCGAAGAACGGCGTGGAGTACTTCGTCCGGGCGTTTCCGCTGATTCGGGAGGAGGTGCCCGAGGTCACCGCGGTTCTGGTCGGGGACGGTCCGGAGCGGGATCGACTCGAGGCACTGGCGGGGGAACTAGGGGTGGCGGACGATCTTGAGTTCATGGGAGCGCGTCCCAACGAGGAGATGCCGGGCCTTCTGTCGTCGGCGGAGCTGGCCGTGTTCCCCTCCCTCATGGAGGCCACCTCCGTGGCGGCGCTGGAGTGCATGGCGTGCGGGGTCCCGGTTGCCGCCTCCAAAGTGGGGGGACTCCCCGAGATCGTGGACGAGGAGGTCGGTGGGCTGTTCGAACCGGCCGACCCCGCGGATCTGGCCCGGACGGTCGTCGACCTCCTCGGGAGCGGAGATCTGCCGGAGCGGGGCGCGCGGGGCAGGGCCCGCGTCGTCGAGTCCTGGAGCAATCGGCGCCTCGCCCTTCGGCACCTGGAGATCTACGGCGCCCTCGCGACCTGAGGCTGAGCGGGCGTCCGGAGCCGGGGCTCCGGTCAGGAGTGAAGATGGTACCTTTCTGCGCGAGAACGACGACGTCCCCGAGACTGCGACGGAGCGGCGGAATCTGTGGCGAAGAAGAACAGGAAGACTGAGACGCGGCTCCAGCAGCCGGCCGAGCCCGTGCGTCCCCGCCCGGCGGGTGACGGGGGCGGTCTCCCGAACCTCCCCGGCTGGGCACCCGTGGTGCTGTACTCGGTACTGGCGCTGTTCCTGTTCCGGGAGTTCGTGTTCACCAACCGGATGCTCCTGGGCACCGACACCCTGAGCCTGGGCTACATGGCCCGGCAGTTCTTCGCCGACGCCCTCGCCACCACCGGTTTCCCGGGATGGAACCCCGTCATCCTGGGGGGCACGCCGTTCCTCGAGAGCGTGGCCGGTGGGGACTCGCTCTACCCCACGTCGGTACTCCTGCTCTTCATGGAGACGTACCGGGCCATCGGCTGGAAGCTGGTTCTCCACCTCCCCGTGGCCGGAGGGCTCATGTATCTGTGGACCCGCTCGCTGGGCGTGTCCCGGGTGGCGGGGCTCCTGGCCGGGCTGGCGTTCACGCTCGCACCCTACATGATCAGCCTGGTCTACCCGGCTCAGGACGGAAAGCTGTTCGTCACGGCTCTGACGCCCCTGGTCTTCTGGACCGCGGACGGGTTCATGCGGCGTGGGGGACTCCTCTGGCTCGGCGGGCTGGCCATGGCCGTCGGGCTGGTGATCCTCACCACCCACTTCCAGATGGCCTACTTCCTGTTCGGGACGGTGGGGGTCCTGGCCATCGTCAGGACGGTCCAGTTCGCCCGGGGTTCGGGTCCGTGGGAGGCGGAGGCCGGGGCGGCGACCGGGGCCGAGCCCACGTCGGACGCCGAGCCCGGGTCCCCACCGGAACTCGTGCCGGAGTCCGTGCAGACGGCCGTACCCACGGGCCCCGGCCGGAGGACCCCGGCTGCGGTCATGAGGTTCGCCCTCTTCCTGGTGGCGGCCGTGATGGGGGCGGGGGTGGCCGGGGTTCAGCTGCTGCCGTCGTTCGACTACGTCCTTTCCGACTCCCGGCGCACGGCCACCACGACCGAGGCCGCCGGAGAATCGGGGGTCATCTACTCGTCGTCGTGGTCGCTCCATCCGGAAGAGGCCATGTCGTTCATCGTCCCCGAATTCGCGGGGAACAGCGCAGGCGGCAGCGCCTGGGCCACCCAGACGTACTGGGGCCGCAACGTCTTCAAGCTCAACCACGAGTACATCGGGCTCCTGGTCCTGGTCCTGGCCGGCCTGTCGTTCCTGGGAGCCCCACAGAAGGGCCTGAGGTGGTACCTGACGGGGATGGGGGCCGTGGTGTTCCTGTTCACCCTGGGGGCGCACACGCCGGTGTGGAGGCTGTTCTATGCCGTGGTCCCGGGGATCAGCCTGTTCCGCGCTCCCTCCATGGCCATCTTCCTGACCGGGTTCGCCGCCACCACCCTCATGGCGTTCGGCCTCGACCGGGCCTTCCAGCTGGCTCGAGGTTCGGAGGAGGAGGGAAGCCGTCTGATTCGGTACTTCGCGGGCTGGTCCGGCGCGCTCCTCGTCCTTCTCCTGCTCGTGGGCACCGGGATCCTGTTCTCGATCTGGACGTCGGTGATCTACCCGGACATGGCGGCGAACAAGGCCGACGCGCTGGCACGGGCGACCCCGTTCATCCGGCGGGGGGCCTTTATCGCGTTCCTGCTGGTGGCCGCCACGGGCAGCCTGTTCTGGGCCGTCCGGAGTCGGATGCTGCCCCTGGCGATCGCCGTTCCCCTCCTGGCCGGGCTGCTGGCCCTGGACCTGATCCGGGTGAACCTGCCGTTCATCCAGACGCTGGACTACCACCAGTGGGCCGCCCCGGACGAGCACGAGCGGATGCTCCGGGATCTCACGGTCCAGTCCGACGAGCCTTTCCGGGTGCTGTCCATGATGGGATCCGGTCAGGACGTGCGGCCCGGCATGTTCGGGGTGGAGCTGGCGGCCGGGCATCACCCCAACGATCTCGCCCGGTACCGGGAGCTCATCGGGATGGTGGGCAGCGGGGCCCCCACCAACTTCTTCGAGTCCGAGTCCGGTGGCTTCAACCGCAACCTGTTCGGCGTGCTGAACGTGCGGTTCCTGCTGTGGCCGGACTACCAGTTCGGCCCGCTCCCCGTGGAGCCGGTCACCCGCCTTTCGTCGCGGGACGGTCAGCCGTACTCGTCGGTCTACGAACTCCCCTTCGGCCTGCCCAGGGCGCGGCTGGTCGCGGGGTATGCGGTGACCTCTGCCGGGGAAGGCGTGGGAACGCTCCTGAGCGACGAGTTCGACGCAGCGTCGAGGGTGCTCCTGGAAGAGGAACCCGACCCTGCCTGGGGTCTCTCACCCCTGGGGTCGGGCACTGCGTCGGGATCGGTTCGCTGGATGGAGCGCGGACCTGATCGAATGGTCCTTGAGGTGGAAGTGTCCGAGCCGGCCCTTCTGGCGGTGTCCCAGAACTGGATGCCGGGCTGGGTGGCGCGCGTGGGCGCAGAGGAGTGGCCGGTCCTGCGGGCCAACCACACGCTTCAGGCGATCCCGGTGCCGGCCGGCTCACACACCCTCGAGCTGGCCTATGAGCCGCCGGTCGTGCGGTCGGCCCTGTGGGTAAGTGTGGTCTCCCTGCTGCTGGCCGGGGCCGCCGTGGGCGTGGGGGCGGCCCGGACGCTCCGGGCAGGCAGGGGCGACCGTCCCGATCCCCGACCGGAGACGGCGGCAGCGTGACGGATCCCACCCCGGCTCCGGTGCCGCCCTCCGGCCCCTCGGAGCGGGCGCCCAGGCACCTCGCGCTCCGCGTGGGGCAGTGGGTCCTCACAGGCCTCGTTACGGTCTTC
>JBDHIJ010000120.1:0-3396 GCA_039587435.1 Gemmatimonadota bacterium
GGTATGGGCACCGAAGAACGCTCCGGCGAACCCCTGTCCCACGTCCCGGGCCAGATGGAGGGACGAGTGCCGGATGGCCATGTACATGCCCCAGGTCCCCATGAGCACGAGGGCTCCGATGTACCGGGACCGGGGGCCATACCGCAGCACGAAGATTCCCACCAGGGCCATGAGCGCCATGGACGTGCGCTGCGCCCAGCACAGGATGCAGGGCGACTCCCCGTCCAGCACTCCCAGCACCACCGCGAGTCCCACCGGCCCGGCGGTGAGCAGGATCACCGCCCACGCCACCGCGGTGCGAAGCCGGTCCTCCGACACCGCGATCACAGGTTCACCCCCGGGATCAGGGACGTGTGGGTCCCGATGAGGAAGAGCGCGGCCATGATCGCCCAGCTGATCAGGACCAGCCGGAACGCCAGGGTCTCACGCTCGGGCCGCCGCCAGACCAGCCACGCGGCGAAGAGGATGATGATGAAGTTCAGGAACTCCATGGGGGTGCCGCCTCCGATCGTGTCTCAGGACACTGCCGGAAGTGGCAAGAAGCAGACCGTGCGCGCGTGTTCCGGTCTCGCGGGAGGTGGTCTGCCGCCAGCGGCTAGCGGGCCGTGAGCGGAATCCTGGAGATGACGACCGGCGGGTGCTCCTGCACCACTCCGTCCACCGGAGCCAGGTTCGCGTAGCTGGTGGAGACCAGCACCAGGTCGTCACCCACGAGTACCCCTGTGGTGGGATAGACGAAGTCCGGGTGGTCGGCGGCCACGATCTCGACGCGCTGCACCTCGTTCATGGCCGGGTTGAGCCGCAGACGAATCACCCGGTTGAGGCGGGGCTGGACCACGATCAGGGCGCCGTCGTGGAGGTAGAGCCCGTCGGTTCCCTCGTCGGCATCGTCGGGCACCGGGAGGTCGAGCAGGTCTCCGCTCTCGAGATCCAGGCGCTGAATGGTCCGACCCATGGACGCGAAGAGGTATCGGCCGTCCGGACTCAGGGTGATCCCGTTGGTGTTCGCGTCCGGCTGTTCGTGGACCAGCTCCAGGTCCTCCGAGTCGGCCCGGATCCGGTAGATCCGGTTGAACAGGGTGGTGGTGGCGTAGACGGAGCCGTCCGCGGCGACGGCCAGGTCGTTGAAGATGTGGAAGGGCGAGGGTTGATCCAGCTGCCACCTTCCAAGGAGCTCTCCCGAATCGAGGTCGAACAACGACACTCCGGTCCGGTCCGGACCGGACCGGTCTCCGGTGAACAGCGTGAAATGTCCCGTGGCGATCCAGAGGCGACGCCGATCCGGGTCCACCTTGAGGCCCACGCCACTCTCCAGGTCCGGGCCCAGGTCCCGGACGAAATCCTCGTACGAGCCGTCCGGGCGGATCCGCAGGATGCGGCTCTCCCCCAGGCTGCCCAGGAAGTAGTCCCCCGTCCGGGGGTCGTGGGCGATGCTCTCGGGATAGAGTCGTGTCTCCGGCAGCTCGAACAGCCGGGTCATCCCCGGGCCGGCCGGGGCCCCGGCGCTGACGGCCGGTGCTCCCACCATGCCGCTCAGTGCCTCCGCGTCCCGGGGCAGCGTGGAGGTCAGGACTTCTGCGCCGTCCTCCGTCACCAGGATCATGTCCTCCACGAACACGCTGATCCGGGTCTCGTGGTTGTAGTACCAGGGCTCCACGGTGAAGACCATCCCGGCCTGGAGCGGCTCGTCCGTGAGGACGGGATCGCCGGTCGACAGCCCCAGGTGGTGGCTGTAGAAGGAGCCGGTCTGCATGTAGGGGCGAGCCTCGGGCGGGATGGCCCGGCGGCCGGCCTCGGTGGCCTCGGCCAGGGTCACCCCCGGTCGGATGGCGGCGATGATCGCGTCCGCTACGGCCCGCTGCATGGTCAGGGCCTCGGCCTGGGCGGGGCTGAACGTGCCGGAGACCGGGAAGGTCCGACCGACATCGCTGACGTAGTGATCCAGCTCACACCCCACGTCGAAGACGACCAGGTCCCCGCCCTCCATGACGCGATTCCGCCGGTCGTAGTGCGAGGCCAGCACCCGCCAGGCCCAGAGGGAGTTCGGGCCGGACTTGATGATGGGGTGGAAGGGGATCGCCTGGGCCCCGCCTTCCCGGCACCCCAGCTCGAACCATCCCTGGAGGGTCCGTTCGTCCACGCCGGGGCCGACGTGCTCTGCCGCCCGCCGGATGGCATCCTCGGTGATGCGGGCCACCCGTCGAATGATCCCGATCTCGGCGTCGCTCTTCACCGCCCGCACGCGGGCCACCGGCCGGAATCCATTGTGGACCCGGGGGTCCGGGTAGGTCTCGCGCAGATGGAGGACCAGGAGTTCCCCCGGGGAGAGGTCCGGCGTGGGACTCAGGGCCACCTCCGCAGGTTCCGCCGTCGCGCTCTCCAGGTTCACCATGAGGTTCCGGCCTGCCGACACGAGCTCGGACAGCCGCGCGTCGAACTCGGACAGGTCGCGGATGATCACTCCCGACCGGGCCTGGACGCTCGGGTCGTCGGCCAGCGGGCGGCCCGGGAAGTCATTGACTCGCCCCGGGTTCTCGAACCGGGCGTCGCGTCCCGGGGCATAGACCACCGCACGCCCCTCGCGAGGGTCCAGGACCAGGACCGAAGACGGCAGCTCGAGCCCGGTCAGGTAGTGGAAGTCGTCCAGCTGCCGAAACGTGGGGCCGTGGCTGACCCCCTGAGCGCTGGGCACCAGCAGGACCGGGTCCGCCAGACGCCCCAGCTCCGTGAGCAGGCGGTCGCGTCGGGCCTGGTACTCCTCGGGAGCGAAGTCCAGCTCCGACCAGTCCCAGTAGCGCTGCTCCTGCGCCTCCGACGGGTGGGGCGGGGGGGCCAGGACCAGAACGCCTATCACGCCCAGGGTCGCGGCGGTGCGGTAGGGCTTCATCGGGTGTGCTCGTCCATGATCAGTCCCTCTCCCACTCGAACACGGAGCTGAAGCGCTCCCGCTGCTCCGTGCTCCCCAGTGCCACCAGCGTCGACCCGCGAGCCAGGCGGTCGTGGGGCGTGAGATTCGAGAGGGTCTCCCGGTCCTTCTGGACGCCGATGATGTTGAGCCCCGTCTGTTCGCCAACCCGCATCTCGGCGAGAGTCCGGCCTTCCAGGGACTTGGGAAGGGCCACGTAGAAGAGATCGACCCCCTCCCCCAGGACCACGAGCTCGCGACCCTGCACGATGGAGTAGACCATCTCCACCCCCAGCGACGCGTAGCTCAGTACGAAGTCGGCGCCGGCCCGCTGGATGGCCTCGACGTTCCGCTGGTGCGTGACCCGGGTCACGATGTGGGCCTCGGGGTTTAGACGTCGACAGTATACCGTCAGGTAGATGTTCATGGCGTCGTCGTGCGTGCTCAGGAGCACGCAGGGGGTCTCGGCGATGCCGGCCGCGTCCAGTACG
>JBDHIJ010000064.1:0-15640 GCA_039587435.1 Gemmatimonadota bacterium
GACCACCGTTTCGTCCGCGATCCCGAGTTCATCCAGCAGGTCCAGGAACTGACCGATGTGCATGTCGTGCTCAACCATGCCGTCGGAGTACTCGTCCTGACCGCTGATCCCGCGGAGTTCTTCCTTCACATGCGTCCGGAAATGCATGCGGGTCCCGCTCCACCATACGAACCAGGGAGTTCCAGCAGCCTCGGCGTCCCGGATGAATCGAAGGGCCGCCTCGACGGTCTCGTCGTCGATGGTCTCCATCCGCTTCTGTGTCAGGGGACCGGTGTCCTCGATGGGGCCATCCGCCCAGGAGTGGATCACTCCGCGAGGACCGTACGCCTCCTGGAAGGTCCGACCGTCCCTGAGGATCATGTCGCCCGGATAGTCCTCCAGCTCGGGCTCCTCCTCGGCGTTCAGGTGGTAAAGGTTCCCCAGGAATTCGTCGAACCCGTGGTTCGTCGGGAGCATCTCGTCCCGGTCCCCCAGGTGGTTCTTTCCGAACTGACCCGTCGCATACCCCTGGTCCTTAAGGACCACGGCGATGGTGGGATCCTCCACCCGCATGCCCAACTCCGCCCCCGGCAGCCCCACCTTGGACAGCCCGGTGCGGAATACGCTCTGCCCGGTGATGAACGATGACCGACCCGCGGTGCAGGACTGCTCGCCGTAGTAGTCGGTGAAGATCATTCCCTCGTTGGCAATGCGGTCGATGTTGGGAGTCCGGTATCCGTGGATTCCCATGGTGTAAGCGCTGATGTTCGATCGCCCGATGTCGTCACCCCAGATGACCAGGATGTTGGGGCGGTCCTGGGCCTCGGCCTGGGCCGGGGACAGAACGGGAAGGGAGAGCGCGGCCACAAAAAGGCCGGTCGCCGTGATACGGCGTCGCATTCGGAATCCTCGCTGTGCGGATGGAACAGTCGCCCGGGAGCGCTCCGGGCCAGGGCTCGGCGGGGGAAGGAGCCCGATGGATTAAGGACCCCGAATCTCTGTAAACTCCGTCCCGGTGGCAACGGATGCCAAGTGGACCGGATGCAGTGGTGGGGGGCCGTTACGCCGAGGGCTCTCGCCGCCTGCGCAGGGCCACCACGGCCAGCACCACCGCCACGTACCCGATGGCCAGGAGCTGGAGTAGCCGCCAGAAGATGTGGTCGACGATGGTCCGGCCCCGAATCTCGGCGGCGGACAGAACACTGTCGGCCAGCAGGGCCATGTCGTCCCGAATCCCCTGACGGGCTTGGGCCAGATCCCGGGTGACGGCCTCCCGCTCCGCCGTGACGAAGGCCATCAGGGCGATGCGCTCGTTCGCGAGGGCCACCAGCGTCTCCTCCCGCTGCCGATGCAGATCAGCCAGGACGGCCTCCCGCTCTCGCTCCAGGGTCTCGTTGATACCCTCGCCGGCCCCCTCCAGAACCAGCACAGCCCGGGAGATGGCCTCCTCCAGACCCACCGCTATCTGGGTGAGGCTGTCTACCCGGGCCCGCGCGGATTCCATGACCTGTGAGGATGCCAGGTTGGTCGTGATCTGCGCCGCGTGCCACTTCATCTCTCTGGGTGCGTCCTCGAGGATGAACGAGACCCGTTGGTCGAGGTGTGCGATCGCGGTCGCGACGTCGGCAACGGCTCCCACGCCGGCCGAAAGCGGTTCGTCCAGCCAGCCGCTCACGGCCTGGGCCATGGAGGGCGTATCAAAGCGGTAGGAGGTGTAGGGGTAGTTGGCCGCCCACTCCAGGACCCGGTCCTGGAGGAACTCCGGGTCATCGAGCGCCGCGAATGCGGTCCGCTCGATGAGGGCCTCGAGCTCACGGGCGGCCTCCACCACGGTCCCCTGAGACGAACCGAAGTCCTCACTGCCGGGACCCGTCTCGAAGAAGACACGCTGCCGGTGGGCCAGTGCCCACAGCTCACCCAGTGAGAGCATGGGGTCGGGCTGGAACGTCGCTCGGCTGACCTGGGGCGAGATCCCGACCCGCCAGTACGCGGCGGCCGCCCGCGGGGGCAGACCCTCTTCCACGATCCAGACGCTGTCCGCAGCCTGGTCGACCACGGCCAGGAAGTGAGCCCCGTAGTCCTGCACCGCCAGGTCGAGGGCCCGGGTGGTGAACTCCTCCTTCACGAACCCGTCCATGAGGGGCGTCTGAGGGGGCACCTTGGCGCATGCGCCGAGGGCGAGGCCCAAACCAGCGATCACGACCGGGGCGACCGCACGCCGGGCCAACCCCCTCGAGCCACGGCCCGTGGATCGGGCAGATCGCCGTCCGGTCGAGTCTGGGGTCATGGTTGTCCTCCCACCTGGAGCAACGCGGCCTGAGCGTCCGGATCCCCGGGGTCCAGCTCGGCCAGGCGCTCGGCGTACCCGCGGGCCTCCCCCGTTCGACCCAGGTCCAGATTGATGCTGAACCCGAGCGACAGCAAATCCCGGTCGTTGGGGGTCCGTCCGAGGGCTTCGGAGAGCACCTCCAGTGCCCGGTCAGGCCCCTCAGTGTCCAGCATGGCTACGGTAAGCACGTAGCTGTACCGGGGCGAGTCGGGATCCAGTTCGACCGATCGTTCGAGGTCCGGGAGTGCCTCGGGAATCCGGCCCTGCCGAACGCGGAGGAGCCCACGGGAGTGGATGAGAGGAGCCGGCTGGGCGACCCGAGCGATTCCGCTCTCCAGGGTCGCCTCGGCGTCCGCCTCCCGCCCCATGGCCCGAAACAGGTCGGCCAGGTTGGCCCAGGCGCTGACCAGCGAGGAGTCCATCTCCAGGGCCAGACGGAGGCTCGATTCCGCCTCCGGACCCCGTCCCTTCACGGCGTAGTAGGTCCCAAGGTTCACATGGGTGGTCGGCGCCTCGGCCATGGAGAACTGGGCCTGCACCCACTCCTGTTCGGCCGTCTCGAAGGGGATAAGCAGGTCGGCGGGCAGCGAGCCCTCCGCCGGCCCCGCCAGCGTGCGCGCCGCGGCCGCCCGTACACCGAGCACCGGATCGTTCAGCAGAGGCGACAGCGCCCGCACCCGGTCCTCGGGCACCAGCACGGCCGCCACCTCAGCCACCGTGCGGCGCACGAACGGATCCGGGTCCTCGACCAGGCCCTCGATGCGCGCCAGCAGGTGTCGCGGGTGCGCCCCCGCGAGAGCCTCCAGCGCCGACGCGCGGACGATCCCCGGCAGGGACGGATCGTCGATGACCGCCGTCAGACCCTGCGGCCACGACGGCCCACCCCGGGCCGCGTTCGCCAGGGCCGCCCCGTAATGGGCCTCTTCCTGCCGGCCCTCCGGCCCATACCACTCGGCCACGGCGTCCGCGGCCCACACATCCGACTGATCGACATGGCAGGCGGTGCATGCGTTGGGCGCCCCGGTGAGTGGACTCTGGTCCGGTCGAGGGATCCGGAAGGAGTGATCGCCCCTGGGATCCACCACCATGTAGGACCGCTCCTGCATGTGGCAGTCGAGGCATGTGGGCGCCTCCGGGTTCCGCCAGGTGGCTGGGTCGACGGTCACCGGAACGGCAGTTCCCCCATCGGCCGCCGCACCTTCCGCGTCGTCCGCGCCCGCTCCACCCTCGGGCCGCGGGTGGAAGTCGTGGTCCGCCGTCACGTATACAGCCGGCGCATGACACCGCGCGCAGACGTCGGGTCCGGGCGCGAGCAGATCGTTCGAATGGGGCTCGTGGCAATCCGAGCAGAGCACACCCTCCTGGTACATGCGGCTCTGCACGAAGGACCCGTAGACGTAGACCTCGTCCAGGATCTGCCCGTCGTGGTAGTAGAGCGGCGACCGGGGGAGTGCCGGGCGGTGGGTGGACAGGAAGTCCTCGCCGAACGCGTAGTCGGTCGTCTCCAGCCCGCGCCGTGCATGGCACCGTGCACAGGTGGCGATCTGGTCGGAGGAGCCCGTGGGCGCGGACCGGACCGGTCGACCCGCGGCACCATCCCACGTCCAGATCCCCTCCGTCTCGGCACCCAGTGCGACCTGGAGATCCCCACCGTCCGGGGCCGTGTACGCCTCTCCCGCCCCCTCGGCTGCCCGGGCCCGCTCCACATGAATGGACGCCGGGCCGTGGCAGGCCTCGCACGACACGTCGATCTCCTCGAAGGTCGTGTCGAACGACCGACCGCCCATCCGGTAGTTCTTCCGGAGATCGGTGGAGTGACACTCAGCGCACTGGAAGTTCCAGTTCTGGTTGATCCCGGTCCAGAACAGGGGATCGTCAGGCGCGATGCGCTCGTCGCCGTAGATGTGGAACCAGCGCTGCCCCCCCTCCTCCGCCGGGCGCGTGTCCCAACTGGTGGGGAGCGTCTGGAGGCGCCCACCCGGGAACGGGGTCAGGTACTGCTGCAGGGGCTCCACCCCGATGACGTGGGTGACCTCGAACGCGGTCATCCCGCCATCTGGGCCTTCGGTTTCGACCCACCAGCCACCATCGCGCTGGAAGAAGCGGTGGGTGATCCCGTGCTGAGTGAACGAAGCATCGTCAAAGTCGCCCAGCACGGTGGAGTCCGCGGCCACGTCCAGGGCCAGGTCGTGGTGCGACCCTTCCCAGGCACGGGTTTCTGCCTCGTGACAGGACCCACAGGACTCTCGCCCGACGAACGTGGCATCAGCCACCGAGCCGCCAAGGGCCGGGGCCGCGTCTCCCCCTCCCGGAGCACAGCCCAGCGTGAGAAGGAGCACTCCCCCGCACAGAGCGGTGGCAGTATGGGTCGGGGTCCACAGGGTCGGGCGGATGTTCATCCCCGCGAAGCTATGGCGTTCTTCATCCTATTGCGAGGTGGGATTTCTCTTGCTCCACCGCCCCGGTTGCACCTACCGTCTGAATCCTCGTCGGCGCGGCGCCCGGCGAACCACCCATACCGTCGAAAAGGACTCGTGCCATGCGTGGTTATACATTCCTGCGATGGGGCTTTGTGTCGGCCATCGTCGTCCTGCTTCCCGGACTCGCACCGGCCCCCCTCACCGCACAGGACGGCCAGCCACTTCAGCTCGAGACCTACATGGACTGGGAGTGGGTGGCCGGTCCCCAGATCAGCCCGGACGGGGAACGCATCGTCTACACCCGCCGCTGGGTCGACAAGGTGAACGACCGCCGCACGGCATCACTGTGGATCATGAACACGGACGGCTCCCGGGCCCGGAAGCTCCTGGACGGAGGTGGCGCCCAGTGGTCGCCGGACGGGACGCGAATCCTCTTCACCCGGCAGGGTGAGCCCAGGGGGTCGCAGCTCTTCGTCCGATGGATGGACGAGGAGGGGTCTACGACTCAGATCACGCGCCTGGAGAACGGGCCTTCGGGGGCCATCTGGTCGCCGGACGGGAACTGGATCGCCTTCACGTCCCGGGTGAATGCCCGGGCGGACTTCGCGGGTGTGTCCCTGCCCCGGCGCCCCGAGGGCGCCAAGTGGACTCCGGAACCCAAGGTGGTGGAGCGGGCCAGCTACAAGCGCGACAGGCAGGGCTACATCGATGACGGCTGGACCCACGTCTTCGTGGTCCCGGCCGAGGGCGGAACGGCCCGGCAGCTGACGGACGGCGACTACAACCACGGCTCCATCGCGTGGAGCGCCGACGGCTCCGAGCTCTACTTCAGCGCGTTCCGGCAGGAGGGCGGAGACAGGCCCGAGAACTGGGGACAGTCCGACATCTACGCCGTGGACGTCACGACCGAGGACATCCGGCAGGTCACCACCCGGCCCGGCGGCGACAACAGCCCCCGGCCCTCGCCCGACGGGCGCACCGTGGCCTTCATGGGCGCCGACGTCCACCAGGACACCTACCGGAACTCCAAGATCTACCTGATGAACGCCGACGGCTCCGACGTCCGCGTCATCTCCGGGGACTACGACCGACAGGTGAACGGCATGCGCTGGGCGCCCGACGGGAGCGGTCTCTACTTCAACGTCCGGCGGGACGGCTACGCCAACGTCCACTTCGTGGCAGCGGACGGAAGCGGAGTCGAGGCGGTGACCGAGGGGAACCACATCCTGAACATGGGATCGTTCTCGTCCGACGGGACGGCAGTGGCCGTGATCGATGGGGCCCTCGATCCAGAGGACGTCTACAGCTTCGACCTGGACGATCCCGACACCTTCACGCAGCTCACGCGGGTGAACGACGACGTCATGGCCGGAGTCGAGTTGGGCCAGGTGGAGGAGGTGTGGTACGAGTCCGACGGCGGGTTCCAGATCCAGGGTTGGCTGGTGAAGCCGCCGGACTTCGATCCGTCGCAGCGGTACCCCATGATGCTCGCCATCCACGGCGGACCGCATTCCATGTACGACGGCGGATTCCAGTTCCCCTTCCAGGAGCACGCCGCCAACGGGTACCTGGTCCTCTACACCAACCCGCGGGGCAGCACCGGGTATGGCTCGGCCTTCGCCAACGCCATCAACCACGATTATCCCGGCGCCGACTTCCCCGATCTCATGAACGGGGTGGACCTCATCGTGGAGCGGGGCTGGGCCGATCCGGAGAACCTGTTCGTGTACGGCTGCTCCGGCGGCGGAATCCTCACCAGCTACATCGTGGGCAACACCGACAAGTTCACTGCGGCCTCCGCCAACTGCCCCATCGTGAACTGGATGTCGGCCATGGGGACGTCGGACGCGTTCACCTACACCCGGACCTTCGAGGAGTACTTCTGGGACAACCCGGAGGAGTGGATGGATCGCTCGTCCATCTTCTACGTGGGCAACGTCACCACGCCAACCATGCTCATGACCGGTGAGATGGACCTCCGGACGCCCATGGGTCAGACCGAGGAGTACTACCAGGCCCTGCAGATCGTGGGCGTGCCCACGGTCATGGTCCGGTTCCAGCGGGAGTGGCACGGCACCAGCTCCCAGCCCTCCAACTTCCTCCGTACGCAGCTGTACCTGCGGAAGTGGTTCGAAAAGTGGGGGAGCCACAAGCCGGCCGAGCGGATGGTGAGCCCGCAGTAGCGGGACCTGGGCCCAGCGCCGTCGCGGGCCGGCCCGCCCCGCAGCACGAACGCGAAGAGCCCCCGACCGGTCGTCCGGTCGGGGGCTCCGCTCATGAGGCCGACGCCCCGGGGAGGGACCTGCGGCGTCGCGCGTTGGCGGTCAGTCGCCCGCCGCACCCACCTCTTCGGCCTCGGCGTGGGCCTCGGCACCGCCGTGGGCCAGCCAGCGCTCGGCGTCCAGGGCGGCCATGCACCCGGTGCCGGCAGCGGAGACCGCCTGGCGGTAGTTGTCGTCGAACACGTCGCCCGCGGCGAACACGCCCTCCACCGAGGTGTTGGTGCGCCACGGCACGGGCATCTCGATGTAACCGTTGTCCTTCAGGTCGATGTGCCCCTTCAGGAACGCCGTGTTGGGCTCATGCCCAATGGCCACGAACAGACCGTCAACCGCCAGCTCCCGCTCCTCACCGGTACCGGTGTCCTTGAGCGTCAGGCCGGTGATGACGTCATCGCCGTGGACGTCCGCCACGGCCGTATTCCACTCGAAGCGGATCTTCGGATGCTCCAGGGCCCGCTGAGCCATGATCTTGGAGGCCCGCAGCTCGTCGCGGCGATGCACCACCACGACCTCGCTGGCGAACTTGGTCAGGTAGAGGGCGTCTTCCATGGCGGAGTCCCCTCCCCCGATGACGGCCAGCACCTTGTCGCGGAAGTGGGGCAGCGCTCCGTCGCACACCGCGCAGGCCGACACACCACCGCCCGTCTGGGCCAGGCGCTCCTCGTTGGGAATGCCCAGCCATCGGGCGTTGGCGCCCGTGGCGATGATGACCGCGTCGGCCGTCAGCTCGGTCCCGCCGCTCGACTTCAGTCGGAACGGACGCACCTCGAAGTCCACCTCAACGATGTCCTCGGTGACGATGCGGGTGTCGAACCGCTGGGCCTGCTTCCGGAAGTCCATCATCATGTCCTGTCCGGACACGCCGTCGGGGAACCCGGGGTAGTTCTCCACCTCGGTGGTGAACATGAGCTGCCCGCCGGGGATCATGGTCCGGCTCCCGGCGCCCTCGAACACGATGGGGTCGAGCTGGGCGCGGGCGGCGTAGATGGCTGCGGTCCAGCCGGCAGGGCCGGAACCGATGATGACGAGGGTCTCGTGATCGCGTGCGGTCATGGGTAGCTGAGGGTGGGCTCAGAGGCCCGATGCAGGTGGCCGGTCCCCGGGGGAGTGGAGGACCGAAGTCTCATTGGCTGAATCTACAATGCCGCGAGAAGTCAGGAAGTTTCCCAGGGCGGGAAGCGGGGCTCCAGTTCCTCCAGCATGACGGCGGCGAGTTCGATCATCTCCCGGGCGTTGTCGTAGGTCACCTGCTCCAGAGCCAGATCCATGGGCACCCAGGTGCACTCGGTGATCCCTTCCTCGATCTCGGGGCAGGTGCGCCCGTCCTCCGTCGCCATGAGGAAGAACTGACAGTACTTGTGGATGAGCTTGCCCTTGAGGCGGAAGTGCCAGTCGATGGTCCCCAGCTCGGGACCCACCACCACCTCCTGCAGGCCCGTCTCCTCCATGACCTCCCGCCAGGCGGCCTGATCTCCCGTCTCGTCCTGCTCGATGTGTCCCTTGGGGAGGCCCCACTTGTCGTAGGGGTCCCGGATGAGGAGGATCAGGTAGTCGCCGTTCTCCACCCGGACCACCACCCCGCCTGCGCTGCGCTCCTCGACGGGGGGCCTGCGACGGGGGGTCCGCTTCGGCGGGTCCGGAAGCCGGGCGGGGGTCGGGATGTGGCGGCTGGGAATGTCGGACATGCGTCGGAACGGAGCGGGAATCGAGGGCGGGAGGTTGACCGGTCACCCGCCGCGGGCGGGTACGGCGTCAGAAGATGGACAGTCGAACGTAACGCTTCGGGTTCGCGCGGAAATCCACAAGGAGTTCGTCCAGGCGCTGAAGCACATCACGAGCCTCCAGGGCCAGGGACGAGTCCGCCAACAGCATCCCCAGCGTACCCTCACCGGCCTCGACTCGTGCCGCGATCCGGTTCACCCTCTGGAACGCCGTGTCCGCCTGAGCCATCGTACTGGCCATGTCGCCCGAGGCCTCCGCCAGCGTGGCCGAGACGTCCCTGAGGTTGGCGGTGGCCACCCGGGCGTCGTCCATAAGACCGGCCAGGTCTCCGTCCTCCAGCGTCCCGCCCACCTGCTCGAAGGTGAACCGCGCGGCCTCCGCGGCGGCGCCCACCTCCTCCGCGGCCGCCTGCACCTCGGCGGTCACCTCCTGAATCGCCTCTCCCTGCTGGGTCACCAGGTCGTTGAGCGTGCGGCTCACGTCCTGGATGTTGTCGATGGCCTCCCGGATGTTCTCGGCCGTCTCCTCGGTGAACGCGATCTCGATGCGGTCGGTGATCACTCCGAGGTTGTTGGCGATCCGCTCCGCCTGGAGGGTGAGGCGCGAAATGTCGGGGATGGCGTAGCCGGACAGGATCTCGGGATCCGTGGAGTCCAGGAACTCCAGCTGCGGGTACCGGAACCGTGAGGCGAACTCGGCCTGCCAGTCACCGAACAGCGATTCAGGCGAGAGAATCACGACCGGGTCCTCCGGATACTCGAGGTCGGAGTCGACCCGGAAGGTGACGATGACGGACTGGCCGCCCGGGGCCACGTCGAAGCCCTCGACCCGACCCACCGACACCCCGCGGTACTTCACCTCGTTTCCGGGGCGAAGCTGACCGACCTCGCTGAAGGCGGCGCGGACGACGGTGGTGGAGGTCATGAACCGGGCGCCCTGGAGCCAGAGCGTCCCGAGCACCAGGACCGCCACCGCGGCCGTGATGACGAGCCCCACCATCACCTCGTACTTCCGCTTCACTCTCCGGCCTCCATGAGCTCAGGCTCTCCCTGAACGAACCCCTTCACCACCGGATCGTCGCAGGCCTTCACCTCGTCGGGGGTACCGACGAACCGAATGCGCCCCTCATACAACATGGCGATCCGATCCGCGATGCGGTACGCGCTGGCCATGTCGTGGGTGATCACCACGCCGGTCACGCCCAGTTCGTCCGCCATTCGCTGGATCAGTCGGTCGATGACCGTGGTCGTGACCGGATCCAGCCCCGTGGTGGGCTCGTCGTAGAGAAGGTACTTGGGCTGCGTGGCGATGGCGCGGGCCAGGCCCGCCCGCTTCCGCTGCCCTCCCGAGATCTCGGCGGGATATCGGTCGCCGAACCCCTCCAGATCGACCAGGTCGAGGCACTCCTCGATCCGCTCGCCCGCCCTGGCGTCCGTCATCCCGGGAATTTTGGCCAGCGCCATGTGGATGTTCTCGCCCAGCGTCATGGAGTCGAACAGCGCGGCGAACTGGAACACGTACCCCACCTGCCGGCGCAGGGCGTAGAGCTCGTCGTCCTCGAGTTCGGCGACGTCCGATCCATCCACCACGATGGTCCCCTGATCGGGATCCAGGAGCCGGACGATGTGCTTGAGCGCCACGGACTTGCCGGCCCCGGACTGACCGATGACGGCCAGGGTCTCCCCCTCGGTGACCTCCAGGTCGAAGCCCCGGAGGACCACCTTCTCGCCGAAGGCCTTGTGGACGTCGGTCAGGGTGATGCTCATAGCAGCGTCGCCGCCCAGAAGGCGTCCAGGACGAGGATCACCATGCTGCCCACCACGACGGCCTGTGTGGCGGAGCGCCCCACGCCGTCGGCCCCGCCCCGGGTCTCGAACCCGAAGTAGCATCCCACCGACGTGACCGTGAGGCCGAAGGACGTGGCCTTGATCATGGAATACCGCACGTCGAAGGGCTCGAAGAAGAGCTGAGCGCCCTTGATGAACTCGGGCGACGACATGTCGAGGACGTAGAGAGACGTGATCCACCCGAATCCGACCCCGGCGGCCACGGCCAGGGCGGTGACGAACGGGAACATGAGCACGCCGGCCAGGACTCGGGGGGTGACGAGGTAGCCCACGGGATCGTACCCCAGCGTCTCCAGCGCATCGATCTGCTCGGTCACCCGCATGCTGCCCAGCTGTGCGGCCACGTTCGCCCCGACCCGGCCCGCCAGCGCCAGGCCGGTCAGCACCGGCCCGAGCTCCAGGATCATGGTCTTGGTGACCAGCGTGCCCACGAAGTACAGCGGAACGGCACCGGTGAAGGTGTACGACGCCTGCAGGGCCAGGACCACGCCGGTGAACGTGGCGATGAAGAGCGCGATGGGCACCGACTCGACGCCGATGCGGGCCATCTCGGGGACCAGGAGCCGGCCCCAGAGGGAGAGCTTGGGAAGGGTTCGGACGGACTTGGCCAGGAGCAGGCCCCAACGGCCCACGCCCGCGGCGGCATCCATCGCCGCGCGTCCCATCCACCCGAACGGTACCAGAAGCCTCCCGACCATATCGGAAGGTAGACAGGGCTGGAAGGAAACCGCCAGTCGGCGGCCCCGGTCAGCGACCCCTGGTGACGTTGTTCTCCAGGGTGAACTCCACTTCCTCGTCCTGTCCACCGGGGCCGGGCCGGACGCAGGTGACCCGGATGCGCTTCACCGCGCGCCGCGGATCGTTGAGGGTGACCTCGACGTCGAGGTCCTGATCCGGGGAGAAGATTCGGGTCCGGATGCGCTCGCCGGGTTCGCTCTCAGGCCCGTGGGACGGGTTGCGGAACAGCGTCTTGGTGGACTGCCGTCCGGATTCGAGGTTCCGCGTGACCTTCACCAGTCGGAGCCAGTCGGGCTGGAAGCTGACTGTGTAGCCGTGGCCGCACTGGTCCACACCCTGTCCATCGCGATTGTGCCTGGCCATTCCGACAACCCACGGTTTTTGCGAAGTCTTTATCGGAAACGTTTGTTTCCGAACGGAACGTTTTTCCCGAATCCCAAATCGTCGGATTCCGCGATGAGCGCGAGTTTATTACCCGCTCCCCCGAACACGGCGACCCAACTTTCCGAACTTCAGATACGTATCGGAAGTGGAGGAAGGGTCACAAAAAAGACAAAAATTGCTCCGCGCGCAAGCCACGCCCGAAACGGGTCCAGGGGAACCCGGGGCTGAAGCACCTTCGGATGGGCCAGGCGGCCGCGGCTCAGGAGCACGGCGAGCACCCCCCAGACCCACCAGCCGCCCCACAGGAGACCCAGGGGCATCATGGCCAGGAGGGTGATGCCCCCGAACAGCCGCTGACCCTCGCCCAGGAGGGCGTACGTCACGTGTCCTCCGTCGAGCTGACCGAGGGGGAGGAGGTTGAGGCTGGTGATGAACAGCCCGAGCCATCCGGCGAACGCCACCGGATGCAGGAGAATGAGCTCACCCCCGGGTGTCACCGGAAGCAGGAGATCCGCCATCCACCAGCTGAGGATTCCACCGCCCAGCCAGACGGTCTCCCCCATGAACGAGATGGCGAAGGGCGTCCATCCATCCACGAACCCCGGAACCAGGTGGGAGCGGGGCAGCCCCCAGGCTAATGCGAGAGCCGCCAGACCGAACGAGAGCCACGGGCCGCTCGCGCCCACGTCCAGGAGGGTACTGCGTCGGATCATCACCCCTCTCAACCGGATGAAGGCACCCAGCGTTCCCACCACGGAGAAGTAGGGAGGGAAAGGGAGGAAGAAGGGGAGCGTGGCCGCGATCCCGTGGATCCGGGCGGCCACGTAGTGCCCCATCTCATGGGCGGTGAGGATGAAGAGAAACGTCAGGGAGAACGGCGCTCCGACCAGGAGGGCCGGCCAGTGGAGCCCGGTCGGGTACGGTACGCCCCGGTCCCCGAGCCAGAGAATCCGGGTCAGGAACGGGTCGACTCCGGCCATGAGGGCGCCCGCACCCAGGGTGGAGATCAGCGTCAGAACGAACAGCAGCCCGTGAAGCCACCACCGGGTCGCGGGCGGATCGGTCACGTCCTGGACCAGGGAGAGCTGGGACCCGCCATCCGGACCGGGCCCGGCCATGGCCCGGCCGGAGAAGGTCTCCACCACCTGCACGACCTCGGGAGAATCGGGGCCGAGATCTGGACGGAGATCGGCCTGGATCACGCGCTGGTGGCCCACGATTCCGACCCGATAATCGGTCACCAGGGGGAGCCAGGCCCCCGGATCAATATCCTTGCTCGCCCGAAAACCCAGACTTACGTTGAACTCGTTCCTCAACAGCCCTCGGCCTTCCGACCGGACTTCCCCGTTTCCTCCTGAAGTCCAGAGGGCTCGATCATCGGGCCGTACCGCGGCCTCACTTCGAAGACACACCCCCGCCGGCCCATTCCCAGGCAGGCGTACCCACCCCACCTCATCGCGTGGTACCGGAGCACTCTGGTGGACATCGCTGAACTCAAGACCAAGAGCGTAACCGAGCTGCAGGAATTGGCGGAGGAGCTGAACATCTCCAACGCCGCGGGCCTCCGCAAGCAGGATCTCATCTTCCGGATCGAGCAGAATCTCCTCGACTCGGACGTGGTTCTCCGGGGGGAGGGCGTCCTCGAAATCCTGCCCGAGGGATATGGCTTTCTGCGGTCTCAGGCGTGGAACTACCTCTACGGGCCGGACGACATCTACGTCAGCCCCTCACAGATCAAGCGCTTCGATCTGCGCACGGGCGACACCATCCTCGGTCAGGTTCGGCCCCCGAAGGACGGGGAGCGGTACCTGGCCCTTCTCAAGGTGGAGACGGTCAACAGCCAGGAGCCCGACAAGGCCAAGCTGCGGACCACCTTCGACAACCTTCGTCCCCGGTACCCCGAGGACCGACTCCACCTGGAGGCGCCGGCCGGCGACCTCTCCATGCGCGTGGTGGATCTCATCGCTCCCATCGGGCGTGGCCAGCGGGGCCTCATCGTGTCACCGCCCAAGGCGGGTAAGACCACCATCCTCCAGCAGATCGCCAACTCCATCTCCACCAACCACCCGGACGTCTACCTCATCGTCCTGCTCATCGACGAGCGGCCCGAGGAGGTGACGGACATGGAGGAGCACGTCCGGGCCGAGGTGATCTCGTCCACCTTCGACGAGCCGGCGGAGCGCCACACCCAGGTGGCCGAGATGGTGATGGAGAAGGCGAAGCGCCTGGTGGAGCACGGTCACGACGTGGTGGTCCTGCTGGACTCCATCACCCGCCTGGCCCGAGCCTACAACACCACGGTCCCGCACTCGGGGAAGATCCTCTCCGGGGGTGTTGACGCCAACGCCCTGCACAAGCCCAAGCGGTTCTTCGGCGCCGCCCGGAACATTGAGGACGGGGGGTCGTTCACCATCATCGCCACGGCGCTCATCGAGACCGGGAGCCGGATGGACGAGGTGATCTTCGAGGAGTTCAAGGGCACCGGGAACATGGAGCTGGTCCTGGACCGGCACATCGCGGACAAGCGGATCTTCCCGGCCATCGACCTGAATCGCTCCGGGACCCGCAAGGAGGAACTGCTGCTCAGCGAGCAGGAGCTCAACCGGGTCTACCTGCTCCGGAACTTCCTCTCCGACATGCCTCCGGCCGAGGCGATCCAGTTCCTGCTCTCAAGGATGGAGCGGACGGAGACCAACCAGGAGTTCCTGGACGCCATGGCCCAGGGGGGCTAGGCGGAAAGCGGCAGTCCTCGGAGCCGGCGACGGCCCCATCCCTCGGGCGGGCCGGCGGATCCGCCGGCGGTGAACCGCCCTACTCCTCCTCTTCGCCCGGCTCCGACCGGAGCCAGTCCATCGCCTCCGCTTCGGTGCGGAAGGCCTCCATGGTGAGGCCGTCCACCTCGCTCATGGCCGCCGTCATGCGGATGAGCCCGTAGATCAGGTCCTGGGGGGCCAGCACCGCGATCCGGCCGCCGTAGCGTCCCCCCCGGCTGGCGAAGAAGTGGGCCGCCCGACGCACGTCCGCCGGGGAGCGCTCCGGTCCCGCCCGCGAAGCGGACAGATCGGAGAGCATGAAGGGACGTTCGGGGAGCTCGGGGTCGGCCAGGCCGGCGTCCACGGCATGGAACAGCTCGTCGAGCTCGTACTGGCCCTCTCCCACCAGGCGGAGGACATCCCCCTCGACGCGGTAGCTGACCGGCATGATCCGCCTACTCCTCCAGAGCCCCGCGGTAGCGGGGGTTCACCTGGAAGTCTCCGTGATCCATAAGCTTCCGATCCCACGGGAAGATCAGCGTGGCGTCCGTCTGGAGGGCGAAGAAGTCCGGCGTGTACCCCCGAGGGCGAGCGAACATGGCCGCCGTCCGGATCTCGGCGGCGTGAGCGTCCCGCACTGCGGCAAGCCCCAGCCGGAAGGTGTCACCCGTTGTGGTGATCTCGTCCACCAGCAGGACCCGCCTGTCCATGGCATCGCTCGGCGCGGCCGAGAGGACCGCCGGCCGATCCCGAACCACCTCTGCGCCCGCCTTCCTCGAGATCAGCATGGAGTGGAAGTCGCACTGGAGGATCGAGGCAATGACGGCCCCCGGAATGACCCCGGCCCGGGCGATTCCGACCACGATGTCGGGCTGGTAGTCCCGGGCGACCCGGAGCGCGAGCGCCCGGCACAGCTCGCCGAACATCTCCCACTCGAGCTCGAGGAACTCACCCGGGGTGGGACCCGTGGGCTCGAGAGGATTGAATCCCGGTGGCATGGACGTCATGGAAACCTCGGCTTCGGTCAAACTTTTCTTGAGACAAGCTAGCTCCGGATTTCGTTGAGCGGGAGGAGGCCGTGCCCGGGGAGCCGGAGGATTGACCCGCCCGACCCAGTCCGCGAAGCTCCCCTCTATGACCGACGATCAGCAGACTCGAGCCGACGAGGCCTTCGCCAGCGCCCTCG
>JBDHIJ010000011.1:0-58625 GCA_039587435.1 Gemmatimonadota bacterium
GGTAGGGGTACTTGAAGAGGAACTGGAAAAGGCTTTCCAGCACGCTTCAGACTCCCGGCTGAAGGATCCGTGGCTCTGGCTTCGGTGCTCTGTCTTCGACCCCCTGCACACCGGTCGAGAAGCGGGGGGACTCCCCTCGCGTTTCGGCCCATCACGTCCTCACGCCCCCGGGGGTCGGCGGCCGGGGCTGGTTATGGCGATACGTCCGAGAGGGGGCGGGGGTTCCCTTCAGGTACGACGAGTGGGGCCGCCCTCGCAAATCGGGCCCGGCTCCCCGGGATCAGCCGCGACGGGACGAGGAGCCCCCCCAGGAGGGCCCCGTAGATCAGCGGCTCCCTCAGATCGGCCTTCTGGGCCCACGTGAAGTGGAGGATGGCCAGCGCCGCCGCGGGGTAGACCAGCCGGTGCAGCCGGGTCCAGTTCTTCCCGAGCCGCCGGATCCACCCCCGCGTGGACGTGAGGGCCAGCACCGAGAGCAGCACCAGGGCGGTGAACCCCACGGTGGTGTAGGGTCTCTCGGCGATGTCCTCCACGATGAAGCGCAGAGCCAGGCCCTGGTCCAGCACCGCGTAGACCAGAAAGTGGGACAGTGCATAGAAGAACGTGAATAGGCCCAGGGTCCGGCGCACCTTGATCAGCTCGTTGAGCCCTGTGGCCCGACGTGCCGGACTCACCGCCAGGGTGGCCACCATCAGGACCACGGCCGAGGTGCCGCTCCAGTCGGTGAGTGTCTCGATGGGGTTGGCACCCAGGCCGTTCTGGCTGAACTCCCAGCCCAGGACCGCGAGGGGCCCCAGCCCCAGGAGCCATGCTCCGGCCCGGACCAGCCGGGTCCGGGCCCGGGCGCTAAGCCCTCCGGGACCCGGGGCCGGGGTCGGCCGGGCTCCCGAGGTTTCGGTCGCTGCGGTCATGGGCTCAGTACCAGCGCCTCAGGTCCAGGCCCGAGTACATGTCGGCCACCTGGTCGGCGTAGCCGTTGAACGGAAGGGTCTCGCGGCGGCCGAACTCGCCGAGACGCCGCTCCCGGGCCTGGCTCCACCGAGGGTGGTCCACCTCGGGGTTCACGTTGGCGTAGAAGCCGTACTCCTGCGGAGCGGCCAGATTCCAGCTCGTCTCGGGCATCTCCTCCTGGAAGCGCATCTCCACGATCGACTTGATGCTTTTGAACCCGTACTTCCACGGCACCACCAGTCTGAGCGGCGCGCCGTTCTGGTTCGGCATGTCGACTCCGTACACGCCCGTGGCCATGAGGGTCAGCGGGTTCCGGGCCTCGTCCAGGCGGAGTCCCTCCCGGTAGGGCCACTGGAGCACCATGCGGTTCTGACCGGGCATCTGCACCGGATCGAACTTGGTGACGAAGGCGATGTACTTCGCCCGTGAGGTGGGCTGGACCCAGTCCACCAGGTGACGCAGCAGGAACCCCTCCCAGGGGATGACCATGGACCACGCCTCCACGCAGCGCAGGCGGTAGATGCGCTCTGCCATGGTGAAGCGCTTCATCAGGTCGTCCACGTCGTAGACGCCCGGCCTCTCCACCTCGCCCGAGATGGTGACCGCCCAGGGCCGCGGCTCCAGCGTGTGAGCGTTCCGGACCGGATCGCCCTTCCCGGTGCCGAACTCGTAGAAGTTGTTGTAGGTCGTAACGTCGTCGAACGAGTTCAGCTTGTCGCCGAGTTCGTCGGTGAGCGTCTTGTACCGGGGATCCACCTCCTGGGCCTCCTGGCTCAGGCCGGCCTGCCCCAGGAGGGTGTCGGGCCCGGCGGCGGCTCCCAGCCCGGCAAGACCCAGCCCGGCCCCGGCCGATCGGATGAACTGACGGCGGTTCAGGTAGGTCTCGCGAGGGGTGATCTCGGAGGATGGAATGTCGGGTGCGCGACGGATCAGCATGGTCGTCTCCAGGGGTCCTGAATTCGGTCTGATCCTCTGAAACCCAACTCACGGCGAATGGGTTCCGAGACGGGACCGAGTGCCGCGATATTCAGGGGCCGGCCCGCCGCCGTCAATACGCCTCGCACAGCCTCATGAGCAATCAGGAACCACCCACCCTCCCCCGGGACGCTGAGTCCAAGGGGACCCCCGATGCCACGCCGCCTTCTCCGCTGCGGCGGGCCCTGAGGGTGGCCGAGACACTGGTGTGGATCGGCCTCCTGGCGTTCGTCGTCCACCGATTCTGGCCACAGCTGGCTGCCGTGGTGGGTGCCGGTCAGCCGGGCGAAGTGGCCCCCGACATCCGGTTCACGACGCTCGACGGTGAGTCCCGCCAACTGTCCGACTACCGGGGCCAGGTGGTGCTGGTGAACTTCTGGGCCACCTGGTGCCCGCCATGCCGCGTGGAGATGCCGGGGTTCCAGAAGGCCCACGAGGAACTCGGTCCGGAGGGGTTCACCCTCCTGGGCCTGTCCGTCGACGTGGGCGGCCACGACGGCGTCCGACAGTTCCTGGCCGAGCGAGGCATCACGTACCCGGTCGCCGTGGTGGGAGAGGCCCAGAAACAGGCGTTCGGAGGCACTCCGCTCCTGCCCACCTCCATCCTCATCGACCGCGAGGGTCGCATCCGGCACAGGGTGGAGGGGTTCTTCGCGCCACCCGCGCTGCGCGTGGCGGTCCGAAGGCTCCTGGCCGACGAAGGAGGGCAGGTGGTCGCAGAGGACCTCGTGGCGGACCCTGAGGCCGACCCGTCGTCCGCCATCCAGGCCACCGAGGGTTGGATCCGGCCTCCGGCTCCCACCGGGGATCGGGTCATGACGGGGGGCTTCGCCACGCTGCTCAACCTGGGCGCCGAAACCGACACCCTCGTCGGGGTGCAGGCACGGAACTCCGACCTCGATCTCTCCATCGAGCTTCACGAAACCGTGCTGGACGGAGACGTGGCCCGCATGCGGCGCGCCGGCCCGGTCCCGCTGCCCGCAGGCGAAGTCCTCGAACTCCGTCCCGGCGGGCATCACCTGATGATCGGGGGGCCGGCGGAGGCCCTGGTCGCGGGGACGCGGGTGGAGGTCGTGTTCCGGTTCGCCCGTGCCGGAGACGTGGTGGTGGCGCTGGCCGTCGGCGACCCCGGGTGATTCTGCCGGCCCGTCCCCTGGCCTGAAACGGCACACCTCTCGCTGCGTACATCAGGGAGGAAGAGGGCGCGCGCTCCCCGGGGGGATCGCGCAGAGTGGGGCAGGGTCGCATGTGGTCCGTGCCCCGGCGCATGGAGTGGCAGGATGATTCTGAACAGTCGATGGGCGGTGGTGGCGTTGCTGACCTTGGGTCTTCACGGGTGCGCCACGATCCAGGCCCCCACCGAGGACGAGCAGGAGCCGGGCCGTCTCATCTCCTCGGATGAGATCATGAAGACCGGAGCGTCGTCGGCCTGGGACGCCATCAAGGTCACGGTTCGCTTCGCCACCTTCAGCGAGAACTGGGACGGCGAGGCCGACCGGATCCGGACCCGCGGTCAGTCCTCCCTGGCCATGCGCGAAGACATGCGCATCTACGTCGACGGGATCAAGGTCATCAACCTGGTGGACCTGCAGCTGATGCCCGCCACCGACATCGCGCACATGCGGGTGATGAACGGCATCGACGGCACCACGAAGTACGGGACCGGAAACGTGGACGGGGTGATCCTCATCACCACCAAGAGCTACGCCACGAACCGCTATTGATTCGCTCCGCCCCCGCGCCACGTTCGGCGATCGGCGGGGGCCACGGGTGGAGGGCACAAAGAGTGAGGGGGGTGGGCCGTGCGGCCCACCCCCCTCGGTACTTCAGTCGATCAGGTTCGCTTACGCGGACCGATCGGTGCACTGCGTGAAGTTCGGGTTGTTCTCCTCTTCCTGGGGAACAATCCAGTTCACGTCGGTGCCGTAGGGTCCACCCTTCCGGTACTCACCGGTCGGGAACACGTCGTTCGCGCTCATGCCGTACTGGCGAACCAGCCGCCGCATGTCGCTCAGACGATGGCCCTCACCGAAGAACCACCGGGCCCGCTCGTGGAAGAGCAGGTCGCGACGACCCTCGGCCGAACCCGGATCCTCCAGGTCGTCCATTCCGTTCAGGGAACGAAGCTCGTTGAGCTTGTCCATGAAGGTGGACGGGTTGCCGATGTTGGCCTCGGCCTCGATCAGACGGGCCTCGTACCCGGACGCCAGGCGGACGTTGGATCCGAACTGCTTGTACTTGTCCTGGCAGAACTGGGTGGGCTCGGTCGAGTCGAACGGGATGCAGAGATCGCCGTTCCCGAAGGTCCCCTCGCTGTAGGGCGTCCGAGGATCGCCGTCCCGGAACGGGAGGCCGTTCTGACCCTCGTTGTTGGCAACCGACCAACGTCCCTGGTTCGTCAGGTCGAACACGGAGTTCTCCTGGCGGCCCGAGTTGTCGGACATGTTGCTGTAGTAGGCCCAGGTCGTGGGAACGCTGGTGACCGCGTCGGCGGCCGCGCTGTACTGGTTCAGGTCCATGAGCGCACGGGCCTTACCGATGGCGTTCAGGTAGCGACCATCGTTGTCCTGCGCAGCGCTGGCACCCTTGTCGAACTCGGTGATGGCAGCCTGGAACCACTCGGCGTTGCTGAGCGGGTCACCGGGCTCCGGATCTCCACTCTCGCCGATGGGGCTGAGCGGAGCGCCGTTGCAGTAGTTCTCCCCGACGAAGACGTGGAGGTACCCGTGAAGGGCCCACATCTCGGAAATGCGCGGGTCGGTCGAGTCGATGGTGGTCAGCTCGTTCGCCGCGATCAGGGTGGACTGACGGGCCCGGTGCAGGCGTCCGAAGACGCTACCCAGGGTCCCGTTCAGCTTGTTCACCTCCCGCCGGTCGATCTCGTACCGGGTCGGGAAGGTGCCGGAGAGGTAGAACTCATCGGTGAACAGCCCGATGTTCGGGACGATTCCACCGTTGTTGGCCGAGAACGCCGACGCGAAGTCGCCGACGCCACCGCCGTAGAAGAGGTCGGCTCCCTGAGCACCGGAGAGGTTCTCGGGAACGACCACATCAGGGTCTACGATGTCAAGGACATCCGAGCAGGCGCTGGCGAAGACCATCAGGCCAGCCGCAAGGATTCCCGCACCCGCGCGCTTCAGCCCGCGGGAGAGACCCTTGAACGCAATCTGCTTGTTCATGGTGTCGATTCCTTTTCCGCGGATTAGAAGTTCAGCGTCAGCCGGGCGGACCAGTAGCGGACCGGCGGCTGCGTGAGGAAGTCGGAGTTACCGAAGTTCGAACCGGCTCCGGTGGAGTTCAGCTCCGGATCCATTCCGGTGTAGTCCGTCCAGGTCATCAGGTTACGACCGGTGACCGTCAGGACCGTCCGGCTGGTCCGCCACAGGGCCGACCACTCCTCGGGCATGGTCCAGGAGACGGACAGCTCACGGAACTTCCAGAAGCTGGCGTCCTCCAGGTATCCGTAGATCGTCTGCGAGGGGTGGTACCCCTGAGCAACCGCACGAGCCTGATCGTCCAGCGGAGCGTCAGGGTTCATGACGGCGGAGCAGACGGAGAACCGGCAGCGGAAGCGCTCGGTGTTGTTGTACAGCACGAAGTCACCCCGGTAGTCGAACAGGCCGTAGACCCGAACGCTGTTGAAGAGGTTGAAGGTCGTGCTGATGGAGGCTTCCTGTCCCGGCAGGGACCGGTTCACGAACTCCGCGGTGTCGGCCACGTTCAGCTCGTCGACCGAGATGATGCCGTCACCGTTGTCATCGTTGTACGTGTAGGGCTGGTCCCAGTAACCACCGGCCGGGAAGCCCTCGACGAACCGGAGCGTCGAGCCGATGGGCTCGATGCCCTCACCAAGCTCGACCACTTCGTTGTCGTTGATCGAGCCGGAGAGGCTCAGGTCCCAGGACCAGTTGTCGGCCTGGACCAGGCTGGCGGAGATCAGGGTCTCCCACCCGCTGTTCTTCACGGAGCCCAGGTTCTCCCACCGCGTGTCGCCGGCGCCCAGCGACGGGGGCAGGTCACGCTCGATGAGCGCGTCCTCGGTCTCCTTCTGGTAGTACGTGAGCTCCCAGCCGAGACGGCCGCTGAGGAAGCCCATGTCCAGTCCGGTCTCGAACTCGGCCGAAGACTCGGGCTTGAGCTCGGCGTTACCGATGTTGTCGATGGTCACACCGGAGGACGACGAACCGTCGGCCGCGGACGTGTAGGCCACGGCGTTCAGGGTCCGGATGGCGTCGGTCGTACCGGGCTGCAGACCCGACTTACCCCAGGCACCGCGGATCCGGAACTCTTCCATCCAGTCCCAGGTCGGGAACCAGTTCTCCTCCGACATGAGCCAGGAGAGGGAGAACTTGGGGTACAGGGCGGCGTCGTAGTTCTTACCGAACGAGCTGTTGTCGTCCAGGCGAACGGCACCGGTCACGAAGATGTTGTCGTTCCAGGAGAACGTCTGCTCGATGTAGTACCCGAGCGTCCTGGACTCGACGGTGACCTCGTTGGCGGACGTGATGGCGGCGGAAGCCTGCGACTTCGAGCCGGTCACGATGTCCGAACCGCTGGTGTTCGTACCGGTGAAGTAGTCACGCAGGTACTGGACACCGATGGCGGTCTTCGACCGAACGGCGTTCGTGATGTCGAACGTACCGGTGGCGCCGAAGTCCGCGGTGTACTGGAAGATCTGCCGGTAGTTGGAGCTGCGGCTACCGGTGATGGTGCCGGGCACCAGACCCCGCGGGATGTGCGAGATGTCGTGCCGGTTGGTGAAGTCCACACCCACGGTACCGCGGACGGCCAGCCAGGTGAGCGGCGTCCAGTTCAGGTTACCGGAGGTGGTGAAGCGCTCCACGTTCTGGAACACGTCCCGGTGGAACAGCTGGGCCGGATCCTGGAAGCCCCAGGCGCCGGAGTCGTCGTCGGCCGACTCGGGGCGCCGGGCGCCGCCGAAGTAGCCGGACGGCAGGAAGCCGTAGGACGAGTTGTCGTTCGAGGTGAACGACAGGTTCGAACTCAGGTAGCCGGTCCGCAGGGCCAGGGTCGCCGTCTCGGCGATCTGGGCGGTCAGGTTGGCCCGGATGTTCACACGGGTCACCTGCTGCGGGCGATCGGTGGTCTCGTTGACCTCGAAGCCGCCCTCTTCAAGCTGGTTGGCGTAGTAGTCGGGCAGCTTGTAGGGGCCGTTCTCGTTCTCCCACTCGCTGGAGACGTAGTAGTTCACCCGCTCGGTACCACCGGAGATGTTGAGCCCGTACTGCTGGCGGAAGCCATCCTCGTAGGGCGAGTACCGATCGTCCTCCAGCACCGTGTAGTTGTAGGTGTTGGCGACGGAGGGGCAGCGGCCGTTGGCCCGCCGGTCGATCCGGCAGAACTCCCCGCTCGGTCCGCGGGACTCCCAGTTGTCCGGGTAGGTGTAGGGATCCTGCACCAGGCCACCCTCGGCGTAGAAGGTCCAGCGCGGCGCGCCGGCCTGTCCCCGCTTGGTGGTGATGAGGATCACGCCGTTGGCGGCCTGCGTGCCGTACAGCGTTGCCGCGGAGGGCCCCTTAACGATCTCGACGGACTCGATGTCCTCGGGGTTGATGTCGTTCAGACGACCCGGGTCCTGCCCGCCGCCGACGTAGAACGACATGTTCGAGGAGCTCGACTCCACGCGAACGCCGTCCACGTACACGATGGGATCGTTGGACAGCGAGATGGAGTTGGCGCCACGGATACGAATCCGGGAACCCTGTCCCGTCGTACCACCCGCGTTCACCACGTTCACGCCGGCCGTCTGCGACTGCAGCAGGTCGAACGCGTTGGTGACCGGAGCGATCTCGATCCGCTCAGCCGCGTCGATGGTTCCGATCACGTTTCCGAGCTCGCGCTTCCGCTGCTCACCCGTCGCCGTGATGACCACCTCGTCCAGGGCGATAGCCGTCTGGGCGAGCTGGAAGTCCACGACCACCGTTTCACCGCCAGAGATGTTCACGTCCTGGGTGATGGGGCCGAAGCCGAGGAGCACCGCGCGCACGCGGCGAGCCCCGGTAGGTACGCTCTGGATCCGGTACCGGCCCGAGTCGTTCGTGAGAGTACCGATGGTGGTACCCTCCACGAAGATCTGGGCGCCCACGAGGGGCTGACCGGTCTGAGCGTCTGTGACCTGACCGGTGATGACACCGGTGTCCTGGGCAGCCACGGAGCCCGCGAACGCCAGCAGGGCGAACGCGACCGCAGAGACCAGGGAAGTCAGACGTCGATTGACCATGTCTGTTTTCTCCAGTGGAGAAGAGTGACGATTTGCTGGACGTGCCTCGCCCTTCTCAGGGGGGTTGGCGGAAGTGTCCAACAAGGGGAACCGCTCAGCCTCGAGCGGTTGGGGATGATTCGGACTCGAAGGTGCGGGCGCACCCCGATATGTCCGATTCGGACAACGTAGAATTCTGAGGCAACTCCTTTCCGGTTCGGTGCATCTCGATGCATACCCGCAAAGGTCGTGCCCCCTTCGGGGGGATCGATGGTTCGTCGGTATACGACGTGACTATCGACAATGCGGGAGACTAGCACGCTGAAGATGGGGCTTTGGGCGGCGGAACGCCAGCTTTTTCTTTAACGGCCCGAACGGTCGTTCGAAGGGCCGTTCGCGCTTGCTGGCGAGTCGTTCCCGTCGGTATGATCGCGGCATGATACCCGGCACCGCTCAGACCCGCCCTGCTCCCCCTCCGTGCAGCCGCCTCTCTTCTCGGAAAGGCCGGTCCGGAGTCCAGTCCATCCTCCCTCTGCTGGGCCCCGTCCTGCTCGCCGTTTCGGGGTGCCGTGGCAGCCTCGAACTGGAGCCCTCGGACCACGACGTGGTCCTGGCCGACCAGGCCATCGAGGCTCCGTCCCCGGCCCGGCCGGGCGACCACCCGGTCCTGACCCTCTACTACGGCCGCGGCGACGACAGGAATCGCCCCGAGTACCGGGACTCTCTGTCCCTCACCACCCCGTCCGTGGACATGAGCAAGCTCCTGGACCTCGGGCAGTCGGCCGAGAGCCGCGAGAAGTACTGGGGCTTCGGTCCGGACTCCATGCCGCTCAACGGCCGGGTGTGGTACCCGGACGGGGACGGGCCCTCCCCCCTGGTCCTGGTGGCCCACGGCAACCATGACATGACGGACTTCTCGGACCCCGGGTACGACTACCTCGGCGAACACCTGGCCAGCCGCGGATTCATCCTCGCCTCGCTGGACATGAACTTCATCAACGGAGGGATCCGGGGAGAGAACGACGGGCGCGGTTGGCTCTTCCTGAAGCACATCGAGCAGTTCGAGCGGTTCAACCGGGAAGCCGACAGCCCGTTCCGCGGGAAGGTGGACCTGGACCGGATCTCTCTCATCGGCCACTCCCGGGGCGGGGAGGCCGTGGGACACGGCGCGGCGTTCAACACCCTGGACCACTATCCCGACGACGCGAGCCTGGAGTTCGACTTCGACTTCGGGATCCGGTCCATCGTGGCCATCGCACCGGTGGACGGCCAGTACCGGCCCTCGGGGCAGGGCGTCCCCCTCACTGACGTGAGCTACCTGGTGTTTCACGGGTCCCACGACGGCGACGTGACCTCGTTCCACGGGCTCCGGCAGTACAACCGGGTCTCCTTCGACGAGGAGCCCGAGGGGTTCAAGGCGGCCGTCTACGTGTATCGGGCCAACCACGGTCAGTGGAACACGGTCTGGGGCGCCAAGGACAACGGGCCCCGCAGCCAGCGCATCCTGGACCTCCGGGGTCTCCTGGAGCCGGAGGACCAGAGGGAGTTCGCCCTGGTGTACGTGACGGCGTTCCTGGAGGCCACGCTGCGGGACGATCCGACCTACCTGCCCCTCTTCCTGGATCACCGGGTGGCCGGACAGTGGCTGCCGGGCACCCTCTACGTGACCCGCTACCAGCACGGGACCTTCCGGCCGCTGGCCACCTTCGACGAGGACATCGACCTCACCACGGCCACGGCGGAGGGTGTCCGGTCCGAGGGGGACAGCCTCTCGACCTGGCGGGAGAACACGCTGAATCTCCGGTCCCGGAACCGGGCGAACACCTCGGCCTCCCAGGAGAGCCAGGGACTCTGGCTGGGGTGGAATCGGGCCGTGAACGGTGCCCCGGACGGCGAACTGGGCCGGCCGGCCCGCTACACGCTGCACCTCGGTGACGATCTGGCGAACGACTGGGCGCTCGGTCCGGACGCCACCCTGGACTTCGCGCTGGGAGCGACGAACTCGACGCCCGGTCCCCGGGACGGGCCGGAGGAAGCGGATGCGGGGGATACGGAGGCGTCCGAGGATGCGCAGAGGGAGGATCGCCCGGCGGCCACCGAGCCGGACGACGACGAAGAGGACGAGCCCATCGACCTGAGCATCGAGGTGGTCGACGCAGAGGGTCGAGCCGCCGCGCTGCCGGTGAGCCGGTACGGTCCGGTGCGCCGGCCCCTGGAGATGAGGATCCTTCGGCGGCGGGACATCGAGGACCAGCGATACCAGCAGCGCTGGGAACTCGTGCTCCAGGGGTATTCCATTCCCCTGTCCGACTTCGCCGACGCCACCCCCGGACTGGATCCGCGGACGCTCCGGTCGGTCAGCTTCGTCTTCGACCGGTCGGAGGTGGGGGAGGTGGTGGTGGACGACGTGGGCTTCTCGTGGCCCGGCTCACCGTTCCTCTCGGCCCGGGTGTCGGGTCCGGAGATGCAGGCCCCGAGCCGTCCTCAGCCGGATCGGCCCCAGACCGAGCGTTAGCGCCAGCGGATCCCCAGGAAGTGGGCCGAGGGGTAGTCCGCCCCACCGGGGGCTGACCCGTCGTAGGGCTGATAGGCCCACTCCAGGCCCAGCCGATCTCCTTCGAACGCGGCGCCGACCGTCCAGGACTCGGCCGTACCGGTGGGCACCCGCCGGTAGCCGGCCCGTCCCACGAAGGTGCGACCGACCACCGGCCACCACGCGACCTCGATTCCGGCGGAGGGGATCCACTCGCCGTCCGCCCGGTAGGCCACCGCCGCGGCCCCCCCGATGTCGAACGGGCCGACCCAGGTCCGCTCCGAGTTGGCGGCGAGCGTGATCCGGTAGGGCAGGGGGATCTTCTCGCCGTCGAGGCTCATGTCCGGGCCCAGGTTGGTGGCGGCCAGGCTGAACATGATGTCGAAGGCCTCTGCGGCGGCGCCCACGTCGAAGGAGCCCCCGGTGGAGGACACCTCCTGCACCCGGGCCCGGAACAGGGTGGCGGAGGCACCCAGGTGGACGCCCAGGACCTCCCGACCGTACCCGACCGTTCCAGCCCACTGGCTCTCGCCCTCGGAGGGTGAGCCCAGCGGAGCTCCGTCGTCGGCCTCAAAGGCCCGGGCCCCGAGGGCGATCCCGCCTCCGAACCACTCCCCGCCTCCGGCCAGCGAGGCCGCCGACCCCTCGCCGCCCCATCGGCCCATGGATCCCAGCAGGCCCGCACCCCGGTCTCCACGGCTCCCGAACACGGAGATCAGGGCGGGATTGGCGAAGAGGAGGTCGGGAGTCCCCGCGTTGACGGCCCAGCTTCCGCCGAGGGCGATGGTGCGGGGGCTCGTGACCACGTCCAGCACCGTGGGGCCGTAGCCGGGGGTCTGGGCGCCGGCCCTGGAGGGGCCCGCGAGGGCGGCCAGTGTGGTGAGTGCGATCAGGGCCAGGGCCCCGGGGGCGCGATTCATGGATCTCCCGGTTCGGGTCCAGGGGGCGGGTGGATCGGCGGGAAGGTGGGACCGCCTCGGGGATCAGGCAATTCCGCGGACGGGTCGGGGTCGCCGGATGGGCCCGGAAGTTGCATCCGGCCCCAGGCGGTGCAACGAAGTGTTCCACACTTGAAACGAGCGCGACCCGCCATGGACGCCTACCCGGCCGCACGTCCGACCTCCTCTCCCTCCACCGCTCCCGGTGACGCCGTGCATGCCTGGGTGCCGGATCCCGCGGCCCTGAACGTTCTCGCCGATGTGGCCGACCTGGGCTACTTCCAGGTGGACCAGGATCGGAACCTCGTGGGGGTCAGCCCCGCCCTCGAGCGGATCACCGGCTTCAGGGCCGAGGAGGTCCTGGGACGGTCCTGCCTCAACCTCATCCGCTGCCAGGAGTGCCTGCAGGGGTGCGGGGTGTTCCGGAACGGGGAGGTCCACGACCACAAGATGACCCTTTACCGGAAGGACGGGACCGAGATCCAGGTCTCCAAGTCCGGCCGGGCGATCACCGACGACCAGGGGAACGTGGTGGGCGCCGTCGAGGCGGTGAAGCCCGTCCTCGGCCTGGGCGGGATTACGGGCATCGGCTCCCCGGAGCTGGACCTGGTACTGGGCTCCCTTGGCCGGTACTACCTCATCGGGGACGAGGATCTGAGGGTCATGTCGGCGTCCTCCGATCTTCCGGACCTGCTGGGCATCCCGGCCGACGAGCTGGAGGGCCTGCCCCTCGAGCAGCTCCTCGGGGAGGAGCTCTTCGGGCGGGACAGCGAGTTCATCACCTCGGTCCTGGCCGGCCGACGCCGGGAACGGTGGCAGGTCCTCCTGCGCAACGCCGAGGGCAAGGCGTTCCCGGCCTCGGTTACGGTCGGTCCGCTGGACGAGGGCGGGCACTGCGGAGGATTCCGCGCCGCCCTCTTTGCCCTGATCCGCCTGATGGCCCCCCTCGAGGGTCCGGAGGGAGAGGACCAGCCCAGGCCGGTGGAGATCGATCCGGCGGTGACCCTCTCCGCCGACGAGCTGGCCGAGGCCGAGCGGATCCGCGAGGCCCTCGCCCGAGCGCACTACTCCCGGAGCGAGGCGGCCGCGCTCCTCGGCATCTCCCGCACCACCCTGTGGCGCCGGATGCGGGAGTTCGGGCTCGAGTAGGTCCGCCCGAGCCACCGTGAGCAACGCCCCCGGCCGGTCCCCGGTCGGGGGCGTGGTGCATCCGGAATCGGACACCGTTCCCCGCTTTGTGTCACCCCCTGGGACATTCTGTCCGCAACGATTGCAACGCCGCGTTTCACGCGTTCCAAGCGATTTTTCATATGTCTTGTAAGTCACTGTGATACAGGGACTTGCGATCCTTGTGAAATTTGGCACCAGCCTTGCCTTACCCTGCACCGGAAGCGCGACACGCGCGAATTCAAGGCCGAGTGGGCCGGCAGGAGGCCCGCGAGAAACGAGGCAACACATGAAGAAGATCGTGATCCTGGGCGGCGGCACGGCAGGCACCATGATGTCTGCCAAGCTGAGCCGGGCCCTGGAGACCACGGAGTGGGAGATCACCGTGGTCGACAAGGACAACAAGCACCTCTATCAGCCGGGCCTGCTCTTCGTGCCCTTCGGCATGTACGAGCCCCGGGAGATCAGCAAGCCCCGCGACCGCTTCATCCCCGATGGCGTGAAGCTCGTGTTCGGCGAGATCGATCGCATCGCTCCGGACGAGAACAAGGTCTACATGAAGGAGGACCTGGTTCTCGACTACGACTTCCTCATCATCTCCACCGGCACCCGCATCGTGCCCGAGGAGACCGAGGGGCTCGTGGGTGAGGCCTGGCACAAGTCCATCTTCGACTTCTACACCCTCGAGGGGGCCACCCGCCTCGCCGACTTCTTCCACCAGTGGAAGGGCGGCCGGATGGTCCTGAACGTGGTGGAGATGCCCATCAAGTGCCCGGTGGCTCCGCTGGAGTTCCTGTTCCTGGCCGACTGGTGGCTCACCAAGGAGGGGATCCGCGACAAGGTCGAGATCGCCTACGCCACCCCTCTCGACGGCGCGTTCACCAAGCCCAAGGCCTCCGAGCTGCTGGGCGGAATGCTGGAAGAGCGCAACATCCAGGTCATCCCGAACTTCAACGCCTCCGAGGTGGATCCGCATCACCGGATCCTGAAGAGCTGGGACGAGCAGGAGGAGAACTTCGACCTGCTGGTCACCATCCCGACCCACATGGGCAGCGAGGCCATCGGGAACTCCGGAATGGGCGACGAGCTGGACTTCGTCCCCACCCACAAGAACACGCTCCGGGCGCTGGATCACGAGAACATCTTCGTGATCGGTGACGCCACCAACCTGCCGTCCTCCAAGGCCGGCTCCGTGGCGCACTTCCAGGGCGAGATCCTCATCGAGAACGTGCTCCGGGCCATCCAGCAGCGGGATCTCTGGGAAGGCTTCGACGGGCACGCCAACTGCTTCGTCGAGACCGGCTTCGGCAAGGCCGTCCTCATCGACTTCAACTACGACACCGAGCCGCTTCCCGGGAAGTTCCCCCTCCCCGGTGTGGGTCCCTTCACCCTTCTGGGTGAGTCCGAGATGAACCACTGGGGCAAGATGGGATTCCGGTGGGTCTACTGGAACCTGCTGCTCCGGGGCGAGGAGATGCCCGGAATCGAGGCCCAGATGTCCATGGCCGGGAAGTGGAGCTGAACCATGAACGAGACCACGACCGCAGTACTCGACCGCGCTCCCGAGATGCCGGAGGCCAACGATCGCCTGGCTCGCCTCGAGGAGAAGCTCGACCAGATCATCGGCACCTCGAACCGGATCCGCCGGCAGCAGGAAATGCTGGAGGAGCTGAAAGAGGACCTCATGCCCATGGCCAACGGCATGATCTACATGACCTCGGCCAAGCTGCAGGCCATGGAGGCCGATGGCTCACTGGACGAGGTGAAGGCCCTGGCTGAGAGCGCCCCCGAGCTGCTGGCCCTGCTGGGTCAGCTGAGCCGCCCCGAGGTGCTGGCCTTGGCCGGCGGCGCCGTGGAGGGGCTGGGTAGCGCGAAAGACGCCAAGCCGCTGGGGCTCATGGGCGTCATGGGCGCCATGAAGGACCCGGACGTGAAGAAGGGAATGGGAGTGGCCATCGAGCTGCTCCGCGGCCTGGGCAAGGCCGCCCGATAGAGACCGGGGAGCCCCCGGGGTTCCCACCGAGAACACAAACCCGGTCGCCGGATGGGCGGCCAATCGAGAACCGAAAGGACCCGAGAATGAGCACCGCAACTTTCGCCGGACAGACCCTGAACGTGGACGCCGACGGATTCCTGGCCGACGCCAACGACTGGACCCCCGAGATCGCCGAGGCCATCGCCTCCGATGTGGGCATCGATCTCACGGACCGTCACTGGACCGTGATCAACTTCTGCCGCAAGGACAACGAAGAGATGGGCACGGCTCCCGGCGTCCGGCGCATCACGAAGGCCACCGACGTCTCCATGAAGGAGATGTACCAGCTGTTCCCCGGAGGCCCCGGCGTCCTCGCCGCGAAGATCTCCGGCCTCACCAAGCCCAAGGGCTGCGTCTGAGAGGGCTGCGTGTGAGGGGGGTGGCCCGGTCTCCCGTCGGCCCGGCAGCCGCTCCTCCACCTGCCTGACGCATTCGACATAGATCTGGAGGAACCATGTTTGGCAACGGAAACGGCAACGGCGAGACCCCGCGGAAGATCGCCATCATCTGCTCGAAGGGCTCTCTGGACATGGCCTACCCGGGCCTGATCCTGGCCAACGCGGCCCGCATGATGGGCATCGAGGCCGTGCTGTTCTTCACCTTCTGGGGGATGGACATCATCACCAAGAAGCACGTGGACAAGCTCCACGCCGGGATCGTGGGGAACCCCGCGACGCACATGCCCGCCATGCTGGCCGGTCTGCCCGGGATGGAGACGCTGGCCACCAAGATGATGAAGAAGAAGATCGAGGAGATCGACATTCCCTCGATCCACGAGCTCCTGGAGATCCTGGACGCGTCCGGCGCCGAGATGTACGCCTGCCGCATGGCCATGGACATGTTCGACCTGGAGAATGAGGACCTGGTCGAAGAGGTGCACGAAGTGATCGGCGCCATGGACTTCTTCGAGAAGGCCGAAGGCGCCCAGACCATCTTCATCTGATGCTGGACCGGCCGGGGTCTCCCCGGCTACGCTCTGCTGTGAATGCGGGGTGGAGTGGGGCCCGGACCGCTGATCGGTCCGGGCCTTCACGCCCGGAGCGGGGTCGGCACGGCCCTTGCTCTTTCAGTTTGGAAAGAAAAAGCCGCAGGCCATCGGCTGGCCCGGGAACCCGCCTCCCTGGGGTGGGGGTGGTGTGCGGTTTCGTTCCGAATGGGCCATGGAATGGGCCATACCGGGACACCTCAAAGAGAAGGCCGACCAGGGGCGCTCGGCGGCCTGACTCCGGAGACATCGAATGAGGCTGGGACTGCCTGAACACGGCGATCGGGAGACCGCCGAGGGAAAGAAGAAGGCGCTTATGTCCACCAAGCTCCCCATGGTGGGAGAGGAACTCACCGTCAGCGGTGCGGACGGCCGGGAGATCCACGTCCTGGAGACCGACCAGCACACGGTGGAAATCGTGTCCGACTCCGGAGAGGGGGCCCAGAAGTGCGGCCAGATCTTCGGGGCCGTGTCGGCCAAGATGGGCAACGGGGTGTGGACCGTTGAGATCATCCCCGCCGAGGTGCAGCCGCCGCCCCGGCAGCCGGCCGGTGCCAGCGGCAACCGGATCCGCCTCGGGTCGGAGCCCGTCACCAACTGGGGGGACCGGACCAACCTCGTGATGGCCTTCAACGAGCAGGTCCTCCACTACCGCCACTTCCTGGGTGCCCTCGACGACGAGGCCACCCTGCTGGTGGAGAACAAGTGGAAGACCCACGACGACGAGGAGATCCGGGCCCAGTGGGACGAGGCCATGAAGGACCTCGACGAGGCCGGCTACCGGATCATCGAAGTGCCCATGGAAGTGGAGTGCCTCGAGATCGTGGATGACGCCCGGCTGGGCAAGAACATGTTCGTCCTGGGAATTCTGACCTGGATCTACAACCGCGACATCCAGCTGGTCCGGGACCAGATCGCCTTCGCCTTCCGGACCAAGCCCAAGGAGATCACCGACAAGAACCACGCCCTCCTCCAGCGCGGTGTGGACTGGGCGGCGGCCAACCTGGACTTCCGGGTCGAGGTGCCGCCCCATCCCACCGAAGAGGACATGGTGGTCATGAACGGCAACCAGGCGGTCGCCCTGGGTGCCATCGCCGCCGGGATGGAGTTGGCGGCCATGTATCCCATCACCCCGGCCACCTCTGTCTCCCATCACCTGGGCGACGTGTTCGAGCAGTTCGGGGGGATCATCCACCAGGCGGAGGACGAGATCGCCGCGGCGGGCGTGGCGCTGGGCGCCTCGTATGCCGGCAAGGTGGCCTTCACCATCACGTCGGGCCCTGGACTCGCCCTGAAGACCGAGTTCCTGGGACTGGCCGTCATGACCGAGATCCCGCTCGTGGTGATCGACGTCCAGCGGGGCGGACCCTCCACGGGGCTGCCGACCAAGGTGGAGCAGTCGGATCTGCTGGCCGCCCTCTACGGGCAGCCCGGCGACGCGCCCCACGTGGTCATGGCGCCCTCCTCCATCGAGGAGTGCTTCACCTCCATGATCACCGCCCGGAAGATCGCCGAGACCTTCCGGATGCTGGTCATCGTCCTTTCGGATGCGAACCTGGCCACCGGCGTGGCTCCGTTCCCCCGGCCCGAAATGGACCCCGAGTGGCATTCCGATCCGCCGGACCTGAGTCCCATTCCCGAGGGCATGCGCCCCTACGAGTGGGATCCCAAGACCGGCCTCTCCCGGCGGTTCATCCCGGGTGCGCCCGGGGGGATGCACACCCTCACGGGTCTGGCCCACGACGAGGGGTCCAAGGTGGCCTACGCCTCGGACATCAACCAGCACAGCTCCCAGATGCGGAGCCGCAAGCTGGCCGTGCTCCAGAGCACGCTGAAGCCGCCGGAGGTCTACGGCGACGACTCCGGAGATCTGCTGGTGGTCGGCTGGGGAAGTACCAAGGGAGCCATCGAGGAGGCCGTCGACCGGGCGCGCGAGGAGGGTCTGAAGGTCTCTTCGCTGCACCTGACCTTCCTGTCGCCCATGGAGCCGGGCCTGAAAGAGATCTTCCACCGCTTCAAGAAGGTCATGACGGTGGAGATCAACTACTCCGACGACATGGGAGATCCGTTCATCACGGAAGAGAACCGGCGCATGGGTCAGCTGGCCTGGCTGCTCCGGGCCCATACCCTGGTGGACGTGGACTGCTGGACCCGGGTCCTGGGAGAGCCCCTCCGGCCCGGAGCGATTCACGAAGTGATTCGGGACTTCATGCCCAAGGGAGGTGACGCGTGAGCACCGCCTGCTCGCTGGTCCAACTGGACCATGACGACGCCCATGAGTTCTCCATGGGGGACTACGAGGGTGCCATGGCTCGCTGGTGCCCCGGGTGCGGCGACCATGCCGTCCTCACGGCCATGCAGAAGCTGCTGGCCCACGCCCAGCTGAAGCCGGAGGAGACGGTCTTCGTCTCCGGGATCGGCTGCTCGTCCCGGTTCCCGCACTACATCAACACCTACGGGTTCCACGGAATTCACGGCCGGGCGCTCCCCATCTCCACGGGGATCAAGCTGCACCGGCCGGACCTGAAGGTGTTCGTGGTCATGGGCGACGGGGACTGCACCTCCATCGGCGCCGGTCACTGGATCCACGCGATTCGCTACAACGTGGACATGGTGGCCCTGCTCCTGGACAACAACATCTACGGGCTGACCAAGAAGCAGACGTCGCCCACCACCCCGCAGGGCTACAAGTCCAACACTCAGCCGCAGGGGAGCTTCCTCCCTCCGCTGAACCCGGTGGAGGCGACCCTGGGCGTGACCAACGCGTCCTTCGTGGCCCAGACCGCGGAGTGGGTGCCCGCCCACCTCTACGAGACGCTGAAGCAGGCCTACGACCACAGGGGGTTCTCCTTCGTCCGCATCCTGCAGCGGTGTCCCCACTTCACCGCCGACATCTTCGAGAACGCGGTCCGGAACCCCGACGCGCTGGAGTTCATGGTCCACGACGACGGGATCGACCTTCCGGATCTGCGGAAGATCTACAAGCAGACCCTGGTCCATGACCCCTCCGACCTGGACGAGGCCCGCCGCCTCGCCGAGCCCTCGGAGATGCAGCGGCTGGGCGTGTTCTTCCGGGACGACAACCGTCCCATCTACGAGGAGACCCGCCACCTTCCGCACCACACGGTGAACGAGAAGATCGCCATCATGGAGAAGGAGCTCGATCGCTATGCCGTCTGACGAGAAGGCTGGAGCCGTGCTTTCCATTCTGGCGGAGCCCGCGGGCCGGTTTTCCGAGGCCGTCATGCTCTCCATCGAGGACGTGCAGGGCTTCCTGGCCACCCACCGGGATCCGGAAGAGGACGCCACCACCCGGGTCCAGGCCGAGCTCGGCAGCTTCGCCGCCGGCCGCATCGACACCGAGCGGTTCGCCGCGCTCATGCAGGACCACCAGGAGCTGGATCACGAGGTACGGCACGAGCTGGAAGTGGCCCTCGAGACCCTCACCCGGCTGCACGAGCGGGGGGACAAGCTGTTCGGCGCGCGGGTCGCGCCGGGGGGCGACCTCCGGGATACCGTGGCCCGGGCCTATGCCGAGATCGGGAAGGCGTTCGCCGCCGCCCGGCTCGTGAGGGCTGCCCAGGCCGGCGGAGGCGAGGAGGAGCTGGACGCCTCGAAGAAGGGCTTCCCGTTCCGGAACTGGAGCGCGGAGGAGCGCGCCATCGCCCCGCCGGTGGTGGTGACCGTGCACGGCGAGGACCTGGAGGCGGGCGGGCTGTCCGAGTTCATGGACGGCTCCGCCAAGGTGGTCCTGGTGGTGGACGGGAGTGCCCCGGTGGCTCCCCTGTCCGGGCTGCTGTTCGCCGACCGCTGGGTCGAGCAGACCGGTGATCCGGCGGACCTCTCGGGGCTCGCCGGATTCGACGGGCCGGGCGTGGCGGCCGTGCTCCCCGAAGGGGCGGCCACGTTCCGACACGATCCTGGCGCCGCTCCGGCGCTGACCGTGACGGCCCTCCCCGACGAGGCCCCGCGGCACCGGGTCGGGATCACCACGCCGGGACGTCAGGCTGCGGATCTGAACCACCTGCGGAACTGGGACGAGGCGTCGGCGTCCGGCCCGCCCCCCGGGCCGGCCGAGGGCGCGACGCCCGCATCCGAGACCCCGGCCCCGGCTGCAGCGCCGGCTGCGGCTGCGGCCGCTCCGGAAAGTCCGGCGACGCCCCCGGCGCCCGCGGCTCCGGACGAGGCCGGCCAGCTGGCCGGCTGGCTCCTACAGCAGGCCGGCCTGGGCGGCTGACGGAGACCACGTGAACCTGGAGATCGGCCACTGATGGAAACCGCGGGAATCCTCACCAGCGTGCTCGTCCTGGGCGGCGTGGGCCTCACCTTCGGGGTCCTCATCGCCCTGGCGAACAAGAAGCTGAAGGTGTGGGAGGACCCGCGGATCGACGCCGTCACCGACATCCTTCCCGGAGCCAACTGCGGCGCCTGCGGCTATGCCGGCTGCCGGGCCTTTGCCGAGGGGGTCGTGGACGGAGTGGCGGCTCCGGCCGGCTGCACCGTCATGAGCGAGGGCGAGCGGGAGGATCTGGCCGGGTACCTGGGCGTGGACGCGGGCGAGGCGAGCAAGACGGTGGCCCGGCTCCTCTGTGCCGGCGGCACCGACGTCGCTCCCCGGAAGGCCAGCTATCACGGCCTGGCCAGCTGCGGCGCCTCGGTCGCCGTCTCCGGTGGAGGGAAGGGGTGCGCCTGGGGCTGCGTCGGGTTCGGCGACTGCCAGGTGGCGTGCGACTTCGACGCCATCGCCATGACCGTCAATGGACTGCCCCTGGTGGACGTGGAGAAGTGCACGGCGTGCGGCGACTGCGTGGACGCCTGTCCACTGGACCTCTTCGTCCTCATGCCGCTGGACCACCACCTCATCGTCCAGTGCAAGAACCTCCTGGACGGAGACGCTGCCGAGGCGGTGTGCGCCGTGGCCTGCACGGCCTGCGGGCGGTGCGTCCAGGATGCGGCCCCCGGTCTGATCGAGATCCGGACCGGGCTGGCGGTGATCGACTACGAGAACATCGAAAATCAGAACCCGGCCGCTATCGAGCGGTGTCCCACCAACGCCATCCAATGGGTGGAAGGGGCCCAGGGTTTTGCTGAGCTCGAACTGATAGAGAGCGCGACATCATGATCGGCACGAAGAAGAAGGACTCGGCCGCGACCCAGGACGCTCCCCGGTTCCCGGGGATCATGGAGGCCATGGACGGCAGCACCGCCGTGGTCGCCATGGAGACCGCGGCCAGTGAGGCCGCGGGCGCGTACCCCATTACCCCGTCCACCCAGATGGGGGAGGGCTGGGCCCAGGCCGTAGCCGCCGGGAAGACCAACGTGAACGGTCGCCGCCTCATCTTCTTCGAGCCCGAGGGCGAGCATGCGGCCGCCGGCGTCACGGCGGGCATGAGCATGGTGGGGCTCCGGTCCACCAACTTCTCCAGCGGCCAGGGCATCGCGTACATGCACGAGTCGCTGTACGCGGCGGCCGGAAAGCGCCTCACCTACGTCCTGAACGTGGCCGCCCGGGCCATGACGAAGCAGGCCCTGAACGTCCACGCCGGACATGACGACTACCACGCCGTCGACGACTCGGGGTTCTTCCAGCTGTTCGCCAAGGACGTTCAGCAGATCGCCGACTTCACGCTTATCGCCCACCGCATCGCCGAGCTGTCCCTGAACCCGGGCATCAGCGCCCAGGACGGATTCCTCACCAGCCACGTCCTCGAGACCCTCCTGCTGCCCGAGCCCGAGCTCGTGAAGGAGTACCTGGGTGACCCGGCGGACATGATCGAGTCCCCCACCGCCGCCCAGCGCCTGGTCTTCGGTGAGAAGCGTCGCCGGATCCCCGAGCTGTTCGACCTGGACTACCCGGCCCTCTTCGGGTCCGTCCAGAACCAGGACGCCTACGCCCAGGGGGTGGCGGCCCAGCGGCCCTTCTACTTCGACCACGTCCAGGACCTGACCGATCAGGCCATGGAGGAGTTCGCCCAGCTCACGGGCCGGCGCTACGCCCGGGCCATGGGCTACCGACTCGAGGACGCCGAGTGGGTGCTGGCCGGACAGGGATCCGTGATCCCCAACGCCGAGGCGGTCACCGACTACCTGAGGGACCAGGGCATCAAGGTCGGGGTCCTGAACCTCACCATGTTCCGGCCGTTCCCGTCGGACCTCATCACCCGCATGCTGGCGGGCAAGAAGGGCGTCACCTTCCTGGAGCGGCTGGACCAGCCGCTGGCCGCCGATCCGCCCGTCCTGCGGGAGGTCCGGGCAGCCATGGCCCAGGGTGTCGAGAACGGCAGGGCCGCCAAGGCCCAGGGCGGGAACGGCAAGGGCCGCTCCCTCCCCACCGCCGGGGCCTCGAGCACGCTCCCGTTCCCGGGACTGGCCTCACTGGATCCCGACGATGTGCCGGACTTCTACGCGGCCGGCTTCGGCTTCGGCAGCCGGGACCTGCAGCCCGGCGACCTGGTGGCCACCGTCGACAACATGCGGGACGCCGGACGGCGTCAGCGCCACTTCTACCTGGGCTTCGAGTTCATCAAGAAGGGCACCGCCATGCCCAAGCTCCAGATCTGGCAGGAGCAGCTCCTGGAGAGCTATCCGCACCTGGGCGATCTGGCGCTGGAATCGGCGGGCGACATCGACCTCATGCCCGACGATGCCATCTCCATCCGCATCCACTCCGTGGGCGGCTGGGGTGCCATCACCATGGGGAAGAACGTGGCCATGACGGCCCACGAGCTGGCCGGATTCAACATCAAGGCCAACCCCAAGTACGGATCGGAGAAGAAGGGTCAGCCCACCACCTTCTACGCCACGCTCAGCAAGGAGGCCATCCGGCCCAACGCCGAGCTGAAGCACGTGGACGTGGTGCTGTCTCCCGATCCCAACGTGTTCCGGAACTCGGATCCGCTGGCCGGGCTGAGCGAGGGCGGGGTGTTCGTCATCCAGACCGACCACCCGCCCGAGGACCTCTGGGAGTCGTTCCCGGCCGACGCTCGACGGACCCTGGTGCAGAAGAAGATCCGGGTCTTCGCGCTGGACGCGTTCAAGATCGCCAGCGAAGAGGCCAGCGACGCGGACCTGCGCTACCGGATGCAGGGCACGGCGTTCATGGGCGCCTTCTTCAAGGCGTCGCCCGTGGCCGAGCGCGAGGGCCTGTCCGAGGGGCAGATGATCGAGGGCATCCGCGACCAGCTTCAGAAGAAGTTCGGACACCGGGGCGAGCACGTGGTGGAGGACAACCTCCGCGTGATCCGTCGCGGCTATGACGAGCTGGTGGAGGTGACCGCCGGCGACCTGGGCGAGGACGAACCCGGCGCCCACGAGATGCCGAGCCTCCCCCGCCTCATGGACCACCCGGAGGCGGAGCCCGGGCTGGCCAACCAGGGTCGGTTCTGGGAGCAGGTGTGCGCCTTCTGCGCCGTCTCCAAGGAGGACATGATCGCGGACCCGTTCGCGGCCATCTCCGCCATCCCTGCCGCCACGTCGGCGGTGCGGGACATGACCAACATCCGGTTCGAGGTCCCGGACTTCGTGGCGGACAAGTGCACCGGCTGCAGCCAGTGCTGGATGCAGTGCCCGGACGCCGCCATCCCGGGGCTGGTCACTCCCGTCGAGGACGTGTTCGAGGCGGCCATCCGGACGGCCGAGAACGGCAAGTCGTTCAACCGCCTCCAGCAGATCGCGCCCCACCTCTCCCGGGAGTCCCGGAAGATCCTGAAGGGCGTGCCGTTCAACACCTTCGGTGAGGTGGCCACCGCCGCCTACGCCAACGTGGTGGAGAAGCTGGGCTGGGACGCCGAGCGCCGGGCCGCCGTCGACGAGGAGTGGAGCCACGTCTTCCCGGTCCTGGACGAGTTCCCCTTCGCGAAGGTGGCGCCGTTCTTCGACCTGCCCGAGACCAAGCAGAAGGGCACGGGTGGTCTGCTCTCCATCACCGTGAACCCCGAAGCCTGCAAGGGCTGCAACATCTGCGTGGACGTGTGCCCCGAGGGCGCGCTCATCACGGTGAAGCAGGACGACGAGATCGTCGACCGGCTGCGTCGCAACTGGGAGCTGTGGGAGAACCTCCCGGACACCGACGACCGGTACGTGAACATCTCCAACCTGGAGGAGGGGATCGGCGTCCTGTCGTCCCTCCTGCTGAAGAAGGACAACTACCGCACCATGGCCGGCGGAGACGGAGCCTGCATGGGATGCGGTGAGAAGACCGCGGTCCACATCCTCACCTCCACCATCGAGGGCGTCATGCAGCCCCGGGTGGAGAACCTGGTGGCCCGCCTCGACGAGATGATCGAAGGGCTCGAGACGAAGATCCGCGAGCTGCTGGCCTCCGGGGCCGACCTGGACCTGGACGACCTGGCGAGCGGCGGTCACGCCGACGTGCCCGTGGACGACGAAGTCCGGGCGCAGATCGAACTGCTGTCCCGGTCCCGAAAGGAGCTCAAGGACCTGCGGTGGCGGTACACCGAAGGGCCCAGCGGAAACGGCCGGGCCCCCATGGGGATCAGCAACTCCACCGGCTGCTCGTCGGTGTGGGGCAGCACGTATCCCTACAACCCGTACCCGTTCCCCTGGGTGAACCACCTCTTCCAGGACGCCCCGTCCGTGGCCATCGGCCTGTTCGAGGGGCAGATGCGGAAGATGGCCGACAACTTCGTGTCGGTGCGTCGGGCGGAGGCCCTCCTGGACGGGTCGTACGACGCCGCCCGGGACGAGCCGTTCTACCAGACGTTCGACTGGCAGCAGTTCACCGACGACGAGTTCCACCTGTGCCCGCCCATCCTGGCCATGGGTGGGGACGGCGCCATGCTGGACATCGGGTTCCAGAACCTGTCGCGGCTCCTGGCTTCGGGTAAGCCGGTCCGCGTGGTCGTGCTCGACACCCAGGTCTACTCGAACACCGGCGGGCAGTCCTGCACCTCCGGGTTCACCGGACAGATCGCCGACATGGCCGCGTTCGGAGCGGCCCAGCACGGAAAGACCGAGACCCGGAAGGAGCTGGCGCTCCTGGCCATGGCGCACCGCGGGGCCTACCTGCTGCAGACGTCGCAGGCGGCGCCGAACCACATGATCTCCGGGATCATCCGGGGGCTGAACTACCGCGGCCCCTCCGTCTTCAACATCTACACCCCCTGCCCGGTGGAGCACGGCGTGGCCGACGAGTGGGCACCGAACTCCGCGCGCCTCGCTCTCGAGGCCCGGGCCTTCCCGTTCGTGATCTACGACCCGGAGGCCGGCGGGACGTTCGCCGACTGCGTGGACCTGGAGGGGAACCCGGCGGTCGAGGATCGCTGGCCCACCTACGACTTCACCTGGACCGACGAGGCCGGCGAGAAGCAGTCGAGGGAAGTGCCCCTAACGACGGCCGACTGGGCCGCCACCGAGGGTCGGTTCTCCAAGCACTTCTGGCGCATCAAGCCCGAGGACTGGGACGAGGACGACCAGGTGCTCTACCACGAGTTCCTGGACCTGTCACCCGAGGACCAGGAGGGGAAGACTCCCTATATCCTCACGCACGGAGCCAACGACAGCCTCCAGCGGCTGGGCGTCAGCAGAGAGATGGTGACGCTGGGCTACGACCGCCTGCTCTTCTGGCACCAGCTGAAGGAGCTGGCCGGTGAGACGGTGGCCGACTCGGTGCGCGAACAGATCGCCGACGCGCTGGAGGAGGAGTTCGAGGCCAAGGCCGCGGCGCTGGCCCAGGAGTACGAGGCCAGGATGGCCGAACTCCAGGCCACGTATCCGGCCGTCATCGCCCGGAAGCTGGCCGAAGGCCTGCTGGCCTCCGGCGCCGGCGAGATGACCGTGTCGCAGCTCATGGGGCAGGTGGGAGCCAGCGGGGCCCAGGCCGTTCCGGCCGACCCGGCGGCCCTGGCCGCCATGGCGGCGCCCGCCGCGCCGGTTGCACCTGCGGCGGCCCCCGCGGCTCCGGCCGCGGCACCCCCGGCAGAGGAGGCCGCGCCCGCCGAGGCCGCTCCCGAGCCCGAAGACGACGAGGACGATGACGACCTCGTCATGGAGCCCTACATCGAGACTCCGCGCTGCACGAGCTGCAACGAGTGCACGGACCTCAACCGGAAGCTCTTCGCCTATGACGACAACAAGCAGGCCTACATCAAGGACCCGAAGGGCGGTCCCTTCGCCGACATCGTGAAGGCGGCCGAGCGGTGCCCGGCCGGGATCATCCATCCCGGGACGCCGCTGAATCCGAAGGAGAAGGACCTGGAGAAGTGGATCAAGCGGGCGGAGCCCTTCAACTGACGGGACGCTGACGTGCTCAAGGCCCTCTCCTTCCGCCACGGGGTCCACCCACCGGACTCCAAGGACCTCTCCTCCGGGGTCCCGATTCGGCGCATGCCCTTCCCCGAGGAGGTGGTGCTGCCCCTGAGACAGCACGCCGGGAAGCCGGCCCGCCTCCTGGTGAAGGAGGGGGACCGGGTGGAGCGGGGCGACAAGATCGCTGAGGCCGCCGGCTACATCTCGGCTCCGGTGCACGCGTCGGCTGCGGGCACCATCGAGACCATCGACTGGTGGCCCCACCCCGACGGGAGCCAGGACACCGCCATCCGCATCAAGGTGGATCCGTTCTCCCCCCAGATTCCGCGCCCCCGCATCGTGCCCGAATGGGACGGTCTCGCCACGGAGCAGGTGGTGGAGGCCGTGCGGAACGCCGGCGTGGTTGGACTGGGAGGCGCCGCCTTCCCCACCCACGTGAAGCTCGTCCCACCCCAGGGGGTGGAGGTCCACACCCTCATCGTGAACGGCGCCGAGTGCGAGCCGTACCTGACTTCCGATCACCGGGTGATGCTGGAGTACCCCGAACGGGTCCATTTCGGCATTCGCATCATGATGCAGACCCTGGGCGTGGACCGGGCCGTCATCGGCATCGAGAAGAACAAGCCCGACGCCATCCGGGCTCTGGAGGACGCGGCCCCCGACGACCTGGACATCACCGTCCAGCCCCTGCGGGTGAAGTATCCCCAGGGAGCCGAGAAGATGCTGATCCACTCGGTCATGGGCCGGGAGGTGCCCTCCGGGAAGCTGCCGGCGAACGTGGGCGTGGTGGTCCAGAACGCGGGATCCATCGCCGCCATCGCCGAGATCTTCGAGACGGGGTATCCGTTGATCGAGCGGATCGTCACCGTCACCGGGCCCGGGATCGAACGGCCCTCCAACCTGATCGTTCCGGTGGGGACCAAGCTTCGGGACGTCCTGGAGTTCTGCGGCGGCCTCAAGCCCGACGTCACCGAGATCATCTTCGGCGGGCCCATGATGGGGGCGTCCATCTCCGATCTCGACACACCCCTCATCAAGGGGACCTCGGGCGTGGTGGTCCTGACGTCGAAGGAGTCCCGGCCCCGGGAGATCCTCCCGTGCATCCAGTGTGGCCATTGCCTGGACGCCTGCCCGGTCTTCCTCGACCCCCAGGCGCTGGGGCAGATGGCCCGGGCCGCGCGCTACGACGCCATGGAGGACCTGGACCTCATGGACTGCATGCTGTGCGGGTCCTGCAGCTACGTCTGCCCCTCCAACATTCCGCTTTCGCAGATGTTCAGCCTCAGCAAGGCGGCCATCCGGAAGCTGGCGGCGAGCGCGGCATGAGCGGACCTGCACCGGGCCCCGGCGGCCGCCGCTCCGACAGCCCCCGCGATCGGGGAACGGGCTGGGATCGACCCGACGCCCGGGCCGTGGAGGCCCTGCGCCTGCACATCTCGGCGTCCCCGCACCTGAAAGCTCCGGACTCCACGCCCACCATCATGTGGCACGTGGTCGGGAGCCTGCTGCCCGTGGTGGCGGCCAGCATCTACTTCTTCGGGCCCAGCGCGGTCATCGTGATCCTGGCCTCCATCCTGGGAGCGGTGGGGACCGAGCGTCTTCTGGGACCCAAGGGCGCCACCCGGGATGGGTCCGCCATGATCACGGGCCTGCTGCTGGGGCTGATCCTGCCTCCGGGCATCCCCGCGTGGATGGCGGTCCTGGGTGGCGTGTTCGGGATCGGCGCGGGGAAGATCATCTTCGGCGGCCTCGGGCAGAACGTGTTCAACCCGGCGCTGCTCGGCCGGGCGTTCCTCCAGGCCGCGTTCCCCTCGGTCCTGACCACCTGGCCCGCCCGACCCGAGTCCTGGTGGGCTCTCCGGGGCGACAACTTCGCCCTCCCCCTCATGCAGCCCAGTGCGCCGGACGTGGTCACGGAGGCGACCCCGCTCGGTCTCATGAAGTTCGAGGGTCAGGAGGCGGCCCTCACGGATCTCATGTGGGGCAGCACGGGCGGGTCGCTGGGCGAGACGGCAGGAGTCCTGATCCTCCTCTGCGGACTGTATCTGGCCTTCCGCAACTTCCTCAACTGGAGGATTCCGGCCAGCATCCTGCTGACCGTCTTCCTCCTCTCCGGGGCCTTCTGGCTGGTGGACTCCACCCAGTACCCGAGCCCCGGATTCATGCTGTTCTCGGGCGGCCTGATGATCGGCGCCTGGTACATGGCCACCGACATGGTCACCTCTCCGGTCACCCACCGGGGCGCCTGGATCTTCGGGATCGGGATCGGTGTGCTGGTGGTGCTGATCCGCCTGTTCGGCGGGCTTCCCGAAGGGGTCATGTACGCGATCCTCTTCATGAATGCCCTGGTGCCGTTCATCAACCGGTGGACCCGGCCCCGGGTCTTCGGTCACGAGCGTCCGGGAGCTCTCCTGTTCGGGAAGGAGGATGCGGCATGAGCGACGAGCGCCGTCTGCCCATGGTGGACCCCGAGGAGCCCGGGAAGGGCGCCGATTCCGAGGCCGTCCAGCAGGCCGGTCAGGAGTTCAGGGAGCTGGTGGACAGCGCGGCTGCGGAGCTGGCGGCCCAGTCGGCCGGCGCGAACGGCGGCGCGGACGAGCTCGTCACCGTCGAGGTCCCGTCCTGGAGGCTGATCACCACGCTGGCGGTGGCCGGGGCGCTGGCCGGCCTGGCCATCGTCGTGGTGTTCGGCTGGGCTCAGCCCCGCATCGACGCCTACCGGGCCCGTGTGCTCCAGGAGGCGGTTCTGGAGGTCCTCAAGGATCCGGCCCGATACGATCCGCTTTTCGTGGTGGACGGCCAGGTCACCGCGGAGCTCCCGGCCGGGATGGACTCCACCCAGGCGGACCGGGTCTTCCTGGGCTATGACGACTCCGGTTCCCCGGTGGGCTTCGCCGTGAGCGGCGAGAAATCGGGCTATCAGGACGTGATCCGCCTGATCTTCGGTTACGACCATCAGAACCAGGCCCTCATCGCCATGAAGGTCCTGGAGTCGAAGGAGACGCCGGGTCTCGGAGACAAGATCTTCAAGGACCTGGACTTCGTGGGCGGGTTCGAGGGTGCCGCGGCCCCCATCACCCAGGTGAAGCCGGGGGAGAAGTCCGGCGACCCGAGCGAGGTGGAGACGATCACCGGGGCCACGATCTCGTCGGCCACCGTGATCTCGATCATCAACGAGCAGCTGGACCGGATCGGGCCCGCGCTGAACGCATACGACCCCGCGACCACCACCGCGGCAGGAGGGGGCTCATGAGTCCTCGAGCGACCACCCCCAGCCAGGATTTCATGCGGGGGATCTGGCAGGAGAACCCGGTCCTGGTGCAGCTTCTCGGGCTGTGCCCGGCCCTGGCCGTCACCAACACGGCGGCCAACGCCATCGCCATGGGCCTGGCCACGTTCTTCGTCATGTCGGGGAGCAGCTTCCTGGTTTCGCTGCTGAAGAACCTGATCCCCAGCGAAGTCCGCATCTCGGCCTACATCCTGATCATCGCGACCTTCGTCACCATCGCCGACCTGGTGCTGGCGGCGGTCGTTCCGGAGATCCACAAGGAGCTGGGCGCCTTCATTGCGCTCATCGTGGTGAACTGCATGATCCTGGGCCGCCAGGAGGCCTTCGCCTCCAAGAAGCCGGTGGGCCGGGCCATGCTCGACGCCTTCGGCACCGGCGTGGGGTTCATCATCGCCCTGCTCATGGTGGGCGGGATCCGGGAGATCCTGGGCAACGGGACCCTGTTCGGGTTCCTGGTCATGGGTCCCTCCTTCGAGCCGTGGATCATCATGATCCTCCCGCCCGGGGGGTTCCTGACCCTGGGGGTGATCCTCCTGGCCTTCGCCTGGTGGGAGGAACGGCACAGTCCCACGCGGCCGGGGATCCGGCAGTGGACCCACGGCGTGGATCCGGGCTCGGTGCCCGACCCGGCGGGGGCCATGGTGGCGGGCCTGGGTGGCACTCCCGGCGGCGCGATCGGGGGCTCCGGAAGCCGGGGCGCCCGGGCTCCTGAGAAGGGAGGGGACGCCTGATGGGCGAACTGGTCCTGATCTTCGTGGGCGCCATGCTGGTGAACAACTTCACCCTGGCGTACTTCCTCGGCCTCTGCCCGTTCATGGGTGTGTCGTCGAAGGTGGGCACCGCCATCCGCATGGGCGCGGCGAACATCTTCGTCATGACCATCACGTCGCTGTGCGCGTGGTTCCTGAACACCTACGTCCTGCCCTTTGCGCCGTATCTCCGCCTCATCTCCTTCATCGTGGTGATCGCTTCGCTGGTGCAGATCACGGAAATGACGATCAAGAAGGTGAGCCCGGCCCTCTTCAGGGAGCTGGGGATCTTCCTGCCGCTCATCACCACCAACTGCGCCATCCTCGGCCTGGCCCTGTTCCAGACCAATCGGGGCTACGGGCTGGTTGAGGGACTGGTGTACGCGCTGGGCGCCGGCGCCGGCGTCACCCTCGCCCTGGTCCTCATGGCGTCCATCCGCGAACGGGCCGAACTGTCGTCCGTACCCGCGGTGGCCCGGAACATGGGGCTGGTCCTCATCGTCGCAGGCAGTCTGTCGCTGGCCTTCATGGGCTTCGCCGGGCTGTTCAGTTCGTGAGGCGGCAGAGCGAGGGCCCCGTGATGAGGAGATCCGAGCCATGACTGAGCGCATCGTGAGCCTGCTGGTGTTCGCCGGCCTTTTCGTGCTGTTCGGAGTCATGAACATGCGGATGAGCATGGGCGGGTGTGGAGGCGGCTCCTGCGGTGACGTGGGCCCCGACGGGGCGGCCGGCTGTTCGGGGTCCTGCGGATGTGGACTCTCGGGCGAGGCAGAGCCGGCCCGCCCGGATCACGGGATCCACGACGACGAAAAGAACCCTGCCGGATGGTGGGGCTGAGAACTGAGAGAACCATGACCCAATCCGCCAATAACCATCCGAACCGCCGGGACTTCCTGGCCCTGGGCGTGGGTGCGCTGGCCGTGTCGGCGGTGCCGCTGCTTCGCCGCCGGGACCAGGTCATCCGCCGCACCATCCCGGTCATGGGCACCATGGCGGAGATCACCGTCGTGCACCCGGACCGGTCCTGGGGCCACAGGGCCGTCGACGCCGCGGCGGAGAGACTCCAGTACCTTCACCGCACGCTCACCCGCTACGAGACCACCAGTGACGTGGGGCGGGTCAATGGTGCGGCGGGACGCGGCCCCGTGACTGTGGCGCCGAGCACGGTGGCGGTGGTGGACGCCTCTCTCCGCTGGGCTCGGGCTACCGAAGGCCGCTTCGACCCGGCGCTGGGTCGGGTGGTGGATCTCTGGGACGTCACCGAGGCTTCCGGCCCGCCCCCTTCCGGCGAATGGGGCCGCTTCGCCCGTGCCGGCCTCTTCCGGCTGGTGGAGACGGGCCGAGACGGCGGGGCACCCGCCATCCAGCTTCTGGACTCCACGGTGGCTCTGGATCTCGGCGGGATCGGGAAGGGCTACGGCGTGGACCTGGCCGTGGACGCGCTCCGGGACTGGGGGATCACCTCCGGCCTGGTGAACGTGGGCGGCGACCTGTACGCCCTGGGCCCGTCCCCGGACGGCAACCCCTGGACCGTCGGGGTTCGCGACCCGGACTCGACGGACGGAGTCCTGACCACGCTGGCTGCCGAGGACCAGGCGATCGCCACGTCCGGGGACTACGTCCGGTACTTCCAGCACCGGGGCCAGCGGTACCACCACCTCCTGGACCCCGACACCGGAGCCCCGCGGGAAACCGAGGCCCGGTCGGTCACGGTGACCGCGGCCACCTGTCTCGCAGCCGACGCAGGCGCTACCGTTGCCTTCGGGCTGTCGGACGCCGAAGCGGCCTCCCGCATGGGAGTAGCCGACCCGTCAGCTCGTGTCGTGCACTCAGCCTGAGGACATCTCATGAATATCCACATGGCCTACTGCTCCGCCTGCGACCGGCAGGTCCGCGTGACGCTCAAGCCCGGAGCGAGTGACGACGATCCGAGACCCGAGGACCTGGTCTGCCTGGACCACGGGGAGGTCTGCACCGGCAACCTCTGTCCCCTGTTCCTGGTGCCCCCGCCGGAGATGAAAGATCGGCTCAACGAGATGGACGACGAGGAGGCCTGACCGGGAGCGGCCTGCGCCGTGACCAGGGGTGTCGGCCCGATTGGGGCCCGACGCGCGAAGAGGGGCCGGGCGAATGCCCGGCCCCTCTTTGTGTGCTTTCTGCCCCGAGGGCTCAACGCTGCCCGACGCCGGCTCTCCGGTCCATCACCTCCCGGTGGAAATCCTCGGGCATGTCCCGCGTGACCCAGGTGCTCCCGATCTCGAAGTGGCAGTGCGCACAGAGCCCGGGTCGGGCCCGGCGGCCGAAGTCGGGCTGGGATGGCGGATTCACGCCGGCCGCGGTGGCTGCGGACGCAGCCATCGCCATGGCCTCTCGAAGCCCGGAGTCCAGGAGGGAGACGTTGTGCACGACGCCCCCCTGCGCCACGAATTCCACTACCTCCCTCGCCTCGGCCGTGACATCCGCTCCAGCCTGGCGCTCCACAGCGTCCAGGTAGGCCCGGGCCCGGTCCAGCCTCTGCCGGGCTCCAGTGTCCCACCAGCCCGGAATTTGGCCATAGGCCGCGGGGTGGCACGACGCGCAGGAATTCAGGGAGCCGTTGACGCCCGCCGCGGTCTGCCGGGGCGTGGAGTCGTCCTGTACGTGGCAGCTCCGACAGGTCATGCCTTGGAGGAACTTGAAGTCCGGCTGGATCCCGACGTGCGGGCCGACGCCCAGGACCATGGCCTGCTGCCCGGAGTGGCTGTCCTCGTGGCATCCTCCGCATCCGGCCCAGTCCTCCCACCCCGGCTCCTCCTCCAGGTGGGCCTGGTCCAGACCGGGAGTGAGCGCATGGCAGTCCGCGCAGTTCAGTTCCACCGCGGAGCTCATGGCCTGGACCTGGTGAGGTGAGTCGGCGTGGCAGCTGGTGCAGCCGACCGTGCCGTGGTTCTCGTGGAGGTTGGTGCCCATGCCCGCCTCGGCCACCCGTGTGACGTCCCGGTGGCAGCCGGCGCACTCGCTGAGGTGGACCTCGACCGTCGGATCCGCCACGTCGTAGTGGCAGCGGATACAACCGGTCTCGATCCAGGGGATGGAGGCGTGATCGATGGTCACGCCCTGGCTGGCCATGACCTCCTGTTCCATGCCCTGGTGACAGCTTCGGCAATCGCCTGCCGCCGATCCGGAGATCTCCTCCGCGTGGCAGAACGAGCACGCCGAAGTCGTGGCCACGAGGGGTCCGGACCCCGTCTCGTGGACGTGGCATCCGGAGCAGTCGGGAGACATGACCGTGGTGTCGCCGTGCGCACGGTGTCGCCAGGTGACCGTTCCCATGGTCACCTCCAGGGGGCCTCCATTCTGATGGCACTGCGACGCCGTGCAGGTGGACGCCGGCACCGAGGCCACCTGCCGGTCCGCGGTGGGCCCCCGGTGGCACGCGTTGCAGGCCAGGTCCGGATGAGTCGGCTCTGAGACGAAGCCTCCGGCCGCTTCGCCGCAGGCACTGACCAGGGCGGTCAGCGCGATCAGCAGAAGAGTACGGCCCATACGATCATTCCGATCAGCATCAGCCCGATGGCCAGCGCGATGAAGCCGAGCGTGGCCCCGATGAGCGACTGGGTGTGGCTGGGTGGAGGGGCGGGATGATCCTGCGCCTGGGGTCCGTCCGGACGCTCCGTGGCGAGGCGGTCGACGTGATCGAGAATCCCGGGGTGCTCCTCCTCCATGTACTCCCGGGTGGCCCGGCCCGTGAACATGACCTCGTCCAGCGGGAACTTGTGGGGGCGCATGTGCACGTTGAAGAAGTGCACGCTGAAGATGAATCCGGTGGCCAGCAGCGCCTCGTCCGCGTGTACCACGGTGGCCACGTTGAAGGCCCAGCCGGGGAGCCAGGCGGCGAAGTACTCCGGGAACCACAGGAGCAGCCCGGATCCTCCGATGATGGCCACGCCCCAGAACACGGCGAAGTAGTCGAACTTCTCCATGTACGAGTACCGGCCGAACCGAGGCGCGGGACCCCTGCCCAGGTACCACTTGAACTGGGCGATGAAGTCGAGGACGTCCTGAGGGTGGGGGACCATGGACTCCTTCCCCCACAGCATCTTCATGCGGTCCTTCGAGGTGACCAGGGCCCGAATGACGTAGGCCAGGTGCATCCCGAAATACACGAAGGTGATGACCGCCCCGATGCGGTGCAGCAGTCCGGCCATCTCGACTCCGCCCATGAGCCGGATCATGGGGGCCGACCACACCGCGCAGGAGAAGCGCAGCGGCAGCCCCGTCACCGCCAGCAGCAGGAACGAGACGATGACCAGGGCGTGGGTCACCCTGTGGTAGATGTTGAATCGCCAGACGAAGTGGCCGTCTCCTCGTTGGGCGGCGTCCAGCGGTTCCTGGCGGGTGGTCGTACTCATGAACCGCTCCCGTCTCCGTGCCCGTCGTCCGCGCCCCTGAACAGGGTGAGGCGACCGAGCCAGAGGAAGGTGTGAAGCCCGAAGACGGCGAAGACTCCGATGAGGAGGCCCGTCATGAGGCGGTAGGACCAGTAGACGTAGGGGTAGTTCTCCCGGTCGTGATGATCGACGTGCGGTGCGAAGGCCGCAAAGCTGGCGTTGGCCCTCGGGTGACAGGTCTGGCAGGTCTCGAGAAGTCGCTCGTCGCCCACCCACGACCGGTGGTCACGGGACGGATAGATCTCGTGGCTCCCGTGGCAGGCGGCACAGTCGGCGGCGGCTCGGCTTCCGAGACTCGTGGCCTGACCGTGGTACGAGTCCAGGTAGCTCCCCGCGTAGTCGGAATGGCACCCCTCGCAGATGGCCGACGAGTTTCCGGCCAGTCGGTCCTCCTCCACGGGATGGACTCCGTGTCCGCCGTGGCAGGCGGTGCAGGTGGCCGGCTCCGCGCCGGCATCCACGGGCTGCTTGGCGTGACCGCCGCCGCGGTCCTCGCCGGCCGCCGGGTCGTCCTCGTGCGAGGTGGCCGGATCGTCCGCGTGGTCCTCGCCGGGCCGGGGGAGCGGGTGGCCGAGAACCGCTGCGCCGTGGACGTCGACCCTCCAGGCCTCGGCGTTCTCCTCGTGGCAGGCGCCGCAGGTCTCACCCTGGAGCGCCGGCGCCACCCAGCTTTCCGGGTCGTCGACGGCCCTCGTCCGGTGGGGCGCGTGGCAGTCCGCGCACCGGGTGGAATCCGCGTGGGGGTCCATGGCCGGAAGAGCCCGGGCCTCGTGGCAGCTGACGCACTGGACGGAAAGGGCCTGCCCCTCCTCATGGTCGGCGACCAGGTCCTGAGCCGAGGCTACGGTATGTACGCCGTGACATGCGGAGCAGCCGGCCGCGGGCTCGCGGTCGTCGCCCAGGACTCCGTGCACGCCCGCCGTCCAGGGATCCGTCTGCTCCTCGTGGCAGGACTGACAGGTGGCCGTGACCGCGGTGGGCCCGGCAGTGTGGGGATAGCGCCCGAACCCGGTGTGGCACTCGGCGCACGCCATGCCCTGGTGGGCCGAGGCATCGATGTCCGCTCGTCGGGTCACCAGCCGTCGGGCTTCGGCCAGGTTGGGCGCGTGCTGTCTCAGTAACTCCAGCTCGGCGTGGCACAGGCCGCATCCCCCGTCCGGGATGGTCTGGCCGCTCGCCGGCTGAGCCGTCCAGATCGCCGCGACGGCGACCGCGGCCAGGGCGCAGGCCCGGATCAGGATCGGCGGGGCTCGATGGGTACCGCGGTCGGCGGGGTTCATTCGTCCAGTCCCAGCTTGATCAGGCGGTTTCGGACCTGGTGTCTGCTCAGGCCCAGCAGCCGCCCGGCTTCGGAGCGATTCCCCTCGGCCCGGGCCAGGGCCTGGGTGAGGAGATCCTCCTCGAGGCTCTCGAGGGAGAGTCCGTCGGGGGGCAGCTGCAGGTGTGAGGGGATGGTGCCGGCGCTCTGGCCCCTGCGGAGCTGCGCCGGCAGGTCCTCGACTTCGACGCGCGGCCCCGGGGCCAGCAGGACGCACCGCTCCATCATGTTCCGGACCTCGCGGACGTTGCCGGGCCAGGGGTGGGCCCGGAGCACCTCCAGCGCCTCGGGTGAGATCCCCGTGATCCCCCGCCCGAACTCCCTGCTGAACTCCAGCGCGAAGGCCCTCGCCAGGGGCGCGATGTCCGACGGCCGCTCCCTGAGGGGCGGCAGGTGGATGGGAATCACACGGAGGCGATAGAAGAGGTCGGCCCGGAACTCGCCGGACTCCACCATCGCCTCCAGGTCCCGGTTGGTGGCCGCCACGATCCGGGCGTCCACGGTGAGGTCCCGGGTCCCGCCGATCCGCCGGAAGGCCTTCTCCTCGATGAAGCGGAGGAGCTTCCCCTGGAGTCGGAGCGAGAGCTCCCCCACCTCGTCCATGAAGAGAGTCCCGCCATCGGCGATCTCGACGAGGCCGCGCTTCAGCGTTCGGGCATCGGTGAACGCGCCCTTCTCGTGCCCGAACAGCTCGGACTCCATGACCGTCTCGGCAAGGGCGGAGCAGGTCACGTTCACGAAGGGCCCGTGCACTCGTGGGCTCAGGTCGTGGATGGCCCGGGCGATCACGCCCTTCCCGGTGCCGGTCTCGCCCTCCAGGAGAACGGTGGACGATTCGGCCGGGGCGACCCGTTCCACCAGGTCCATCACCTCGCGCATGGCCGGACTCTCTCCGACGATTCCCTGCGAGGACGTGGACCTGGCGCGCATGGCCCGGACTTCTCGCCGGAGGGCGGTTCGCTCCAGGGCCGCCGCGACGGTCGCGTCGAGGCGCTCCGTCTTGAATGGCTTGGCGACGAAGTCGAGTGCGCCCTCCTTCAGGGCCTCCACCGCCAGCTCCACTGTGGCGTGGGCCGTCATCATGATGCAGGCGGTCTCGCCCTCGGCCACCAGCGCCCGGAGGATCTCGGTCCCCACCCCGTCGGGGAGCTTGATGTCCAGCAGGGCCAGGTCCGGGGAGGTCCGGGCGATGTGGTCTCGCGCTTCCTGAATCGTCGAGGCCGTGAGGACCTCGTGACCCGCACGCTCGAGGCGTTCGGCCAGGACCGTCCGGATGAGATCGTCGTCGTCGAGGATCAGGATGCGGGCGGACTTCACAGGCATGAGACCTCCTCAGCCGGCATCCGCAGGGACCTGGGGAGGCAGATCCGGATCCGGGCTCCGCCCGACGGGCTGGAGTCGATGCGCATCTTCCCCCGGTGCGCGTCCACCACCCGGGCCACGAGGGGGAGGCCGAGGCCGGTGCCCTGAGGCTTGGTGGAGTAGAACGGCCGCACCACCTCCTCCGCCTTCTCGGGGGGAATGCCCGGACCGGTGTCCATGAACTCGGCCAGGACCAGCCTGTCGCCGATTGCGCGGCAGCGGATGGTGAGGCGCCCGCCCTGGGGCATGGCCTCCACGGCGTTGACCAGAACGTTCAGGAACGCCTGCTCGAGGCGGCGGGGATCGCATTCCACGGCGGGCAGCTCGCGGGGGTAGTCCCTCACCACCTCCACCTTTGCCGCTCCCGGAAAGCCCGCCAGCTCGATCACCGCGTCGTCCAGGAGTTCCGACATCGGGACCGCCTCCTGGCCGGACTCCAGCGGTCGTGCGAGGGAGAAGAGGTCCTGCATGGTCTCGGCCAGGTGGGTCAGCTGGCCCTTCACCGCACCCAGGACCTGCTGCCCTGAACCCTCCAGCACGTACTCCTGCTCCAGCAGCCCTACGGCGGTCCGGATGGAGGCCAGGGGTCGCTTGAACTCGTGGGCCATCTCGGTGGCCAGCTCCCCCGCCTGTACCAGACCCTCCTGGGCCAGCAGCTCCGACTCGGATTCCTCCACTTTCCGGAGGGCCGCCTCCTCGCTGGCCACGAGGGCCGCCACACCGGCCTGGAGCCGATCCACCTCGCTGCGACCGCGGTCCCTGGGCTGATCCGGGTCGTCGGGGTCCATCCGGCGGAGCATCCCCTCCACGTCGCGGATGGGGGCCACCACCTCCCGCTCCAGCAGAGCCAGAACGACGATGGTCAGGACCAGTGCCGAGGCGATGACCAGGCCCATTCCCAGGCGGGCCCCCCGGTCCATGGCCGACAGCATGCCGGAGACCGAGAACTCGAGCTGGAGGATGGCGGGCTGAGGCGTCTCCATGGGGAGGAAGGCCGTGACCGCCTGCGTGCCGCCATTGGTCCGGACCAGTCCCTCCGCGGGCAGCTCCGACGCGTGAGGGATCCAGACGCCCACCAGGCGGCCGCCCTCGTCGGCCGGGTCCGCCGACAGGAGGATGTTGCCGTCCCGGTCGAAGACGCGGGCCGTGGAGATGGGGGTCTCCTCCACGGTACGCGCGAGGAGCTCCCGGGCCCGGGAGCGCGCGCCGACGGCCAGCTCGGCCTCGAGGGCCGACCGGGTGCTTCCACCGGCCAGCAGGACCTGGCTGCGCGCCGCCGTGAGGGTCTCCGTCTTCCAGTACCGGAACGACAGGTACGTGGACCCCCCCAGGAGGGCTACAGCCACTCCTACCACCGTGATCAGGACCTTCGCCCGGAGGGACAGCCCTCCGAGCCACTCCGTGGCTTTCACGGATCTTCCTCGTTCGATGACAGGCTCAGACGCCCTCGGCGGGACCGGACGCCTGCCTCGACTCTCCACCCTTGAAGGGTGCAATTCCCGTGCCTTGAACCAGCGCTTTTTCTTGTAACGACAGGGAAAAGTCGAGGCCCGGGGCCGAAGCCCCGGGCCTCTGCCGCCCGCCCGAGTCGAGAGGTACTACAGTGCTACGACTGCCAGCACCATCAGGGCGGCGGAGTGCGCCACGAAGGCCGTCCGGAACCCGCGGGTCCAGTACAGGGCCCCGAATGCCAGGGACGGAAGGAGGACCGCGGCCCCCATCCAACCCATGGCGGTCGGTGTCGAGGGGAAGCCGGCGGCCAGGGCCCCGGGGGTGTACAGGAGCACCTGGACGAGGGCCGCGATGATCACGGAGAGGACCAACGCCTCGTTCCGGGTGACCCGGTGCCACTGCAGCAGGAGCCAGGCAACCGCCGTGGTCAGGAAGAGCCGGAGCAGAACCTCGTCGACCAGGGCCGCGCTCACTGCCGTCACGAGCATCTCCGACGTGCTTGTGGCGTCAGCCATGGGGCTCAGGCCGGATAGGAACGGAGTGGCCAGCAGGCCCATGATCAGGCCCGTGGCGAGGCCGACGCCCAGGTCTCCACCCATCCCCCGGACCTCGAAGGAGCCGATGAGCGTGCGGGATGTGGGGATCTTGCGGAGCAGGTAGAGGCCGACCGTTACGATGGGACCGGCGATCCAGGTGGCGGCGACGGCGGCCAGCAGGACGGCGCCGACCGGGCTCACGCGGAGGTGCACGCCCCAGAGTTCCGGGCGGTCCGCCAGGAACAGGACCAGAAGCGCGGCGAACGTACCGGCTACCAGGGCCGTGCCCAGGCGCCACTCGGGCCAGCGGGCGTACGCGGCGGAGAGGGCCCGCCACCCCTGAACGCCCGCCACCGACAGCACGAGGGCGCCACCGATCCAGCCGGCACCCACGATCATGTAGGAGGTCGAGCTGCCGACGTAGCTGGCCACGACGGTCATGGAGATCCAGGCGGCGAGCAGCCAGGCCACGGCCAGCCCGGGTACCGCGTAGAGGGCGCCCATGGCGACGCTGCGGCCCACGCTCCGTTCACCTGCGTCCGGATCCTGGCCGAACGCCCCGAGGACGGCCCCGTGAACGAAGCCCGCCAGCGCCCCCACGATGAAGAGGGCGGTGGCCGTGAGGAGGACGGCGTTGGCGCTCATGGTTCCGGTGAGGGTCATGAGGGCGACGACGTACCCGCCCAGGATGATCCCGCCGGCCATGGACCAGGATACGGCCATCCGGCCGGGGAGCCCCGCGCTGCGGGACAGGGTGCGGACGGCCTCGGTGGTTGTGGTCTCGGCGGCTGACATGGCTCTTTCTCCTGTGAAGGCCCCGGGGGGGCGATCCTCTCGACGTTGCACCCTTGATAGGTACAAGTCGGAGGCCGCAGGCGAGCTATGCCGCTAACGTGTTGTGGATAAGATGGTTACGGTGCCAGGGCGGATTGTGTATCCGCCGCCGGCGTCGAAAAACGTGCGTTTCCGCACGGTCCGGGTGCGCGATTTCGCGCGGTCGTCAGTCCTCGTCGCCCAGGGTCTCCGGACGGAGCTGGTAGAGGATGTACGCCGTGACGGCGTCGATCTCCCTCGGAGTGAGGCCCGAGAGGGAGAAGGTGGGCATGCCGGTGGCGTGGCCGGCGAAGATCCGGCGCATCACGCCCGTCGGATCGTCCGCGAGGGGCCAGTCCGGCGAGACCAGCGAGGGGACCTCCAGCTCTCGCGTACGGGCGTACTCCGTATCCCCCAGGCCGAGGGGGCCGTGACAGCGTCGGCAGTACCGGGCATACACAATGTTGCCGGCGGTCATCCGTTCGGCCTCCGCGGTCCAGGCCACGGTGTCGAAGGCGACCTGGTCGAACTGGTCCGTCGCCGACTCCACCCGCTCCTCCGGATCGGGGGGGTGGAATTCGTGTTTTTCGCACGCCGCGGTCGCAAGCACGAGGGTGAACGCGGCCAGCGCGAGCAGGCGGGGGCGGGTCAAGATCAGTCCTCCGGGGGGTCTTCGTTCAGCAGCGATGCCCGTGGAGCCACCTCCCGGGCCGTGGCCAGCGCTTCGGCGGCCTCGTCCTCGTTCCCGAGGGAGCGATGAGCCATGTACATCCCGAACCAGCCGACAGGGGCTTCGGGCTCCATCTGGACCGCACGCTCGTACAGGGTCAGGGCTCCGGCATAGTCGTCGGCACGGTAGGCCGCGTTGGCGGAATCTACCACGGCGACGAACTCGGCTGAATACCGGGTCCGGGCCTGCTCGAGTTCTTCGTCGGTCAGCGTATCCGATCCGGGGGCGCCGGGTCCGCCGCACGCCGCCCACAGGGGAGCGGCCAGGAGGGCCAGCAGGGTTAAGAGGCCAAGCCGGGTGCCGGCGGGTTCCACGGGGCCGGATCGGTTGGGTGGGGAGAGCTTGATCACGGAATCAACCTCCTCCCAGCGGCGGGGTCAGGTGGCACGCCAGACAGATCTGGGCGTTCCGCTTCCGGGCCGCCTCCGCGTCGAAGTTGGGCCCGTGGGGGTTCACCTTGAAGGCGCCCTTCTGACTGTGGCACTGGAGACACTCGTTCTGCGTGTGGCAGGACGCGCAGGTCTCCAGCTGCTGACGGGCGGCCGCACCGTGCTGGAACAGCCAAAGCGCCTGCCCGTCATGATACCCGGGTCCCAGCCGGCCTCGGCTACCCAGCCCCTGCTCCATGTGGCAGGAGCGGCAGAACTGCTCCTGGCTGTGGCAGCTCTGACACTCCATCGTCTGCCCGTAGGCGGCCGCGGCGTGCTGCTGGACGAAGTTCACGGGGTGGTAGGTGGGAGCCTGCGGCGCCGAGTGACAGGCGATGCAGGACTCCTCGGTGTGGCATGTGGCGCAGGTCCCCTCGTCGGCTGCCGCCATGGACCCGTGGGCGTTCAGGAATCCGAATGCGGTGTGGGTCTCCGGGGCGGCTCTCTCCAGGCCGACGCCCGGAGCGGGTACCTCCTGCCGGGCAGGCAGCCCCTGGATGGGCCGGGGTGCCGGATCCACATGGCACGACGTGCAGTCGTTGCGGGTGTGACACGTGCTGCAGTCGCTGGCCATGCTGGCCGAGCTCGGGACGGCCGACCCGTGGGACTGGAGCCAGGCGAAGCTCTCGTGCGTGGTCGGGATCGAGTAGTGGACCGCAGAGACCGGGAGCCGCAGGGAGGCGGGCGCGACGGGGATCGCCTGGATGGCCGCAACCTGGCCGGCGTTCACATGACACGCCGCACACCGGTTCTGAGTGTGGCAGGTGGCGCAGCGCGCGGTCTCGTTTGGCGCCGCCTCTCCGTGGACCGCGGCCAGGAACGCTCCGTCGTCGTGGTCCGGCGGAGCGTCGAGGGCGGCGATTCGCTCGAGCGAGAGGTTCGATTCGGCCAGGGGCACGTGGCAGGTAGTGCACTCCGCGTCCTGGAAGTGCTGGTCCGCCTGGTGCTCGTGGCAGCTCAGGCACTGCGCCGCGTCCGCCCGCAGGACCCCCAGCATCCGGCCTGAGCCGGGCTCCTGGTGACAGGACGCGCACTCCATCTCCTCGCCCTCCCGTTCCGCGGCCGCGAAGTGAGCCGGGTGGGAGTAGTCCAGGTTCGTCTCCGGCGTCTGCGACGGGGCCCAGCGCACGCGCTGGAGGTCCCGGCCGTCGTGACACGAGGCGCAGGAGGACGGCTCCGGGTAGAAGGAGGCCCGGTCGCCGGCCGGGATTCCCGTGTGGCAGCCGGTGCACAGGGGGAAGAGACCCCGGTGGTCGTCGTGCCTGAATTCGGACTGGCTGGTCTGGCCGGACGCGGCGCCGGGAGAGAGGCCCAGTGCCACTGCGGCGAGCAGGGTCGCCGCGAAGGTGATGGAACGGGCCTTCACCGGGTTCTCCTGCGCACTGCGGCCATTCCGGGGTCCGAGCCGAAATCCACTCTCACGCCGGCCCAGGCCCGGACCTGGTCCCAGTCCTCAGCGGCCGGCTGGCTCTCGCTGTAGGCGTGCTGGTAGATGGAGACGCCCCCGTTCACGAAGAACCGCTCCGTGATTCCGACGTCGGCACTGACCCCTCCGCCCAGGCCGACGCCCTCGCCGACTCGGAACTCCTGGATCTGCTGGAACGCAGTGCCGAAGGCGGTGCCGGTGAACCGCCAGTGGGGGTTCCACCGGAGGGAGGCTTCCCCCGAACTCACCGCCGCGCCCGCGCAGCACGAGAAGGTGTAGCGTCCGTCGACGGCGAAGGCGGTGGAGGACTGCCAGGACACGCCGGCGCCGAAGCGGGTGGCGTCGTCCTCCAGCACACCCCAGGGGGTGTTGCTGGCGTTGTGGTCCTCGTACGCCCGGTAGGCGCCCAGCGCGAAGAGGTCCAGCCCGTTGATGGGCGCCCAGTTCAACCGGAGCTCGCCCTCGTGATAGGCCACCGGGCTGAAGTAGCCCCAGATCGTCCACAGTTCGAAGTAGGGTCGGTACCGGCGGGCCGTGGCCTCGAGGAGGAGGTTGGCGTTCCGCCAGGGTACCTGGGCCGTGAGATGGGCCTTGCCCACGGTCTGGAACGCGAAATCCCAGTCCAGCGCGCCGATGAAGCTCACGGAGCGGAGCGTGCTGGAGTGGAAGTCCAGCGAGGCACGCTCAGACAGCAGGGCGGATCGGTCGCGCCAGATCTCCCGCTGGTACCGGATGTTGAAGGACGTGCCGGGGAGGGGCTCGAACGCCATCCATCCACCGAACAGATCGGCGTCCTGGTTCGTGTGGAAGTTCTCGAGACCCTCCAGGATCTCGTGTCGGGGATCGTACAGCCCGCGGGCGAGACTTCGGCCCGCGTACCCTTCGAATCGGAACCACTGCAGCGGCTGCCAGTACACGCTGGCCCCGTCGTAGCCGGAGAAGCCCAGACCCGAACTGGTTCTCATCCGGCCCAGGCGCACCCGGGCGTTGCCCCGGACGTACTGGAGGTAGCCCAGCATGGCATCGAAGGAGTCGGTGCTCTGCGGCCAGACGAACTCACCGTCGCCCGGATCGCGGACGCGCAGCGAGGCGGTCGCGCTCAGGCCCGAGACCCCGAGGCCCCAGGCCGTGAACGAGAGGTCCGCCGAGTACACGGTGGACCCCACCACCTCCTCCGAGCGCCAGTAGTCGCAGGTCTGACCGTCGTAGCAGTAGGCCGGGTACTCGCCGTAGAAGAAGTTGCCGTTCTCGTCCTGCGTGACCAGGGATCGATCGACCCGGTCCTGGATCAACGGACGCATCTGGATGTAGCGGGCCAGGCCGCTCACGGTCCCACGAACCCCCTGCGCCTGCGCGTGGTCGGGCCGTGCCAGCCCGGTCAGGGTCTGCACGCCGAGGCACAGGGTCAGAGAAGTGAGGGATACGACACGGCGTCCGGGACGCGGAGGGAAGAGGTGGGAGCGGGCAGAGCCCGTACTCGCCGAGGTCATCGATCTCCTCCCGCAGCCACGAAGGCGTGTTCACCCGGCGGCGGGAGCCGGTGACATTCGGTACAGCTCGGTTCCTGGATCTGGTGGTCGGCCTGGCCCTGGTGGCAGGTCAGGCAGAACTCCCTGTTGTCGGGGACACCTCCGCCGAAGGGGAGGGTTTCGTGACATCCCACGCCTGAGCAGCCGAGGTGGACCGTCTCCAGCGGATGCGCCGATTCCGGGGCAGAAACGTGGCAGGTTTTGCAGCTCGAGCCCGCCTCGTGGTGGTCCTCGTGGCAGCTATTGCAGTCTACCCGGTCGGCGGTCATGGACAGCCCGCCGGTGTGACACTCTCCGCAGTCCTGGGAGGCGTGGACCTCGTGATCGAACTCGATCTCGGCCGAACGCGTCCCCGGACCGACGGTCAGGGAGAGGTCCCGGGCCACCTGGATGCCTCCCACGGGACCGGCCTGGCCGCCGTGACAGGCGCCGCATCCTCCGGCCACCGGGCCGGGCTCGGAGTGGTGGCAGCTGCGGCAATCGGTGAGACCCGTGATCAGGAGGGTCCCGTGACCCCCCTCGCTGGTGTGGCAGGAGGAGCAGTCCACGTCCCGGTGCTGACCGTGGGAGAACTCCACCGAGTCGGCGCCGGCCACCTGGACCAGGGCCGCCACCAGCGGGGCGGCCTGGAGGGTGGGGTGGATCACGCCGGTCAGGCCGGTGAGGCCGGGAAGGATGGCGCCGGTCACCTCCTCCGGCTCGTCCGCAGGAGCCACCGGGCCGGCGCTGAAGTCCGGGTGGTCTCCGGTGACGGAGCCGCGGCGGGGGACGTCGTCGAAGATGTCGCCGTGACAGTCGAGACAGGTCCGGCCCGCAGCCGAGAAATCATGCGCGGCGTGGCACTCGACGCATCCCTCGGCCACTCCTGGCGGGAGGCCCTGGTGGAAGGGACTCTCGGCCGCCGGATCGGTGTGGCAGCCCGCGTCGGTGCAGCTGTTCGCCGCCTCGATGACCTCGGACTGGGTGTGTGGGTTATGGCACGACGAGCACACTCCCTCGTGGGGATCGTGCTCGGGGAACTCCACCAGGGTCCGCATGGCGTGACAGCTGAGGCAGGTCCCCGCATTGGGGGCGAGCAGGTCCTGGGCCGTCACGCCCGCGGCCTCGTCCGCCTCCGTCAGGATGTCGCTGAAGCCGTGACAGGCGCCGCAGGGGATCTCGTGGGAGGCCATGGCCCCCAGCCGGATCTCGATGTCGTCGTGACACCCGGCCAATGCGCAGGTCTGGTCCGTGGCGGTGAACTGGTGGATGGAGGTGGAGTGGCACTCCACGCACTCGAGACCCGCCAGCGCGTCCTCCTCGGACGTGAAATGGACCAAGTGGCCGGCGGACTGCTGGATCAGGATCCACTCCGACGGATTGCCGTCCACGTGGCAGCTCACGCACCGGTCGTTGGGGACGTGGGCGTGCACGCTGATGGAGTCCGGGTTCTCCACGATGGCCGTGAGGCCCATCATGCTCCGCTCCACCAGGGTCGGCTGGTGGCAGGCCTTGCACCCCAGGCCCCGGTGGGCACTGGATCCGAACTGCTCGGCCGGGTTCGCCATCAGGTGGCACGACAGACAGAACTCGTTGTCGTGCTGGACGTAGTCGTACACCTGGTAGGTGTAGAGCCCTCCGCCGATGGCGCCCGCGGTGATCAGGGCGAGGATCACAATGGCCCACCCGGTGCTCAGGCGGGCGAACCAGTCGCGGACTGCGGTGAAGATGTTCTGGAGGAATCCCATCCCGTTGTGGCTCTGCGGTTTCTGGGGCCCGCTCGGTGTGGGTGGCGGATGCCTCGGCAATGTGAGGCGTGAACAGGGAAAAGGCGAGAGCCGCCCGCCGTTTCCGGCGGGCGGCTCTGCACCTGTCCTGAGCTACAGGGCCGTACTCACTGCTGAGCCTTCTGGCCCTTCATCCTGGGCAGCAGGTCCGGGTTCTCGCTGATGAACTCCTCGTACCAGGAGCTGGCGCTCAGGCCGTAGGCGAGCTGCATCGCCTCGATCGAAGCCACCAGGAGTTCGCGAGTGTGGAACGGGTTGTGAGTGGCGGAACCGGTGTAGCCGAGGAGCGGCTCGTCGTCCTCGCCGTCGCGTCCGGCACCGAAGTGGGCCAGCGCGTAGTTGAACTCCGCGCCCTCGGCGGTCGTGATGACACCGTCGGTCGGGTCGATCTCATCGGGCACCTGCTCGATGAGATGATGGACCTCCTCGGCCAGGAGCTTGTTCAGTCCGGCCGCGGACTGCAGCGCGCCCAGCGCCGCAGAGGGGGTCCCGTGGCAACCGGAGGTCGCGCAGGACTCGAAGTACCGGTCCTCGGTGGTGAGGGCGCACTCGGTCTCACCCGAATCGATGCCGTTCTCCAGGCAGGGGATCGCGTTGAACGAGTGCCCGACGTTCTGGAACTGGAAGTCTCCGGTGGCTTCGTCGGTCACGGTCCAGCGGTCGACGTGGCAGCCGGCGCACAGGCGCTCGTTGGCCTCGGTCCCGTGGGTGCCGACGATGCGGTTCGGCGGGGAGATCTCCATGTCCGGGAAGAAGTAGCCGGCCGTTCCTTCCAGCAGCGCCGTCTCCGGAGAGTGCGGATGCAGTCCGTGGCTCGAACCCGGATCGGGCTCCGTCCGGCGGTCGTGGCACTGGGCGCACAGGTGAGCCCGGATGTCGTTGCCGACCTCGACGGGGAAGCGGAGCTGGCTGCTGTTCGGACCGCCATGCGGGTCGTGGCAGACGCCGCAGGTGATGTCCATGTAGCCCTCGCCGGCCAGGAAGTCGTTCCGCTCGGCGTAGTTGGCGGTGATTCCCCAGCGGACCAGGGCGCCGTTTCCGGAGTGGCAGCCGTTGCAGGAGTCACGCCCGGCAGCGAAGGAGGTGACGTCGCCGTGCGCCGACTGCTCCCACTGCTCCACGAACGGATGGTGCGTGCCCTCGTGGCACTCCCCACAGCCGTTGGTCAGGTCGGAGCCGACCAGCATCGAGGCCAGGGGCCCGGAGCCGTCGGGGACCTCGACGTGCGGGAGGCCCTCTCCGTGGCAGCTCTCGCACTGAACGTCCATGTAGCGAAGGCTGTCCTGGCTTCCGTTGTAGCCGCCGGGATCGGTCGTAGCGTTCCCGAGTTCGCTGACGGTGTGGCAGCCGCGGCAGAACTCCTGGGCGTGGCCGCTGGCCTCCAGGGTGTTCCACGCGTCGGCGTGATCGGTCTCTTCCCACTGGGACGTCGGACCCACGTGGCAGTTACCGCACGCCGTGGCCTTGGCGCCCGGATCCTGTCCGGTGAGGGTATAGCCGACGAAGCCTCTGGCGCCGTCGGCCGGCTCATCGTAGACGGGACGGTCGCGGTACACGATCGTCTCGTCGGTGCAGCCTACAAGGCCGACGAAGACCAGGGTAGGGAAGACAAAGAGGCTGAGCCTCCTGGCGAGATGTCCTCTCATGATTTCCTCCGCGCTTTCGCGGAATTGGGTTGTCAGGACGGGTTGTTCACCTTGCGGCTCCTGCCGGGCCGGGCGGCCGCGATCGAGGAGCCTCCACTTCGATCCACACGTCACTTGGGCAGAATCCGTGCCAGAGTGGGGGCAACCGCGGACTCAACCCGTAAACTGACTCCGTAGAACTACGGATGGGTCAGGATACATCCGTTTCTCGCCCTCCGCAAACAAAAAATCGGTCACCGGGGGCCGATGAGCGATTCTCGTTTCCACAGTATTTGTGCGGGTTTCAGGGGGGTCGGGCCACCCAAGACCCGGACTCGATGGAACAAATGTCCACATCGTCTCAAACTGAGAGGACATAAGTTCATATCCTTGTGAGAACAGGCATTCTTCCGCATGGCAGGGGGGGCGTCGACGGAGAGGGAGTGGGGGGAGCGGACGAGGCGGCAGGAAACGACGGAGGGCCGCCCGCCGATTCGGCGGGCGGCCCTCCAGTCGTGCGATCCGGGAATCAGTCCTGGGCTGCGCGGCCGGGTACGAGGTCGGGGTTTGCGTCCCGCCACGCCCGGAAGGTCTCGCTCAGCTGGAACGGGCCGTACTCCTCGTTCACGGCCTGGATGGAGGCCACCAGGAGGTTCCGCGTCGAGAAGGGGTTGTGTGTGGCCGAGGCGGTGTACCCGAGGAGCGGCTCATCATCCTCGCCGTCGCGGCCGGCCCCGAAGTAGGCCAGTTCCCAGTTGAACCGGGCTCCCTCGGCCGTGCTGATCACCCCGTCGCTCCCGCTGAAGGCGTTCCGCGGGACCTGGTCCAGGAGGCTCTTGAGCTCTTCGGCCAGGACCCGGTTCAGCCCGGAGGCGGCCTGGAGCGCTCCCAGCGCTGCGCTGGGGGACCCGTGGCAGCCGGACGTCGCGCAGCTGTCGAAACGCCGGGCCTCGGTGGTCAGCGCGCATTCGTTGGAGTCCATCGGGATCCCCTGCTCGTCCAGGCACGGGATGGCGTTGAAGTTGTGACCCACCGACTTGAAGACGAAATCACCGGATCCCGAGTCGGTGACCGTGAAGCTCTCGACGTGGCAGGTTGCGCAGAGGCGGTCGTTGGCCTCGGAGCCGTGGGTGGCCACGATGTCCTGGGGCGGCGGGAAGTCCATGTCCGGGAAGAAGTACCCGGCGGTGCCTTCCAGCAGACCGGTTTCGGGCGAGTGCGGGCCGCTGTTGGAATTGGGGTCCGGGTTGGCGCGCCGGTCATGGCACTGGGCGCAGAGGTGCGTCCGGATGTTTCCGGCCACCTCGGTAGGGAACCGGAGCTGAGCCGTGTTCGGGCCACCGTGCGGGTCGTGACATACGCCGCAGGTGATGTCCATGTAGCCGTTCCCCTGGAGGTAGTCGTTCCGCTCGGTGTAGTTGGCGGTGATTCCCCAACGCAGCAGGGCCCCGTTCCCGGAGTGGCAGTCCATGCAGTAGTCCCGAGACGCGGCGAAGCTCGTCACGTTCCCGTGCGCCGACTGCTCCCACTGCTCCACGAATGGATGGTGCGTTCCCTCGTGGCACTCCCCGCAGCCGTTGGTCAGGTCCGAGCCCACGAGCATCGAGGCCAGGGGGGAGACGCTGCTGGGGACGCTCACGTGCTGGAGTCCCGGGCCGTGGCAGCTCTCGCACTGCACGTCCTTGTAGCGCGTGCTGTCCTGGCTGCCGGTGTAGCCGCCGGGCTCGGTCTCGGCGTTGCCGAGCTCGTTCACGGAGTGGCACGCTCCGCAGAAGTCCTGGGCGTGGCCCGACGCCTGGAGCGTCAGCCATGCCCCGGCGTGATCGGTGTCTTCCCACTGGGAGCTGGGACCCACGTGGCAGTTGGCGCAGGACGGCGAAGCTGCGTCGGGGTTCCCGGTGGTGGTGTAGCCGACGAACTCTCCGGCGCCCGGAGTCGGATCGTCGTAGATGGGACGATCCTGGTAGACGATGTTCTCGTCCAGGCAGGCCGTGAGGCCCAGCGTGGCGATACAGGGGACGGCCACGAGAGCGAGGACCTTGGAGCCAGACATCCGCATGGAAGCCTCTGGGACGTTCGACCGGGAGCGGGCGCGGTCGGGTTCGGAAACGAGGGCATGGACCCTCGGAACGGGGTCCGAGATTAGGCAGGCAGGAATCGGGCCGCAACGCGGGCGGGGCCTCGACCAGAGCCCCAAGGCAGGTTGGGTAGAAACCCGTAGCCCGTCACCGTAGGTTTAAGGATTGCCGTCGGGTCTGGTCTGGTCCCCCCGCCGGGGTCGATCCAGGGCCCCGTGGACCCCGCACCCCCCACAGGTCACCACCAGCCGATGGCGCACGTAGGACACGTCGGACCGCTGGGGCACCGGGCGCTGTACGAGCCGGGTCCCGCATCGGGGACAGTTCAACGGTTTTCCGGATTCGAGTGTCACCCTTAGCTGGCGCAGCTCGTCCCGGTTCAGGGCGCCTTGGTCAGCTGAACGTTTTTTGGACATGCGGAAGCAGTCTCAAGAAAAATAAGCGTGCAAAGAGATTGATCTGAGCGGTTTGTTCCCTTAGGTTAATCCCTGTCGCATCAGAAAACGATCGTGGGCCCGTGCCCGCATCCTATATATAAGAGACCGAACACATGGCATTCACGTCTGCATTGGTCATGGCCGCCCTGGTGAGCGCCGGGGTTCAGGTTGGCCAGTTGGACGGGGGAACCGCGACCGACTCGGCCCCTGCCGGGCCCCGTGTGTCCGAGGAGCGGGTGTTCGAGGGGATCCAGGGTCAGTTGACTCTTCCCAGCCCCTTCGTAGGCGAGGTCGAGGTCGACATCGACGGGGTGCTGGACGACGCCGCCTGGGACCAGGCCATCGTCCTCGACGGGTTCACCCAGTACGACCCCCAGCAGGGCGTGCCGGCCTCGCAGGAGACCCGGGTCCTCGTTCTCATGACCGACGACGCGGTGCTGTTCGGGATCCAGGCGTTCGACGACCGCCCCGACCTCATCCGCGCCACGCTGTCCGAGCGGGACGCGTTCACGCGCCAGGACGACTACGTCCGGGTGGTGCTGGACACCTACAACGCCCAGCGTGAGGCCTTCGTCTTCACCGTGAACGCGTTCGGGGTGCAGCACGACGGCCGCTGGTCCGAAGGTGGGCAGAGCCGGTGGGGCCCGCCCATCGACGACAGCCCGGACTACATCTGGTCGTCGGCCGCCAAGCGCAACGACCAGGGCTGGTTCGCCGAGATCTCGATTCCCCTCAAGAGCCTGAGGTTCCCCGAGGCGCCTCTGCAGGACTGGGGGATCCAGGTCTACCGGCGGATCCAGAGGAACGACTTCGACGAGTCCTGGGCGCCCATCGACCGGAACGTCGCCAACGAGATGACCCAGTTCGGGACGCTGTCCCAGCTGCGCGATCTGGATCCGGGGATGTTCCTCCAGTTCCAGCCGGTGGTGACCGGGAAGGCCGTCGGCGAGATCAACGGCGAGACCGATGCCTTCGAGCGGTCCAGCCCCGAGGCGGAGTTCGGATTCAACGTCACCTACGGCCTGACCTCGAACCTCATCCTGGACGGGACCTACAACCCCGACTTCTCCCAGGTCGAGGCCGACGCGAACCAGATCGTGGTCAACGAGCGGTTCGCCCAGTTCCTCCCGGAGCAGCGGCCCTTCTTCCTGGAGGGCACCGAGATCTTCAACTCGCCGGAGCGGGTGGTCTACACCCGATCCATCGTGGATCCCATCGGCGGGGCGAAGCTGACCGGGAAGCTGGGTGGGTTCAACCTGGGCTACCTGGGCGCCATCGACGAGGTGACCAGCTCCGCCGACAACGCTTCGGCCTTCGTGAACCTGGTTCGAGCCCGGAAGGACATCTTCGGCAGCTCCACCCTGGGTTTCACCTACACCGACCGGGCCGAGTCCGTCGACGTCTTCAACCGCGTCGCGTCCATGGACACCCGCCTGGTGTTCCTGCAGCGCTACACCCTGCAGGCCCAGCTGGCCGGCAGCGCCGACGGCCGATTCGCGACGGATACCCGCTACGGCGGCCTGATCTCCGCCCGCCTGGACCGGTCGGGCCGGAACTTCAGCTGGAACGGCCAGTTCAAGAACTTCACGCCCGACTTCCGGGCGGGGAGCGGCTTCATCCGCCGGGTGGGCATCGCGCAGACCCAGCTGGGTGCCAACTACAACTGGTATCCCGAGCGCGGCTCGGTCGTTCAGCGGTGGGGTCCCCGGGCCGAGTTCAACGGACTGTGGGACCACGAGGACTTCTGGGACGCCCAGGGGATGAAGGAGTACCGGGGGAGCGCCACCATGTCGGCCACCTTCCGGGGCAACATCTCCCTCTGGGCCACCGGGTCGTGGAAGAACTACGACTACCGGGTCGAGGACTACGAGGGCCTCTACTCGGGTGGCGACGAGACGGGTGGAGGCACCTGGTACCTGCCCGACCAGGGTCAGTTCCAGAACCTCTGGGGAGCCAGCCTGAACCTGTTCCTGAACCGCTGGCAGAGGGTCCGCGGGAACATCCGGGGTGGCGTCTCGCAGGAAGTGATCTTCGACAGGATCACCCGCGCCCCCGTGGAGCCCGCCACCCAGTACACCGCCAACGTGAGCATGAACCTGTTCGTCACGACCGGTCTGCGGGGCGAGCTGGGTGCCCGCTACGAGACCCTGTACCGGAAGTCCGACGGGTCCCAGTACTCCTCGGCCCTCATTCCCCGGGCGGAGGTCCAGTACCAGTTCAACAAGGCGCTGTTCATCCGGGCCATCGGTGAGTACGCGGCACAGGAGTCGAACGGTCTCAAGGACCCCCAGACCGGCGACGATCTGTACTACTGCGGCGACGACGCCTGCTACCTCCGGGACGGCTCCTTCAGCAACAACGTGAACTTCCAGCTGCTGGGCGCCTACGAGCCGTCCCCCGGCACGGTGATCTACCTGGGCTACTCCCGGTTCATGATCGAGCAGGACGCCTTCCGCTTCGACCAGCTGGAGCCCCAGAACGACGGCTTCTTCCTGAAGGTGAGCTACCTCTTCCGGATGTAGGCGGGGTGCCCCGTGCCGCTGCGGCGGGGCGAGACCCATCCGAGAGGCCCGGCGATGGTTTGAAACCTCGCCGGGCCTCTCTGCGTAGGGCCGGAAGAACACGGCACAAACCTGGCGCCACGGCGCCGTTCAAGTAGAGGAGGACAAGATGCAGTACGGCCAGTATTTCCTGGCGGGTGTCGCAGGCATCCTCGCGATCAAGATCCTGGCCGGCCTGGTCCTGCCCCTGATCGCCGTGGTGTTCGGCCTGGTGGGAATGCTCATCAAGTTCGCGCTGATCGGAGCCGTGATCTGGTTCGTCATGCGCATGTTCCGCGGCAAGCGGCGGGAGGCCTCTTCGGCCTGACCCGATCCCTCCGCTCCGCGGAGTAAAGAGGCCCCCGACGACCCTGGTCGTCGGGGGCCTCGCTGCGTTGGGCCGTCCCCAGTCAGACCGGACTACGGAGCCACTCGTGCGAGGGGGCTACCCAGGCCGGGGAGGAGGGGGTTCTACGCGTGCACGTACTCCCGCAGCGCGGAGATCTGCTGGGGAGTGCCCAGGGCCACCACGGTGTCCCCGGCCTCCAGGACGGAGGCGGCCGGTGGGTTGAACACGAAGTCGTGTTCACCGGCGTCGGATTTCCGGAGGGCGATGACGATCAGCCCGGTGGCCTCCCGGATCCCGGCCTCGGCCAGGGTCTTCCCGTGGATGCGGGACTTTTCGGTGAGAACCGCCTGCTCCAGTCGAAGGGAGAGGTCCGGGGAGCGGGTGGCCACGTCGAGGAAGGTCATGACGCTGGGCCGCACGACGAAGGAGGCCATCTGGATGGCCCCCGACACGTTGGGGGAGATGACGTGATCCGCACCTGCGTGGTACAGCTTGGACATGGTGTCCTCCTCGTACCCCCGCGCCACGATCATCAGGTCGGGCCGAAGGGCGCGGGCGGAGAGGCACACGAACAGGTTGTCCGCATCGGCGCTGAGGCAGGTGATGAGAGACGAAGCCCGTTCGATTCCCGCCAGCTCCAGCTTGTCGTCGTGCGTGGCATCGGCGTGGAGGATGATCGCGTCCGGGTAGTCCTCCAGCAGTTCGTCGATTCGGGTCTGGCTCATCTCCAGGGCCACGAAGGGGTGGCCCAGGTCGATGAACTCCTGGATGACCTGCCGCCCGGTTCGCCCGGTCCCGCAGACGATCACGTGGTCCCGGAGGTTCTCGAGCTCTTTCATCTTCCGGCTTCTCCTGAGGAAGTTCGTCAGGTCCAGCTCCACCAGGAGCGCGGCCGTGAGACCGAAGAACAGACCCATCATCGTCACTCCGCCGGTCAGCAGGAGCATGGTGAAGTTCTCACCAGCGGGGGAAAGCTGCCGCACCTCCTCGTAGCCCACCGAGGTGATGGTGATGACCGTCATGTAGAGGGACTCGTGCCAGTGCCATCCCTCGATGAGGACGTAGCCGGAAGTCCCTGTGGCCGTGAGGATTGCGGCGAAGCAGACGATGAGCAGGAAGCGGACCGCGAAGGCCCGCGCCATGCTTCTGCGCCCCATGGGCGCGAAGGGGTCGGAGTAGGGTGTTGGAGCCGGCATGACCCCGAGAAGCTAGGAAACACGCGGTTTTTCGGCAAAACAGCTACTTGACGCGCCATTTGGGGGGGTGTACCCTAGAGAAGCCTTCCACCCGGTGGCACCGCAAAAAGCCAGTGACGGCAAGGGTTTTCGGGCTCTTCTCAGGCCCCGCGTGGACTCCCAGGCGATGGATGCAGGAACTGTGTTGTTGGCGCCTGACGCCGCGGTCTGTGAAACCCCTCACACTCATTGAAGGAGTGACCTGATGAACAAGTCCGACCTCGTGGATGCCCTCGCTGACGCAACCGGAATGACCAAGGCCGACGCTGGAAAGGCCGTGGATGCCATGTTCAGCACCGACGGCGTGATCGCCAAGGCGCTAAGGAACGGCGACCGGGTGCAGATCACCGGGTTCGGCACCTTCGAGACCAAGCATCGGAAGGCGCGCACGGGTCGCAACCCGCGGACCGGTGAGACCATCACGATCGCCGCCTCCACCTCCCCGGCATTCCGGGCTGGTAAGGGTTTCAAGGACGCCATCAAGTAAGGCGCCCTTCGCCTGACCCGGCGAACGCAACAGGGGCCCCGTCGCTTCGGCGACGGGGCCCCTCTGCGTTTCCCGTGCGGGTCCGGAGTTCGGCGTCCGAGCCGGCTACTCCCCGGGGCGCTTGAGCCGGCGCCCTCCCGGCTTTCGGCCTCGGCCCTCGCGGGCGGGGCCCCTGTCGGCTGCGGACCCTGCGCCCGGGCCTTCTCCCATTTCGCGATCCCGCTGGCCCCGGTCGTAGTCGGCCCGGATGCTCCGGCCGCGGATGGAGGTGCCGTTCAGGCCCTCCACCACCTCCCGCGCCAGTTCCTGTGGGACCTCCACCCTGGAGTAGGTGTCCTTGATCTCGATTCGGCCCACCTGCTTGCCCGGAATCGAGGTTTCCCCCGTGATGGCCCCGACGATGTCGCCGGCCCGCACGTCGTCCTTCGCGCCGACGGTGAGGAAGATCTTCACCCAGGCCGAGACGCCGGGAATGCGGCCCTCGGCCAGGTCCGACTCCTCCGTCTTTCGGTCGCGCTCCATGAGGGCGGCAACCGCCGCGGCCGCGATCCGCTCGGACCCGAACCGCGCGAGAAGCTCGGGGAGGTCGGGGTGGGGTACGCCGCCTCCGGCCGTGGTGAGCTGGGCCATGAGGTCGGCGGGGACCCGTCGCTGGTCGTCACCGTCGGATCCCGTCGCAGCCTGCTGGAGCGGGCGACTCAGCTGGTAGCCGGCCTCCTCCGCGATTCCTCGCAGGTGAGGCAGCTCCCGCGGGGCAACCAGCGCCACGGCCGTGCCGCCCGCGCCGTGCCTCCGGTCCAGCGTGTCGGGGTCGAAGGGCGGGGTCACGCTGAGGGTGGCGACCTGCTCGGGGTCCTCCATCCTGGACAGGGCCGCCCGGCCCTCCATGGCGTCGATGCCGAGCCAGACCGGGCACTCGGCCTCTCCGGGGGCGCCGGCCAGGAATCCGTGCAGCGACAGCAGGTCCCCCAGGTCGGCCGCTTCGTCCTCCGTCCGCGTGAAGGCCAGAACGTGTCCGGCCCCCTGACCCAGGAGAGCGGCGGTGGCCTGTGCGGCGTCGGCCATCCGGTCCTCGGTGCTCACCCGGAACTCGATGGTCCCGCGGGGCTCGGCCCTCTGATCTCCGGGTGGCACCCGGGGGGGCACCTGTGTGGCCCGCCGGAGAAACCGGGCCCCAAAGGCCTGGACGTCGGCGTCCACCGGCAGCGCGGTAACGACCCGCTGACATTCTTCGGCCAGGGACTCGAAGATCGACTCCGCCCGCTTCTTCCCGCCGGAGCGGATGACCTGGAGCAGGCTCTCGGCCACGACGCAGCGCAGGTTCGCCGCGTCGAGACGGCCCTCGGCCAGTTCCGTGGCCGCGGCCGCGGTCGGTGCGACCAGCACCGAGGCCTCCATCGGGTCCGCCCAGCCGGGGGAGAGAGCCGCGACCCCGACCCCCAGGCCCTGGGCCAGGCGAGCCAGGGATTCGGCCACCCCCTCGGCCCGGGCCAGGTCCGGAGTCAGGATCAGCGCCTGAACTCCGGGGATGCTGGCATCCACCCGTTCCAGGATGGGCAGGCCGTAGGCGGCCGTGAGGCCGGAGCCCGGGCCCGCCCGGAGGATCAGGTCATGGCCCCGGCGGAGGACCGGGATGGCCTTGGCCTGGAGGGCCGTGGGCGACTCGGCGCCCTCCGCGGCGAGCACTTCCACCAGCGCCGCCTCGAGCCCGAGATCGTCGAAGAATTCCATGACCGTGCCCAGCGTGGATCAGGTAGGCTCACCGGCTCCGGGACCGCCCTGGTCACCGGGCTCGTAGGGGAGCTCGTTGAGGAACCGCTGGACCTCGTAGTCCATCCGGGAGGTACGCAGCCGGTCCGTGTCGGCCACGACGACCGTGTAGGGGCCGTGCCGGTGCGCGGAGAGGACAACGGTTCCCTCCTCGCCGGTAAAGGTGGCGCCGTCGGCCGAATTCCGGGAACGGGTCAGGCCCAGCCGCTCGGGCATGAGTTCATCCGCCTGCTCCAGGATCTCGGAGGGCGAGAGTGCGGTCTTCCTCTGATATCCAGCCATCAGTTCTGCTCCGATGGGGTTGTACGTGCCGTATTCTGTTCGTCCTGTCCTGCCATGCGCGCCTCCTCCAGGAAGGCCGCCACCTGCCGCGCGTCCGCCTCCGGGCCCAGGACCCGGTCTCCGGCCACCAGGGCCGGGGGAGCCGTGATTCCCCGGGAACTCAGCTCGGACCGGATCTCCTCGACCCGCTCCGTCAGCCGATCCACGTCCAGCGTGGCCCGGGTCTCGGTGAAGTCCATCCCGGCGGCCGTGCCGACCTTCACGAGCTGGTCCACCCGCCCCACGTCCAGGCCCTCCTGAAAGAACCCGTCCAGGAGCGCCTCGTGGACCGGACCGCCCACGCCCTTCTCCTCGGCAAGGAGGAACAGCTCGTGGGCCTTCCGCGACCAGGGCACGAAGAAGGGTGGCTCCACGACCACCCCCTCGTCACCCAGCGCGTCGACCAGTTCCCCGAACCGCAGGGCCCACTCTCCCTCCATGGGCTCCACCGGGTGCAGGGGCGGCGGCGTCACCTCCAGGCCGAGGCGCTTCACCCGAATGCCTCCGGCAGCCGTCTCGAACCGGCGCACCTCGCGCTCCCAGACGTACGATCGCGGGTCGACATAGTCGAAGACGAACGCGATGAGGCCGGGCTCCTGGTCGGTGGGCATGGGTGGGAAATCTGCCGCTTTTCGAGGGTCAGGGGCAACCGTCACTGCGCTTGATTGGCTCGATTGTGGCCCTGATATTGCGGACCCCCGAAGGCACCGACTCTTCCGAGACCACGGACCCCCGGAGCAACCATGAGCTTCAGCGAAAACATCGCCCGCCTCCAGCCGTCGGCGACCATCGCCGTGAGCACGCTGGCCAAGACCCTCAAGGCCGAGGGCAAGGACGTCATCGATCTCAGCGCAGGTCAGCCGGACTTCGACACCCCCGGGTGGATTTCGGAGGCTGGAATCCAGGGAATCCAGCTGGGCGGCACCCGTTACACTCCGGTGGCCGGGATGCCGGAGCTCCGGAAGGCCATCGCCTCCATGCTGAGCGGCCGGGCCGGACGGGACATGAGCGCCGATGGGGTGGTCGTTTCCTCGGGCGCCAAGCACTCCCTGTTCAACGCGGTCTTCACTCTGGCGGGGCCGGGGGACGAGGTCATTGTCGCAGGCCCCTACTGGACCAGCTATCCCCAGATGGTCGTGCTGGCCCGGGCCGAGCCCGTGTTTGTCCAGGGCTCGCCCGAGCGGGATCTCAAGCTGACCCCCGAAGACCTGGAGTCGGTTCGGACCGAGAACAGCCGGATCCTGATGCTGAGCACGCCCAGCAATCCCACGGGAGCGGTCTACTCGCTCGATGAGCTGGCCGCCATTGCCGCCTGGGCGAAGGAGCACGACATCTGGCTGCTCTGCGACGAGATCTACCGGGAGATCTATTTCGGGGACGATGGGCCGTCGGCCCCGAGCCTGTTGGACCTCCCGGTGGAGGACCTGGGGCCGTTCATCCTGGTGGACGGCGTGTCCAAGTGCTTCGCCATGACCGGATGGCGCATCGGGTTCGCGTGGGCCGAGCCCGCGGTCGCCAAGAAGATGTCGGCGCTCCAGAGCCACATGACGTCCAACCCGGCCAGCCCCTCCCAGTACGCCGCCCTGGCCGCGTACAGGGACCTGCAGCACTCCGCCGAGTCCATCGCCGAGATGAACGTGGCGTTCCGCCGCCGCCGGGACCTGGTGGTGGACCGGTTCAAGACGCTGCTGCCCCAGTTCCCCTTCGTGACTCCCGAAGGCGCGTTCTACCTGTTCTTCAACGTCGAAGCGGCGTTCGGAGACGGGATCGAGAATGCATCCGACTTCTGCACGAAGGTGCTGGAGGAAGAGGGCGTGGCCATGGTGCCGGGGGTGGCGTTCGGCGACGACCGCTACATCCGGATGAGCTACGCCACCTCGGATGA
>JBDHIJ010000065.1:0-15435 GCA_039587435.1 Gemmatimonadota bacterium
TCCCCGCGGAGTGACTCCAGGTCCGGGTCATTCTCGATCCAGCGGCGGGACGTGATGGAATCCTCCAGGAGATCCAGGGCCTCTTCGGTCAGGCCCGCCCGCGCGTACAGACACGCGATGTTGTACCGGGTCGACTTGCTGTCGGGATCGAGCGCCAGCGCGTGGTCCGCCCATTCGTGCGCCCGGGCCTCCTGGCCAAGGGCCAGCAGCCCCATGGCACCCAGGTAGTAGGCGCGCTGAGTGTCCGGATGGTTGGCCAGGTGACGCTCCACTCGCTCGACGCCCACCGCGGCGATGGCACGAGCCTCCTCGATCGGGCTGGAATCCCTCATGATCCCCAGTGCGAGCAGCGGACTCTCGTAGTCGTCGGGGTCCATCGCCGTGCAGCGCTCGAAGTACTCCAGCGCCCGCTCCATCTGCTTCTGGAGGTACGCGGCCCGACCGAGGAAGTGGTAGGCCTCAACCTCGTCGGGGTCGATCTCGACCACCCTGAGGAACTCGGCTTCGGCTTCCGCGTAGCGCTGGCTCGCCAAGTGTGCGACCCCGAGGGCGAGATGGCTGTCGGCTCTGTCCGGCGCCAAAGCGAGAGCCTTCTCACTCGCTTCATAAGCGGCCTTCCGATAGTGGTCTCCACCGCCGTAGTAGATCGCCCAGTGCCCGCGGAGCATGGCCAGCTGCACCCACGCCCGGACGAACCCGGGATCGGCCTCGATCGCCTGCATGTACATCTGCTCGGCCTTCGCCCGTGCTCGGTCGCTCCCGAGGATGTAGCCGCGGCCGCTCAGATAGAAGGCGTACGCCTCCGCACTCTCGGTGGTCGGCTCCGAAAGAGAGGTGGTACCCAGCTTGAGACGCAGGACTTCGAGGATGCGGGACGCGATGTCATCCTGAATGGCGAAGATGTCGTCGAGTTGGCGGTCATAGGTCTCGGACCAGAGGTGCGAATCTGTCGCGACCTCCGTGAGTTGCACCTTGATGCGAACCCGATTCCCGGCTTTCCGCACGCTTCCCTCGAGCACGTTCGCTACGCGGAGCCTCGAGGCCACCTGTGCCAGATCCACGTCCTTGTTCTTGAGCGCGAAGCACGAGGTACGGGAGGCTACCCGCAGGCCCGGGATCTTCGTCAGCACGTTCAGGAGTTCTTCCGTCAGCCCGTCGCAGAAGTGCTCCTGGTCCTGCTCGGCACTCATATCCGGAAAGGGGACCACCGCGATGGACGGGTCGGTGTCGGGCTCAACGGGTGCAGCCGCCTCGGCGACCTCAGGCACCGGCTCCCCTGCGTCGACCCCCTGCAGGTCTGTCGTACGCCGGAGGCCCTCCGGGGTGAGATCGAACACCCAGGCCAGCGCGATGACCACGGGGAACCCCAGTGTGAGGAGGGCCAAAGCCAGGGTTATGGCGGTATCGGGGAGCCCCATGGCGGGGAACACGACATCCGCAACCTGCAGGACCACCCAGGCCACCACGAGGTACGTCAGACCGACCCTGATCACACGCCGATCGCGGAGTTCCTGGATGAACGCTTTCATGTGGGCTAGGTGCGGGAGACAGCGATTCGAGGGACAGGGGACACAGGCGGGTAGAGCGTAGCGGTCCTCCGGGCAACCGCGTCCCGATCCGCGGCCAGGGCAGCGCGCCGCCTAGTCGAGACTCTGAGACAATCTCGATGCCAGCAACTCCATGTAGACGACCAGTCGGCCGAACTCGGCCTGCCCGGATCGGAACCACGCCATCTTCTCGTTGAGGGTGTTACGGATCTCGAGTGAATTGGGAAACTCAACGATTCGGTAACTCCTCAACGGTCGCTCGAGACTCCTCTCCTGCTGCGCGATCGCCGCCGTGCCGTCACCGGTCTCGGACCCCGCACTGGAGTAGAAGAAGTCGTCCTGGGCGTCGCGGTAGAGCGCCGCGTCGAAGAGAGGTGCGAGGAGCGGAAGTACGGCAAGAGTCTGGATCTCCCGGGCATTCAACTCCTCTTCGGCAGCATCGTTCATGAGGTCACGGAGGCTGGCCAGGCCGAGCTTCAGTTCCGGGTCACTCACCTTGGCCAGGCGGCCGGATGCAATCAGCGCCTCGACGCCTCCGATGGAAGGGTCGAACGACGGATTGTACCCCAAGGCCAGGAACGCGAGAGTGTCGGGAATCGCGACCGTGGACGCCGTGCCACCTGCCTGTAGAGCGGCCAGCAGTGCGTCTCCGCCGTTCACGATTCGGTTGAGGGCGGCGAGATGCGCGGTCATCAGGGCCTCATTCCGGCGCAACTCGAGCTCCACGCTAACCAGCTCTTCGCGGAGTTCGTCCATCTCCCTGCGGTCGTCCCGCCATCCCTCCAGGAAGAAGGCGGCGAGAATACTCACCAGGATGACGAGACCCTCTAATGCCAGACGTGTCGCGCTCTTTGCAGACAGCTCTCGCACTCCTGGCTCCAGTCCACGCGGCTCTCCAACTCCATTTGCCCTGCGCAAAGTGCGCAGGACTCCTGCCTAGGAGAATTCGGGCCGCCCGCGCGGCGGGCAAGGTTGGCGCATCGCGAAGCGAAGCGAGGGGCCCACCAGAGTGGAGGGCGAGCGCCCTGGCGCCCAGCCGCGGCAGGAAGCGAGAACCGGGCGACCCGCTACCTAGCGAGCCGCCCGGTGATTGGGCCCTGATAGCCGATCCGCGGGAGGCTCCTGCCTCCCGGCGGCGCCCTACACGTCCAGATTCCGAACGTACTTGGCGTTCTTCTCGATGAACTGCCGGCGGGGCTCCACCTCGTCACCCATGAGCCGGGAGAAGATCAGGTCGGCCTCGGCCGCGCTCTCCATGGTGACCTGCAGGATGGTCCGGGAATCGGGATCCATGGTGGTCTTCCAGAGCTGCTCCGGGTTCATCTCACCCAGTCCCTTGTAGCGCTGGATGTTGATGCCCTTGCCGCTCGTGCCGTCGCCCTCGCCGCCCAGGCGCTTCTCGAAGTCCACCCGCTCGGACTCGTCGTAGGCGTAGAACTCCTGCTTGCCCTTGGCCACGCGGTAGAGCGGAGGCTGGGCGATGTAGACGTAGCCCTGCTCCACCAGCTCCCGCATCTGCCGGAAGAAGAAGGTGAGCAGCAGCGTCCGGATGTGGGCGCCGTCCACGTCCGCATCGGTCATGATGATGATCTTGTGGTACCGGGCCTTCTCCAGGTCGAAGTCGTCCCGAATCCCGGCGCCGATGGCCGTGATGATGGCTCGGATCTCGTCGTTGGACAGGATCTTGTCGATGCGGGCCCGCTCGACGTTCAGGATCTTCCCCTTCAGCGGGAGGATGGCCTGGTACTGACGGTCGCGGCCCTGCTTGGCCGAACCACCGGCGGAGTCACCCTCGACCAGGTAGATCTCGCACAGCGACGGATCGGAAAGCGAGCAGTCGGCCAGCTTGCCGGGGAGCACGCCGCCCTCCAGCGCGCTCTTCTTCCGGGCCAGGTCCCGGGCCTTCCGGGCGGCTTCACGGGCCCGGGCCGCCTGCAGCGACTTCTCGATGATGCCCTTGGCGGCCTTTGGGTTCTCGTCCAGGAAGATGGAGAGGTGCTCGTTGACCGCGGCCTCCACCGCACCCCGGACCTCCGAGTTCCCCAGCTTGGTCTTGGTCTGACCCTCGAACTGGGGCTCCTTCACCTTCACGCTCAGGACGCAGGTGAGACCCTCGCGAACATCGTCGCCGGACAGGCTCTCGTCGGCCTTCTTGAAGAGCTTGTTCTTCCGGGCGTAGTCGTTGATGGTCCGCGTCAGCGCGGCCTTGAACCCGGTGAGGTGAGACCCGCCTTCGTGCGTGTTGATGTTGTTCACGAAGGTGTGGGTGTTCTCGGAGAAGCCGTCGTCGTACTGGAGGGCCAGCTCGATCTCCGCCTCCTCCTTGCTCACCTCGAAGTAGCAGACCTTGTCGTGCAGCGCGCCCCGGGCGCCCCGCAGGTAGGTCACGTACTCGGCCAGACCACCCTCGTACTGGTAGACATCCTCCAGCGCGTCGCCGTTCTCGTCGCGATCGCGCTCATCGCGGAGGATGATCTTGATGCCCTTGTTCAGGAACGCGAGCTCCCGAAGCCGGTTGGACAGGGTGTCGAAGTGGTACTCGAGCTCGGTGAAGATCTCGTGGTCGGGCCTGAAGTGGACCGTGGTCCCCGTGTCCCTGGCCTTCCCGATCTCCTCCAGGTCCCCCTGCCTGATGCCACGGACGAACTCCTGGCGGTACTTCCCCCCGCCCCGCTTCACCTCGACCCAGAGATCCTCGGAGAGCGCGTTCACCACCGACACACCCACACCGTGCAGTCCGCCGGACACCTTGTAGCTGTCCTTGTCGAACTTGCCTCCGGCGTGCAGCGTCGTGAGCGCCAGCTCCACCCCGGTGACCTTCTCCACCGGGTGCACGTCCACCGGAATTCCACGCCCGTCGTCGATGACGGTGATGGAGTTGTCCTCGTGGATCGTGACGTCCACCTCCGAGCAGAAGCCGGCCATGGCTTCGTCGATGGAGTTGTCGACGACCTCGTAGACCAGGTGATGCAGCCCTCGGCCCGACGTTGAGCCGATGTACATCCCGGGCCGTTTGCGCACCGCCTCCAGTCCCTTGAGGACCTGGATCTGTCCCGCGGTGTAGCCGTCGCCCTTCTTCTTCGCTGCGCTCATTCGGTTTCCTGCGTTGGCGTGTCGGCCTCCGTTCCCGGAGGCGTGGATATCGAGGACCCTGCCGTCCCCTATCTCAGCCGTGCTCCGCGAGCACGAATACCAGCTTCTCGATGCGGGTGTCGGCGTGGATCGCGTTCACCTTCGCCATGATCTGCCGCTTCATCAGATTCAGCTCCATCATCCAGGCGGAGGACTTCACCTCCACCACCAGCACTCCATCCCGGATGGACTTGGCGCGGGTCACCTTCGCGATCCCCTCCCCTACCAGCCGCTCCCAGTCCAGCAGGATCTCCTGCTCGCCGACCGGCCTCTGAAGCCCGGAGGACTGGAGGTAGCCCTCCAGGACCTTTCCGATCTTCTCCGGACCATCGCCCCGGTCGCTCACGAGCACTCGATCCTTCCGTCGTCGATGGACCAGCGGACCATCCGGTCCCTGCGGAAGCGGACGTCCGCCTCCTTGGGGGCCGTGAGGATCACCTGGCCCTTCTCCTCGGCCTCGAGGAGCTCCAGCACACGTTCGGACCGGGCCTCGTCCAGCTCGGCGAACGCGTCGTCCATGAGAACCAGCGGCTCGCGCCCCCGGGCCCGGCGGATCGTGTCCGCCTCCACCAGCCGAAGAGCCAGGGCCGCGGTGCGGCGCTGACCTCCCGATCCGAACTCCCTCAACTCCAGTCCATCCTCGGCGTCGTCCAGGGAGAGCTTCACCTCGTCCCTGTGGGGCCCCACCACCGTGGTGCCCTGCCGCCGCTCCCGGTCCGCCGTCTCCGCCAGCGCGGTCCGGAACGCGTCCTCCCACACCTCGGCGTCCGCCGGCCTGTCGGCGCCCGGCTCAGCACCCGCCGAGCCGACCGGGCCCGCAGAGGGCCGGTACCGCATGTACGCCGCCCGCCCGCCCGACACCTGCCGGTAGTAGTGGGTGAACGACTCCCCCACTTCCCAGCACCAGGCGGAGCGCTCCCGCGCCACGGCCGCGCCCTCCCGGATCATCGCATCGTCCCATGCCCGGACGAGCGCGTCGCCTTCGCCCAGCTTCAGCGCCGCGTTCCTCTGTCCGAGGATCTTCCGGTATCCCTGAAGATGCCCGAGATACCCGGGCCGATTCAGAGACAGCACGATGTCGAGATAGCGCCGCCGCTCGGACGGCCCAGAGTTGACGAGCGCCGTGTCGAGGGGTGAGAAGATCACCGCTCCCAGATGGCCGATCCCGTCGGCCATCCGATCCACCTCGGCGCCATCCACCGTCACCTTCTTGATCTTGCCTCGCCGCTGAAAGGCCGCGGACACCGTGTCGGCGTCGTCGCTGCCCGACAGCTCGCCCTCGAGCCGGAAGACCTCCTCCCCGAACCCGAGAAGCTGCTCCTCGCGCGCTCCCCGGAAGGAGCGAAGCGTCTCCAGGTAGTAGATCGCCTCCAGGAAATTCGACTTCCCCTGGGCGTTGGGACCGACCACCGCGACCCCCTCCTCGGGGATCTCCAACTCCTGGCTCCCCAGGTTACGGAACTGCCGGATTCGGAGCCGGGTCAGCGGCACGCGAAGGGGGGCTTGGCGGGAGCACAATCCATCGGAAAAATGTACACAATCCGGAGGTTCTCCGCTACCTCCCGGACCCCTCGATAATCCATACAGGACAAGGGCTTTCGCCCGATCTCCCACCCTCACGTCACGGAGGCCAAAAAGACGAGGCCGGAAGCGGGAAACCTCCCCCCGCGTCCGGCCCCAGTCCGGGTTGCGACCGACGTGTCGTACCGACTGGCGCGATCCCCGATCTCGCGCCTGAATTCAGCGCATCGACAGGGAGTCCGGATCAGCGCCCCTGGAAGTCCGGAGCGCGCTTCTCGAGGAAGGCTCCCATGCCCTCCCGCATGTCGGCGGTCGAGGCCAGGAGACCGAACAGGTTGGACTCCAGCAGGAGTGCGTCTTCGGTGGGGGTGTCCTGCGCCGCGTAGATGGACTCCAGAGCCATGCGGACGGCCAGCGGTCCCTTGGACGTGATCTTGCGCATCATCTCCATCGCCTCGTCCATCAGATCCGCGCGGGGGACCACTCCACTGGCCAGCCCGATCTCCGCGGCCCGCTCCGCCTTCACCATGTCCCCGGTGAGGGTGAACTCGATGGCCCGGCCGAGGCCCACCAGTCGCGCGAGGCGGACGGTGCCTCCGTACCCGGGGATGATTCCCAGGCCCACCTCGGGAAGGCCGAACACCGCGTTCTCCGAAGCCAGTCGGATGTGACACGCCATGGCCAGCTCACAGCCACCGCCGAGCGCGAACCCGCCGACGGCGGCCAGCACCGGCTTGTGGGACTTCTCGAGCGCCCGGAAGACGTCCTGGCCCTGACGGCTGATGACCACGCCGGTCAGCGGATCCATGGTGGCGAGCACCCCGATGTCGGCCCCCGCGACGAACGCCTTCTCTCCCGCGCCGGTGATGATGATCCCCCTCACGTCGTCGTCATCGTGGACCGCGTGAAAAGCCCGACCCAGCTCGTCCAGGACCTGGGTGCTGAGGGCGTTCAACTTGTCCTGGCGATCGATGGTCAGGATGGCGATGGACCCTTCGCGGTCGGTCCGCAGGAACTCGAAATCACTCATGGTTTCAGCGCTCGATTGAAGTCGGCGGCCGGCGGAGAACCGACCGCGCCGGGGTGTACTCGATGCGTCAGATTGAACCTAGAAAGGGTGCTCCACCGGGGCCACCGGAAGCAGGCGGAGGAGTTCCGGAATCGGCTACCTGACGGGGATGCGTTCCGTGACGCCCGGAGGCTTGGTGCCCGTCGGTTCCGGGAATTACCTTCAGGGTCCGCGCCGCGGGAGCGCCCTTCTGTGCGGCGCGCCTCAGACCTCACCCATGGAGATGCAGTCGATGAGTCGTTCGCTGAACAAGGTCATGCTGATCGGGAACGTGGGCTCCGAGCCCGAGGTCCGGATGACCGGAGGCGGGAGCAAGGTGGCCAAGCTTTCGCTGGCGACGAACCGGTCCTGGACGAACCGCAACTCCGGGCAGCAGGAGGAGCGCACCGAGTGGCACCGGCTCACCATCTTCGGCCGACTGGCCGACGTGGTGGAGCAGTGGGTCAACAAGGGCGATCGCCTCTACGTGGAGGGCCGGATCGAGTACTCCCAGACCCAGGACGATACCGGCAACACCCGCTACTGGACCGACATCGTGGTGCAGGAGATGATCATGATGGGGAGCGGTGGCGGCGCCGGCGGTGGCGGTGACTTCGGCGGAGGTGGAGGCGGAGGTGGAGGCGGAGGCAACTTCGGCGGCGGCTACGGGGGCGGTGGCGGAGGGGGCGGCCAGCGTCCTCCCGTGAGCGAGCCGGACGACGACCTGCCCTTCTGACCGGTCCTCCGGTCCGTTGACCTCAGCCCGCCGGAGGCCCCGCGCCTCCGGCGGGCTCTCCGTTTCCGGGCCCGCTAATCCCCGGCCCCGGAAACGACCACGCTGAGGCACGTCACGCCGGCCTCGGCCTTCAGGAACTCGGACACCGCCAGCGGCTCCGGGACGAGCCCGGCCTCCTCCAGGAGGCGGGCGGTCGCCGGGTGCTCCTCGGGCACCAGCACCCCACCACCGAGTGCGAGGAGATTGCCCCCGAACGGCTCGTCCGGCAGGGTCGGGCGGAGCTCCAGGCCGGAGAACGCTTCCCGCTCCGCCCGCCAGACACCGTCGGGTGCCAGTAGTCCGGCCTCCAGATCCAGCCAGCCGAGGTTGGCCACCGCCAGGCCGGGCTCCGGCGAGGTCATCGCCGTCTTCAGGTGCAGCGCCCCGTTCAGGGCAATGCCGCGGACCCGGAAGCCTCGCGGCCCGAAGACGCTCTGCAGCGCCCCCACTGCCCCGGGGGAGGTACGGCCTCCGACGCCCACCCGGATCTCCGCGTCCCAGCAGAGGAGGTCCCCTCCGTCCAGAGTGACGCCCTCGGGAACGTCGATCCATGCCACGTCGGACCCCAGATGAGGGGCCACCGCCGAGCGGAGGCCCTCCAGCTCGGGTCTGCGGGTCTCCGCGCCTGGCCGGCACAGCAGCGCAACTCCGTGCATCACCGCCAGCACGTCCTCGATGAACGGGGCATCGGGAAGGTCGGGGGGGGCGTTCAGCCGCACGACGCGGGCCCCCAGGCGGGCAAGGGCGTGCTCGTAGGCCCCGTGCTGAGCACGGGCCAGGGCCAGGTCCACGGGCTGTCGACGGAGGTGGGTCAGCTCTCCTGAGCCGAACGACCGGGGCACCTCACGGGTCAGGGCGAGGGTCCGGCTGGGAGGAGAGGGCACGGCGAGGACCGGGGGGTCCGAGGGGAGGCTAGTGGTCCGAGGAGATCGGGGTCTCGGCTTCCCAGAACCCGAGGAATTCGTCTTCGAAGCGCTCCGGATCGGACTCGTACAGCTTCACCCACTCTTCGAACACAGGGAGTTCGAGCTGGTTGTAGATCCGGGTGGTGGCCAGCTGGACCAGGGCGTCGTACGAAAGGCCCCTTACGCGCTCGTCGTCCTCGGCGCCCTCGCGGGCAAGGACGAAGATCTCGTCGGGACTGAGGCGCAAAAGGATCTCCGCTACCTGGGCCGAGCAGTAGTCCAGGTACTTTGCACGGAGAATCTGGTTCGACTCCCGACCGGCGGGTGAGGAGGGAGCCCCCCTCTGCGGGTCCGCCACCGTTCCTCCCGGATGGAGAGCCTTCGGCTCATTGAAGGATCGGCCGGGCCACGAGGAGGCCCAGGCTGCTGTAGCCCATACGTTTAGGGCTCAGCAGCTTATGCGTCAAGACAGATGGCTCAGGTGGGAACCTGGCTGAGGTCGCCGTCCATGGAGCCGGCGGATGCCCCGTCCTCTCGCAGGTGCCGGTAGATGGCGCGTCGGGTAAGCCCGTACAGCACGACTCGGCTCAGGAATTCGGGATCGGTCTTCTGGACTTCTTCTGCCTGGGCAGCGATGTCCCTGGGGAGCCGAACGCTGAGCTGGACGGAGCGAGTTTCCCACATGCGCCAAACCTCACTGGCGTTACAAGTTAGAGAAGAAATGGGCTGTCACGCGTCAGTGCTCCGGAGTGACCGGGCGAGGACCGGGATGACGCCGATCGCACCGCGCGTGGCAACTAGGGTAGGAGCGTCGAAAGGGGTGCGCAACCCCTTTTTGCGATTTCCGCGACATCTCTAGCGTTTTTGTAACTCGTTGCCATAAAACGACTTACAAAATCGCCATTTTTCGAAATCCAACTGTTCCCGACGGGTGGCCGGCGACGCTTTTTTGGGAATTTTGTTTCGGGATGTGCTGACAGGTCAACGCTTTTCCCGGAGCCCGTTGTGAGAAATCCACCCCGGGTCCGTGACCTGTTTTTTACGAAAAATGGGTCAGGGGAGAGACGACCGGAGGAACGCCGACAGGGTGTCGGGTTCGAGGGTCCAGAAGCGGTCGCGGACGTCGTCGAGGGAGGTCTCGAGGAAGATGTCGGCAGTTCGCGTGGTGCGACCGTCGGAAGCCGTGAATCCGACGAACCCCCTCCACCCCTCCTCGGCCTTCTGGACCGTCAGGGAGGCCGTCCATACGCCTCCGTGGTAGTCCACGCCTCGGACGGCGACGATCGACGAGGCGTTGGCGACGCCGGGCATCCCTCCGGGTTGGGCGGGCACCTCGAGAAACGCCTGGGGATTCCTGCGAAGCTCCCTCACCCACTCCTCGAAGGGGGGGAGAGGCAGGATCGTCCTGCAGTAGCGCCGGAGGAGCTGGAGGGGATCCTTCCCGGTCTCGAGACCACGCTCCAGCGCCCACTCCATGGCCTGCCGGTGGAGCGGACGAACCGCGTCACGTGGGATGAGGGTCGGGAGCAGCTCCGCCTGCCATTGGCAGTAGGCCTCGTAGCGCTCCCTCAGTTCCTCCTCGGTGGCCTGCCGCTCCTGCCTCCGCGCGTCCGGCGACCGGGGGGGTGCTCCTCCCCTGGAGCTCCGACTGCGCGTCGGGAAGACCGAGAAGCCGTCCGAGAACATCGGGTCAGTGCACCGTGGAGGGTGCGGGGGCACCGACATCGACCTGCACGCTGGACGGGCGGTGGTCCCGGATGGTGAGGCCCGAAAGGGTGTCACGCTCACCCAGGGCGTCGAGCGTCTCCCGCACCGCCCGGAACCGCTGGGGCTCGAACCGGGCAAGGAGCCGCTCCATTCCCCGCCGCACCCGCGCGAGCTGCACCCGCGTCTCGCTGAGGGTCACGGACATGGGCAGGCGGAGGTCGTACCAGACGGTCCCCGTGGGTCCGCCCGGCCCGCCGCGGCGAAGCTCGGCCTCGTGGAAGGCCCCGCGAAGGGCCTCTTCCAGCTCCAGGTCAGGCGCCGACCGCCCGGTCGCGATCCGCAGGCCACCGGTCTCGTAGTCCATGTGGACACGGGCCACCCTCCGGGGGCCGAGCAGGAACCGGAAGGCGGTGCCCTCGTGGAAGTCCAGGTCCCGGCACACGTCTCGGAAGCCGATGCGAAGGAACGTCGGGCGAGTCAGGTAGCTGAACCCGAGCCGCTCCAGCACGCCGGCGGCAACTCGGAAGCAGTACCGGGAGAGGCCCGAGTCCTCCCCTCCGGCCAGGGGGGCGCCCATGGCGTCCAGCCCCGTATCGGCCGCATCACCCGCGTTGGCGGCGTCCTCGACCAGCAGCCGGTTCACGTGCTCCAGGGTGGGCTCGTAGACCCAGTCGAGGATCACGAGCTCGGTGCCCAGGTCCATGGCGCGTAGTCCGCCGCTGCCGAGGTCCAGGACCTGGGCCTCGCCGGCGTACTTGCCTTCGAGGACCAGCCCGAGGCCGATGTCCTGGATACGACCGCCGGGCAGACCCGAATCCAGGAGCTCCCGGTACTGGATCACGGCCCGGGTCAGGGTCAGATCGCAGGCACCGGGAACGTCGGCCATGGCTTCCGGCCGGTGGTCGGACGACGAGGCGTACTGGAAGTTCACGTTTCCAGGCTCCGAGGGCGTGGCCGTGTGGCCGCGAAATACGGAAAAAAGCCTTCTGTACAGTTCCCGGCGGGGACGATGATCGTCCAAATCCGGCGGGAAATGCACCCCATCCGGAAATCGTCGGGATCCGCACCATAACCACATGTTTACCTTCGCCGCAAGCATTATCTTGGACGGAGATCCCCGGGGCCCCGGCCGCTTGCCCGATTGCGGGGATCGGGCTAGATCATGCCAACGGCAGCGCGCGCGTACCGGCCCCCATGCGCCCCGCCGAAACGCCCCCATCACGCAGGAGTCCCGCGCTTGGACCGCACTCGGCACCGCTCGGTAGGCTATCTCGATCACGAGGGAGAGAACTGGGCCTGTTTCCTCGTGACGTTCCAGGAGCGGGACGGGACCTGGAAGGGCTACTTCTCCTTCCGCCAGGCGGAGCTGGACGCGGAGGGCCAGCCCACCTCCCCCGGAGCGCCGGAACAGAACGGCGAGAGCCCCGTCCGGACGGCCGACATCTTCGTGGAGCGGTCGGAGTCGGAGATCGAGCGGAAGGCCCGGGGGCTGGGACGCCCCCTCCTGTCGGGGCTCCTCTCCTCGGCGATCCACACGTGGCAGGTCGAGCAGGCCCGCACGCCCCGGCTGCAGATGCTCTTCCAGGAGATCCTGGCCGAGGGTTCGCGGGAGCTTGCCGAAGAGGGAGAGGGACTGGTCTTCGAGGATCCCGACGCCTGGAAGAGCGAAGGGGACGCCGACGCGGAGCCCGCCGAGGCGGGACCCGGCGGAGCGGCGCTGGCGGTGCAGTCCCCGCCCGCGCCTCCGGTGGAGAGGGTGGAGGAGGGTGGAACCGAGGCGCCCGCGGCCGACCAGGCCCGTCTCCGTTCCATGTACGCGTCGTACCGGCTGGACCAGGTGGCCCACTTCATCGCGCTCGTGGACCCCATGGACTTCGAAGAGACGGTGGACCGGATCCTGGAGGGTCAGGCCGTGGACTTCGGGACCAAGGACCGGATCCAGTTCGCCATGATGGTGGTGGAGTACATCGAGACCCTCCTCCCCCTTCCCCCCTTCGAGGTGTGGTCCGAGGACTACCTGGCCCACCCGGACGAGTACGCCCTCTACGCCCACACGCTGCACCGGGAGGGCAAACTGCCCTGATTCCGCGATTCAGCCGGTCCGGTTGACCATGCCCTCCTCGCGGTTGATCCCATCCGCGACGAGGGCTATTTTTTCGGTCTGCATTTCTTGCTACTACTCAACCTAAGGACGGTGATCTTCTTGGAAGTGCAGATCAACGAGGGCGAGAATCTCGAGCGGGCTCTGCGTCGCTTCAAGCGTAAGGTGCAGCGTTCCGGACTGTATTCGGAGCTGCGCAAGCGGCGCTTCTATGAGAAGCCCAGCGCCCAGAGGAAGAGGAAGCGCGAGGCGGCGATTCGTCGTGAGCGTCGGCGCCAGCGGCGGGGCGTGCCCCGGCGCTAGAACACAGCGCATCCGCGATCCTCGAGAGGCGACCCCCACGGGGGTCGCCTTTCTCGTTTCTGGCAGATGGGACAGGCGCCCCCCTGGCCCGCCCAGACCGCCCTGCGGAAGGCCCCGGACGCCATGGCGGCGCCCGGGGCCTTGTTCATCAGCGCGGGATCCGCGCCGCCCGCAGAGGGGAGATCAGAGGTCCAGCGGGACCGGGGTCTCGCCGGAGTAGTCGTAGAAGCCCCTGCCCGTCTTCCGGCCGTACCGGCCCAGCGACACGAGCCGCTTCAGGAGCGGCGGAGGGGCGTACCGCTCCTCCCGGTACTCCTCGAACATGATCTCCGAGATGTAGTAGAGGGTGTCGATTCCCACGAAATCGCAGAGCACGAACGGTCCCATGGGATACCCACACCCCAGGACCATGCCCTTGTCGATGTCCTCGATGCTGGCCACGCCCCGCTCCAGCTGACGGATGGCGTCGAGCATGTAGGGCACGAGGAGCAGGTTCACCACGAAGCCCGAGTTGTCCTTGGCGGCGATGGGCTCCTTGCCGAGGGCTCGGGAGAACTCGAAGGCCCGGTCGAAGGTCTCGTCGCTGGTGGCGATGGTCCGGACCACCTCCACGAGCTTCATCACCGGCACCGGGTTGAAGAAGTGCAGCCCCACGAACCGGTCGGGACGGTTCGTGGCGGCGGCCATGTCGGTCACGGTGAGCGACGAGGTGTTGGAGGCGAAGATGGTGCGATCACCGCAGAGCTCGTCGAGCCTGCCGAACAGCTCGTTCTTGATCTCGAGGTTCTCGATGATGGCCTCCATCACGATGTCGGCGTCCGCCAGGTCCTCCACCGCGGTCGTGAACGAGATCCGGCTCAGGATCGCGTCCCGGTCCTCCCCCGAGAGCTTGTCCTTCTCCACCGCTCGACCCAGCGACTTCTCGATGCGGCCGCGGCCCAAGGCCACGAGCTCGTCGCTCATCTCCAGGATCGTGACGGTCATCCCGGCCTTGGCCGAGATCTCGGCAATCCCGCTTCCCATGAGGCCGCACCCGGCCACGCCAACCCTCGAAATGCTCAACGGAGTTCTCCGCTGGAGGCCGGAGGCCTCCGGTTGTGTGGTTCCCCCGAGAGCACCGCTCCCCGGGGCGTCGATCGGCGGGCAGCGATCATCGGGCGCCGATCGCTCCCGCGTTCCCGTCACTGATCGGGCGATTCACCCCTGAGATCCCGGGCGACCCCGTGGAAGTGGCGCTTCACCCAGCGGCGCCAGGATGGCGGCGGCGGCTCCAGGGACTCGCCCGTCTCCAGACGGTCCAGGATCCCCTCCACCTCCATCTGCACCTCGTCCAGCTTGTTCCGATAGTACCTCTGCGTCAGTGACCGGACCCCGCCGAAGCAGGCGCCCGCGGCCACGACCCCGGCCGCAACGAAGACGAGGGGGGGAGCGACGGCGAGGAGGCCCAGTGCGGACGCCGTGCCCACTCCGCCGAGGACACCGGCGGTCCCGCCGTAGATGGAGACGGCCGTGATGTACTCCCCCTTGATCCCGGGATCGACCTCGAAGTCCACCAGGACCGCGTCCGGGCCGGCCTCGGAGAGCCGGACCTCGACGTGCTTCGCCGACGCCACGTAGTACCGGCTGGACGTGGCGCTGGCGGCCCGTGCGACCTGCGAGGCCCAGTCCACCGCCGGCCGATACACGAGGATGTCCTTCCCCCGCCTCACGGCTTGGAGGAGCTGCCCGGCGACGAGGAAGTTGTCCAGTTCCTCGGCCACCCGATCGGCTCCCCCCGGGACCACGCGGGAGGACCGCACCTCCCCACTTCCCCGCAGGGCCTCCAGTCCACCGGGACTCCGGCCGGAGGCCCGCATATCGATGAGCGCGCGCCGGACGTGGTCCTCGCTCAGCCCCACCTCGCGGCCGATGCGGAGGACCTCCTCCTCGCTCATGGCGCGCTCCTCGGACTCGGAGTCCGTGGACGCCAGCTCCGCAGCGCGGCGCATGACGTCTTCGAACTCGCGTCGAGTGAGGTAGCGGCCGGATTCTTCCATGGGATTCCCGTCCTGGATCGGGGATCGGGCCCGAAGGCCCGATGCCCCGTCCGGTCAATCCTGGAACGCCTCCACCACCACGGCGCCGCCCTGGCCGCCACCGATGCAGGCGGACCCCAGTCCGTAGCGCAGGCCACGGCGCCGGAGCTCGTGGATGAGGTGGATGGTGATGCGGGCACCCGAAGCCGCGAGCGGATGGGTGATGGCGATGGCCCCGCCGTTCACGTTGGTGATGTCGGGGTTCAGGCCCAGTTCCTTCTCGACGGCCTTGTACTGGGGGGCGAACGCCTCGTTGACCTCCACCAGGTCCATCTGGTCCAGCGTCATCCCGGCGTTCTCCAGCGCGAGGCGGGAGGCCGG
>JBDHIJ010000121.1:0-3213 GCA_039587435.1 Gemmatimonadota bacterium
GGGGTCAGGCCCGGGCGCCGAGCACCTGGTAGGTACCGTCCTCCGCGAGAACCTCGACTCCCCTCAGTACCCCGGCGACTCGCTCTCCGACCTTCAGCCGTCGCTGGACCACCATGAACAGGCGCCCCTTCCGCTTGAGCACCTGGGTCGCGCCATCGACCAGGTCGTCGACCACGGCCATGGACTCGCCCTTTCCCTGGTGGTACGGCGGGTTGCTCACGATCCAGTCGAATCCGTCCGGAGCATCCATCAGTGAGGCGCCGAGGACGTGTTCCGCCCGGGGCACGTTCTCCCGGCCGGCTTCCACGGCCAGGGCGTCGTGGTCCATCAGGGTCAGGTCCACGTCCGGGTGATCTGCCCGGATGCCGGCAGCGATCACCCCGGTGCCCGATCCGAAGTCCAGGATCCGGGCCCCCGCAGGCGGCCTGGGAAGAGCCGACAGCAGGAGGGCGGTTCCCGGGTCGGGTTCACCGGAGGCGAGCGCGACGGCCCCGAAGAGCCCGGGGTAGCTCACCCATCCCTCCACCGGTGGAGACGCCGGTCCGAGGCGCAGAGCGGAGGTGACCCTCCAGTCCCCGTAGTCCGCCCGCAGGTCTCCCGGGGCCTCGACCAGACCCTGGAGAACTCGGCATCGGGCCTTGATGCGAAGGGTTGTGACGTAGCCAGCCACTTCGGCCAGGGCGTCGGCGGCCGGACCGATGCCCTCGTCCCTGGCCCCGTAGAGGAGGAGTGGAGCCCCGGGGCGGAGGGACCCGCCGACGAGATGGAGATGCATGGCCAGCTCGTCCCGGGACTTGGGAAGGCGCAGGACAGCCCAGTCGTAGCCTCCGTCCGGACCGGGTCGTGGAGCGGGCGTGGCGTAGGTGTCCCGTCGCCACATGCGGCGGTCCCACCCTGCCATGGACAGGCCCCGGGTCTCGCCCCACCGGAGGACCTCCCCCGTGGGCTCCTCGGCCACGAGTCCATGGCCGCTCAGGACGCCCGCGTGGACCAAGTCCTCGAGGGTGCCGAACAGCACCTCGTTGGCGATGCGATCCCGGTCGTTCAACCCGCCTCCTCATCCGAGGGTCGGGGCCCGGCCCACCACCTCGTCAATCCTGGTTCAGAACTCCCGACACCACGAACACGCGGCCCGAACGGGCGCCGTTGATGGCGCTCCAGGCCGAGGTGAGGAGGAACTCGGGAACGCCGTCCCCGTTCATGTCCCCCATCCCCGTAGCGTCGAAGCCCAGCGTCTCGCCCATGACCTGGCCCGTGATGGTGGACATGAGGGACGCGTCGGCTCCGGAGTGGACATACACCTTCCCGCCGGAGACCGCGAGGCTGGCGTGCTGCCACGCCCCGACCACGAGGTCGTCGTGACCGTCTCCGTCCACGTCGCCGGCGTCGGCCGGACCGATGCCGAACCCGTCGCCCGCCGCCTCGCCGCTGAGGGTGAAGAGTCGCTCGCCGGTGGCGCCGGAGTGGACGTGAATCCGGCCGGTGGAGGCTCCCAGCCCCCCGTGGGACCAGTCGGAGGCGTAGACGTCCCGCGTCCCGTCGGCGTCCACGTCTCCGACGATCGAGACGAACATCCCACCCAGGGCGGCACCCTGCTCGTCGGACTCCACGATGAAGGCCGGCTCGTCCTCCAGGCCGCGATAGACATAGACCCGCCCGCTGCCGAACGGCCCCGCGCCGGGGGCTCCGATGGCCACCAGTGCCGACCCGTCCTCCGCGACACGACCACCGCCGGCGCTTCCCAGGTTGGCTCCCGCCGTTTCGCCCAGCCACGTGTGCAGCACGGACCCGTCCGCACCGGAGATCACGTACACGGCTCCCGCATCCTCCCCGGCCAGGTCATTGGAGGGCGCTCCGCCCATGACGTCGTCGAAGCCGTCGCCGTTCAGATCACCAAGGTCCGACACCTTTTGACCCAGGGCCTCGCCCTCCTGGGCGCCGTCGAAGCGAATCAGGACCTCGCCGGTCCGGCCATGGTGCACCTGCACGTAGTTCCCGCCCGGCGCTCCGCCCACGACGTCCGGGATCCCGTCCCCATTCACGTCGCCGGCGGCCTCGATCCCGATTCCGAACTGGTCCCCCGGCCCGCCGACCGCCTCCCAGAGCAGCGCTCCCGAGGCACCCGAGTAGGTGTAGATCTTCCCGGCCTGGCTCCCGTCGGCGCCCCAGGTCGGGGCGGAGGTGGTGACATCGTTGATCCCGTCCCCGTCCACGTCGCCCGCGTTCCGGGCGATCCAGCCGAACTGGTCCCCGGCCGCCTCACCGGCCCATTCGTGGAGTATCTCGACGTCCTCCGCGAAGGGGTCGGCAAACTCTGCGTCGGTTGGGAAGAGGGCGGCGAACCGGGGATCGTCTCGCAGGGACTCCACGTCCGGGCTCAGGCCCACCTGGGTGATCTCGAACGTCCCCGTGGCCTTTGCGGCCTCCAGGGCTTCGAAGGCCTCGTCCGGTCGATCGAGGCGAGCCAGGGCCAGACCCGACCGGTACAGCCCGAGGGCCCGGGTGGCATCGAACTCCGCCGCTTTCCGATGGAGCTCCAGGGCCTCCTCGTATCGACCCTGCTGGTGGACCGAGAACCCCAGCATCGCCCAGGCCTGCGGGTTCTCCGGCTCGGCTTCGGTGGCCGAGCGAAGCAGGTCCTCCGCCGCGGCGAAGTTCCCGGCCTGCACGAATCCGAACGCCTCCCCGACGAGGCTGGATGCCTGCGTCTGGCCCGCGACAGCGGCGCCGGCGTCCGCCTCGGACCCGCTCTCATCCGAACCCTCCCCGTCGCACCCGGCCACCCACACGAACGCAACGACGAGCGCGAGTCGCCCCCAGCCTGCTCCACCTCTCATGGTCCACTCCTCCATATGCGGGTCCGGGTAGGACTACGGCTCGCGCGGTCGGGCGTTTCGCTCTCCCGTCCAAGCACTTTCGGCCGCCGGGTGTGTATCCCACCTTCCGATCCTGCCCCATACCAGCTTCGATCGAGAAGGAGAGCTCCGCCATGGGTACCACCCTTCGGCGCATCGCCACCGGCATCTTCGCACTGACTGTTCTGACCGCCGCGACCGCGGCGAGTCCGACGGACGCCCACGCTCAGCGCACCCAGAAGCCCGTGATCCACGGGAAGCACTGGGTCGCCATCACCGGGAAGCCCCTGGGGGCCACCGCCGGCGCCATGACCTTCGCCAAGGGCGGAAACGCGGTGGACGCGGCCGCGGCCATGCT
>JBDHIJ010000012.1:0-58673 GCA_039587435.1 Gemmatimonadota bacterium
CCGGCGAACGCGACCTGGAAGATGGCTCCCAGTGCGGCCGTGCTGACGGCCTGCGACGTGACCGGGAAGGTGCCCGGCAGGTAGGGCGATGCGTCGATGCTGACGTCGTACGACCCGGGCGCCAGGCCCGAGAAGGACGCTTGGCCGCTTCCGTCCGTGGCCGCCGTGCCCACGGTGGTGGCGCCCTGCGCCAGCGTCACCGTGACGCCGGACTCCGGCACGCCGTCCACCGACACGGTGGCGACGATGGCGGCCTCGACCGTGATGCTCACGGGGCTGCCGCCGATGGCGGTCCCGTTCACGTCCGCTTCGAATGTGTAGGTGCCGGCCGCATCGGGGATGAACAGGGTGCTGACCAGACGACCGGGCGAGGCCTCCGAGAAGAGGCCGGTGATGTCGGTGCCCGGCGTGAACGACGAGTAGGCCGGAGCGGCGGTGAGGGTCACCGTCAGGTCCAGTGGGATGGGGGTGTCGTCGTCACCGTACTCGTAGACCCCGTCTCCGTCGTCGGCGAATCCGATGATGTCGAAGACGTAGGCCTCACCGCCCACGTTGTTCAGGTCCACCTCCAGGGTGAGGGGGGAACCGGCGGGGGAGGGATCGGGCGCGCCACGCAGCTCGCTCTCGGCGTGGTCGAAGCGGAGCGTCGTACCCCAGTTCGAGAAGCGCCGCGGCGAGGTCATGACGGTGTTCAGACCACCGTGGGTCCGCCGGGCCATGAGCGGCTGGGGCAGCACCGCGGTGGCGATCTGCGTGAAGCCGGACCGCATGCGATCCCAGAAGGACCCATCCGAAGGAGCCTCGCTCACGACGATGGGCTCACAGTCCACCGGCTCGATGTTGGTGGGGATGAGCTCCGGATCTCCGGTCTCCACGCCGTCCTGCCCGGCGGGGATCCGGAAGAGGAACAGGTCGTTCAGATTCACGTTCCCCGTGGAGTGCTCGATGCCTCCGAGGGCGTTCTCGTCCTGACAGACCACCACCTTGGGGTCGGTGTCCCCACCGATCTGCAGTCCGGGGGGATCGGTGGTGATGCCGGCGTAGAACGGGATCTGGGATCCGTCGGGAATCTGGTTGCCCTGGTCGACGAGCGGCGTGCCGCCGTCCTCGCCCTCGACGTTCTGCAGGATGATGACGAAGTCGCCGTCGAAGTCGTCGCCGTTCTCGTCCTTGATGGGCGTACCCGCCGGGATGACCACCACCGAGGTGATCTCCTCTTCGGAGTTCCCGTTCTGGTCGCCGTCGTCCTCCACGACGACAACGACGTCGTCCTCCGTCTCGCCGCCGTCCGAGGATCCCGGCTCGACGTCACAGTCCACGACGCCGTCATCGCCAGGCTCACAGCTGCCCGGCACCGCGTTCGCAACCGCCTCCTCCAGCGCGCCTTCCTCGATCCGGAACGAGATGTTCAGCGAGCCCTGGTCGGAGAAGGGCACGAAGTCGCCGGTCGCCGTGTTCTGCAGCGCCTTCTTCGACTTGCCCCGCGAGGACTCGCTGATCTTCACGTCGGCGTAGCCCAGGATGAGGCTCTCGGCGATGCGGACCGAGATCCGGTAGGCCGGGGCGACCGGGTCGTAGTCCTGCGTCCGCCAGATCACGTGGAACTTCTCGTCCTCCGTCCAGTGGATGGCGTCGCGCTGGGGACCACCTTCCTGACGCTCGTATTCGACCAGCAGGTCGGAGCCGTCGCAGGCATCGCCCGTTTCGGAGGCGTCCGGGTCACCGGACGCGTCCAGCGTCAGTTCACAGATGGTGACGACCGGGTTCACCTCGTTCAGCATGATCCCGGAGTACTCCGGGTCCTGGACGATGGGCCCGAGCCAGAAGAAGTGACTGTTCTGGACGGACGGGTCGTTCCCGTGGTTCGCATCGACGATGTCCACGGTGGACGTCGTGTCGAACTCGTCGAAGTCGGTGATGCCTGGAGAGTCTGTGTCCGCGCAGGCCGCGAAGAGGAAGAGGATGCCTGCGGCGATGGACCTCTGTACTCCCGTGTGGGGGTAGCACGTCCGGTTTTCCGGCCTTCGCCGGGCATTACTCAACGTGCCTGAACGGTGTGGATGAACGGCCCCCCTGGGCTGGACATCCGCGACACCCGCCGACCTCGGCGGGTGGACTGACTGGACTACGGTTTGATGACGGTTGGCGGGGCTCCCGCGGGAACGCGCTGACTGTCCCGCGGCGCCGGCAATTCTCAAATACTTACCCGCCGGAATGCGACCACAAGGAAAAAGATTCGGGTACCCGGAGTTTTATTCCGGTCTACGGAAGTGGAACGGGTGTCACCCGCCCACCAGCTCCAGGAACTCCGGAACGTTCTGAAGGTCCCTCCACCACCAGTGCGCGGTCCTGAATCCCTCCCGATGCTCGGGGTTGGCCATCAGGTACGCCTGCAGGAGGTCCATGGCCCGATCGGTGTCTCCGAGCTCCAGGAAGACCAGCGCCTCCAGGGAGCGGAGTTCCTGCGTAGGGTCCACGTCCGGGCCTGCGCGAGCCCGTCTTGCAACCGCCAGCGCGGAGTCCGCCAGAGCCTGCGCGGCGGCCTGATCGCGGCTTTCCGCGGCCACCGAAGCCCGGGCAATGACCATGGCCACCACCGTTTCGCCCTTCGAGCGCTCGAATTCCTCGAGCTGGTCCGGAACGAGGGCCAGGTATTCGTCCAGCGTGGCCCAGGCCGCATCCGGGTCGTCCGGCAGGGCCCGGGTAGCGGTGAGCCAGAGACGGCACTCCGTGAACTGGTAGATGTCGGGGAACCGGCGATGGGCCTCTTCACAGTACTCCAGCGCCTGCGGAAAGAGCTCGGCGTCGTAGGACGTGGCGTACAGTCGGAACAGGACCTGGGGCGCCGAGGCCAGGAACTGGTCCGCCTCGTAGGCCCGCCGTGCCGCCTGGTTCGCCTGGATGTTGTCGCCCTCCTCGGAGTACATCTGGCTCAGCTGAGCCCAGGCGGTGGCCCGGCTCGGATCCCGATCCACGGCCGCTTCCAGGTCGTCGATGGCCGACTGGAACGTGGCGGAGGCCTCCGCCGGGTCCACCAGGAAGCCGAAATCCCACAGGTAGTAGCGGAGCTCGCCACGGACCTCCAGGGCACCGGCGTTCCCCGGATCCCGGGAGAGGGCTTCTTCGGCGAGGACGAGGCCCTGGTCGATGGCGGCGTGACTGGCGGAGGGGTCCTCGAAGATCAGGACCCCGCTGTTGCTGCGAGCGACACGGGCTCTGGCGACCCACGGCTCGGCCCAGGCGTCGTCCGCAGCGGCCGCCGAGGCAAACAGGGAATCCGCGATCATGAGCCGGGCGGCCGCGCCCGCGTCGTCGCCCTCGTTGAACATGGCCCGGGCCTCGGACCAGGCGCGCTCGCCCCGCTGGAGGTCGGTCCAGGCCTGGGGGCTGGACGTTTCGGCCCGGGACTCGGCCAGGCGAACCTCCGTGCCCAGGATCTCCCGCAGGCGCTCTGCGATCTGGTCCACCAGGTCGTCCTGGAGCGCCAGGACCTCGTCCGCCGGCTGCTCGACCGTGAACTCGCCCAGATCGGTGCCGCTCGAACCGTCCACCAGCACGGCGTTGATCCGGACGTTTCCGCCGGCCTCCTGGATGGTCCCATCCACCAGCACGCCGGCGTCCAGCACGCGGGCGATACTGTCGTAGGTGGCGTCCATGTCCCGTACCTGGGCCGAGGCGTTGGCGCTCAGGACATCCAGCTCGCGGACGCGGGAAAGCTCACCGATCAGGCCGGTGGTGATCCCTTCGGCCAGGTAGGTTCGGTCCTCGCCCCGACTCCGGTCGTCGAAATACAGGACTCCGATGCGACGCAGTTCGAGAGCGCTGTCGGCGATGAGTTCGGCCTGCCGGGCGGTCTCCCGGTAGTCCATGATCACGTATCCGGAGCCCACGAGCGTGAGAACCGCGACCAGCGAGAGCATCCCCAGTTCGGGCCGCGTCCACTCCTGGTGCCCTTTCTCGCCGTGGAACCATCCGGTAATGCAGGAGGCAAAAAGGCCACCCACGTAGAGCACGAGGGCGACCCGGTAGAAGATCATCGGCACGATGCCCATCTCCACGAACTGGGAGATCACGCTGAGCGCGATCCAGCCCGCCGTGGCGTATGCCACGACGATCTGGACGAGCCGTCGTTCCTTCAGTGCTTGAAAGAGGGACACGGTCTGGGGAAGTTCTTTCCGGAAAAAGGGGGTACGGGCCGGCGCACCTTCCGGTCCAACGGCAAGATGCTTGCGGGTGTAAGGGGAGTCAAAATTTTTGTATCACGGATTTGTAACGGCCGTTACCTGGGACCTGTCCTCCCTTGACCTCTGACTCGCCGGGAGGATCGCCTCCACCGGAGTTCGAGATGGTGCCCACTCGGGCCGATCTCGCCTCCCTGACCGCACTGGCCGTACCCGTGGTCACCGTCCAGGTGGGCATGATGCTCATGGGGGTGGTGGACACGATCATGGTGGGTCGGTTCTCCGCCGTGGACCTGGCTGCCGTCGCCCTGGGGAACCTCTACTTCTGGCTGGCCTCCGCGTTCGGGATGGGGACGCTCATGGCCCTGGATCCGGTCGTGGCCCAGGCGGTGGGGGCCGGAGATGACCTGGGCGTGTCCCGAGGGATGCAGCGCGGATTCGTCATGGCGGGCGTCCTCACTGTCCTGGCGGCGCTGATCCTCACGCCCGGTCAGTGGGTCCTCACCGCTCTGGGCCAGCCGCCCGAAGTCGTTCCGGTGGCGGCGCGGTATGCCCATGTCACGATCCCGGGCGTGTTCCCGTTCTTCGCGTTCATCGTCCTGCGCCAGACGCTCCAGGCCATGGGACGCATGCGACCCATCGTGGTCACCATCCTGGCGGCCAACCTGCTGAACGCCGGGCTCAACTGGATCTTCGTCTGGGGGAATCTGGGCTCGCCTGCCATGGGCGCCGTGGGATCCGGGATCGCCTCGTCTCTGAGCCGATGGTTCATGGCCATCGGGCTGCTGGCGGTCTCGTGGCCGCTCATCGGTTCGTACCTGCGGACGTTCCGTCCCCGGGCGCTGGCTCTGCCGCCACTGGTGAAGATGTTTCGCCTGGGCGTTCCGATCGGGGTCCAGTTCGAGCTGGAGTTCGGGGTGTTCGCCGTCACGGCGCTGCTGATGGGCCTGCTGGGCACCATCGCCATGGCCGGCCACCAGGTGGCCATCAACCTGGCCTCGCTCACCTTCATGGTTCCGCTCGGGATCGGCCAGGCGGCGTCGGTGCTGGTCGGTCGGTCCATCGGGGCCAGGGATCCCACCGGGGCCCGTCGGGCGGCCGGTGCCGGGATCCTCGTTGCCGGGGGCTTCATGATCGTCACCGCCGCCGCGCTCATCCTCTTCCCCGGTCTCCTCGCTTCGGCGTACACCGAGGACGCGGCGGTCCTGGCCGTCGCCGTCTCCCTCATCCCCCTGGCGGGGCTGTTTCAGGTCTTCGACGGCCTCCAGGTGGTGGGGGCGGGGATCCTGCGGGGGATCGGCGACACCCGGGCTCCCATGCTCATCAATCTGGTCGGGTTCTGGGGAGTCGGGTTGCCCGTGGGACTGACGCTGGGCTTCCCGCTGGGGATGGGGCCGACCGGGCTCTGGCTGGGCCTGGTGGTGGGCCTGGCGGTGGTGGCCGTCCTCCTGCTCTGGCGGGTCCACGTCCGGATGGGGCGGGACATGGTGCGGGTGGACGTGGAATAACCGTCCGGCGGAACCCCCGGCACGGGGGTCGCCGTTCGGGGTTTATGCACTCAGGGATTACTTTCCCAGTATCCATGGTCCCGGACCCTGCGGTCCGAAGAGAAAACGCTCCGGAGTCGATGTACCGCCTTCCCCTCTTTCCGCTGAACGTCGTCCTCTTCCCGGGGGCTCCGCTCCCGCTCCACATCTTCGAAGCCCGATATCGCCGGATGGTGGCGAGGTGTCTGGAGTTCGACCGGCGATTCGGGGTCGTCTTTCACGACGCGGACCGGATGGGACCCTTCCTGATGGAGGAGGGGAGGATCGGTACGATCGCCGAGATCCAGAAATTCCGGCCACTGGAGGACGGCCGCTCGCTCATCGCCACCCGAGGAATCTCGCGGTTCCGGATCAGGGACGGCATCGAGTCCGAGGAGCCGTACTACGAGGGCCTCGTGGAGCCCTACGAGGACGAGGCTCGGGGATTCCAGAACATCTATCAGCGGCGCCGCGATTCGATTGAGCTGTTCGATTCCGTGGTGGCGAGCATGGAGAACCAGCCGGAGGAGGTGCCGACCTTCGACCCGGCCTTTGAGCTCTCCTTCCAGGTCGCTCCCACCATCCAGATCGATCCGTTCTGGCAGCAGGAACTCCTGGAACTGCGGTCCGAGGTCGACCGGCTCGACCGCCTCAATCAGATCCTGCAGGCCGCGCTGGACGAGGGAGGGGCCGTGGAGCCCCGAGAGGAGGATTGATGGACGACACCGCAGGCCCGAGCCTTCCGGCGTCCGACCCCCGGCAGCCGGCTAGCGCCGCCGGTCCGTGGATCGAGACCCGGGAAGGGATGATCTTCTTCACCCACTGCGTTCTGATCGCCCCCCAGTTCGTGGTCCTGTTCCCGCTGATGATGGGATGGCTGGTCGCGCCCATCGGGGCCCCGGACTCGCTGCTGAACATCCTGGCGACCATCCCGACGCTGGCAGCCTTCGCTCTTCCCTACGCCGGCTGGCTGTTCATCGTCCCGGCATGGTTCGCATGGAAGGCCCGCAAGGAGATGGGCCCACCCCTGGCCCGGCACTTCCTCGGACTGTTCGCGCTTCTCCACCTGGGGTTCGTGGTGTACGCCGCGTGGTTCTGGCTCACCGGCCAGTCGTTCCCACCCACCGGATGATCGAAGGGCACCTCACGGTCCGGCGCACGGCCCGGTATTTCGCCCTCTGGGAGCCCGGCCCGGCGCCCTGGGACCTGTGGATCGTCCTCCACGGCTACCGTCAGTCGGCGGCCCGATTTCTCAAGCGGTTCGCGGACGGTGCCGGCCCGGGGATCCGGGTCGTCGCACCGGAGGGCCTCTCCCGATTTTACGTGGACGAGGACGGCGGGGTGCACGGTCCCGAGCATCGGGTCGGGGCATCGTGGATGACCCGGGAGGACCGGGAGAACGAGATCCGGGACTACGTCGGATACCTCGACGACCTGGTCGAGGCCCTCGGCAACGGACCGGATGGCGTCCCGGACCGGCTCTTCGTGCTGGGGTTCTCGCAGGGCTGTCACACGGCCGCCCGCTGGATCACCATGGGCCGGGCGCGCCCCGACTCCCTGGTGCTCTGGGGCGGGAACCTTCCCCTGGACTTCGACGTGGAAAAGGGCCCGGGCATTCTGCGTATGTTGGGGGTGACGCTGGTGGCCGGTCGCGCGGACCGCCTCGTCCCCCGTGCCGCGCTGGAGCGGGAGCGGGACCGCCTGGAGGAATGGCGAGTTCCCGTACGGTTGATGGAGCATGGGGGAGGGCATGAGATTGAGTCGGCGATGTTTCGCCACATCGCCGGGGATCCTGCTCCCGGCCCCCAGGCAGGACCGGATCCCGGCGCGCCGGACGCCTGATTCGTCCGACAACCCATCAGAGGCGTTTTCAGTGAGCCGCAGTACTTCCCCCATCTCCTCTCTTCTCGTCCGCCTGTTCGTGCCGGTGCTGGCGCTCCTGGCGTTCGGGCCGGATAGCGCGCACGCCCAGGCCATCCTGGGGCAGGCCCTCAAGGAGGGGACGGGCGAGCCGGTGGAGGCTGCCCTGGTCCTCATCATCGACGAGGCCGGAGAACAACTGGGCGGATCGCTCACCGACGCGAACGGACGCTTCCGTGTCGCGCTTCGCAGGGCCACCACCTTCTATGTCCGGGTCGAGCGGATCGGGTTCGAGACGGTGGAGAAGGGACCGTTCAACGCCCAGGGCACGGGAACGCTGCGGATCGAGGTCCTGGTTCCCGAGACCGCCATCGAACTGGAAGGAATCGTGGCCGAGGCGGACCGGCAGTGCGTCGTTCGGCCGGGGGAGGGCGAGGCCACGGCCCAGCTCTGGGACGAGATCCGGAAGGCTCTCACGGTCACCGAGCTGGCGACGCAGGAGAAGTTCTTCCGATTCGAGATGATCTCCTATTCCCGGGAGCTCAATCGAAACAGCCTGGACGTCCTGTCGGAGCAGCGCCGCAGGATCACGGGTGTCACCGACTCGCCCATCCGCTCCCTGGACGCCGACGACCTGTCGGCGAACGGGTACGTCCGATACCAGGCCAGCGGGGCCATCGACTACTTCGGACCGGACGCGAACGTCCTCCTCTCCGATCGATTCCTGGGCGACCACTGCTGGCGGATCCGGGCTCCCGGTGAGGAGGCCAAGCTGGGTCTGGTCGGCCTGGCGTTCGAGCCGGTGGAGCGAGGTCGGGTTTCCGACATCGAGGGGGTCATGTGGGTGGAGCAGGCCACGGGGCGCCTTCTCTTCCTGGAGTACCGGTTCACGGAGCTGCCGGAGGGGATCCGGGACGAGCGGGTGGGGGGGCGCGTGGAGTTCGAGGAACTCCCGAACGGTGCCTGGATCGTCCGGCGATGGTGGATCCGCATGCCTCAGATGGCCATGCAGACCTCCAATCTCCCCGGACGGGACCCCGGTGAGCGCGAACTGATCGTCGCCCAGCTCCTGGAAGAGGGAGCCGAGGTGACGGCCATCGACATGCTCTCCGGCGAGAACGTGCGTGCCGACGCCACGACCGGCGGAGTGGAAGGCGTGGTCTTCGATTCGCTGAATGGTGGGCCCATGCCCAACGCCCGCGTCATCGTGTCGGGGACCCAGTTCTCGGGGATCACCGACAACGCCGGCACCTTCCTCCTGGAGGGGATCCCGGACGGAAACTACACGCTGGCGGTGGTACACCCGGACATGATCGCCCGGAAGATCCCGCCCGTGAGTACCAGTGTCGGGATCCGACGGGGCACTACGATCTCCGTCGAGTTGGGCACTCCCTCACGGGTCACCCTCGAGGACCGGTACTGTCGGCCCTCGCCCGAGGAGCGGGACGGTTGGCCCAACGGCGCCTCCGCCCTCGCGGGCAGCGTACGGGATCGCGCCTCCGGTGGGCCCCTGGGCGGGTCCCGTGTTCGCCTGATCTGGGACTCCTATGAGCAGAGCTCGGTCGCGGTTCGGGCCGGCGGAACCGGCTCCGGTTTCCGCCAGGTGGTGGACGGCTACGAGGTGGAGACCGACGGGTCCGGGACCTTCCGGGTCTGCGGCCTGCCCCCGGATGAGCGGATCACCCTCCAGGTCCTGCCGGCCGGGGGTGGGGAGCGCCCGATCTTCGAGACGCCGGTCCTCCTCGGCCACTCGGTCTGGGCCGGAATCGAAGTCCGGATCGGAGACGCCGGGGAGGTCGCGCTGGGCCCCGGGGCGCACGCGGCGCCCGGATCGACCACCGATCAGGCGGAGCAGGACGCCCTCCTCGAGGCGAGGCGCCAGGAGCTCATGGGCGCGAGCACGACCGCGCCCGAGGAGGTGGAGGCCGAGGAGGACGCGCGCCCCGACGACGTGTCCATCGAGCAGCTGCTGCGGAGGACCAGCGGAATCCGGGTCCGGGGCTCGGGATTCAGCATGTGCGTCGAGCCCAGCCGGGGGCGGGGGAGTTCGGGATTCGAGGGTGGCTGCGCCTGGCCGCTGGTTGTGGTGGACGGCGTGCAGTCGTCCGACCCGGTTGCGCGGCTTCAGAGCATCCCGGTGGGCGATATCGAGAGCATCCGCTTCATGAGCCTGGCCGAGGCCGGAACCCGGTTCGGCACGGGGACCATCAACGGAGCACTGGTCATCACGACCAGGAGCGCCCGGAACTGAGGAGTGGAGGGCTGGCCTCGACGCCGGTCCGAGTGTCCAGGCTGCTTGCGAGGCGGAGGACGCCCCCGAGCCCCGTCACCTAGGGTCAGAACTCCCCGATCAGGCCGATCTCCGGGACCAGTTCATGCCCCGTCTGCCGGGCCACCGTCTCCTGGCAGAGATCGATGAGGTAGCGCACCTCCGACGCCCGGGCGCCACCCAGGTTCACGATGATGTTGGCATGCCGGTGGAAGATCCCGGCTCCCCCGTGCACATGCCCCTTCAGGCCGCACTCGTCGATGAGCCGGCCGGCTCCGATTCCCTCGATCTTCTGAAAAATCGAACCGGCCGAGGGATAGAGCCAGAGATCGGGGTGCCGGTCGTCCCGCCACTCCAGGTTCTCCCGCATGACCTGCCGGAGGTCCTCCACGCGAGTGGGTTGGAGCGCGAAGGTCGCGTCCAGGACCACGTCCGCCCGGTGGTGCAGGATCGACTGATCGTACCCGAACTCGAAGTAGTCCACCCCGACGGTGCGGGTCTCGCCCTCCTGGGTGAACAGGGTGGCGGACTCCAGCACCTCCTCGATGAACACCGTTCTCTCGCGGTGCGGCGCAGGGGAGAGGAAGTGCAGGTTCTGCCACAATGCTCCGCCCACGGAGGAGGGGATACCCACGAAGTGGTGCAGTCCTCCAAGTCCCCTCTCCACCGTGGCCACGATCAGGTCCGGGAACGTGTCCACGCCGGCTCCGGCACGAACCCGGTTCCCTTCCAGGAACTCGATGCCACCGACCCTGGATCGGATCACGAGCCCTCGAAATCCCCCGTCGCCCACCAGGATGTTCGCTCCGCGGCCCAGCAGGAAGTGGGGAGCGGCCAGCTCCCGGGCCACGGACAGAGCGCGCACCAGTTCCTCCGGTGTCTCGACGTCCACCATCAGGTCGGCCGGACCACCGATGCGGAAGGTGGTGAACGGCGCCAGCGGGATGTCCCGGCGGACCCTGAGGGGGGCGAGGCGGGCCTCGATCTCGCGAGCCAGGTCGTTGGAAAACGGCGTCATGGAAGGGCGTTCGGCGGGCGGGCCGGGGAGTGGGCGGTTGAGTGCGCGGCAAGGGCAGAAGGTAGGGCGGGTCGCTGCCAGTGGCTATGGCCGGAGGCGGGACGCTCCTCTAGCTTCAGCGCCCTGTGAAAGTGCCGTGCCCAGGGCCCGCGCGCTGCCCTGAGAGCCGCCCCCGCGCGTGATCCGCCGCGCCTAATCCGGAGCACCGAGCCATGAGCAACCTCCCCATCGCCCAGGAACTGGTGGATATGTACAGCCGGGACCTGGATCGCTTCGCCCAGCAGGTCCGGGACTACCCCTCGGACGAGGTGTTCTGGACCGTCGCCGGGCAGACGCTGAACTCGGGAGGGACCCTGGCCCACCACGCCTCGGGGAACCTCCTCCATTTCATTGGGGCGACTCTCGGTGGGACCGGCTACGTGCGCGACCGCGAGGCGGAGTTCAGCGGCACGGTACTGTCCAGGGAGGAACTGATCGAGCGCCTCATGGAGGCGAAGCGGGTCATCGCGGAGGTGCTCCCCTCCCTCAGCGCCGAACAGTGGGACGCGCCCATGCCGGGAATCCCGGACCGGATGGCCGGCAAGTCCACCCGGTGGTTCATGATCCACCTCTACGGCCACCTGAACTGGCACCTGGGCCAGATCGACTACCACAGGCGGATCCTTTCCTAGGTCCGACGGCCGCCCCCAACGACCGTGGGTCCGCGCATGAGACCGGCCTCCGGGTTCTCCCTGGTGGTGCTCTACGACGGGGAGTGCGGACTCTGCCGCGAGTCCGTGCGCCGTCTCCGGCGGGCCGACCGCCGCGGGCGCATGGAGTTTCTCTCCTCCAGCGATCCCAGCGTTCCCCTTCTTTTTCCCGACATCCCGCCCCAGGCGTTGGACCAGTCCATCCATGTCATCGACGCCGAGGGCGAGGTGTGGGACCGGGCTGAGGCGGTCCGGGTCATCGCGTCCGAGCTCCCCTTCCTCGGGCTCCTGGCCCCCATCCTGGGCCTTCCGGGCATCCGCGCGGCCGCGGACTCGGCCTACCGCTGGGTCGCCGGGAACCGCTTCAGGCTGAACTGCCCCGACCACTGCCGGAGCGGGCGCGGAAACTAATCCCCACGCCACCCGTAGGGCCCCGGTAGAAGTGTTCGTTTTTGGGACGGCGCTTCCCGGGTTCGTGCAGAATGCCGTCCCCGCCGCATGGGGCGATGATCCGGCAAGTCTCTGCCGTACAGGGACTTGGGACTCCTGAGCGGTTCTGGCACGCCCCTTTCCAATACAAAGGACCGTCCGCCCGGTGATCCGGTGCCGGTCCGAAGGGGAGGGGTGACGACGCGTGGGGACGCCAAGGCGCTTCGGTCGGTACCGGTCCCGGCCGCGGATGGGAGCCTCGGGGCTCGCCGCACCGCCAGGAGTCAGGGCGGAGCGTTCTGGACGAGAGATTGACCTCAGTTCGAGTGAATCGATGAAGCAGCTCTTTGGAATCGGGATTCTGACGGCCGTCCTGGCAGTGCAGGCACAGCCGGGGACGGCGCAGGGAGGCCCCCAGGTCGAGATGGCGGTGGACGCCCTCAGCTTGGCGGACGCGCTTCTCCTCGCCCGTCAGAACAACCCGGTATATCGGCAGTTCGAGAACGACCAGCCCAGGGCTGAATGGGCGGTCCGGGAGGCCTACGGGCAGTTCGTGCCCTCGGCCCGTGCCAACGCCGCTCTGGCCTACGAGGGCGTGGGCTCGCAGACCTTCGGGTCCCTGGTGTCGGAGGGAAGCACCGACTACCGGCGGTCGAGCTACTCGGTGACGCTGAACTACGCGCTGAGCGCCGAGACCTTCGCCCGGCTCGACGGGTCCAAGGCCGGCCGGGACGCGACCTACGCCCGGACCAACGCCGCGGCCTTCAACATGGAGACCGCGGTCACACGGCAGTACCTGGCCTCGCTCAGAGCCCAGGACGCCGTGCGCGTGGCCGAGCGTCAGCTGGAGAGGGCCCGCACCAACCACGAAATCACCTCCGCTCGCGTGGAGGCCGGAGTGGCGCTGCCCACCGATCGGAAGCAGACCGAGGTGGACCTCGGTCGGGCCGAGATCGCGGTCCTGCGGGCGGAGAACAACCTCCGCGCCGAGAAGCTGCGGCTGTCCGAGCAGCTGGGGGTCCAGGTCGGAGCCGAATTCGCGCTCACCAGCCAGTTCGAGATCTTCGACCCCGCGGCTCCGGGCGTCACCCGCGATACGCTGGTGTCCCGGGCCCTCGAGGAGCACCCCAACCTGCGCGCTCTCCGAGCCGATGAGGACGCCCGGGGCGCGGACGTATGGACGGCCCGAAGCCAGTACTTCCCGTCGCTCAACGTCTTCGCGCAGTGGGCGGGGTTCACCCGGCAGGCCATGAACGAACAGTTCGTGGTCGACCAGTACCAGGCGAGCGCGGCCAACCGGTATCAGAGCTGCTCGCTGTTCAACGACATCTCGGACGGGCTGTCGCAGCCCCTGGAGGGATTCCCCCAGGACTGCAGCCGCTACATCGTCGATGACGAGGACATCCAGCAGTTCCTCTCCACGAACAACGTCTGGCCCTGGAATTTCACCAACCAGCCGTTCTTCATTCAGGCCCAGATCTCGATTCCGGTCTTCCAGGGATTCACCCGCCAGCGACAGGTGGAGCAGGCCCGCGTCCAGGCCGACAATGCGTTCGAGTCGACCCGGGCCGAGGAGCTCCGGCTCCAGACCGCGGTGACCACCGCCTACGACTCCCTCATGACCTCGTACGACGTCGTGGAGATCGAGCAGGCCAACCTGACGGTCGCCCAGGAGCAGCGGGAGCTGGCGCAGGAACGGTATTCGCTGGGAGCGGCGCCGTACCTGGAGCTGCTGCAGGCCGAGGAGTCCCTCGCTACCGCGGAACGGGACTACCTGAACGCGGTGTACGACTTCCATAACAACCTCTCCTCCCTCGAGAACTCCGTAGGAGCGCGGCTCATGCGGGACGTTCAGGGTGAGGCAGATCCGAACCGAAGCCGATAGGAAGCGGGCTGTGGATATCATTCGCGATACACGACCTCAGAAGAGCAAGAAGAAGGTCGTTCAGATTTCAGTCGGAGTCGTCGCGCTCCTGGCCGTCACCATCGGTCTTCGGAGCCTGAAGCCGGCGGCCCCCTCGGTGGACGCCGCGACCGTATGGATGGACACGGTCGTGAACGGCGACATGGTGATCCTGCGTCGTGGCCCCGGGACCCTGGTTCCGGAGCAGATGCGGTGGATCACCGCGGTGACGTCGGGCCGGGTCGAGCAGATCATGATCCTGCCCGGCACCGAGGTGGAGGAGAACACCACCATCATCCGGATGACCAATCCGGACGTGGAGGTCGAGTACCTGCGCTCGCAGCAGCAGCTCTCCGACGCCCAGGTGGCCCTGGTGCAGCTTCGGACGAACCTGGAGACCCAGCGTCTCCAGCAGGAGGGCATGGTCGCCCAGACTCGGACCCAGTACCTGGATGCCCAGCGCACGTACAGCACCAACCAGCAGCTCTACGATCGAAATCCGGAGCTGGTGGCCAAGGCTGAGCTGGACCGGAGCAGGGAGCTGGCCGAGGAGCTGGAAGCGCGGCTCGACTACGAGAACCGGCGCCTCGAGGTCATGAACTCCTCGGTGGAGGAGCAGCTCCGGGCCCAGGAGACCCAGATCGAGCGCCTTCGCGACATCATGAACTTCAACCTCGAGCGGGTGGAGTCGATGGATGTGACCTCCGGCGTTTCGGGCGTGTTGGCCGAGATGCCTCTGGAGGAGGGACAGTGGGCGCTGGCGGGTCAGACTCTGGCTCGCGTGGTGCAGCCCGGGCGGCTCAAGGCCGAGCTCCGGATTCCCCAGACCCAGGCCCAGGACATCGCCATCGGCCAGCTCGCGTTCATCGACACGCGGAACGACACCATCCAGGGTCGCGTGACCCGGATCGATCCGGCGGTGCAGAACGGTACGGTGACCATCGACGTGTCGCTGCCGACCGAACTGCCGGCCTCGGCCCGCCCCGACCTGTCGGTGGACGGAACGGTGGAGATCGAGCGCTTGGACGGCGTCGTGTACATGGGTCGGCCGGCCTACGGCCAGGCCAACTCGAGGGTTGGGATCTTCAAGATGGAAGAGGACGGTACGCATGCCATCCGGGTGAACGTCCAGCTCGGCGCGAGTTCGGTGAACGAGATCCAGGTGGTCGAGGGGCTCCAGCCCGGGGACGTGGTCATCCTCTCGGACATGTCCCAGTGGGATGGATTCGACCGGGTCCGGCTCAAGCGATAGGGGGCCCGCAGGAGACCGGCGGAAACCAAATCGGCTCCGTCGGCGTCATAGAAGGGAAAGGCGCATTCCGGTCGGTTGAAACCGCAGCCATGAAAGCGCCGTAGGGTGGGCAGGCGTCGACCCGGGAACTTCGACGCAGTGTGCAGGGTGGCGGGGAGGAGAGCCTTCCCGGAATCGAAGCGGAACAATACCAAAGGGGAGAGACAGGCAAATGGCTGACAACCATCCGCTCATTCATCTGGAGGGGCTCAAGAAGGTCTTCTACACCGAAGAGGTGGAGACCCATGCCCTGAGCGACATTCATCTCGACATTCACGCCGGGGAGTTCGTCTCCATCGCCGGACCTTCGGGCTGCGGGAAGACGACCCTTCTCAGCATCCTCGGCCTCCTCGACTCGCCCACCGGCGGGAAGTACCTGCTGGACAACGAGCCGGTGGAGAACCTCTCCGCCAGCCAGCGGGCCAAGATCCGGAACCAGGCCATCGGCTTCATCTTCCAGGCCTTCAACCTGATCGGTGACCTGACGGTGTACGAGAACGTGGAGCTTCCCCTCACCTACCGGGGCATGCCCGGCAGTGAGCGGAAGGAGCGGGTCCAGGCCGCCCTGGAGCGGGTGGGCATGGCGCACCGCATGAACCACTACCCGTCGCAGCTGTCCGGTGGTCAGCAGCAGCGTGTGGCCGTGGCCCGCGCCATCTGCGGTAAGCCGCTCATCCTGCTGGCCGACGAGCCTACGGGTAACCTGGATTCCAAGAACGGAAACGCCGTGATGGATCTCCTCCGGGAGCTTCACAGCGAGGGCGCCACCATCTGCATGGTGACCCACGATCCGCGCTACGCGCATGTCGCGGAGCGGGCGGTGCACCTGTTCGATGGCCGGGTGGTGAGCGAGGAGGACGCCCGTCAGGCGCACGAGCTCGAGGAGAGCGGGTTCGACGTGCACGCTACCTGATGTGCTCCGCCCCTCACGGGGCAGCGCGTAACGGGAGGGGCCGGTCCGAAAGGGCCGGCCCCTTTCGTGTTCCGGCAGGGGGTGTCGCGGGTGCGCATGGAAGTGTTCGTTTTCGAACACTTCAGCATGAGACGACGACGCAGGTCGGGCGCCGTAAGCGTCTACTCAGCAACGGGATAGCGGAATCGGATCAGTTTGGTACGGGGGTTGCTTTTCTCCGGCCCGTCCCCCGCCTGATCCGGAGAGCCTGATGGACAACCTGATTCGAGACCTGCGTTTCGCCGGCCGCGCCCTCGGGCGTGCGCCGGGATTCACCATCGTGGTGGTCCTGACGCTGGCCATCGGCGTGGGCGCGGCGTCCGCCATCTTCAGCCTCGTGGACGGGATCCTTCTGAAGCCCCTCGCCTTCCCCCAGGAGGAGCGCCTCGTGGTGCTCTGGCATGACTGGCGTGGGCGGGGCGGCCCCGAACGGGAGTGGTTCAGCTACCAGAACTACGCTGACATCCGCGACGAGGAGGGGCTGTTCGAGGAGGCGGGAATCTACGGGGACTGGTTCGCGACCCTCACATCCACGGACGAGCCCGAGCGGGTGGCAGGGGCTCGGGTCTCGGAGGGGATGCTCAGCCGGGTCCTGCAGGTGCAGCCGGCCCTCGGGCGCGGTTTCCGCCCCGAGGAGGACGAGCCCGGGGCTCCGGGCACGGTCATGCTGACCCACGGCTTCTGGACCCGGGCGTTCGGGCAGGACCCGACCGTGATTGGTCGGTCTCTGCTCTTCGATGGAGAGCCCTATGAGGTGGCGGGGGTTCTGCCGCAGGGATTCACGTTCCCGATGCTGAACGGGCCCGAGTTATTCACGCTCACCCAGCTCAACCGCGATCCCGAGGTGAGTGGGGGCCGCGGCTCCATCTACCTGCGGGTCATCGCTCGCCTGGCGCCCGGCGTCTCGCTGGAGGAGGGCGCCTCCCGCCTCAATGCCGTGGGCGCCCGGCTGGCTGCCGAGTACCCGGAGGTCAACGGCGGTGCCGAGATCGTGACGTACTCGCTGCGCTCCGAAGTCACCGGCGACTCCAGGATTCCGCTGCTCACGGTGCTGGGCGCAGTGGGCTTCCTGCTGCTGATCACATGCATCAACGTGGCGAACCTCCTGCTGGGTAGGGGTACCACCCGGTCCTCCGAGATGGCCGTTCGCACGGCCCTGGGCGCCAACCGCGGCCGGATCGTGCGGCAGCTTCTCACCGAGAGCCTCGTCCTGGCGGTGGTCGGGGGAGGGCTGGGGGTACTGGTTGCGCTGTGGGGAACGGACCTGCTGGTGGGGTTGGCGCCCGAGGGGACTCCGCGCCTCGACGAGGTCGGCCTGGACCTCCGTGTTCTGGCCTTCTCACTGGCGTTGACCCTGGGAGCGGGGACCCTTTTCGGCGTGGGCCCGGCGATTCAGGCCGCGCGCAGCACCCCGGCCGCAGCGCTTCGCGGGTCCCGCGGTGCGGGCCCCGACGGTCGAGCCTCCAGCCTCTGGGTCCGCAGGGGCCTGGTGGTCGGCCAGGTGGCGCTGGCGCTCACGCTGCTCATCGGTTCCGGCCTGTTCGCCCGGAGCATCCGTGCCCTGAACGACACGGACCTGGGCTACGAGCCCGAAGGCGTCCTCACGGTGCAGGTCTCACTTCCGTCGGCCCGCTACGCCGAACCGGAGGACCGGAGCCGGTTCTATCTCGACCTGGTCGAGCGCGTCGAGGCGATCCCCGGAGTGACGGCAGGCGGCGCAGTGAGCGGTCTGCCCCTGGCCGGACTCGACGGCGATTCCAACTTCCGCGTAGAGGGGCGTCCGCGCCGCGAGGTCGATCGGGAGAACGTGGCCTGGACCCGGGCCATCACCGACAACTACCTGGCGGCCATGGGCATCGAGGTCGTTCAGGGGCGCAGCTTCAATCCAGGGGACGATCGTGGCGCGCCGCGCGTGGTGCTGGTGAACCAGGCGCTGGCCGATCTCCATTTCCCCGCGGGAGACGCCGTCGGTGGCCGGATCGGCTTCGGGCCGGAGGATGATCCGGGGTGGAGGGAGATCGTGGGCGTCGTGGAGAACACCCGGCACTTCAGCGTGGACGAGCCCCGGACCCAGCCGGCCACCTACTTCCCCCATCTCCAGGTGACGCGGAGCGCCATGGGCCTCGCGATCCGGAGCACGGGAGATCCCCTGGACCTCGCCGGCGCCGTCCGAGCCGCGGTCTCCGAGATGGACTCGGAGCTCGCTGTGAGTTCGGTGCAGCCGCTGGCCGAGACGGTTCGGGAGGCACTGGCTCCCCGGAGGCTCGTGACGATTCTGCTGACTGTCTTTTCGGCCATCGCCCTTTTCCTGGCGGCCCTTGGGATCTACGGGGTCCTGTCGTTCATGGTCACGCGCCGCGCGCACGAGATGGGCGTTCGACTGGCGCTGGGGGCGAGCCCGGGTCAGGTCTCCGGTCTGGTCTTCAAGGGCGGCCTGACGCTGGCGGCCGCAGGCACCCTGCTGGGCGTCGGCGCGTCGCTCCTCCTGGCTCAGTTCGTGGACGCCCTTCTGTTCGGCGTGGCGTCCACGGACCCGACGACCTTCGCCACCATGGCCGGCGTCCTCCTGGTGGTAGCCGGTCTGGCCAGCTACGTACCGGCCCGGCGGGCTCTCCGGCTCGACCCGGCCCAGGTGCTCACCACCGAGTGATCCCGACCGGACCGGGGGCGGGGAGGGGTGCCTGCCCGCCCCCGGTCCGCTAGGATGGACTCCCCCGGTCCCGCCCAACCGGACGGGCTGAAACGACTGTGGCGTCGCTGACGTCCTATTGAGCAGGGCCGGCCCGAGCCAACGAGGCCGGCATGCTCCACAACCTCCACGACCAACTCCATGATTTCACTCCGCAACATCGAGAAGTCCTACCGCACCGGCGCGGGGGAGACCTTCGTCCTCCGTCGTATTTCGATGGACGTCCGGGAGGGCGAATTCCTGACCCTCATGGGGCCGTCCGGAGCGGGGAAATCCACCCTGCTGAGCATTCTGGGCATGCTGGATGGCGACTGGAGGGGCGAGTTCCACTTTCTCGGTCACCCCGTGCACGCCATGAAGCCCAGGGCCCGCGTGGATCTCAACAAGCAGTACATCGGGTTCGTCTTCCAGCAGTACCACCTCCTGGACGACCTCACCGTCTACGAGAACCTGGAGATCCCGCTCTCGTACCGGAACGTGAAGCGGAAGGACCGTCAGTCGATCGTGGCCGACACCCTGGACCGGTTCAACATCGTGGGGAAGAAGGACCTCTACCCCAATCAGCTCTCCGGCGGCCAGCAGCAGCTCGTGGCCGTGGCCCGGGCGGTCATCGCGGAGCCCAAGCTGATCCTGGCGGACGAGCCCACGGGGAGTCTCCACTCCTCCCAGGGCAAGATGATCATGGACCTCCTGAAGCAGCTGAATGACGAGGGGACCACCATCATCCAGGTGACGCACAACGAGGACTACGCCCGCTACGGGAGCCGGATCGTCGAGCTCCGCGACGGCTGGATCGTAGACGAGTAGACCGGCCGCACCATGAGTGAAGACCGTCCCGTAGTCCTGGTCGCCGACGATCAGCCGGACGTAGTGGAGGCTCTCCGCCTGCTCCTGAAGGCCGAAGGGTTCCAGGTGGAGACTGCCTCGTCACCGGCCGGTCTCCTGGAGGCCGCGGAGTCGCTGGACCTGGATGCAGTCCTCATGGACCTCAACTACACCCGGGACACCACCTCCGGGCGGGAGGGCATGGAGATCCTCGGGAAGCTCCGAGTACTGGATCCCACCCTACCGGTGATCGTCATGACCGCCTGGGGCAGCGTGGAGGGTGCCGTCGAGGCCATGCGCCGCGGCGCCCGGGACTACGTGGAGAAGCCCTGGGACAACGACCGTCTGGTCACCACGCTCCGAACCCAGGTGGAACTGGGTCGGGCGCTCCAGCGAAGTCAGAAACTCGAGGACGAGAACAAGCGCCTCCGACCCAAGGGCGCTCCCGAGTTCATCGCCGTGTCCAGGGCCATGCGCCCCGTACTCACGATCATGGAGCGCGTGGGGCCGTCCGACGCCAACGTGCTTATCACCGGCGAGCACGGAACCGGTAAAGAGGTGGTGGCCCGCTGGCTCCATGCGGTTTCCGGCCGCGCGGACAAGCCTCTGGTCGCCGTAAACGCCGGCGGGTTCTCCGAAGGGGTTTTCGACTCGGAGCTCTTCGGCCATGTGAAGGGCGCCTTCACCGATGCCAAGACCGACCGCGTCGGGTGCTTCGAGCTGGCGGACCGGGGAACCCTCTTCCTGGACGAGATCGCCAACGTTCCGCTTCAGCAGCAGGCCAAGCTGCTCCGGGTACTGGAGTCGGGTGAGGTACAGCGGGTCGGCAGCTCCAAGATCCGGAGGGTGGACGTCCGGGTTCTTTCCGCCACCAACGCGAACCTGGACGATGCGGTTCGGGAGGGCGCGTTCCGGGAAGACCTCCTCTATCGCCTGAACACGGTGGAGATTCGGCTGCCCTCGCTCCGTGACCGCCCGGACGACATCGTGCCCCTGGCCGACTTCTTCCTGGAGCAACTGACCGGCAAGTACGCCCGGCCCACCGAGGGGTTCAGCGAGGACGCGGTTCAGGCCATGCTGCGCCACCCGTGGCCGGGGAACGTTCGGGAGCTCCACCACGCCGTGGAACGAGCCATGCTCATGGCCCAGGGTGACCGTATCGAGGCCGAGGATCTCGGGCTCCGGGTCCCGGAGAGCGGCGACGGAGTCCTCGTCGGGCAGGTGACGCTGGACGAAGCGGAGAAGACGCTCATCGAGAAGGCTCTGTCGCGCTACGACGGGAACGTGAGTCGGGCCGCCGAGTCGCTGGGCTTGAGCCGAAGCGCCCTCTATCGCAGGCTTCAACGGTATGGACTTACCCCGTGAGCCGCAGGAAACGGTAGAGCGCCCGGCAGCCTCCCCCCGCGGGAGACTGCTGGACTGGCTGCGTTACGACGCCCGGATCGTGTCCCTGGCCTTCCTGGCCGGGGCGCCGGGAATCGTCCTCTCCGTCGCCCTCCTATGGATCGGTGACTATCCGCCCCGGGTGCGCTGGACCCTCTCCGTTCTGGTAGTGGGGGGGTGGCTGATTCTTACCCTGGTCCTCCGGGAGAGGATTGTCCGGCCACTCCAGATCCTCTCCAACATGCTGGCTGCCCTCCGGGAGGGGGACTTCTCGATTCGGGCCCGCGTGCCCTCCGGCCGGGATCCTCTGGGGCTCGCGTTCATGGAGGTGAACGCACTCGAGGAGATCCTGAAGGAGCAGCGCCTGGGTGCGGTGGAGGCGGAGGCGCTGCTGAGGAAGGTCATGGAGGAGATCGGGGTGGCCGTCTTCGCGTTCGACCCGAATCAGAAGCTCCAGCTCCTGAATCGGGCGGGCGAGCGGCTCCTGGGCCAGCCGTCGGATCGGCTGCTGGGCCGCACCGCGAAGGATCTGCGCCTGGATGATGCCCTGGAGGGCTCCGCACCCCGCACGCTCGACGTGTCCTTCCCGGGGGGCAGCGGGCGGTGGGAGCTCCGTCGCAGCGTGGTGCGTCAGGAGGGCCTCCCGTATCGGCTCCTGGTGCTCTCGGACCTCAGCCGTGCCCTTCGTGAGGAGGAGCGCCGGATGTGGCAGCGGCTGGTGCGGGTGCTGAGCCACGAGATCAACAACTCCCTGGCCCCGATCAAGTCCATCGCCGGCTCCCTTCAGACCCTCGTGGGACGCAGCCGCGACTCCGACGCGGGGCCGGAACTGGACGAGGACCTGACCCGGGGACTGGACGTGATCCAGGCCCGGGCCGAGGGGCTCGGTCGCTTCATGGCCTCCTACGCTCGTCTGGCTCGGCTTCCGGCCCCGGAGCTGGGACCGGTTCAGGTGCTTCCCCTCGTGCAGCGGGTGGCGGCCCTGGAAACCCGCGCGCCGGTGGAGGTGGAGGGCGGCCCGGCACTGGAGATCCAGGCCGACTCGGACCAGGTCGAGCAGCTTCTCATCAACCTGATCCGGAACGGCGTGGATGCCCTGGCGGAAGATCCCGCCGCGGGGGGCGGCGACGGAGCGGGAAGGATCGGCGGGGTCCGAGTGCGCTGGAAGTCCACCGCCGAGACGGTGGAGATGGTGGTGGAGGACGACGGACCGGGCGTGGCCGACGCCTCGAACCTCTTCGTGCCCTTCTACACCACCAAGCCGGGCGGCTCGGGGATCGGGCTGGTGCTCTGCAGGCAGATCGCGGAAGGCCACGGTGGGACCCTGGAGCTTCAGAACCGTCCGGACGGGCAGGGGGCTCGGGCCCTGCTCAGCCTGCCGATCGCCCCGGACGACGGGACCTAGCCGCCGGACGGCTCCTCGCTCCGGGCACCCAGAGTCAGCCAGGCTCCCACCAGGATGAGGGGGAGCAGAGCGGCCACCAGGAGCACCATCGGCTGCCGGAAGAGCCCCGGATACGTGGCGGTGATCTCGAACTCCCCGGTGCCCTGGCCCCTTGGGCCTTCCACACCGATGCGGATCCGCCAGCGTCCCTCCGTGCCCAGCGTGAATTTGGCGGCGTAGAACCGGGGATCGTCCGCCTGTTCCCGGGTGGCCTCGTACCGCGCGGCCACGCCCTCGTGACCCAGGGGCTCCACCTCGACCCAGGCCTCGGCATCCAGCGCCACGGCCAGCCCCCTGGACTCGGTGATGAGGAAGCTCACGTCGAGGGAGTCGGGTGTGACGGGCGTGGGGTCGGTGAACACCGTCACGCGGTACTCCCCGAACACCAGGTCCGCCAGCCGTATGGTCCCTCCATCGGCCCGAAGAAGCGGGGGCGCCACGAGAAGCCCGATCGTCGATCCGCCCAGGTACGCCACCGTCACAACCGCGGCGAGCCGGCAGGACCGTCGGCTGGACCGGGAAGCCCTGGTGGTCCGGTGGAAATCCAGGCGCATGGAATCAGCCCCCCATCATGGTGCCCCGCATCTCCATCGGCTGGAGAAGGAGCCAGATGCCGATGAGCGACAGCGCCACGGCCAGACCGCCCCACGGCGCAAAGGCCAGCCTGGCCGCTCTACGGTCGGAGTTGTCCCGGCGGGCGATCCGCCAGAGCACGACAAGGCTGACCAGCAGTCCCAGCTCGATGAAGAAGAGCTCGAGGGGGGCGAGCCAGGCTTCGGGGATCAGCGGCGGCACGGCCCAGTTCACGGGGTCCACCCCGGCTGTGCCCTTCGCCGGGCCCAGCCCCAGGTCCCGGAGGTAACTCTTGCCGAGGGGCACGATCGTGAGCGCACCGAGGAGGAAATGGAACAGGTGGTGGGCCAGCCACATCCCGAAGCCCAGTGGGATCAGGCCGTAGACGAACCGCGTCGCCTCGGCGACCACGCTCCGCCCGGAGCCGGACGCCGTCCGGCTGATCCAGGCCGCCGCCCCGGCCAGCAGCACCGGGAGAATCACGGTGCCCGTGATCATCAGGACCCCGACCCGTGCCACCTCGTTCGCGATCCCGAGGGTCGACGTGATCCAGTCGAGGGTCGCGTAGACCGGGGCGACCATTCCGAACGCGTTGAGGAAGGCCGTGGATACCATGATCAGAGCCAGAAACGCGAGGTCCGGCCGCTGGCTGAACCGACCGATCCCGGAGCGCAGGGGGTCCTTCCAGAGCTCGCTGGCCGGCTGTCGGGAGAGGATGCCGACGTTGCCATGCGGGCAAGCCTGGATGCACTCCATGCAGAACGTGCAGTCCACGTTCCCGACCTTCTTCTGCTGGAACAGCCACAGTTCACAGCCGTTCTGGATCTTCGCGCCGGGCGGCTGGGCCGGCAGGGGAACGAGGGCCGGCTCTTCCCGTGCCAGTACCGGTAGCGGAATGCCCCGGTCGCGGCGGCCGGAGATACAGTCCTTGGTACGGCAGCCGGAGCAGATGTCGGGCTGTCGGACCGCCACCTCGAAGGGGCTCAGGGTGGCGTTGATGAAGTGAAAGTGCCCGATGGGGCAGATGTACTTGCAGAACGCCGCGCCCTTGAAGAGGCCGTCGATGACGAAGGCGCCGACGAAATAGGCCAGGGCCACCCACGCCGACCACCAGGGGCTGGTCCAGATGTCGAACGCCTCGTAGGCCCAGAAGAACAGGATGAGCAGTGCGGCGGCCAGCCACTTGGACTTCAGGGCCGTGGGCCAGTTCCTGTCGCCCGGAAGAAGCGTCTTCCCGGCCCGGCGCGTCAGCATGAAGGGGCAGGCCATGCAGAAGAAGTTCCCGAACAGGAGGATGGCCAGGACCACCATTCCCCTCCAGTGGAGCCACGGGAGGACCCCGGCCAGGTTCCGGGGCCCCAGCTGCGGCCCGAACAGGCCGTCGAAGATGACGGCGATGGCCACCGCCAGCATCCCGATCTGGAGGGCGGTTCGGGCGTGCCGCCATCTCAGGAACGTGCCCAGGAACGGCGTGCGAAGGAGGTCGACGGTCACCCGGTCCGGCTCCCGATCAGGATCCGGGAGTGAAGGGCGCTACGGCCCGGAGGGGGAACTCGCGCTCGCCGATCCGACCGTCGGGGTGTCGGGCCCGGACGATCAGGACCCACTCGCCGGCCATGCTGAAGTCGAACGCCTCCACTACGTAGCGGCCGTCGGGTCGCTCCTCGGCGTCGGCCAGAGAAGGGTTCATTCCGGGGTGCGTCATGGTGCCCTCCACGGAGACCTGGAGACCAGGTACGCTCGCTCCGGCCGAGTCCGTCACGGTCAGTGTGAGCCGGGCAGGACCGGTTGCCGGTGGGGTGGGGGACACCGACAGGTCGAACTGGAAGTCCGAGACGGGGGCCGCGTCACCCCTGCACCCGGCTGACAGCATCACGCCGAGCAGTGCGGCGATCACAGCAGCCGGCGTCCGGCGCCGGGTCGATACTGTCTCCGCTTGCGTCACGAAGCCTCCTCGCCATTCATGATGCGCCGCAGGTCGCCGGCCATCGCTTCTCCGGTGAGGAAGGGTGGGAAGGAGTGCACGATCCGGCCATCGGGGTCCAGCACGAACGTCCGGGCGGTGTGGTCGATGGTGTAGGCGCCCCACGGGCCGTCCGGGTCGTCGGTGGGTACCTGGAAGTAGCCCACCCCCATGGCCTCGGCGAACCTGGCCATCTCCTCTTCGGGACCGGTGACCCCGATCACGGCCTCGTCGAAGGCCGACAGATACCGGGCCAGGCGGTTGGGCGTGTCCCGGGCGGGATCCACGGTCACCAGAACTCCGCCGAGCCGGTCGGCCTGCTCCGGGTCCAGCATCCGGCGGGCGCGGCCGAGGTGAAGGAGAGTGGCTGGGCAGACGTCCGGGCAGTGGGTGTACCCGAAGAAGAGGACCTGGTAGCGCCCCGCGATCCGGGCGTTGTCCACCGGCTGGCCCAGGTGATCCGTCAGGCTGAAGGCCGGCAGCGGCTGGGGGTCCGGGTACGGCGTACCAGCCCACCCGGACGACAACCCCTCCCTCACGGAGGCCTCCATGGCGGGGGGCAGGGGTAGCTGCTCGAACTCCTCCGACCCATCGCCCAGGAGCCACACGGCGGCGCCCAGCAGCAGGAGGCCCACGAGAAGGCCGGTGGTGATCTGGAACAGTCGAAGCATGAGAGGAGAGGCGTCTGGACGGGGATCGGGCGATGAGGCGGCCGCGGGCCGAGCGTGACGGGGGCAGGGAACGTGCCAGTCCGTGCATCGTCCTGGGCACGATAGCCCGCAGTCCTCCTCAAGGTAAGGTCCGCGGCGGGCCTCGGGGACCGACCGGCCCATCCCTGGAAGCACGGTGTGCCGCAGCTCCCTCGTGGCACCGCTTCGCGCCGAGGCCCGCAGCCTCGCCCGATCCCCCGACCGCGAAGCCCGGGAAGCGCCCTGACCGATGTCTGCTCCTCGCGCTTCCGTCCCCCGAGCGCCCGCCGGGGGCCGCGGACGAACCGGACGCAACCCTTCTCGCAATCCCGCTGTCAGACAGTCAGAATCGGAGATCAGGGGAGGGCGAGCTGCCCACCCCAGAACCTCGACACCGGCGCCGGGTGAACGAAGTCCAGGAGATCCAGCAGGCCAGAGAAGGCGACGAGCTCGCCCTCCGGAGCCTCTACGACCGACACGTGGATCGCGTGTTCCGTCTCGCCTATCGAATGGCCGGGGACGAGGACGCCGCCCGGGAGTACACCCAGGACGCGTTCGTCCGGGCCTTCCAGCGACTGGACCAGTTCGAGGGGCGCGCGGCCTTCAGCACCTGGCTGCACTCCATCACGGTGTCGGTGTGCATGAACGGATTGAGAAAGAAGAAGCGGATGCGGGAACGGGAATGGGGGCTGGAGGACGTGAGCGATCCGGGTCGCATGGACCCGGCGGCCACGCCCCACCTGAAGCGGAGGCTGCATGCGGCCATCGATGCCCTTCCCGAGCTGTACCGGACCGTCTTCCTCCTCTACGACGTGGAGGGATACCGGCACGAGGAGATCGCGGAGATGCTCGACGTGGCGGTGGGGACATCGAAGGCACGCCTCTCCAGGGCGAGGGCTCAACTGAGAGCGGCCCTGGGAGATCTGGCAGGAGAATACGCATGAGCGAGAACGGAGACTGGAGCGGACCGATGAAGGAGCTAATTCGCTCGTACAACGACCCGGTCGAGGTCCCCAGAGACGAGATGTGGGCGGAGATCCATGCTCGGTTGGGGGAGGAGCCCGGGGCGGAAGCCGAGCCGGGCGACGACGTCTCCCGGGACGATGCCGCCGACGCCACGGTCGTGCCGATCTCCAGCGCCCGGCGCCATTCCTGGCTTCGGCCCACGCTGGCAGCGGCGGCGATCCTGGTCATCGGCGTGGCGGTGGGCCGCTGGTCCGCGATCGCGGATCCGGGTCTGGACGGGGCGGGCGAGGTCGGATCTGTAGCCGCGGGTGGTGAGGCGAGCGGCCCCTCGGCCGGTGATACGGGCGCGCCCTTCCAGCTGGCTGCGGCAACCTACCTGGCCCAGACCGAGTCCCTGGTCACGCTGTTCCGGGCCGACTCGCGAACGGGCGCCGTCGATCCGGCGGTACGGGAGTGGGCTCGGGCCCTGCTGACCCAGACCCGGGTGCTGATGGAAACGAAGCAGGCGGAGGAGCCGGGAGTTCAGGCCCTCCTCGAAGACCTGGAGCTGGTCCTGGTGCAGATCAGCCAGCTCCCGGCCGAAGGAGACCCCCGGCTGGACGCCGAGGTGGAATGGATCGGGGAGGACATCGAGGCTCAGGCCATCCTCCCCCGGGTGCAGGCGGCCCAGCCGCAGACGCCCGTCTACGCAGGAATCTGAGGAGCGGACGATGAAGATCGTGAAGACGATGATGGGGATGGGAGGCCTGGCCCTGGTGCTGGGTGTGATGGGAGGGGTGCCGGAAGCCACGGCCCAGCGAATCGATCGCGAAGCCCGGGTGCGAGCCGAGAGAGCGGCTGCGGTCGGCCACCTGGCGGCACTTGTTGCCGAGCGGGGAGCCGCGGCGAGCCAGCGGATCGCTCTGCGAGCCCAGGAGCGGGAGGTGCGGGCACTGCGTGACGACGAGATCCGGCGCTACCAGGAGGCGGTCCTCAGCCTGGAGCTGCAGGAGGATCCGGCCAACGACCTCTACCGCCAGGCGCGTGAGTACCTGCGGCAGCGTGAGTACATGGAGGCAGCGGCCCGGTTCGCCGAGATTCGGGCCCAGTACGCGGAATCCGGCTACGTCCCGGACTCCTACTACTACGAGGCGTTCGCGTTGCAGCGGTCGGGTGGCGAGGAGCAGATGAGGATGGCCCTGGAGCTGCTCCTGCAGCAGCGCGAGGTCTACCCCGATGCGACCACCAGCCAGGACGCCGCGGCCCTCATGGCCCGCATCGAGGCGCAGCTGGCCCGCCGCGGCGACGCCACGGCCTATCGGCAGACCCGGGCGCGGGCGGCCCAGGAGTGCGGAGAGCAGGACGAGGTGCGCATGGCCGCGCTGAGCGCCCTGATCAACATGGATCCGGAGCGGGCCCGGCCCATCCTCATGGAGGTGCTGGCCGACCGGGACGCGTGCTCGGCGGAGCTGCGGCAGCAGGCCATCTTCCTGCTGAGCCAGGACATGTCTCCGGAGACCGTGGACCTCCTGGTGGACCTCGCCCTCAACAACCCGGACCCGAACCCGGAGGTTCGGACCCAGGCCGTGTTCTGGCTGGGCCAGTCCGACAGCGATGAGGCCAGGGCAGCCGTCCGGCAGGTCCTGGAGCAGGCCGAGGACCGGGAACTCCAGTCCCAGGCCCTGTTCGCCCTCTCCCAGTCGGACGATGACGAGACCATGGATCTCCTGCTGGACTACGTCCGCCGGACCGACATCGATCCGGAGGTCCGTCAGAACGCGATCTTCTACATCTCGCAGCATGACAGCGAGGCGGCGGGTCCCGTGCTGATCGAGATCTATCCCACCCTCGGCGCCGAGCTGCAGCAGCAGGTGCTGTTCGCCCTCAGTCAGGTGGACGACGACCAGAGCCGGGCCTTCCTGCGCGAGCGGGCCATGGACACCGGCGAGAACAACGAGGTGCGGCAGCAGGCGCTCTTCTGGCTGGTCCAGGCCGGTGAGGGGATGACCATGGACGAGCTGACCAACGTGTACCGGACCACGCAGGACATGGAGCTCAAGCAGCACATCATCTTCCTGTCGACCCAGATCGAGGACGACGAGGGGGCGGTGGATTTCCTGATGACCGTCGCGCAGGACGAGTCCAACCCCGAACTCCAGGAGCAGGCGGTGTTCTGGTTGGGGCAGAGCGACGATCCGCGGGCCGCCGAGTTCCTGCTGGATCTGATCCGGAAGCGCTGAGGGAACGGTGCCGGCGGCCACGGGGTCGCCGGCACCCCTTTGCTTTCGAGACACGTGCACTGGAGGGGAGGCGGGACGATGGGACGAGATGAGTTGAAGCGCGGACCCGGTTCGGCGGTTCGGATCCTGATGGGGGTGACGGCGGTCGCCCTCGCTTACCACCTCGGGGCAGCGGCTAACGCCGGCGCGCAGGTGACCGGACCCGAGATCGCCTCCGCGGCCGAACTCAGGGCGGAGATCGAGCGGTCGGGGTCCGGGACCCTCAGCTTCACGTACGCCACTCGTGACGGGGTTGAGGGATGCAGGGGGCGGGGCTGGAAGATCGGCGGCAGCCACCACTACGAGAGCAGCGGAGGATGGGACCGCGACGACGAGTGTCACCCCGGGCCAGCCGAGGTCGAACTCACGATCAGGGCAGGGGAGGTCGAGCGTATCGACCTGGATATCGCGCCCGAGAGCCCGGCCGAGGTGGACCGGGCTCTGGGTACCGTGGCGCCGCAGGCAGCTGCTGAGGTCCTGATCGATCTGGCCGAGGATGTCCCCGGCCGTTCGTCCCGGCGAGCCCTCACCGCGGCTTTCGTGGCCCGGGACGTGGAGGTCTGGCCCCGGTTCGTGCAGATCGCACGGGACCATTCCCGGGAGTCCGGCCTTCGGAAGCAGGCCATGTTCTGGCTCGGCCAGGAGGCCACGATCCAGGTCGTGGGCCCGCTGGAGGAGATCGCCCGGGCCAGCGACGAGGGAGACGACGTGCGGGAGGCCGCGGTGTTCGCCCTCTCGCAGCGTCCGGACGACGAGTCGATCCCGGTGCTCATGGAACTGGCCCGTGAACTGGACGATCCCGGGGTCCAGCGTTCGGCCTTCTTCTGGCTCGCCCAGAAGGATGACGAGCGGGTCCTGGAGTTCTTTGAGAGAATCCTGACCTCGGGGTAGGGGCACACCAGAACCCACCGGGCACAACGGGGCGGGGGCACCAGACGGCGCCTCCGCCTTCGTGCAGGTGAGAAACATCCGTGTGGCGCTTGTACTCGCCGCCCTGTAACTTCAAGGCTGGAAAATCTGCGCCCCCCAGGAACCGGATGTCACTTCCTTTTGTTCAGACCGGATCTGAGCTGATGTCTGAGGTCCAAGAGAACCCGCAGACCCTTCTGCTGGTCCAAGCGGAGCCTCAGGACGTCGACAAGCTCGCGGAGGACCTGTCCGCTCGGAGCGGACGGCCCGTTAAGGTCGAGTGGTCCGGTCAACTCCCCCTCGCGCTTCAGAGACTGTCCCGGGGCGGGATCGATGTGCTCCTCCTGGACCTGGACCTGCCCGACAGTGAAGGCCTGGTGACGTTCGAGCGGGCGTTCGCGTTCGCCCCGGACGTCCCCATCGTGGTCCTCACCGAGGACGAGGACGAAGAACTCGGTGTCTCGTGCGTTCAGGGCGGTGCCCAGGACTACCTGGTCAAGGGGCAGGCCGACGCTGCCACCCTTGTGCGGGCGATCCGCTACGCCGTGGAGCGGCACCGGCTTCTTACGGCTCTGAAGAGCCTCTCCCTCATCGACGACCTGACGGGCCTCTACAACCGCAGGGGGTTCGCGGACCTGGGTGAGCAGCACCTGAAGCTCGCCCGGCGGACGAACCGGGGAATTCTGCTGGTCTTTGCCGACTTGGACCGATTCAAGACCATCAACGACACGCTGGGCCACCACGTGGGGGACCGGGCGCTGGTCAAGGTAGCCGACATCCTCCGGGCGGCGTTCCGCGGGTCGGACATCATCGCCCGCCTCGGTGGAGACGAGTTCGCGGTTCTGGCCCTGGAGGTATCGGGTGAGGACGAGCGCCAGCTGGTCAAGCGGGTGCGCCAGAAGATCCACGAGTTCAACGCGCTGTCCCGTGAGCCCTACAAGCTCCGAATCAGTATCGGGACGGCGCGCCTCGAGCATGCCCGGCGGGCCCGCCTGGACGACCTCCTGGCCGAGGCCGACGTGGCCATGTACGAGGAGAAGCGGGCCAAGCGGAAGGCGGTGATGGGATGAGCCAGGCGCACTGGCTGGTTCGCATCATGGCCCGCACCGACGAGGGCGGTGACGCCGTTCCGGACATCGAGCCCGGAACGCCAACGCCGGAGGCATGGGCTATCGTCTCCCGCACCTGCGGCGTTCCGCAGGAGCGGCTGGCCGAGCTCGTGGCCGATTACTTCCGCCTCGATCGGGCGCGTCTCGATTCCTCCGATCCGAACGCGGCGCTCCTGGTGAACGAGAATCTGTGCAGGAAGCACATGGTCTTCCCGATCCTCGAGTCCGATCGGCAGATTATCGTCGGCACGTGCGATCCCACCGACGTGGAGGCGGAGCGGGTCCTGGGCTTCACGACCGGCCGCGCCGTGGTCTTCCAGTTGGCGGCGCCGGTCGAGATCCAGGAGGCCATCGACGAGCGGTTCTCCGCGGAGAGGGCGGTGGAGAGCCTCCTGGGCACCCTCGAAGGGGAGTCCGAGGATGCGGTCCGTCTCATCGAGGAGATGGGGCCCGAGTCGGTTTCCGAGGAGGACGCGTCCGCCACTCCGGTGGTGAAGCTCGCGAACCTCATCATCCGCGACGGGATCGAGGCCGGGGCCAGCGACATCCACATCGAGCCCGGCCGGAGCAAGGGCGTGGTCCGGTTCCGGGTGGACGGTGTGCTGCGCCAGCACATGGAGCTGCCGATGGCGGCTCTGAACCGTGTGATCTCGCGAATCAAGATCCTCTCGAAGCTGGACATCGCCGACCGCCTCCGGCCCCAGGACGGCAAGGCCCGGGTCCGGGTGAACAACCAGGCGTACGACCTCCGTGTATCGACGCTCCCGGCTGGGGGCGCCGAGAAGTGCGTGCTGCGTGTCCTGGACTCCAACGCCTCCTTCACCCTGGAGGACCTGGGGCTTCCCAAGCCCGAGATGGAGCGCTTCCGCTCGCTGCTTGCATACCGGGACGGGGTTGTGCTGGTGACCGGACCCACCGGCTCCGGTAAGACCACCACCCTCTACGGGGCACTCCGTGAGTTGGCCACCGGCAAGGTCAACATCATGACCGTCGAGGACCCGGTGGAGTACGAGCTCGCGTCCATTACCCAGACCCAGGTCGAGGCCAAGCAGGGCATGACCTTCGGGAAGGCCCTGCGGGCCCTCCTTCGCCAGGACCCGGACGTGATCCTGGTGGGTGAGATCCGGGACCAGGAGACCGCGGAGGTGGCGGCACAGGCGGCCATGACCGGTCACCTCGTGCTGGCCACGGTCCACGCCAACGACGCGGTTGCCGCCATCGCCCGCATGGCCGACATGGGGCTCCAGTTCGGGACGATCGCCTCCACCCTGAGGGGGGCCCTGGCTCAGCGGCTGATGCGGAAGGTCTGCCCGACCTGCGCCGAACCGGTTCGGGGGATGCTCACCCCGGAGGAGCGTCGCCTCACCGACCGGCACGGAATGGAGCCGGTGGTCCGCGCCGTGGGCTGCAACGACTGCGGCTTCACCGGCTACAAGGGCCGGATCCCGGTGCAGGAGGTCATGATCATGGGCCCGCGCATGCAGGTCGCGGTGGAGGCCCGGAAGGGTCACACCACGCTCAGCCGGCTGGCCGTGCAGGCGGGGATGCGAAACATGCACACCGTGGCCCTGGACTGGGTTCAGCAGGGGAAGACCACGCTGGTCGAGGTGGAGCGCGTTCTGGGGCAGGACCTGGACAAGGCCGAGGCCGAAGAGGACAAGGGACCCCCGAAGGTCCTTCTCGTCGACGACGACGAAGACGCACGCCTCATGATGCGGAAGGTTCTGGAGCGCCAGGGATACGATCTCGTGGACGCCGAGGACGGCCAGAAGGCCCTGGACATCCTCCAGCAGGATCCCCACTACTCGCTGATCATCCTGGACCTGAGCATGCCGATCATCGACGGGTGGCAGGTACTTCAGACGGTTCGGGGGACCAAGGACACGGCCGCCGTGCCGGTCATGATCCGCTCCGGAAAGGCCTCCGACGCCGACGAGGCGGAGCTGCTGGAGGCGGGAGCGGACGACTTCATCACCAAGCAGGTCGACGCCAACCGGTTCCTGGCCCGGGTCCGTGCGGTCCTGCGGCGGGCCGCTCTCTAGCGCGCCGCCTCTCCCCTTTCAACTTCCCGAAATCCCCTCGAAAACCCCTGTTGTCGATTGACACCGCAGGGGGGCTGAGGGATCTTATTAGGCTTCCGGGTGGTCTCAATCAGGAACGAGACCCTCATCTGAACGTCAACTGTCATACCGCATGCTCAAGTCCCTCCGCGGACGCCTGATCGCCATTGTCGTGATCTTGGCCACCGCTCTCGGTTACCTGTACTCGAACGGCCTCAAGCTGGGCCTCGACCTGCAGGGCGGAATTCACATGGTCCTCGAGGTCGATGACCCCGACGGAACCCTCACCGATGAAGCACGCGCGGACGCTATCGATCGCGCGGAGCGGATCATCCGGACCCGAATCGACGAACTCGGCGTCGAGGAGCCCCTGGTTCAGAAGGTGGGCTCGGAGCGCATCATCATCGAGCTGGCCGGGATCCAGGACGAGCAGCGGGCCAAGGACATCGTCCAGCAGACCGCCTACCTCGAGTGGAGGCTGGTCCTGCCGACCACCGAAGTGGATGCGGCGCTGAACCGGGTCGACCGGGCCATCGTGGCCACGATCGGTCAGGATTCGCTGCGGGCCCTCGGTCGCGATACCGAGGCCCCGAGCAGCAACATCGAGGATCTTCTCTTCGGCGGGGACACCGCGTCCGCGGGAGACAGCGTCGCGGCCGAAGCGACGGAGGCGGAGGTCGCGGAGGCTCCGACGACCGAGCTGCGACCGTTCACCGGTCTCCTGAACCAGGGCAATCAGCCCGGGACCTACCTGGTGGCCGAGCAGGACGTGGCCATCGCCCAGGAGTTCCTGGCCATGCCCGAGGTTCAGCGCTCCATGCCGCGCAACGTCGCGCTGCTGTGGGGCTGGGAGCCCGTGGGCATCGGGGCCCTGGCCTACCGTGAGCTGTGGGTCGTCGAGGAGGACGCCTTCCTCACGGGTGAGATGCTGGAGGATGCTCTCGCCCAGCGGGACCCCCAGTTCAACCAGGCCCAGGTCCAGTTCACGCTTTCCCGCCGGGGCGGTCGTGTGTTCAGTCAGGTCACCGGGCAGCACGTGGGTGACCAGATCGCCATCATCCTGGACAACGAGGTCGTGAGCGCGCCGGTGGTCCGGGACCGCATCGGCGCCCGGGGTCAGATCGACCTGGGAAGCGCGGACATGGAGGAGGCGCGGGATCTAGCGCTGGTCCTCCGGGCGGGTGCCCTTCCGGCCAAGCTCCAGGTGATCGAGGAGCGCACCGTGGGTCCGTCCCTCGGGCAGGACTCCATCGACCAGGGTCGGCTGGCCGGTCTGGTGGGGATCATCCTGGTGGTCGTGATCATGATCTCCTACTACCGCGTTGCGGGTGTTCTCTCGGTGCTCGCGCTGGGGGTCTACGTCGTTCTCGTACTCGGTGGTCTGGCGGCTCTGAACGCCACCCTGACCCTGCCGGGGATCGCCGGTCTCATCCTCTCCATCGGGATGGCGGTGGACGCGAACGTCCTGATCTTCGAACGGATCCGTGAGGAGCTGGCCGCGGGCCGGACCACGCGAACCGCCGTGGACGAAGGGTTCGCCCACGCGCTCTCCGCCATCGTCGACGCCAACATCACGACGCTGATCACGGCCCTGATCCTCTTCCAGTTCGGAACGGGTCCGGTCCGTGGATTCGCCGTGACGCTGTCCATCGGAATCGTGGCGTCGTTCTTCTCCGCCCTGTACGTGACCCGAACGCTCTTCCTGGTCTATCTGAGCACCCGGAAGGCTTCGGATCCCCTGAGTATCTAGAGTCAGTTCTCATGCGTTTCTTCAGCGACGCCCACTATCAGTTCATCGAGCAGCGCCGGAAGGCCTATGTCCTCTCCGGCGTGGTGATCGCCATCGGCATCGCCGGCATGCTCTTCAACGTCGTGTCGACCGGGACCTGGCTGAACTACGGGGTGGATTTCACCGGTGGTTCCCTGATCCAGGTGCGGTTCGACGTGCCGGCCACGGCCGGTGACCTGCGGGATGCACTCGGTGGCGCCTCGGCGCCGGCCATCACCCGCTTCGGTCAGGAAAACGAGTTCACCATCCGCGCGCCTCTGGCCGAGGACGGTGACATCCAGTCCGTGTCGGCGGACCTCTCTGCGCAGCTCTCGGAGAGCTTCGGTGAGGGTTCGTTCGAGATCGTCCGGGTGGAGGCGGTGGGTCCGAAGATCGGAGCCGAGCTTCAGCAGAAGGCGGCCTTCGCCATCCTGTTCTCGTTCGTGCTGACCCTGATCTATCTGGCCATCCGATTCGAGTTCCGGTTCGGGCTGGCCGCGGTGATCGCGACGGCGCACGATATCCTGATCACGCTGGGCTTCCTCGCCGTATTCAGGGTGGAGATCGCCCTGGCCACGGTCGCGGCGGTGCTGACCATCGTCGGGTACTCCCTCAACGACACCATCGTCGTGTTCGACCGGGTTCGGGAGAACCTGAACAAGAAGGGTGGACGCCGGGAGGATCCGACGGCCCTGGTGAACCGGTCCATCAATGAGACCCTGCCGCGAACCGTTCTGACCTCGGGCACCACGCTCGCGGTACTTACGGCGCTGCTGGTCCTGGGTGGTGCGGTGATCCGCGACTTCACGCTGGTCATGATCCTGGGTGTGGTGATCGGGACCTACTCGTCGATCTTCGTCGCCTCGCCGGCGCTCCTGGAGATCCAGGCGCGAGCCGAGAAGAAGGCGGCGGCCAACCCGGGCGGCGGCGAGAAGAAGAAGGTCAAGAAGGCGGCCGCCACCGTCTGATCCGGACCAGGACCGCCTGGACCCAGCAGGAGCCCGGCCCCGGGGTGCTGTCCGCCGCAGAGAACCACGGCATCACAGCCCCGGGGCCGCTCCATTTCGGCCCGCACCCTCTGAGTTCTGAATGCCCAGCTGAATGACCCCAGTCCTCTTCGACAGTCACTTCCACCTGACGGCGGACCGGTTCGACGAGGACCGGGACGCGGTGCTGCGACGAGCCGTGGACGCCGGGGTCACCCGCGGGGTGACGGTGGCGTCGGATCTGACGGACGCCCGGGCCGCCCTGGCCCTGGCTTCGGCCACCCCCGGGCTATGGGCGACGGCTGGGATTCACCCCCATGAGGCGGCCGCTCAGGAGCCCGGGGACCTGGCCGCCATCGAGGATCTCCATCGGGATCCCAAGGTGGTGGCGGTGGGCGAGACGGGGCTGGACTACTACTACGACCACTCCCCCCGGGACGCCCAGCTGAGGTCGCTGGAGGCGCACGTGGACCTGGCGGAACGTCTCCGCCGACCCCTGGTGATCCACTGCCGGGACGCCGACGAGGACATGACGGCGGTGCTCCGCTCGCTTCCGCGCGGCGTCTCGGGTGTGCTCCACTGCTTCGTGGGTGGGGACGAGCTCCTCGATGCCGGTCTGGACGTCGGATGGTACGTCTCGTTCTCGGGGATCGCGTCCTTCCGGAAGTTCGACGCCGCCGAGCGGGTCCGACGGGTGCCGCTGGACCGGCTCCTCGTGGAAACCGACGCTCCCTATCTGGCGCCGGTCCCCATGCGGGGGAAGCGGAACGAACCGGCGTTCGTCGCTCATGTATGCGCCGCCGTGGCGGGTCACCTGGACCTCGATCCGTCCGATGTCGCCCGGGCCACCACCGCCAACGCGCTTCGCATGTACGGGTTGCCCGAGGACGCCCCGGAGTTGGTCGGGGAGGGCAGGGCGGGAGCCGCAGGTTCGGGTGGTGGGGAAGAGGCAGGGCCATGAGCCGCCGCATCCAGGTACTTCCGGACGTGGTGGCGAACCAGATCGCCGCCGGTGAGGTCGTCGAGCGACCCGCGTCCGTCGTGAAAGAGCTGGTGGAGAACGCTCTCGATGCCGGAGCCGGGAGCATCCAGGTGGAGATCTCGCGAGGGGGGCGCCGCACGATTCGGGTGACGGACGACGGGTCGGGCATGAGCCGGGAGGACGCCCTCCTGTGCCTGGACCGGCACGCCACCTCGAAGATCCGGTCGGCCGACGACCTCCGGGACATCCGCTCCCTGGGATTCCGCGGGGAGGCCCTTCCCAGCATCGCGGCCGTTTCCCGGATGAGCATCAACACCCGGGAAGCGGAGTCGGAGGTGGGGACCCAGGTGAAGGTCACCGGGGGAACGATCCTGACCGTGGAGGACTCGGCCCGCCGGCCCGGCACCACCGTCGAGGTGACGGACCTGTTCCACAACGCCCCGGCCCGTCGGAAGTTCCTGAAGGGTGCGGCCGCCGAGACCCGGGCAATCAACGAGGCACTCATCGCGGTTGCCCTGGCCGGGCCCTCGGTGGCGTTCCGCCTGCAGTCCGACGACCGGATTCTCCTCGACCTGCCGGCCACCGAAGACCTGGCCGAGCGGATCCGCGGCATCTGGGGCACCGAACTGGCGAGGGACCTCATCTCGGTGGAGCTGGACGGCCGCGGAATGGGCGTTCGCGGACTGGTCCAGCGTCCCGACGCCGTGAAACCGGGACATCGCAAGACGTTCCTGTTCGTCGGTGAGCGCCCGTTCCGCGAGCCGGCCCTCCTCCGGGCGGTGGATCGGGGATATCGGACCACGGTTCCCCCGGGGCATCGGCCCTGGGTGTTCCTGTACCTCGGCGTTCCCGGTGACTCCGTGGACGTGAACGTTCATCCGGCCAAGGCGGAGGTTCGGTTCCGGGACCGGGCCGTCGTGGAGGACCTGGTGGAGGCGGCCGTCCGGGAGGCTCTCGTGGGATCCGAGTCCTCGGCGACCCTCGATCGGGCCCCGCAGGGCGCGCCGCTGACCGTGCGGGAGGGCCGGCCCTCGCCACGGTCCGAGCCGGACGCGGCGCGGACGGGGGGCGACCGCGATCCAGATCGCCGTCCGGTCGACCAGATGGCCCTGTTCGCGCGCGCTCCTGCTACGGGCGACGAGACGGACGGGAGCCCTGCCGGCGAGGGATCCGGAGACCCGGCGGAGGACGCGCCGCGCGCCGATGGCGTTTCTCGAGATTCGGCTCCGTCCGGCACGGCCGACGCCGCCACGCACGACCTGGGCATGCCGCCCCTCTCGGGTGCCATGCGTCCGAACCTGTGGCAGGTCCTGGACACGTACATCCTGGCCGAGACCCGCGACGGGCTCCTCATCATCGACCAGCACTCGGCCCACGAGCGGATCCTGTTCGAGGAGCTCATGGACGGGTTCGATGCCGGCGGTCAGGAGGGCCAGCACCTCCTCTTTCCGCTGACCATCCGGCTCACTCCGGCCGAGTATCTCCAGGTCGAGAGTCTCCAGGGCCTGCTTTCGAGCTCCGGGTTCCAGGTCGAGGGGTTCGGCGGCGATACCATCATCGTCCATTCGGTTCCGAATCCGCACCCCTACTTCAACCCGGAGAGGTGTCTCCGGGAGATGATCGCGGAGTTGACGGAGGGTTCGGAACTGGTGCGCTCGGCCAGAAACCAGCACGAGCGGATCGCCATGACTTTCGCCTGCAAGGGCGCGATCAAGGCCGGTCAGCGCCTCAGCCCGGCGGAGATGTCCGAACTGTTCGATCGTCTCTTCGCCACCGAACTGCCGTACCACGACGTGCATGGGCGCCCGACCATCGTCCGGCTCCCGGCCGCGGAGCTGGAGAGAAAGTTCGGGCGGTGAACTCCGGAGCCGAGGTCCTCGTCATCACCGGGCCCACCTGTACGGGAAAGACGGCACTGGCCATCGAGGTGGCCGAGGCGCTGGACGGAGAGATCATCTCCATGGACTCCCGTCAGGTCTACACCGGAATGGACATCGGCACGGACAAGGTCGTTCCGCCGGAGCGATCCCGGGTCCCCCATCACGGGCTGGACATCCGGGACCCGGACCAGACCTACAGCGCGGGCCAGTTCGCGCGCGACGCCCGGCGGTGGATCGCCGAGATCCGCGGCCGGGGCAGGGTACCGATCCTGGCGGGCGGGACGGGGTTCTTCCTGAAGGCGGTCACCGAACCCATCTTCACCGAGCCCGAGCTGGATCCCCTGCGCAGAGCTCCTCTCCGAGCCTGGCTGGAGTCGCAAGCGCCGGAGGAGCTGGGTCGGTGGATCGAGATCCTCGATCCCGAGCGTGCGGAACTGGCCCGGGCGGGTGGAATCCAGCGCCTCGTCCGGTCACTGGAGCTACCCCTGCTCACGGGGCGCCCGCTGAGCTGGTGGCATCGGAATGCGCCCGCCGAGGCGCCGGGGGTTCGGGCCCTGGTGTGTCTGCTGGGCCTCCCCCGGGAGGTCCTGTATGAGAAGATCAACGCCCGCGTTCACTTCATGGTGGAGCGTGGCCTGGAGGCCGAGGTGAGGGGGCTCCTGGACGCCGGGTACGAGCGGGAGGCGCCGGGAATGACGGGAACCGGGTATCGGGAGGTGGCCGACTATCTTTCGGGGGAGTGCTCCCTGGAGGAGGCCGTCGACGCGACCCAGCGGGCAACCCGTCGCTATGCTCGACGACAGGACACGTGGTTTCGGCACCAGCTGAAGGACGGTGCCGTCCGGCTCGACGCGGGCCAGCCCCGTGCGAAGCTCGTCCAACAGGTTGTCGAGGCCTGGACCGACGGGAGAGACGGCGCATGAAACGGGTTGCGTTCGGGGCAGGACATCGAGAGCACGCCAGGAGGCCAAGTGGCTGAGACGGAAGACAGATCGGGAAGAGCCGGCGGGGATCCACTGCGGATCGGGATCTCCTGCTATCCCACCTACGGCGGTTCCGGGGCCATGGCCACGGAGCTGGGCCTGGCAATGGCGCGTCGAGGGCACGAGGTCCACTTCATCTCCTACGCTCAGCCCTTCCGGCTCAGCGGCTTCCAGGAGCGGGTGTACTACCACGCCGTGGAGATGGAGGACTATCCGCTCTTCGAGCATCCGCCCTACTCCCTGGCCCTCGCAGTGGCGCTGAACGACGCCATCGAGAAGCACGATCTCCAGCTCCTCCACGTGCACTACGCCATTCCCCATGCAACGTCGGCGCTGCTGGCCAAGCAGATGACCTCGCCGGAGCGTCAGCCCCGGATCATTACGACTCTGCATGGGACGGACATCACACTGGTGGGGCAGCATCCGTCCTTCAAGCGGATCACCCGCTGGTCGATCGAGGAGTCCGACGCCGTGACTGCGGTGTCCTCCTACCTGCGGGATCGGACGGAGGACGATTTCGGCATCGATCGATCCACGATCGATGTCATCCCGAACTTCATCGACACGGAGTTGTTTCGGCGTGACCGGGATCCCTGCTACCGGGACATGCTGGCCCCCGACGGCGAGAAGATCCTCATGCACGTCTCCAACTTCCGGCCGGTGAAGCGGGTGGTGGACGTCATCGAGGTGTTCCATCGAGTCGCCTCCGAGGTGCCCACGCGGCTGGTGATGGTGGGGGACGGTCCGGAGCGGTCCAGGGCCCAGGCCCGTGCCGCGGAGCTCGGCCTCGCGGATCGCGTGGTGTTCCTTGGCGCTCACCAGTCGGTGTTCGAACTCCTCCGCTGTGCCGACGTCTTCCTCCTCCCCAGCCTCAACGAGTCCTTCGGCCTTGCGGCTCTTGAGGCCATGTCCTGCGGGACGCCGGTCGTGGCCACGAGCACGGGGGGGATTCCGGAGGTCGTGATCCACGCGGAGACGGGGTACCTCTACCCGGTCGGGGACGTGGACGCCATGGCCGAGGGCACGCTGGCCATCCTGACGGACGAGGTGAAGTGGGAGAGGATGAGCAAGGCCGCGCGGCGGGTAGCGCAGAACCGCTTTGACGAGACCCGGATCGTGCCGGCCTACGAGAAGCTCTACTACCAGACCCTGGCCGGAGGCCCGCTGGGATGACCCTCTGGGAGGGACTGATCCTGGGGATCATCCAGGGAGCGACGGAGTTCCTGCCGGTGTCCAGCTCCGGTCACCTCGTCATGGGGCAGATCCTCATGGGGGTCGAGCTCCCCGGCGTCTGGTTCGAGGTCGCGGTTCATCTCGCTACCCTCGTCTCGATCCTCCTGGTGTACCGGAGCCGCGTCGCGGCCCTGGCCAGGGGGGCGGTCCAGGGGGAGCGCTCGGCATGGGGCTACCTGGGTCTTATCGTCCTGGCGACCATCCCCGCGGGCCTCGCGGGAGTCTTCCTGGAAGACCGGATCTCGGCCCTCTTCGACGACCCGCGGGTGACCGGCGTGGCCCTCCTGGCGACGGGCCTCCTCCTTCTCTCGTCCCGCCGGCCCCTTCAGCGGGGCGCCTTCGAGTCCTCGATGACTCTCCGCCTCGCCCTGGTCATGGGTCTCACCCAGGCGTTCGCCATCATCCCGGGCATCTCTCGCTCTGGGAGCACGGTCGTGGCGGGCCTGTGGGCCGGCGCCGAGCCGGACCAGGCGGCGGAGTTCTCGTTTCTCATGGCCATTCCGGCCATCGGAGGGGCCGCCGTGCTCAAGCTGCCGGAACTGCTCGAGGGGAGTTCGGGGGCGCTGGGAGGAGCGGTTCTGGCCGGGACGCTGGCGGCCGCGATTACGGGCGTGCTGGCCATCTGGACGTTCATCGAGATGCTGCGGCGGCGGTCGTTTCCCGCCTTTGGCCTGTACTGCCTCGCGGTGGGGGCAGGGTTCCTGGTCTACCTTGGAACGGTCGGATGACGAACGGGGACTGGATCGATCGCCTGGTTCAGGCCGCCCTGGAGGAGGACGTCGGGCCAGGTGACTGGACCACGATGTGGACCGTGCCCGAGAACGCGCGGGCCTCGGGGATCGTGGTCGCCAAGGCCCCCGTGGTGGTCTCGGGGATCGAGCCGGCACTCCGCGTTCTGGAGGCCGTGGATCCCGACCTGACCGTCGAGGTCGAGGTTCCCGATGGCGGCGCGGCCAACGAGGGTGCCGTGGTCCTGCGCATCGAGGGCAGTGCCCGCTCGATCCTCACAACGGAGCGCACGGCCCTGAACTTCCTGGGGCGGCTCTCGGGCATCGCCACCCTCACCGCCGCTTTCGCCCGTGCGGTGGAAGGCACCGGAGCCCGGGTGATCGACACCCGGAAGACCACACCGGGGTGGCGAACTCTCGAAAAGGCCGCGGTCCTGCACGGCGGAGGCGCCAACCACCGGATCGGGCTGCACGACATGGTCCTGATCAAGGAGAACCACATCGCCGCTGCGGGAGGGATTGCCCCGGCGCTCGCGGCGGTGACGGCGCAGAACGCCTCGGGGATCCCGGTGGAGATCGAGGTGACATCGCTCGAAGAGCTCCAGGAGGCGCTGGGCGCCGGAGCCGAGCGCGTCCTCCTGGACAACATGTGGCCCGGCCCGCTGGCCGACGCGGTTGCGCTGGCCCGCCGGCTCCGGGGTGAGGACGTGGTCCTCGAAGCGTCGGGCAATGTCTCGCTCAGTACCGTCCGAGAGATCGCCGAGACGGGAGTCGACCTGATCTCGGTGGGTGCGCTGACGCACTCCGCCCCCACCGCCGATCTCTCCCTGCGCATCCGGTCCGGGCCCGCCGCCGGTCGGGACCGGGCCTGACGGGCCTACCGCCCGCGGCGCCACCGAGGCCACCGCTCCCATGAATCCCCAGCCCCGATGGGACCGACGCACCGCCGGTGAGTGGGCGGTGGCGTGGGACGTGCCGAAGGTGGTTCTGCTCGAAGCGGTGGGGTCCACGAACGACGTCGCCCGGGACCGGGCGGGGTCCGGGGCTCGACCGTTCACGGTCATCCTCGCGGAGGAGCAGCTGCGGGGGCGAGGCCGCAGCGGCGACCCCTGGTTCTCCCCCCCGGGCACGGGGATCTGGATGTCCGTGTTGATTCCGATCCGGAATGCGGCCGCCGTCCCGCTCCTTCCGTTGCGGGTCGGCCTGGCTCTGTCCGAGGCCGTCGAATCCGTGTCCGGTGCACTCCCCGGGACCGCTCGGCTCAAGTGGCCCAACGACCTTATGGTGCTGGACCGGAAGATCGCGGGTATTCTCTGTGAGTCGGCGCGCGAACGGTCAGGTGTCGTAGCTGGAGTGGGGATCAACGTCCTCCAGGGTATGGAGGACTTTCCGGACCATCTCCGCGGGCGGGCCGGGTCGTTGAAATCGGTCCTGGGTGTGGAGCCTGGCCGTGGCCGGCTCGTGGGTGAGTTCCTGCGCATCCTGCGCGATGGCGGGGCCCTGGACTCCGGCAGCCTGTCCTCCGACGAGAAGGGCGCCTGGGAACTCAGGGACTGGTTGAGGGAGCGTCGGATTCGGGTTGCCGGTGCGGTCTCCGATCCGGTGGCTGGATGGGGTGCCGGCGTGACGGATGACGGTGCCCTTCGGGTCCGAGGGGCCGACGGGGGTGTGCTCGAGGTACGATCCGGCTCCGTCGAGGTGCTCCCGGGCAGTGAGGGTCCGGTTCACGAGGGCCCACCGAGCGGACAGAACTGAGAGGATGACTCGATGAGCGACGTGAGACTTGTACTCGATGTGGGCAATACCGAGACGGCTGTTGCCGTGGTGGATGCCGAGACCCTGGAGGTGGGACGTCACTGGCGATTCTCGTCCGCCGTTCCCCGGACCGGAGACGAGTTCCAGCTCCTGCTCACCGAGCTCATGGCGCTGGGCGACGTCTCGCCCACGGCGGTCTCCGGCGCGGTCCTGGGGTCTGTAGTGCCGGTGGTGGGAGAGGGACTCCGGCGGGCCCTCGAGGTTCTGTTCCCGGGCCGGGTCCAGCAGGTCCGCGGCCCCGAGGGGCTTCCGATCCGGCTGGACGTGGAGGAGCCCCGCACGGTGGGGGTGGACCGGATCGTGAACACCCTCGCGGCCGCCCACCGGTTCGGGCGGGACACCATCGCCGTCGACTTCGGGACGGCCACCACCTACGACTGCATCACTGCCGACGGCGTCTTCAAGGGCGGCGTCATCGCCCCGGGCATCGTGGCGGGCGAGGACTGGCTCGCGAGCCGGACCGCGAAGCTCCCGCGGGTCGATTTCAGGCCCCCGGAGCAGGCCGTGGGCCGACGGACGGAGACCTGTCTCCACAGCGGACTGTTCTACTCCGTCGTGGACGGGGTGGACGGGATCGTACGACGGATCAAGGCGGAGTTCGGCGACGATCCGCTGGTGGTGGCCACCGGCGGTCGCGCCTCGCTGGTCGCCCCTTACTCCTCGACGGTGGATCAGCTCGAACCCTTCCTCACCCTGCAGGGGCTGGCTTTGGCCGGGAGGGCCCTCAGTGCCTGAGTCCGCGGGTGTCCTGTGCGGACGAAGGGGCGTTATCTTTGACCCCGGTCCGGCACCACGGGCCGCCGGCAATCCGGCGGCCCAGTCCCAACGTAGAACAGGTCCATGACGCTCTCCCCGGTCTTTCGGTCTCCAGCTGCGGTCCAGCTCCTTCGGGAGCGGGGCGTCTGGGACGCGCTGTCCCCTTCGATCGACGCACAGGCCCGGGCGGTGGAGCTGCTCTACGGGGATCTGCGTGCCGTCGTGGACGAGCGGTTCCTGGTGGAGCCCCATGCGCTTCCGGTCGCAGGTGACACCGAGAGCGAGACCGCCCTCGGCTTCCTGCAGGAGTACTTCTTCCTGATCCTGTTCCGGTCACTCTTCGAGGCCCTGGGGCTGTCGGAGGATCGGCTCCGGTTCTACGCGGAGCTGAACTTCTGCATCAAGGGGACGATCACGGCCGCGGACAACATCTTCGACGACCAGGCCAAGTCGCTCCTGCCCCTGAAAGACGAAACCGGTCCCCGGTTCATGTCCATCCTTCAGCTGATGAGCTTCGAGCGGCTGATCCGCCGGGTGGGTGATCGGGGGGTGGAGGCCGGGACCCTGATTGCCGAGGAGAGGGACGCGATCCTCCGCGGCCTTCTGAGCCTCATGGCCGAGATCGGCGAACTGGAGGGCTCCGAGGAGGGCGGGGTCTCCGAGATCCCCGATCCCGACTCCATGGTCGAGCGGGTGCACCGCATCCGTGGCGGCGCTCTGTTCGCCCTCTCGTTCATCGCGCCGCGCATCCTGGAGGGGGAGGCCGATCAGGACCGGATGACCCAGGCCGAGGACGCCATCTCCCGCCTGGGCACGGCCTTCCAGATCGTGGATGATCTCACCGACTTCGAGTTCGACGTCGGCCGGAAGAGCCACAACCTCCTGGTGGCCGAGATCCACCACAACGGAACAGCGGCGGAGCGGGAAGCCCTGTCCGAGGTGTGGGCGTCGGGCAGCGCGGAGGAGGGGATGGTCGAGGACGTCTTCCGCCGCTCCGCCCGGGCGGTCCTGGAGCGCGCCTACGTAGAGGCCCGGGCCTCGTTCGCGACCCTGGAGGACCTGGGATTCTGGCTTCCTCCCGAGCTTGCCGACGAGATCGTCCACGCTATCGTCGGGATGGACGGCATCGGCCGCATGGAGGAGCTCACGGCGGACGCCCCAGCTCCGCGCTGAGGCCTTCCCTGCGCGGCCCCATTCCAGGCCCGCGACCGTCCCAACAACCCATTGACTCACCCCTCCGGGAACCTATCTTCTTTCCCAGTGTTAGCACTCAAATCATTTGAGTGCTAACAGCCTCGTAACACACTGTCACAACACTCTCTTCATGGAGGAGCTGGAGATGGCGAAGCCGAACATTCAGCCCCTGGCCGACCGCGTGGTCGTCGAGCCTCTCGACGAGGCCGAGCAGATGCGCGGTGGCCTGTACATCCCCGACACCGCCAAGGAAAAGCCCCAGCAGGGCAAGGTCGTGGCCGTCGGGCCGGGGAAGCTCTCGGACCAGGGTTCCCGCCTGGAGCCCGACGTGAACGAGGGCGACACGGTCCTCTACGGGAAGTACAGCGGTACGGATGTCACGGTGGACGGGGTCGAGTACCTCATCCTGCGGGAGTCCGACATTCTGGCCGTTCTCGGCTGATCTGAATTCGCCTTTCTGAACTCAAGGAGTCACTGGAATGGCTGCCAAGGAACTGGATTTTGACGTCGACGCTCGCGCTCGGCTCAAGGCCGGCGTGGACAAGCTCGCCGGCGCTGTGAAGGTCACCCTCGGACCGAAGGGCCGGAACGTCGGTCTGGACCGAAAGTTCGGCTCTCCCACCGTGACCAAGGACGGTGTGTCCGTGGCCAAGGAGATCGAGCTGGAGGACGCCGTGGAGAACATGGGCGCCCAGATGGTGAAGGAGGTCGCCACCAAGACCTCCGATGTGGCCGGTGACGGAACCACCACCGCCACGGTTCTCGCCCAGGCCATCTTCGCCGAGGGCCTCAAGAACGTCACCGCCGGTACGAACCCGATGGGAATTCGCCGCGGGATCGACAAGGCCGTGGACGCGGCCGTGAAGGAGCTGGCCAGCCTCTCCACCGAGACCAAGGGGAAGAAGGAGATCTCCCAGGTCGGGACCATCTCCGCCAACAACGACCCCGAGATCGGCGAGCTGATCGCCGACGCCATGGAGAAGGTCGGCAAGGACGGCGTCATCACCGTGGAGGAGGCCCGCGGCCTCGAGACCACGCTGGAGACCGTGGAGGGAATGCAGTTCGACCGCGGTTACCTCTCGCCCTACTTCGTCACCGACCCCGAGCGGATGGAGGCCGTCCTGGAGGACGCCGTCATCCTGATCCACGACAAGAAGATCTCCTCCATGAAGGACCTGCTGCCGGTCCTGGAGAAGGTCGCCCAGATGGGCAAGCCGCTCCTGATCATCGCCGAGGACGTGGAGGGCGAGGCCCTGGCCACGCTGGTGGTGAACAAGCTCCGCGGCACCCTGAAGATCTGCGCCGTGAAGGCGCCCGGATTCGGTGACCGCCGGAAGGCCATGCTCCAGGACATCGCCGTCCTGACCGGTGGCCAGGTGATCTCCGAGGAGGTCGGCTTCAAGCTCGAGAACGCCGTGGTCAGCGACCTCGGTTCGGCCAAGCGGGTGGTGATCGACAAGGACAACACCACGATCGTCGACGGTGCCGGCGAGGACGAGAAGATCCAGGGCCGCATCGAGGAGATCAAGGTGGCCATCGACAAGTCCACCTCGGACTACGACCGGGAGAAGCTCCAGGAGCGTCTCGCGAAGCTGGCCGGCGGTGTGGCGGTCATCAACGTCGGGGCCGCCACCGAGACCGAGATGAAGGAGAAGAAGGCTCTGGTCGAGGACGCCCTGCACGCGACCCGCGCGGCCGTCGAGGAGGGCATCGTGCCGGGTGGTGGGGTTGCGCTCCTGCGGGCGCAGGCCGCCCTGGCCGAGTTCACGGTCGAGCGGGAGGACGAGCAGGTGGGTGTGGAGATTCTCCGGCGCGCCATGGAGTCGCCGATCCGGCAGATCGCCCACAACGCCGGTGTTGAGGGTTCCATCGTCGTCTCGAAGGTTCGGGACGCCAAGGAGGTGACCGAAGGGTACAACGCCCTGACCGACGTCTACGAGGACATGGTCGAGGCCGGTGTGATCGATCCCACCAAGGTGGTTCGGTCGGCCCTTCAGAACGCCGCGTCCATCGCGGGTCTCCTGCTCACCACCGAGGCCGTCGTGGTGGAGAAGCCCGAGGACAACCCCGCTCCGGCCATGCCGGGCGGCGGGATGGGTGGGATGTACTGATCCCTTCGGCGCAACGCGCCGAATTCAGTGGCGGGAAGGCCCCGGGGGAGCGATCCCCCGGGGCCTTTTTGTCGCCTTGGCACAAAGCTCTTCCAAATGCGACAGTTCAAACCCATAGTATGCCCGGGGAAGGACGGGTCTCCTCGAGCGTATGTGAGGGAGACAAGGCCCGGATTTTGCACTCCGTCCGGGCAGCCCGGCGCTCGGGGCCAGGCACCTGGTCCGCATGTCGGGAGGGGACCCCCACCGGGGCCCTGTGCATCAGGGGTGTGATGGGGGAGGTCCGACTGCGCGTCCGCGGAGGATGCGCGTGGGATCCAACGGCGGGATGCGGAGGGGATGATAGATCGCTTCACGACTCGCCTTCGTCCGGGAACGGACGGGGGGATACTCCTGAGGCCCGGTGACGCCCCCGCGGCGAATCCGGCGCCTGTGGAGAGAGTGCAGCCCTGCCACAACGGTTCATTCTTCAACGGAGGTTCTCCATGAACCCCAGACTTCGTTCGACACCCGTGGCAGGCGCCCTTTTGGTGGCGCTGCTCGGGCTTCTGCCCGGTGCGATCGCGGCCCAGAATACGGGCACGATCACCGGACAGATCACGGACGCCTCGTCAGGACGTCCACTTTCCGAGGCCCAGGTCTCCATTCCCGGATCCGGGATCGGAACCTTGTCCAACGTCTCGGGTCGCTTTGTCCTGCTGAATGTGCCGGCCGGTCAGGCCACGGTCCGCGTGGACCTTCTCGGTTACGGCACCACCGACCAGACGGTCACTGTCACGGCCGGTGCGTCGACCGTTCTCGACTTCGCCCTGTCGCAGGACGCCATCGCTCTGGACGAGCTGGTGGTGACGGGTGTGGGTAAGGAGACCGAGCGGCGGAAGCTCGCCACCTCCGTGGAGGTGCTGGACGCCCAGGAGATCGCCAACGTCCCGGTGACTTCCGTGGACCAGCTCCTCCAGGGCCGTGTGGCCGGAGCGACCGTGAACGCCCAGTCCGCGCAGGCGGGTACCGCGGCGCTCATCAACTTCCGGGGCACGTCCTCGGTGTTCGGCGCCCAGACGCCGGTCATCTATGTGGACGGTGTCCGGGTGGACAACAGCCAGTCCACCGCCGCCGGCACCGGGGGTGAGCAGTCCTCGGCGCTGGCCGATCTGCTGACTTCCGACATCGAGCGGATCGAGGTGACCAAGGGTGGAGCGGCATCGACCCTCTACGGGTCCGATGCGGCCACCGGAGTGATCCAGATCTTCACGAAGAAGGGGCAGCCCGGTACGGCCCGCTTCACCGGCCGGATCGAGATGGGCGTGGATCAGCCCGAAGAGAAGTACATGTTCGACGTGGGCCTCACGTTCCCGTGGCTTGCCTGCACGGGCGAGTATGACACGCCGGACTGCGTGCCGGAGGTGGCCCCCACCTTCATGAGCGACAAGTTCTGGCAGACCGGATTTGCCCAGAACTACTACCTGGCCGTCAACGGCGGGACCGACATGGTGACGTACAACGTCAGCGGTCGGGTGCAGAACGAGGAGGGTGTCCAGCCCAAGAACGAGAGCACCCTGTACGCGGTGCGCGGCGGGCTGCAGGCCTCGGTGACCGACAACTTCACGGTCAACTTCGGCGGTAACTACACCCGGAGTCAGTACCAGAGGCTGTTCAACGGGACGGCCATCGCCGACCCGCTCACCACCTTCGAGGTGGGCGACGCTCTGTTCTTCTCCGGTGCGGGAGACCTGGACGAGGCTCTGGACATCTTCCTGATGCCCGACATCGACGAGACCGTCGACCGGTTCATCTTCTCCGGTGGCTTCACCTGGAGCCTGGACGACTGGTTCATTCGGGCCACCACCGGCCTGGACTCGCGGGCCAACAAGCAGCGCGTGCTGGAGCCCATCGGGTTCACCCCCGGCGAGCCCACCGGGCAGTCCACCCGGTACGACCGGACCTTCTCGTCCTTCTCCCTCGACGCCGCCGCCGGCTGGAGCTGGCAGTCCCTCTCGGGCGACTGGTCCAACGACCTGGCGGTGGGTGTGCAGGGATTCCGGGACAACACGACCGTGATCTCGTCCACCGGTACGGGCTACGCCCTTCCGGGAACGCCCGCGTTCGACGAGGCCTCCACCATCACTTCCTTCGAGATCAACGAGGAGGTGTTCACGGGAGGCATCTACGTCGACGAGACCTTCGACATGTGGCGCAAGCTGACCCTGACCGCCGGCGTGCGGTTCGACGGGTCCACCGCCTTCGGTGACGACGTCAGCTACGAGGTCTATCCCAAGGCCGGCGTCAGCTACCTCATGTCCCAGGAAGACTTCTTCGACGGCGTGAGCGGCTGGTGGAACCAGTTCAAGCTCCGGGCGGCCTACGGCGAGACCGGTAAGCCCCCGACGCCCTTCGACAAGGACCGGAGCTTCTCGGCCGTGTCCTTCCGGGGCGAGTCGGCCCCGCGGTTCGACAACCCGGGGAACGAGGATCTCCGCCCCGAGCGGACGTCCACCATCGAAGTGGGCTTCGACGCGTCCTTCTGGGACAACCGTCTCGGCCTGGATTTCACCTGGTACGACGCGACGACCCAGGACGCCCTGTTCTTCGTGCCGGAGCAGCCGGTAACGGGGCAGGGGACCCAGCTTCGGAACGTCGGTGAAATCAACAACACCGGGATCGAGATCGCCTGGAACCTGCAGGTCCTGAACCGTCAGTCCATCGCCTGGAGCCTGGGCGGGACCTTCCAGATGGTGGACAACGAGGTCGTGGACATGGGTGGCGCCGCGGACTTCAGCGTGGACGGATCCCAGAAGCGCGTGTCCGAGGGCAAGCCCGTGGGTTCGTGGTACGTTTCGACTCCCATCGACACCAACGGCGACGGGTTGAACGACTCCTCCGAGCTGCAGTTCACCGGTGGACAGCCCGTGCCCGACCAGAGTGGAAGCTTCAACACGAGCATCCGGTTCCTGAACAACTGGACCTTCACCTCGCTTGCCGACTTCGCCATGGGGCACGAGGTCTTCGACTGGGGTTCCGTGTGGTCGACCTTCAACGGGATCTATCGTCGTGAGGAGATCGAGAACGTCGACTTCCCGCGGCGCTACGACCTGGACGGGAACGAGATCGGTCGCTACAGCCAGAGCCAGGCCCGGAGCGCGTTCGTCTACAAGGGCGACTGGTTCAAGTGGCGCGAGGTCACCCTCAGCTACACGATGCCCGAGTCCTGGGCGACGGCGCTGAGGTCGGACCGTGGGCGGATCTACGGATCGATCCGGAACATCATGATCTGGTCCGACAACGCCCTCATCGACGCGGAACTCAACGGCCTCAGTGGTGACGGAATCGCCCTGGGCTCGGAGAGCAGCATCACGGCGTCCGCGCCGCGACGCTTCCGCTTCGGTCTGGAGTTCGTGTTCTGATGTGCGAGTACATGCCAATTCGACCCAACGGAGATGATTCGATGAATACCACCCAGAAGATCGGGCGGCTCCGGGGACGGCGCGGTTTCGTGCTCGCCCTGGTGTTCGCGACGGGATTCGGGCTTTCGGCATGCTCGTTCCTGGACCCGACCAACGTGGAAAACCCACGCACCACGGCGGACGACCTGGCGGACACGCCGGATCCGGTGGCGGCTCTGCTGCCGGGCCTGCGGGCCCAGTTCGCCCGGGCCACGTCGGCCCAGACCGTCCTCACCGAAGTGGTGACCGACAACTACTCCATCCACGGGACGGGTCTGAGCAAGACCTACGACACACCCCGTGACATCGGCCCGTCCAGCGTGAATTCGACGGGCACGGCCACCGGCCTGTACTGGAACTCCCAGGAGCTCCGTGCGCTGTCCGAGTTCGTCATCGAGGACCTCGTGCCCGTCGACGAGACCGCGACGGCCGAGGACGTGGCCGAGGCCTTCTACTACCGGGGCATGGCCCACCTGCTCCTGGCGGAGAACTTCGTCGGAGCGCCGGTGGAGGAGGATGGCGAGCCCATCACTCCGGACCAGCTCCTGGACCTGGCCATCACCGACTTCCAGGCCGCCATCAACGGTGGACCGGTGATCGGTGTGGCGGCTCAGGCTGCCCTGGCCAGAGCCTACCGCTGGAAGGGTGACCGGAACGCCTCCTCTGCCGCGGCGAACGCGGCGCTGAGCGCGGCTCCGGACATGCTGTGGATCCGCACCTTCGATGCGAACTCCATCTCGCAGCAGGCCTACTTCTTCCTGGTGAACCGGGCCCTTCAGGAGATGCAGCCCCTTCCGCGCCTCGACTTCCTCGATCCCAAGTACCTGGATCGGGAGTCGGCCATCGCCATCGCCAAGGCCGAGGAGATGTACCTCATCCTGGCCGAGATCAACCTGGTGGGCGGAAGCCTGGACGTGGGCAAGGGCCACCTCGCCACCGCCATCAGCCTGGCCAACGATCGGGTCCGCGTGGAGTTCACCGACTTCGATCAGCGGCTGAACGCGGATCTCTCGATCCGGCCTCGGGACGCGAGCATCAAGATCCGAGCGGACGCGAGCAGCCCGTTCCTCAGTGGTCTGGTGCTGGATCGCCCGGGCGGCACCTACAACCAGATGGTGTTCTCGGGGACGTCCCTGGACCCGGATTCGATCCAGGGGCTCACCAGCGCGGACGAAGTCTGGCACGCCTTCTGGCTGGCCCGACAGGAGATTCTGTTCCTGGAGGGACGACGGATGGCGGACCTGGGGATCCGGCTGCCCATCATGCTTCGGGAGATCGACGCCAACCCGAACATCGAGATGAGCGATCCCGTGGCCCAGGTCTTCGTGCCGACCTACATCCCGCAGTTCGACGAGATGGATCTGTTCACCCCGGCGAGCCCGTACGACGCCGGCGAGAACCTCATCACCGATGAGGTCACCATGATGCACGACATGAACAAGATCCTGGCGGCCAACAACGTATCACCGTTCCGTTAGGCCGAAACGACGGGATGCCGGGCAGTGACCCGGCCGCAACAGGGGCGGGGTCGGCGAGCGTTTTCGCCGGCCCCGCTTTTGTTTAGCTTCCCTCCTTCATGGAGAGCGGGTCGGTCTCGCCCATCGTAGGGGTGGCGGCACGCGTTCCACGCACCACGAGAGCAGCACCATGTCTTCCGATTCGATCCGAATCACCCTCCCCGACGGCTCCGTCCGGGAGATGCCCCGCGGCTCCACGGCCGGCGACCTGGCCGCCGACATCGGACCCGGACTCGCGAGGGCCGCCGTCGCCGCCGTCATCGACGACGAGGTCGTCGACCTGATGCGGCCCCTGGACGAGGACACCGAGCTCCGGATCATCACCGAGCGGGATCCCGAGGCCCTGGGTGTCCTTCGGCATTCGGCCGCCCACATCCTGGCGACCGCCGTCCGGGAGATGCGCCCGGGCGCCGGCATCGGGTTCGGCCCGGCCATCGACGACGGGTTCTACTACGACTTCGAGGTGGACGAGCCGTTCACGCCCGAGGAGGTGGAGCGGTTCGAGGCCAAGATGAAGGAGGTCATCGCGGCCGATCAGCCCTTCGAGCGGAGGCGGGTGACGAAGGAGGAGGCCCGGGAACTGTTCTCCGACGATCCCCTCAAGCTCGAGCGTCTGGAGGAGTTCGATGACGACGAGGTGATCACGGTCTACGAGAACGGTCCCTTCCTCGATCTCTGCCGCGGACCTCACGTCCCCACGACGGGCCGGCTCAAGAACTACCGGCTCCTGAGCACGGCGGGAGCGTACTGGCGGGGTGATGAGAACCGGCAGATGCTCCAGCGCATCTACGGGACCGCCTTCTTCGACAAGAAGGAGATGAAGGGCTACCTGCATCGCCTGGAGGAGGCCAAGAAGCGGGACCACCGCCTGCTGGGGAAGCAGCTGGACCTGTTTTCCACCGACGCCCGCGTGGGTGCCGGATTCATCCTCTGGCACCCGAAGGGCGCCATCGTCCGGAGCGAGGTAGAGAACTACGAGCGGGAGCTCATTCTCCGGCACGGGTACGACCTGGTCTACACGCCGCACGTGGTGAGCGAGAAGCTCTTCGAGATCTCCGGCCACCTGGAGAACTTCGCCGAGAACATGTTCGGGGCCATGGAGGTGGAGGGTGGCCGGTATCGGCCCAAGCCCATGAACTGCCCCGGACACATCTGCATCTACCAGGCACAGCAGCGGTCCTACCGGGATCTGCCCATCCGCATGGCCGAGTTCGGGACGGTCTACCGCTACGAGCGCAGCGGAGTGCTGCACGGCATGCTCCGCGTGCGTGGGTTCACGCAGGACGACGCCCATGTGTTCTGCACGCCCGACCAGGTCTCGAACGAGATCGAGCGTCTGCTGGACCTGGTGGACGAGATGCTCACGACGTTCGGCTACCCGTACACGATCGAGCTCGCCACCCGGCCCGAGAAGGCGCTGGGCAGCGAGGAACAGTGGGCCGGCGCGGAGAAGGTCCTGGCCGACACCCTCAACGAGAGGGGCCAGGAGTTCGAGTTCGACGAGGGAGGTGGGGCCTTCTACGGACCGAAGCTCGACTTCAAGCTCATCGACGCCATCGGGCGAAAGTGGCAGGGACCCACGGTCCAGCTGGACTTCAACCTCCCCGAGCGCTTCGGCCTGGAGTACATCGGTGAGGACAACAATCCGCACCAGCCCGTCATGCTGCACCGGGTCCTGGTGGGGTCGATGGAGCGGTTCATCGGCGGCCTGATCGAGCACTACGCGGGCGCGTTCCCGGTCTGGCTCGCTCCGGAGCAGGTCCGGGTCCTTCCCATCTCCGAGCACCAGCGTGAGGATGCGGCGGCGTGGGTCGACGCGCTCGTGGCCCGGGGCATCCGGGCGGTCCTGTACGATCGAGAGACGCTGGGGTACCGCATCCGGGACGCCGAGCTTCACAAGATCCCCTACATGGCCGTCATCGGTGAACGGGAAAGCTCCGACTCCACCGTGGCCGTACGGAAGCGTGGGGCGGGGAAGAAACAGGACGTGATGGACCGCGACGCGTTCGCCGATCGGGTCCTGGAAGAGATCCGGACCAAGGCGCTCGATTAGCGTAGCGGGGAAGTCGCCCGGAGAACCCGGTTTGGAGAGAGCCTCCCCTCGGGGTCACGAAGGACTTGACCTCGAGGGGGGGCGATCTAACTTTGTGGGTCCACAATTCGGCAAGTGAGGGACGGTGTCCCTCCACCTCTCGGCTCGAGCGAACGCGCTCAGGAGCCGCCGGGTCCATCGAAGCGCCTCCGCCTCCGGGCGGAGCGATTTCTGGCCCGGTTCACTGCCGGGCCTTCGTCGTTTCGGGGGCCGGTGTCCGAGAGGGTGGCCGATGGACCGTGTACGGGAGAAAGAGCTATCAAAGAGCAACGAGTTCGTGTAAACGACCAGATCCGAATCAGTCCGATCCGTCTCATTGGAGCGGATGGCGAGCAGGTCGGGATTGTCTCGATCGAGGAGGCGCGGGAGCGCGCCGACGACGCGGGACTGGACCTGGTGGAGGTCGCGCCGGAGGCACGGCCCCCGGTCTGCAAGCTGATGGACTACGGGAAGTACAAGTACGAAGCCCAGCGCAAGGCGCGGGAGGCCCGTAAGAAACAGCACGTGATCCAGCTGAAGGAGGTGAAGTTCCGCCCCGGCATCGAGGATCACGACTACGAATTCAAGCTCCGGCATGCCCGGCGATTCCTGGACGAGGGCAACAAGGTGAAGCTCACGATGATGTTCCGTGGGCGTCAGATGTCTCATCCAGAGCTAGGACGGGAGGTGCTCAGCCGCGTGGTTGAAGACCTCAAGGAGTTGGGGAAGGTGGAGCAGCATCCCTCCATGGAGGGACGCACCATGACCATGGTCGTGGCTCCCATCCCCAAGGAACCGAAGTAAACGACTCCCTGATCGGGCGGGCAGTCCGACTGGGTGCGCAGGAGATCAACATGCCCAAGATGAAGACCAACCGGGGTGCCGCGAAGCGCCTTCGGAAGACGGCCAGTGGCAAGATTCGCCGGATGCGGGCGAACAAGAGCCACATCCTGACCAAGAAGTCCACCAAGCGGAAGCGGCGCCTGCGTTCGGCGACCCTCACGGCCAAGGCCGATGAGCGTCGGATGAACCGGCTCCTTCCCGGCTCGTAAGGGGAGGAGAGAGAACCATGCCCAGGACTACTGGATCGCCGGCTCGCCGGCAGCGGAAGAAGAAGGTGCTCAAGGCGGCCAAGGGGTATTTTGGCGGCCGCAAGAACCTCTACCGTACCGCCAAGGACGCGGTGGAGAAGGGGTGGGAGCATTCCTACCGGGACCGGAAGAAGAAGAAGCGGAACTTCCGGAGCCTCTGGATCACCCGCATCAACGCCGCGGCCCGGGAGCACGATCTCTCGTACTCACGGTTCATGAACGGCCTCAAGCAGGCCGGCGTCGAGCTGGACCGGAAGGCCCTGGCCGACCTGGCCGTCCGGAACCCGGAGGCCTTCGCGGCCCTGGCGGATCAGGCCAAGGCGAGCCTCGCCAACACCTGATCCGCGGTCCGTCCCGAGGGACGTTCAAGGCGGGGGATTCCGGGGCTTTCCGGGGTCCCCCGCTGCGCATTCCGTGAGTCACGTTTCCTATTGCGGGATCGACGTTTAGGTTAGTCGACCTGACATCACCTCAAATGCCCCAGCGGCGACCCATGAGCGACCGAGACACGCTGATTTCCTCCCTCCGCGAACTGGAGGCCGAGGCCCTGGCCCAGGTGGCCGCCACCGAAGACGAAAGCGCCCTCGAGGCCGCTCGCGTCGAATTCCTCGGGCGGAAGGAGGGCCGCATCTCCCTCATCCTCCGGCAGCTCGGGGGGCTGGGCAACGAGGATCGGCCCGCGGTGGGCGCCGAGGCGAACCGGGTGAAGGCGGCCCTGGCAGACGCCATGGAGGTGCGTTCCACCGAGTTGAAGGCGGCGAGCCGTGCCTCGGACGCCGCCGGCCTCGACCTGACCCTTCCGGGCCGGGAGCGGTGGGTCGGCGCCCGGCATCCGGTGACCCAGGTGGTGGACGAGATCTGTCGGATCTTCGCCGGGTTGGGGTTCACCCGGGCACGGGGTCCGGAAGCCGAGACGGAGTGGTACAACTTCGAGGCGCTCAACACGCCCCTTGATCATCCCGCTGCGGACGAACAGGACACGCTCTACCTGCGGGACTCGGTGCTGCTCCGAAGCCACACGTCGCCCGTCCAGGCCCGCACCATGGAGGTATTCGAGCCTCCCATCCGGATTCTGGCGCCCGGCATGGTCTACCGCCGCGACACCTACGATGCCACGCACACCCCCGCCTTCATGCAGATCGAGGGGCTGGCCGTAGACGAGGGCATCACATTCGTGGACTTCAAGGCCACGCTTGCCGAGTTCGCCCGCCAGTTCTGGGGCGAGGGGACCCGGGTGCGCTTCCGACCGTCGTTCTTCCCGTTCACCGAGCCCAGCGCCGAGGTGGACGTGAAGCGGGTCATCAGGATGCCCGACGGGAGCACCCACGAGACCGACTGGCTCGAGATCATGGGCGCCGGAATGGTGGATCCGGCCGTCCTGGACGCTGTGGGCATCGACTCCGAGCGCTACACGGGGTTCGCCTTCGGCATGGGCCCGGCCCGCATCGGCATGCTCCGCTACGGAATCAGGGACATCCGGGCGTACTTCGAGAACGACATCCGCTTCCTGCGGCAGTTCGCGTAGGAGGGACCAGACGCATGAACGTTTCGTATCGCTGGCTGCAGGCCGTCTGCCCCGGGCTGGAACTGAGCCCGGAGGACGTGGCTGCCCGACTCGCCTCCATGGGAAGCCCCGTGGAGGATATCGAAGACCTGGCGGCGGCCCTTTCCGACGTGGTCATCGGACGGGTGGTCGAGGCCGGGCAGCATCCCAACGCGGACCGTCTGACGCTGTGTCAGGTGGAAGGCCCCGACGGGATCGTACAGGTGGTCTGTGGGGCTCCCAACGTGAAGGCAGGGGCGTTCTATCCCTTTGCCCCCGTGGGCGCGGTGATCCCGGGCGACTTCAAGCTCAAGAAGGTCAAAATCCGAGGGGAGACCTCCAACGGCATGCTCTGCTCCGCCCGGGAACTGGGCCTGGGGGACGACCACGAGGGAATCCTCGAACTCGCCGGTGAGTTCACGCCCGGCGATACGTTCGTGGACGCGGTGGGGCTCCGGGATTGGCGGCTGGATGTGGAAACCACGGCGAATCGCGGCGACATGCTCAGCCATGTGGGTGTGGCGCGGGAGCTGGCGGCGGGACTGGACCTGGAGGTCGGCCTGCCGGCTCTCCCCGACGCCCCTGACGTGTCGCTGGAGTACCTCCACGACGAGCACGCGGTGGACGGATCGGGGGCCCGGGTCGAGATCCGGGCGCCGGAACTCTGCACGCGCTACCTCGGCGCCGTGATTCGAGGCGTGACGGTGGGGCCATCCCCGGACTGGCTGCAGAACCGGCTCCGGGCGGCTGGAGCCCGGCCCATCAACAACGTGGTGGACGCCAGCAACTACGTCCTGCTGGAGATGGGACAGCCCACCCACGCCTTCGATCTGGCCAAGCTCGCCGGCGGCACTATCGTCGTCCGCACCCCGGAGGCCGGGGAGACCGAGTTCCGGACCCTGGACGGGGAGGATCGGAAGCTGTCGTCAGAGATGCTCCTGATCTGCGACGCGGAGCGTCCGGTGGCGCTGGCCGGCGTGATGGGCGGCGAGGAGTCGGAAGTGTCCGACTCGACGACCGACGTGCTCCTGGAGTGCGCGCTGTTCCACCCGGGCCGGACCCGGGCCACCCGGAACGCCCTGAACATGTCGACCGACGCATCGTATCGGTACGAGCGCGGGGTGGACCCGGAGGGGTTGGAGCCCGCACTGAAGCGCTGCGTGGACCTCATCCTGGCCGTGGCCGGTGGAGAACTCGCGGGGCCGGTCCTGGACGTTCACCCGGGTCCGGTGGAGCCCCTGGTGGTTCCGCTTCGACCCAGCCGGGTGGATCTGGCTTTCGAAGCGGAGGCTCTGGAGGCGCTCCTGACGCCCCTCGGCTTCCAGGTGGTGGGCCGGGAGGGTGAGGGTGAGGCGTCGGCCCTGCAGGTTCGGGTGCCGGGCTTCCGCTCCTATGACGTCCGCCGGGAGGTCGATCTGATCGAGGAGGTGGCTCGGACCCACGGGTACGACGAGTTCCCGGAGGAACTGGGTGCGTTCCGGACCGGGACCGTTCCGGACGATGCGCTCTTCCAGGTCCAGGACCGGCTCCGGGATCTCATGGTGGCCGAGGGGCTGCTCGAAGTGCAGACTCCGGCCTTCGCGCCCGCC
>JBDHIJ010000002.1:0-144744 GCA_039587435.1 Gemmatimonadota bacterium
GTGAGCGGCACCTCGTTCACGGTGGGCTTCTACATGCCCTGGGCGCTGCCATGATCACGACCCGTAGAGCCCGGTCCGGACTCTGCTCGGTTGCGGGAGCCGCCCTGGTGGTTCTCGCCACGGCCGTGGGGGGCCCGGAGGCACTGGGTGCCCAGGCCGCCGACTCGACCGCCACCCTGGGAGAACGGTCCTCGCGCCTGGGCCACACGGTGGGATCCGCCGAGGCGCCCATCCACGTCATCGAGTTCACGGACCTGGGGTGTCGGGAGTGCGCCAACTTCTCCGAGGACACCTGGCCGTCCCTGCTGTCGGAGTACGTCGAAACGGGGGCGGTGCGCTGGCAGGTGATCCCCTACGTCTCCGGGCTTCAGCCCAACGGAGAGGAGGGAGCCCGGGCGGTGGAGTGCGCGGCCGAGCAGGACGCGTTCTGGCCCATGCAGGAGATGCTCTATGCCCGGCAGGGAGACTGGTTCCTGAAGCGCAGGCCCCAGCGACAGTTCGGCAGGTACGTGGAAGAGCTCGGATTGGACAAGGAGGGGTTCGAAGCGTGTTACCGGGCCCGCGACCTCAACCCCCGCACCGAGCGGCACAACGAACTTGCCCTCGAGGCCGGCGTACGAGCCACGCCCACCTTCCTGGTGAACGGCCGCATGGTGATCGGCGCGCTTCCGCTGTCGGAGTTCCGCAAACTGCTGGAGGCCGGCGGAACCCCCTAGGTCCCACCGGCCTCCCGTGCTGCGCCGCGGCTACGCGGTGGACGCAGGCGCTACCTGCGTGACGGCGCCTCCGGCAGTTCCTCCACCAGTGCGACCATGCGCTGAAGCTGCTCCTCGTTGGGCAGCCGGCCCATGGCCCCGCCCATGTTGTCCACCATGTGGTGGGCCCTGGAGGTGGCCGGGGTGGCCGCCGTCACGGCCGGGTGGGCCACCACGAACTTGAGGAAGAACTGGGCCCACGAGGTGGCGTCGAACTCGGCGGCCCAGTCCGGGACCTCCCGGTCCCCCACGCGGCTCCACAGCCGGGTCCGGCCGAAGGGTGCGTAGATGAGCACCCCGATCCCCAGGTCCTGAGCCAGGGGCAGGATCTCGTCGGCGGCACTGCGATTGTCCACAGCGTAGTCGACACCGATGAAGTCGATGGGCTCGTTCCTCATCACCTCCATGATGTCCGGGTACTGCTGCTTCCGGGTGGTGGTGATCCCGATGTAGCGGACGCGGCCCTGCTCCTTCATCTCCTTCAGGACCCCGAGCTGCGTGGGCGGGTCGCCCATGTTGTGGACCTGGATCAGGTCCATGGTCTCCACCCCGAACCGGCTGAAGGACCGACGGATCTGCTCCCGCGCCTCATCCGGGTCGGCGGGACCTCCACCACGAGCGGCCACGTTCACCTTGGTGGCCCAGAAGATGTCGCTGGTGATGCCAAGTTCCTCGGCGATCTGACCGGCGACCTCCTCGGACGCCCCGTAGCCGGGAGCCGTGTCGAACACGGTCCCACCGTTCTGGATGAGCGCCTGCAGCACCTCCCGGAGGGCGCTGAAGTCCTCACTGCGGGCCACGCGGGAGAATGTGGCCGAGCTGCCCAGGCCGATGGCCGGAAGCCTCTCGCCGGTGGAAGGAATGGCCCGGGTCACCAGTTCCTGCGTGGAGACGCGGTGAGCCAGGTCAGCGGTCAGCGCCTCCAGGGCTCCTGCGCTCACCGAGAGGCCGGCTCCGGTGGCGGCCACGGATTTCAACCAGTCACGACGCGATACCATTCTTCATCCCTCCGGTGCGGTCAGCACGATGGAGTCGTCCCAGGGGTCAACCGGGTCCATGCCCAGCCGGCCCAACTCTTCGTTCAGGGCTTCCAGTTCGCTACCCCAGATTCCTTCGAGCGTCGAGGTGTATCCAGCCAGTTCGTCCACCATGATGTCGAACACCTCGTACATCCCGTTCCCCGGAGGCCCGTCTCCCCGCTCCGACATGGAGAGCAGATTCGCCAGCCGGTTGTTCACCCTGATGGGGAAATTCAGCGGGTCCTGGTTGGAGCGGTTCTTCACCTGGTAGATATCCGCCTCCACCGCGGAGGCCGCGCTCATGAACTCGTGCGCCGCTTCCCGGAGAGCGCGCTCATCCGACTCCTCGAGGCGGTCCATGACCTGGACCTTCGCCCTCCGGATGGCGATGACGGCGGAGTTGGCCTCGTGGACCTTCTCGCGAAGGCGGAGTCCGAACTCGTACTGGGTCTGGAGGTCGGCGTCGGTCACGCCCTCGATCCACGGGTGACGCTCCACGGAGACGGTCGTCTCCTGGACCTGACCGTGGGCCATCAGGCGAACCGTGTACTCACCCGGGGGCACCACGGGGGCCATCGTCCGCACACCCCACAGGATCATGCCGGGGAACGTGGCCGCGGGAGCGATCCGCAGGTCCCACTGGAGGTAGTTGAGGCCCTCCTCGTTCGGGAGCGCCGGCCCGGCCCACCGATCCCGTTCCTCGGCCGAGTCCGCGACCTCGAACACCCGAAGGACCTCGCCGGTCGAGTCCAGGATCTCGAGGCGGGCCTCGTCGTCCGCCTCCGCGGACCACCACGACAGCGTCACCCCGTTCGCCGAGCGATAAGCCACCGGTGGGTCGAAAAGCTGAAGATCGCGACCGGTGACCCCGGGCTCGGCCTGCCGGAGGGGCGCCATGTTGTCCAGGACCCAGAAACCCCGACCGTGGCTGGCGATCGCCAGCTCGTTGTGCTCGACGTTGATGTCGGTGACGGGTAGATCGGGGAACCCCGGGTTCAGGTCCTGCCAGGTGCTGCCGTCATCGTAGGAGATGTAGACCCCGTGGTTGGTCCCTGCGTAGAGGAGCCCGGCCCGATTGGGATCCTCACGAACCACGTTCACGTAGTCATCGTCGCGAAGGCCATCGACGATCTTCGTCCACGTCGCTCCGTAGTCGTCGGTCTTCCAGATGTAGGGAGCGAAGTCGTCCAGCAGCGGCCGCCGAACCGAGACGTACGCGGTGGCCGCATCGAACGCCGAGGCGTCGATCTGGCTGACCCGTCCGAAGTCCGGCATGTCGGGGGGCGTGACGTTGGTCCAGGAGTCACCGCCGTCGCGGGTCACGTGGACCAGGCCATCATCCGACCCGGCCCAGATCACATCCATGTCGATCTTGCCCGGACCCACCGAGAAGATGGTGGCGTAGACCTCGGGCCCGTTCATGTCGCCCGTGATCGGCCCGCCCGAGTGGCCCAGCGTGCTGGGGTCGGCCCGGGTGAGGTCATCGCTGAGCGCGGTCCAGGTGGTGCCCTGATCCGTGGTCATCCACAGGCGGTTGGACGAGGTGTACAGGACGTTGGGATCGAGGGGCGAGAAGATGATCGGGAACGTCCACTGCCACCGCTCCACCATGTCCAGGGCGGGTTCCCCGGAATAGAACCACGGGAACGGGTTCACTTCCTTGGCCCGGTCCAGACGGCGGTTGTAGCGATCGATGTAGCGGCCGTTGTTGGTTCCCGAGAAGAAGACGTCCAGGTCCTTGGGATCGGGCGCGATGTACCCTGGCTCACCCCCGCCGACCCGGTAGGCCACGTTCATGGACCCCTCGGTGATGGACTCGGGCTGGCGCCCGAACCCGCCGCCCGACCCGAAGCCCATCCGGCTGGCGTTCCAGTCCGACGGCAGGCACAGGGTGCTGTTGTCCTGCTGGCTGCCGCAGACATGGAAGGGCACGTGGGCCGTGGTGACCGAGTGGTAGAACTGCGCCGTGGAGAACTCCTGGTCCGTCCACTGGGCCCCGGTCTCGTAGCTGACCGCGCCGCCGCCGTCATTTCCCACCACCAGGTGGCCGGGATCCTCCGGGCTCACCCACAGGTCGTGGAAGTCGCCGTGGGTCCCGTTGTTGATGACCTCGTACGTCTCACCGCCGTCCTCGCTGCGGAAGAACGACGTGTTCTGGACGTAGACCACGTCCTCGTCGAAGTGGTCGGCGAACACGTGCGTGTAGTAGAAGGCCCGCTGGCGGATGCGGCGCTCGCTGTTGATGAGCTCCCAGGTCTCCCCGGCGTCGTCACTGCGGAACAGGCCGCCGTCGGCGTGCTCGAACAGGGCGTAGACCCGATTCGAGTTGGCGCCCGAGACCGCGATCCCGATACGGCCGACGACGCCTTCGGCGGGCATTCCGGGGTTCCGGGTCCAGCACGTCGGGATCGTTCCGATCGATCACGAGGTCGATGGCCCCGGTCTCGTCGTTCCGGTACAGGATCCGCTCCCAGGTATCCCCGCCGTCCGTGCTCCGGAACACGCCCCGCTCCTCGGAGGGAGCCGAGTATTTCCCGAACGACGCTACATAGATGATGTCCGGGTTGGTGGGGTGGATCCGGATCTTGGAGATCCCGTGGGAGTTGGAGAACCCGACATGCTCCCACGTCTCGCCCGCGTCCCGGCTGCGGTAGACCCCGTCGCCCGGGAGGATGTTGCCCCGGATGCAGGTCTCGCCGGTGCCGATAAAGACGATGTCCGGGTTGGATTCGCTCACGGCCACCGCGCCCACGGAGGACGACGTGATCTGGAAGTCGGTGATGGGGCGCCAGTCCGAGCCACCGTTGTCTGTCTTCCAGAGACCGCCCCCCACCGCGCCGAAGTAGGCGACGTCGGGCTGGCCCACCACGCCTGCCACCGCGATGGATCGACCGCCGCGATCCGGGCCCAGGTTGCGCCACTGGTAGCCGGCCATGAACGCCGAATCCAGGACGACCTCCTGGGCGGCGAGATGTGGATTGGAATCCCCGCCGAGGAACGGGGTCAGGGCGGCGAGTCCGACGGCGAGGACGGACGAACGAATGCACGAGCGGAGCATGTTACTCTGGGCTGTGGGTGGATGGCCTGCGGGAAACTAGGGATCACTCTTCCCGTTCGCACCGTGACCCGGTCCGACTTGGGTCGGGTTACGCCCATTTGGGTCCACGCGGTCAGCCGATGTCGGGCTGCCGCGCCTCGAGGGCCCACTCCGCGTGCTCCCGCACCAGCTCCTGCGGGTCCTGAAGGGCGGACTCCAGCACCGGGACCGCACGAGCGGCACCCTGCGGGTCGCTGCGCAACCAGTTTCCGAGGGCCACCATGACGTTCCGGAGCATCCCTTTCCGGCGGGGCCGAGCGAGGGGTGAGTCACCGTAGCGTCTCTGGTACTCCTTCTCCGACATCTCCAGCAGCGCCTGAGCCCACTCCACCAGGTCCGGACCGTCCGTGCCGGGCCTCGCCCGGTACTCGGGCTCCTCCGAGATGGGGGAAAACCGCTGGTTCCAGGGGCACACCTCCTGGCAGATGTCGCAGCCGAACACCCGATTTCCCATGGCCCCGCGGAGCACGGGGTCGATGACCCCCTTCTGTTCGATGGTCAGGTAGGAAATGCAGCGCCGAGCGTCCAGCACCGGGGCCCCGGACTCGTCCCGACCCAGGAGGGCGTCGGTGGGACACGCGTCAATGCACCGGGTGCAGGTGCCGCACCGATCGACGAAGAACGGAAACTCGGCGGGCAGCTCCAGGTCGATGAGGAGCACGCCGAGGAAGAAATAGGACCCTCGGCGGGGGTCGATCAGCATCGTGTTCCGCCCGAACCACCCCAAACCCGCCCGGCGGGCCATCTCCCGCTCCAGGACCGGCCCGGTGTCCACGTAGGCGCGCCACCGCAGGAGGGGCTCCCCGTCTTCGTCCACCGGCACCAGCCCGCGAGCCGCTCCCTCTCGGGAGATCCACCGGGCCAGGTCCTCCAAGCGGTCCATCAGGACCATGTGGTAGTCTCGGCCCCGCGCGTACCGGGCGATGACGCCGCGGGACGGATCGTCGGGTACGCCCTCGGGGTCGGGGCGGTCATACCCCTGGGTGACGACCACCGCCGTCAGGGCCTCCGGGAGCGTGAGCTGGAGATTCCCCCGGCGCTCAACGGCGTCTTCCCTGGCCAGGTAGCCCATGTCGCCGTGATGACCCGCCTCCAGCCAGTCCCGATAGAACGGAAGATGCTCCGAGGGCCCGGTGTGGGTGACGCCAACCTGGCTCAGCCCCATCCGAAGGCCCACGGACCTCAGCTCGCGGGCGAAGCGGGCCCGAACCAGCAGGTCGTCCGGAGGCTGAGAGTCGGATGACACGGGCCCCATCAGCAGCCCGGCTCGGACTCCACGAAGCGGATCTCGTCCGGCTGGTTGGGCACGACGCAGATGAACTCGAACGGCCCGTCCACGACCTCATAGCTGTGGGGAACCCCTGCCGGGATGTAGAGAGTGTGGTCGGCGGCCACCTCGTGGACCGTGGCCCCAACGGTAATCCGAGCCCGGCCCCGGAGGACGTACTGCTCGTGCTCCACATCGTTGGTGTGCAGTGGCATGCCCCCGCCCTCCTCGATGACGAATCGCCGGAGGGCAAAGTTGGGGGCGCCCTCCCCCGGTCCCACCAGGACCTGGACGCGGGTGTCCGTTCCGGCCGGGACCTCGTTGAAGGCGACGCTGTCTGCCGTGCGTACGACCGGAGTCTGTTCAGTGGAGTCCGACATGAGTCCTCTCGGGGTCGTTTGGGGGTAGCGAGGCAACGGGTTCGTCCCGGGCGCGGCTGGGCGCCGGCTCCGACCCAGGCCACTGGGTCTGAGGCAGTCTGCCTCGGCACCTCCCGGGCCACAACCCCGGGATCTTCCCCTCGGGGGGCCCAACACAGCAGATTGTCGGGCCGCCCGGTGACGGGCACGCCTTCGCTCTTCCCGGAGTGGGCCGTCATGACCGACCGCAGCCCCGCTGAGCCCCGCCCAGAGTCTCCCGCCCCTGGCCCCTGGTCGGTGGAGGATTCCGTCGCTCTGTACCGCATGCCCGAGTGGGGCCTGGGCTACTTCGGCGCCTCCCTCCGGGGCACGGTTACGGTGCACCCGGAACGCGACCCCGCCCGGGGCGTCGATCTGCTGGACGTGGTCCAGGGCCTGGAGGCCCGGGACCTGACCCCACCGGTCATCATCCGGTTCAACGACATCCTGGACCACCGGATGCGTGAGATCCGCACGGTGTTCGACGCGGCCATGGCGGCCGGTGAGTATGACGGGGGCTACACCTGCGTGTATCCCATCAAGGTGAATCAGCAGCGGAACATCTGCGAGGAGATCCGCGACCTGGGGGCCGAACTGCGGTTTGGCCTCGAAGCGGGCTCCAAGCCCGAGCTCCTGGCCGGCCTCGCACTCACCGAGGGTCTGAACGACATGCCCCTGGTATGCAACGGGTTCAAGGACGCCGAGTTCATCGAGACGGCGATCCTGGCGGCGAAAATGGGCCGGACGGTGCTGCCCGTTGCGGAGCAGCAGCACGAGCTCGAGCTCATTGCCCGGGCTGCCGCCCCCCACAACGTGACGCCCACCTTCGGGATCCGGGCCCGGCTGGCCTCCGGCGGCGTTGGACGATGGGCCGGGTCCGGGGGGAGCCGTGGCAAATTCGGCCTCTCCGTCAGCCAGATCATGGCGGCGGTGGAGTACCTGAAGGACGAGGACCTCCTGGGCGGTCTCCGGATGCTCCACTGCCACATCGGATCCCAGATCTTCGACATCCGCACCATCAAGTACGCCGTCAGCGAGCTTACGCACATCTACGTTGAGCTCGTAAAGCTCGGGGCCCCCATGGGCATCCTGGACCTGGGGGGCGGCCTGGGAATCGACTACGACGGCAGCCAGTCGGCATCCGACTCTTCGGTGAACTACACGCTCGAGCAGTACGCCGAAGACGTGGTGTACCGGGTGAAGGCCATCTGCGACGACGCCGAGGTCCCTCATCCGGACCTCATCACCGAATCCGGTCGCGCCCTGGTGGCTCACTCCGGTGTTCTGGTGTTCCAGGTCCTGGGAACCCGCACCGTGGAGAACGAGCCCGACGAGGACCTCGTGGAGCGGGCGCTGGTCAGCCCCGACACCCCCCAACCGCTCATGGATCTGGTGGATGCGTACGAGCGCGTGGGCAGCGGTGCCGACCCGGTGGAGGTCTATCACGACGCCGAACATGCGCTGTCCGAGGCCATGAGCCTGTTCAACCTCGGCTATATGGACCTGACGGCCAGGGCCGCGGCGGAGGAGCTCTACTGGTCGGTGAGTCGGAAGGTCCTGAACGGCGTGGGTGCGGACATCCCGGACGAACTGGCTCATCTGCCCGACCGGCTCGGAGACCTCTACTTCTGCAACTTCAGCCTCTTTCAGTCCCTGGTGGACTCGTGGGCTATCGGGCAGGTCTTTCCCATCATGCCCATCCATCGACTGGACGAGGAACCGTCCCGGCGGGGAACGCTGGCAGACATTACCTGCGACTCGGATGGGAAAGTGGACCGGTTCCCAGGCGACGGAGAGATCCAGCGCAGCCTGGAGCTCCATCCCATACGCCGAGGGAACGGGAAAGGTGGGCCCTCCGGCGAGTTCGAACCGTACTACCTGGCCGTCTTCCTCACCGGCGCCTACCAGGAGACCCTTGGCGATCTCCACAACCTGTTTGGAGACACCCACGCCGTCCACGTGGAAATCGGGGAGGATGGGGAGTGGTACCTGGACGAGGTGGTAGAGGGTGATACCGTCCGGGAGGTGCTCCGCCTCGTCCAGTTCGATCCCGACCAGATCCGCAGAACCCTGCGGAAAGAAGTCGAGGCGGCCCGGGCCGCAGGACGCCTCAGTCTGGAGGAGTCGGTGAGCATGCGCCGGTTCCTGGACGACGGTCTGGAGGGCTACACCTACCTGGAGTAGGAGCCGCCCGGCATTCGCTCCCCGCGGGACCTGCTAGAGCCCGAACGGCGCCCGGAGAGCCTCCAGAAGCGTCGCCCGCGCGGCGGAATCCCCCGAGACGAGAGCGACCTGTTCCTCATCGTAGGGGCGGCCCAGCAGGAGGTTAGACATGGTCTCCCTGGAGATGCGGATTCGCGCGTCGGGGCCCGAGCTGAGGCGGGCTACCGCCGTGGGCTCCGGACCCAGCACCACCTCGGCATAGTCGCCATCCACCTCCAGCTCGATGACCATCCGATCCGTGGGCAGCGCCTCCCCCGCCCGGGACACGATGGCCTGGATCGCCATGGAGATGGCCCGGATGGACCGCTGATGCTCGGCGGGGCCCACCCGACCCAGCCGGACACCCCAGAACCCCAGTTCCTCCAGTGCCGGTCGGACCCCGGCACCCAACTCGGTCAGGACGTACAGCGAGGCGCCCTGGCTCTCCACCCTCCGGAGTAGACCATCCGCTTCGAGCCTACGGAGCCTCCCGCTCAACAGATTGCGGGCGACCCCGGGCAGGCCGTCCACCAGTTCCTCGAAGCGCGCGGGTCCGCCCAGCAGCTCTCGCAGGATGAGGAACGTCCAGCGGTCCCCCGCCACATCCAGGGCCGTGGTGACGGTGCACAGCTGCCCATAGCACTTCCGATCCAGCGTCGCGTATTCAGTCATGCCAGAAGATACAGTTTATTAGTTTTACTGTCCAGTTGACTTTTTATACTTCGCGTTCTACCATGAACTCGTACTCGACACGAAACGCACCGCCGCACAGAGGAGAACGGCCATGAACAGCCAGGAGATCACCGTCGTCTATCGCTGGACCGCCCACCCCGGGAAGCTGGGCGAGCTGAAGGCCATCTACGAGCAGGTACGAGCCGAGATGGAGGCCAACGAGCCGGGGGCACTCAAGATGGAGTGCTACATCGCGGAGGACACGGGAGAGCTCATCGTCCATGACCTCTTCGCAAACGCGGACGCCCTCGGGTTCCACCTGGGGGTCACCGCCGCCCAGCACTTCGGAGCCCTGGCGGAGATCGCGATCCCGGGGCCGTTCTTCTTCTGCGGCGACGTGCCCGATCAGCTTCGGCAGGCTGCGGAGAGCATGAACATGGGCGCCGTGTTCGGATCCCACGTGTTCGGGTTCAGCCGCGCCTGAGCCCCGCGGGGAGTCCCCCTCCGGAGCACCCTGCCGGCCCGAGGGGCCGGGTCAGCTGGACACCCGGTACTCCCGGCCCTTCCAGCGGACTCGGCCGCCCCGGCGCCAGCTCCCCAGCACGATGAGTGCGGCCTCGGCCGCGCCGAGGGGGTACAGCGCGGCATACCAGACCGGGGCGCCGAACCGCAGATAGCCGGCCACCCAGAACAGGAGGCTGAACCCAGCGGTGTGGCCGGCCCAGATCGCCATGGACCCGCCCCCGATCCCCAGTACCGCAGCCACCAGACCAAGAGCTGGAAGCACCCAGACGCCCAACAGGAACCCGATGATCCCCGGGAGGGCCAGGGCCCGGAACAGGCCCGACACGCCGGCGGCAGACTGGAGGGCTCCCATGTACAGGTTCTTCCCCCACCCCTCCCGGAGCTCCGCCCGGGACGTGTACATCCGTGTTGCGAACTGGGCCTCGGCCTCGCGGATGGAGAGCGAGTGTCCCGCCGCGCACAGTACCTGTGCAAACCTGAGATCCTCCACGACCTCCCCCCGCACCGCACCGTGGCCGCCGATCTCATCGTAGGCGGAGCGCCGAACCAGGATGTACTGGCCGTTGGCGATGGCCTGCCCGGCCCGTTCCCGGGTCAGCACCCGGTCCAGGCGGGGGTAGCGGAGAGCCAGTAGGAAGAAGATCTGGGGCTGTACAAGGCGCTCCCAGAACGTCTCCATGAGCTGTCGGCCCACCAGCGAGACACCCTCAGTGCCATCGGCCTCCAGGGAGGCGATGGCCCGAGCCAGCAGATCGGGAGCGTGGGTCGTGTCCGCATCGGTGAACAGCAGCACGTCCCCGGTGGCGACCTCAGCTCCCTGATGGCAGGCCCAGGGCTTCCCAAGCCATCCGTCCGGCAGTTCCGCGCCCTCCAGCACCCTGATCGCCCGGGCGTTCTCCCGGCCCAGGGCCCGGACCATCTCCCCGGTCCCATCGTCGCTGCGATCATCCACGACAATGATCTCGAAGTCGGCGAAGTCGGACCGGGCGAGCGAGCCGACGCACGCCTCGATGTTCCGGGCCTCGTTCCGGGCCGGCACGATGACCGACACCGACGGAGTTGGGGGTGTCGTCGGTCCGGTCGGCACAGGCTCAACCCGCCGGGGTAGCCGGAGGCTCGCCAGCACCCAGAGTCCGAACAGACCCCAGGGCGCAGCCAGAATGAAGGGCGTAAGTGATTCCATGGACGTATCTTTCGCGCCGATATCTTCCCGGGCCAGCCCCGGGCGCGGCATCGAACCAAACCCTGACCGAGCCCGAATGATCCAGAGCGATCGACCCGCGATCCCCCACGAGGACCTCCTGCGGTACCGCGAGGAGTTCCCGATCCTGCACCGCAGCACCTACCTGAACTCCTGCTCGCTGGGGGCCCTGTCGGCCCGTGCGGAGGCCGAGTTGGCCGACTTCCTGGAGAACTGGCACGCCCACGGTGCGTCGGCGTGGTACGAGCACTGGATGGGGAAACTGTCGGCGCTGCGGGCCGGCGTGGGGAAGTTCACCTCCACCGGCGGCGATCAGATCGCCCTCCTGCCGTCCACGTCGGTGGCCCTGGCCGTGGCCGCCGAGTCCGCGGACTACTCACAGAGGAACAAGGTCGTCATCGCCGACCTGGATTTCCCGACACTGGCCTACCAGTGGGCCGTGAAGCCCGAGGTGGAGGTGGTGGTGGTCCGAAGCCGGGACGGCGTCGGGGTAGACCCGGAGCAGTTTGCCGAGGTGGTGGACGAGCGGACCGCCTTCCTGGCCACCTCCCACGTCTTCTACGCCACCGGGTACCGACAGGACATCGACGCCTTGGCCGACATCGCCCACGACGCCGGCGCACTCTGCCTCATCGACGGCTACCACGGGGTGGGCCAGGTGGCCACCGACTTGGGAAGCACCCGGGTGGACATGTACACCACCGGCCCCCTGAAATGGCTCCTGGGGGGGCCCGGTCTGTCCTACCTGTGGGCCAGCCATGCCATGATCGAAGGAATGGAACCCCGGATCACGTCCTGGTTCGCCCACCGGGACCAGTTCGCCTTCGATCTGGAGCACTTCGTCTATCACGACGACGCCCGACGGTTCGAGATGGGAACCCCCGCCCTGCCCACGGTCCACACGTCCCTGGGTGGCCAGGCCATCCTCAATGAGGTGGGAGCGACAAGAGTCGAGGAGCGAAACGCCGGTCTGGCCGACTACCTGGCCGATGAGCTCGAGGGCGCCGGGTTCGGGTTGACCCGGAGCCTGGACCCCGCGCGCCGGACCGCCATCGTCATGGTCCAGCACCCGGACGCACCCGGGGCAGTGCGGCATCTGGCCAGCCACGACATCACGGTCGATCACCGCCCGGGCCACGTGCGGGTAAGTCCCCATTTCTACAACACCGTCGAGGAGCTGGACCGCTTCGTCGAGGTGCTGGCCGGGTATGCGGCTTAGACCCATGCCGTTGCGGCGCACGGGTTTGCGACGACATTCTTCCTGAGCGCTTCCCCCTCCCCGAGAGACATGTCTGACGCATCTGAGCCCCGCGGCTCGTTCCTGGACGAGCTGAAGCACCGCAAGGTATTCCGCGTAGCCGCGGTCTACCTCGCCGTCGGCTGGGCCATCATCGAGGCCGCTGACACCATCCTTCCGAGGATGGGAGCACCGGACTGGGTCGTGACCACGGTCATGTTCGTGGTCCTGGCCGGGTTCCCCGTGAGCCTGATCCTCGCGTGGGTGTTTGACGTCCGGCTGGAGGGTGGCGCAGCGACGGTGGTTCGGGACGGGAGCCAATCGGTCGACGCCCCTTCGCCTGCAACCACCAGGCGGGGGTTCAACGGTCCCGCCATGGCTGCCCTGGGCGGGGTGGTGGTGGTCACCGGCGGGATCGGGTGGTTTCTGCTCCAGGGAGCCGGAGGACCTCCGCCGGCGGAAGACATCTCAGAGAGCACCTTGGCCGTCATGCCCTTTTCCGTCCGGGGTGCCGACGAACTCGATTACCTCCGCGAAGGGATGGTCGAGCTGCTCAGCCGGAACCTGGAGGGAGTGAACGACCTCCAGCCGGTGGACCCCGCCACAATCCTCCAGATGGCGGAGGGCGCGGATCAGTCCACCTCGGCCGAGGAGGCCGGTGAGACGGCCCGCCGGCTGGGCGCCGGCCAGTTCGTGACGGGTTCAGTGGCCGAGGTGGCGGGCCAGATCCGGATCGGGGCCGAGCTCTACCAGCTCCAGGACAGTCTCCTGACCATTTCCAGCGGCGAAGTGCAGGGTGACACCACCCAGCTCTTCGACCTGGTGGATGAACTCACAGGGAAGCTGCTGGCCGGGCAGTCCATCGGAATGGCCAGCCAGGCGCTCACCCGGAGAGCCGCCCTGTTCTCCGAGTCCCTTCCGGCGCTGAAGGAATACCTGGAGGGAGAGAAGGCTCTCCGGTACGCCGACTTCGACGAGTCCATCAGTGCCTTCCGAAGGGCACTCGAACTGGATCCGGACTTCGCCCTGGCCCACTACCGGATGGCCGTGGCGCACTTCTTCGACTTCCAGTTTGCTGCCGCCGAAGACGCGGTGAACGCAGCCCTCGACCGCAGCGCCCGCCTCTCCGATCACGATCGGCAGCTGGCCGAGGCCCTCCAGATGAACCTGGGTGGCCGATGGGACGAGGCCGAGGAACGATACCGGAACCTCCTGCGCCAGTACCCCGGGGACCTGGAGGCCAAGGTCCTGCTCGGCATGCACCTCAGCCAGGTGGGTCCGTTCACCGGCAGGGATACACGAGAGGCCCGAAGGCACCTCCAGGAGGTGCTGGAAATGGACCCGAAGTTCCTCTGCACACTTTGCCAGCTGTCCGTCCTGGCCTCCCGTGAGGAGGACTGGACCTACTGGGCCGAGATGCAGCGCCGTCTCTCTGAACGGTACGACCGCGAAGCCCAGCCCCTGGCACACCGAATTCTGCTGGCGCTGGACGAGGGGGACGACACGCTGGCTGACAGCCTCATCGAGACCATCCCGAATCTTGACGAGGACGGGCTGGGCCGGGTGCACGACTACGGTCACACCGTCGCCCAGGGGTTCTACGACATGCCCCGCAGCGAGCGGATGCTGCGACTCTATGCCGAGCACACGGAGGCGGGCCCCTACGACGCGGTTCTGGCTGGAGAGATGCTGAACATCACCCGCCAGAGCGGTCGCTACGCCGAGGCCAACGTGGAGTTGGGTGTGGTCATGGAGCGCACCCCACCGGAGGACCTGGATCCGCTGAACCTGGCCAGCATCGTGCTGGACATGGAACCTGCTGCCTCCATCCCGGACTCGCTCCTGACCACAGCGCTGGACCGCCTGGACGGCTGGGACCCCAGGATCCCTCCGGGCCGCGAGGCCGTTCAGGAAATCGTGCCCCTGATGCGGCTCCATTTCGCCGGGATCATCAACGCGCGAAGGGGGGACTTCGCCATGGCAGCGCGCCAGGCTGAACTCATCGAGTCATCTGCGCCGGCCATCTCGCTGGATCGGGTGGCCGACGGGCTGGCCCGATCGGTCCGCGCGGCCATCGCCTACCACCAGGGCGACATGGAGGAGGTGGTGCGGGTAACGGCGGACATGAGCCCCCAATTCCCGGCGAAGTACTACAACGGTCTCTTCCAGATGTTCTCGGGCCGGGTCTACCAGGCCGAGGCCCTGTTCGCCGTGGGACGCTACCGAGACGCTCTCAACTGGTATGAGTGGGGCCCGCCGGCCGAAGCCATCGACATGATCGGCCTCAAGGCATTCCACCGAGCCCAGATCTACGACCGCCTTGGCGACGAGGAGAAGGCCGTCGAGCAGTATCGGAACTTCCTGAAGGCATGGGCCAACGCCGACCCCGAATGGCAGTTCCGCCTGGACGAGGCCCGGGATCGCATCCAGGTCCTCACGGGGGAGCTGGTCGCACAGTAGCTAGCGCGACCCTTCACCCTTCCGGGTCCACCGGTCCGAGTCCCGGGCCCGGTATTTCTCCAGGACCCCCTCCAGCGCCTGATCCAGGTCGATGCCCTGCTCGTTGGCCATGACCAGGATCACGAAGAGGATGTCGGCCAGTTCTTCGGCCAGCTCCTGATGGGCCTCCTCCGACTTCTTCGGCTTGTGCCCGAACTCGTGATTCAGAAGACGGGCCAGTTCCCCCACCTCCTCCACCAGGCGGGCCAGGTTCGACAGCGGGGGCCAGTAGCCCTCCTCGAACTGACTGATCCACGCGTCCACACGGGCCTGGGCCTCTTTCAGCTCCACGTCAGCCCTCCCCGCCGGGGACCATGACCAGCTTTCCGAACACCTTGCCACCCTCCAGCATCTCGTGGGCGGCGCGGATGTCAGTCAGTGGGAGAACGGCATGGATCACCGGCTCCAGACGCCCATCGAACACCAGGCCCATGACCTCCCGGAACTCGGCCGGGTTCCCCATGGTGGAGCCCATGATGGAGAGTTGTCGCCAGAAGACCAGGCGAATCTCCGTCTCCCCAAGGGCTCCGGTCGTGGCCCCGAACGTCACCAGCCGACCCATGGGGGCGAGGGTCCGGAGGAGGGTGGGCCAGAGGGCCTGCCCCACCGAGTCCAGCACAAGGTCCACCCCCCGCCTGTCGGTGTCCCGATGGAGAGCCTTCCCCCAGTCCGGGTCCTCCAGCCGGTCGTAGACCACGTGGGCACCGAGAGCGCGGATGGCCGCCGCGTTCTCCGGGCCGGAGGTAACCGCATACACCCGGGCCCCGGCCAGGGCGGCAATCTGTACCGCCATGGTGGAAACCCCTCCGGAGGCTCCCGTGATCAGCACCGACTCGCCCGCCTTGAGACCACCCCGAGTCATGAGCCCTCGCCAGGCGGTGACGGACACAAGGCCGGCCGCGGCCGCCGTCTCGAATCCCACCTCGGAGGGGATCTCCAGCAGATTCGCCGCGGGCACCACTGCGTACTCGGCGAACCCTCCCTGCGTGTGCTCGCCCAGGAGTCGGAGGGGCGGGTTCTCAAACGAGGGACCTCGGGAGGTTCCCGAGTACCAGTCGTAGTCCAGCGACGGATCCACCACGACCCGGGTCCCCAGGGGCACGCCGTCCACCCCCGGGCCCACCGCGTCCACCACCCCGGCCATATCCGAACCGCCGATGTGAGGCATGGTGATCTCGATGGGGAGGCCTCGCCTGACCCAGAGATCCAGGTGGTTCATGGATGCCGCGTGGACCCGGATACGGACCTCCCCGGGCCCGGGCTCGGGGGTCGGAAGGTCCCTGAGCTCCAGGACCTCCGGTCCACCAAAGTCTGCAAAGACTGCTGCCTTCATTTCGACGCTCTCTCGATTCGGACTTCCACGCTACGCCACCCGCCGCCCGAAGCACCGGCCCGATGCCCGGGGGTCCTGCCAGAGTACCCCGGGCCTCACGAGGGGGTCAACGCGACCCGGCCCTCGACCCGGCGCTCGACCCCGGCTCCAGCGGTCGGCACGGCACGCCTCTTCCAGTCGGAGTGCACCGCGAGGGGGCCGGAGGGTACATTGAATCCGGTCCCTCACCCCCTCTCTGGATCATGAACGAAAACGACATCCACGGAACCGACGACGCCACCCTGGGTGGGTACATCCAGGTACACGATCGCCCCCCGGCGTTCGAGGGGAGCGATGGGCACCCGTACACCGTCTCCCTGGAGGTGGAGCGGCAGCCGGACCTGAAGAGGCCCTGGGCGGGATTCCTGGTCTTCCCGCGATGGGCGGAGACCGGGGTGGGCATCATCGGACACGTGGAGACGGGCCTGCTGGTGCAGGGGGCATCGGAGACAGAAGTTCGAGAGGGGCTGGAGGCGCTTCCCCTGGGCTCCGTGGCGGAGCAACTGGAAGCGTCCATCCGGGCCGGAGCCGAACGCCGGGAGGACACCGGACCCAGTCCGGCCCACCCTGCGGAGAACTGAGCAGGAGTCGAGAAGGAACATGCTGCGAGAAGGTCTCATCTACCTGAGCGAATCCGGGAAAGCGAAGAAGGTCCTCACCGGCCTTCCCGTCACCCGGGGCATGAGCCGCCGTTTTGTCCCCGGTGAAACGGTGGACGAACTCGTGGGCGCCATCAAGGAAGCCAACGCCGCCGGCCTCGCGGCCACGGCCAACTACCTGGGCGAGGCAGAGAAGAACGAGGCCAACTGCCGAGCGGCCGCCGACGTGTACTACGACATCCTCGACCGCATCCACACCGAGCATCTCGACGCCAACGTCTCCATGAAGTTCACCCAGATGGGTCAGGTGATCTCGCAGGACTTCCTGACCGAGAACCTGGGCCGGGTCCTGACGAAGGCGAAGGAGGAGGACACCTTCATTCGCTTCGACATGGAGTCGTCGGAGTACGTGGATCCCACCCTCGACGAGTTCCAGGGGTTCTGGGACCAGGGGTGGAGGAACATCGGCGTGGTCCTTCAGTCCTACCTGTTCCGGACCATGGACGACGCCCGGCGTATGGTGGAACTGGGTACACGGGTCCGCATCTGCAAAGGGGCCTACAACGAGCCCCCGGAGGTAGCCTACCAGGAGCGCCACGAGGTGGACCAGAGCTTCCTGGATGCGGCGCGGCTCCTCATCGCCGAGGGCAACTACCCCGGCATCGCGACCCACGACGAGAACATGATCGACGGGGTCGTCCGCTTCGTGACGGAGCAGAAGGTCCCCAGCGACCGCTTCGAATTCCAGATGCTCCACGGCGTGCGCCGGGACCTTCAGCAGGAACTGGTGAAGGCCGGCTACCGGGTCCGGGTGTACATCCCGTTCGGCGTGTCCTGGTACCCCTACCTCATGCGGCGCCTGGCCGAGCGCCCGGCCAACATGCTGTTCATGGCCGGGAGCGTCGTGAAGGAGTCCCCCCTCGGGTTCCTCTGGCCCGGCGGCGGAAGGAACGGCAGGGGCGAGTGACCGCGCCCCCCGACCCCAAGCGGCCCGGCGCCCCCGGTTCCGCCACCCCGGGCCCGGGCGGCGCAGAGCGCGACCGCGCCCCTGAGCCGTTTCTCCGGATCACCGAGATCTTCCACTCGATCCAGGGGGAATCCACCTGGGCCGGCCTGCCGTGCACCTTCGTGCGGATCACCGGCTGCCCCCTCCGATGCGTGTGGTGCGACACCGAGTACGCGTTCCACGGCGGGGAGCGCATGACCCTGGACGAGATCGTCCGGGCCGTGCGGGAGGTCGACACCCCACTGGTGGAGGTGACCGGGGGCGAACCCCTCGCGCATCCCAACGCCTTTCCGCTCACGGACCGGCTGCTCGAGGAGGGGTTCACCGTCCTGGTGGAGACCTCGGGCGCCTTCGACGTCTCGGCGCTGGATCCGCGGGTCCACAAGATCATGGACCTGAAGTGCCCCGGGTCGGGCGAGGAGGCCCGGAACCTCTGGGAAAACCTGGACCACCTGACCGCCCGGGACGAGGTGAAGTTCGTGGTTGCCGATCGTGCCGACTACGAGTGGACCCGGGACGTGATCCGGGATCGCGGCCTGGACACCCGGGTGAGGGCCGGGGAACTGAACGCCCTGCTCATCTCCCCCGTCCACGGAGCCGTGGACCTGGAGGAGCTCTCTTTGTGGATCCTGGAGGATCGACTCCCGGCGCGATTCCAGATGCAGCTGCACAAGCTCATCTGGGGTGCGGACGCGATCGGGGTCTGACCGAGACCGTGACCCCGGAGAGCCTGCCCAGGGAGCCGTGGTTCCACGAGCTTGAGGAGGCGCTGGCCGCCCACCCGCTGGCTTCCCGGGTCGATGACCCGCGCGAGATCAAGGAGGCCGCCGTCGCGCTGATCCTCCGGGCGGGAGCCCCCGTCGACCTCCTCCTCATCCGTCGGGCGGAGATGGAGGGCGATCCCTGGTCGGGCCACATGGCTCTGCCCGGCGGCAGGCGCGATCCCGAGGACCCCGACAGCATCGGCACCGCCGTCCGCGAGACAGTGGAGGAAATCGGGCTGGACCTGAACTCCCGCGGCCGGTACCTGGGCAAGCTCTCCGACTTGGTTCCCGGCAACCCCCGACTCCCTCCCCTGCGGATCATCCCGCACGTCTTCGCGATTCGGGACGCCGGCTCTCTCCAACTGAGCACCCGGGAGGTGGAGGAGGTCGTGTGGGCTCCGCTGGAGAGCCTCACGGACCCGGAGACGAACCGCACGGTGCCCATCGACCTGGGGTACATCCAGAAGGAGTTCCCGGCCTTCGTCCTGAACGATCGGGTGGTCTGGGGACTCACCCATCGCATTCTGAGCGAGTTCCTCCACATATTGGCTCCACTGCGGCACCTGCCCTGAGCGCGCCAGCGCCACCGGCCGGGGCCCCTCATCCCAACCAGGAGGCCCCATGGCCGACGCCCCCCAGAGCTTCGACAACCACGCCAAGCTGGTCCCGCTCTACCACTTCGTGACGTTCGGGATCCTGGCGGTCTGCTTCCTCTGGTTCAGCTACCGTCTCGTCACCGACTTCAGCGTCGACCGGCTGTTCGAGGCCCTGTTCGCGTTCTCGGTGATCATGGTGATGTTCTGGGCCCGGGTCTTCGCCCTGGGAGTACAGGACCGGGTGATCCGGATGGAGGAGCGGCTCCGCATGGCCCGCGTGCTTCCCGATGATCTGCGCGGTCGGATCGAGGAGATCGACACCGAGTTCATCATCGGGCTGCGGTTCGCCCCGGACGCCGAGCTGGAGGACCTCACCCGACGCGTGCTCAACGGGGAGTTCGAGGACCGGAAGGGCGTGAAGCAGGCCGTACAGAGCTGGCGGGCGGACAACCAGCGGATCTGACGGGCCGTACGGCCCGCTCCGACCGCCGGAACCCGTCCAACGCCAAGGGGGCGTCCCGCTCGGGCCGCCCCCTTCGTTCGTTCCGACGGGATCTTCGGGGCAGCCCTCGCCCCCATCGGCTACCGGGGCTCCGCCCCCGTGGCGACGGGCAGATCGTCCCGGCTTCCCCACTCGTTCCACGACCCGTCGTAGAGGCGGGTATCGTAGCCCAGGAGGCGAGCCACGAAGTAGATCATGCTGGCCCGGACGCCGCTCCTGCAGTAGGTGACGACGCTGTCATCCACCCCAGCCCCCGCCTCGCGGAACAGGCGCTCCAGCGTCTCCCGGTCCTTCAGCCGATACACCTCCCGCCCGTCAACCAGGTCCTCCCACGGGAGGAGGCCCGCCCCGGGCACGTGACCACCCCGGGGCCGCTCGTCCACTTCCACGGTCTCGCCCGAAAATTCCTCCGGGGTGCGGGCATCCACCACGGCCAGGGACTCGCTGTCCAGCCGCTCCAGGATCCACTCGGCGGGGACCACCGCATCCTCTCTCGAGGCCAGCGTCACGGTCCCCCGGGGCACCGAGGGCGGTTCGCCCTCGGACAGGGGCCGCCCCTCCTCCTTCCACGCCCCCAGACCGCCGTCCAGCAGGGAGACCGTTTCCCAGCCCATGACGTCCAGGGTTACCCAGGCCCGGGCCGCCCAGATGGCGCTGGCCGAGTAGATCACCAGGTGGTCGCCGTCCCGGATCCCGGCGGCCTCCAGGGCCTCCCGAATCTCCTCGGGACTCCGGAGCTGCGATCCCCACTCCGGGTCCCCGGCCCAGGTCAGGTCCTCCCGGGAGAGGACCCGGGCCCCGGCGATGTGGCCCTCGTCGAACGGGCCGCCGGAGTTCTCGATGTGGACCGGCACGACCCCGGGCTGCCCGAGGTTCTCCGCGAGCCAGGCGGTACCGACCAGCATTCCGGGGGCCGCACCCACCTCCTGCGCCGGCGCCGGAGCGGGCAGGGTCACTCCGGTCACGGCCAGGATCAGGGTCCAGGCCAGCCAAGACTTGGTCGTCCTCATGTCGTCTCCCTCAGCGTCTCGTTCCAGTCCGGGCCACGCCCGAACGGCCTACCGGGGATCCCGCCCCGTGACGGTGGGCAGGTCGTCCCGGGTGCCCCAGTCGTGCCACGACCCGTCATAGAATTTCGCGTCGTAACCCAGGTACCGGGCCGTGAAATAGGTCATGCTCGCCCGGAGTCCGATCATGCAGTACGTGACGACGGTGTCGTCCAGATCGGCTCCGGCCTCTCGGTACAGGCGGGCCAGCGTCTCCCGGTCGTGCAGGCGCGGGACCTGGCGGCTCTCCACCAGTTCCTCCCAGTAGAGATGGTGGGCACCCGGGATGTGACCCGGGTTGGCCATGCCCCCCATTCCGCCGTCCTCACCGGTGTACTCGTCGTCCGGCCGTGCGTCCACCAGGGCCAGGGAGGGATCGTCCAGCCGCTCCAGGATCCAGTCGGCCGACACGATCACGTCGTCCCGGGGACTCAGGGTCACGGTCCCCCGCGACACCTCGGGCGAGGGCTCCGTCGACACGGGGTGCCCGTCCTCCCGCCAGCCCCCGAACCCACCGTCGAGGAGCCCGAGCCGGTCCCCGAGGCCCATGACGTCCAGCGTCATCCAGGCTCGGGCCGCGCCCAGGGCGCTGGGGGAGTAGACGACGATGAAATCCCCCTCGTCCACGCCGGCACCGCGAAGCGCCTCCTGGATCCGGGAGGGCTCGCGCAGCTCCGCGCGCCAGCCCTGCTCCCCGTCCCAGGCCAGGTCGTCGTAGCGAAGGAGGCGGGCACCGGGGATGTGCCCCTCCCGGAATCCGTCCTCGTCGTTCGCCAGGTGGAGGATCGCCACATCCGGGCGTTCCAGGTTCTCCGCCAGCCAGTCACCGGACACCAGCATCCCGGGTGACTCCTGGGCCGAACCTGCGGCCGGAAACGCTGCCGCGGCCGCCGCGAGCAGTCCGGCGGACCACCCGAGACGGAGCATCGTGGCCTTCATCCTCATCCCGATCTTCATCCCGGTCCTCATCGTCGTCCTCCCCGGTTCCGGTTCAACGGCCCGGTGCGCCCACCGTGCGGCGTCCCCGGGTACTCATCACTGCGTCAGCACCTCAGGGCTGGTCGACCCACTCGGCGATGAAGATGTTCGTGTCGCCCTGCTCGGCGCCGTTGCGGTTCGACGCGAACACCAGGTACCGCCCGTCCGGGCTAAACACGGGGAACCCGTCGAACTCCGGCGAGAAGGTGATCTGGGTGTGGCCCGACCCGTCCACGTTCACCATGAAGATCTCGAACTCCCGGCCGGACGGATCTCCGTCGTTGGACGAGTAGACGATCTTCTCCATGCTCGGATGCCAGTAGGGCGCGAAGTTGGCCGCCCCGTTATCCGTGACCTGGACCTGGTTGGAGCCGTCGGCGTCGGCGATGTACACCTCCAGAGCGGAGGGGCGGATCATGCCCATTCCCAGCAGGCTCTTGTAGTCCGAGATCTCCCGCTCGGTCTCCGGGTAGTGGGCCCGCCAGAGCAGCTTCTTGCCGTCGGGCGAGAAGAACGCGCCGCCGTCGTAGCCGAGCCGGTCCGTGACCCGGCGTACGTCCGAGCCGTCCAGGTTCATGGTGTACAGCTCCAGGTCACCGTCCCGGACCGAGGTGAAGACGACCCGGTCCCCGGTGGGGGAGACGGTGGCCTCCGCATCGTATCCGAACTCGGTGGTGATCTGGGTCAGGTTCGAGCCGTCGGCATCCGAAACGAACAGGTCGAACGTGGGGTAGAGCGGCCATACGTAGCCCCGGGACATGTCGGGCTCCGCCGGGCAGGATTCCATCCAGTGATGGGTCGAGGCGTAGATGATCTTGTCACCCGACGGATAGAAGTAGGAGCAGGTGGTACGCCCCTTGCCGGTGCTAACCTCCTGGATGTCCCCGGTCTCCGGGTCCATGATGAAGATCTGGTCGCAGCCACCCTCCGCGGGTGTACGCTGGAAGACCAGTTTGGTACCATCGAAGGCCCAGTAGGCCTCTGCGTTCTGCCCATCGAAGGTGAGCTGCCGGATGTTCCGGAGGTGAACCTCGCGGGGATCGCGCAGATCGTCGGAACCCTGGGCCGTAAGGGCCGGTGCGGATACCGCCAGAAGCAGCATCGGGATGGCAAGTCGTACAGCGCGCGCGTTCATCAACTGATATCTCCGAGTGATACAGGCATGATTTCCATGTTCATTTCCCGCCGAGCCCCCGGACTCCGCTCCACGCGGACGTCCCTCGGGGCAGCCTTCGCAACCCTCCTGTTCCTCCCCGGCGCCCTCGCCGGACAGGACGACCGCTCCTGCCCGGACCCGGGCTCCATCATCGGTACGACGGGCGAACCCATGGCGCACGTTCGCTACCTCGCCGACGACGCCCTGGAGGGCCGGGAAGTGGGGAGCTGGGGCGCGCGGTGCGCCGGCGATTACATCGCCGACCGCTTCGCATCCTACGGTCTGGAGGGTGCCGGGCCGGACGGAAGCTTCTTCCAGGCCTTCCAGGTCCGGGGCGGATCCCAGCTCGGTAGCCACAACGGCCTAAAGATTCTCGACAAGGACCTGGATCTGGGCAAGACGTGGGCCCCCTACGGTTTCAGCGGTACCGGGATGGCGTCGGCCGCCATGGTCTACGGGGACTACGGGCTCACCCGCCCCGGCGCCGAGGAGGGCGAGGATCGGTTCGCCCGGCTGGACCTGTCCGGCAAGGTCGTGGTGGTGGAGGACGGCGATCCGGACGCCACTCACGGCGGCAGCATGAGGGCCGACCCGCACTTCAAGGCCACCATTGCCGCGGGCAGGGGCGCAGCCGGTCTGGTGGTGCTGCTTCCCGAGGGTGCCGAACTCCCCGAAGCCTGGTCCGAGACCCGGCCTGCCGTATCCATTCCGGTGGCGGCCTACTCCGGCCCGGACGCGGAGGCCATCCGGTCCGCCGCGCAGAGCGGTGACGACGCGGCCCTCATGACCCAGGTCGAGCCCCGCATGGTGGAGGCCCGGAACGTCGTGGCCGTCATCCCGGGATCCAACCCGATGTCCGCCGACGAGGTCGTCATCGTCGGTGCCCACTTCGACCACCTGGGCTTCGGCGGCGAGGGGTCACTGGCCCCCGACAGCCGCGAGATCCACAACGGGGCGGACGACAACGCCAGCGGTACGGCCGCCCTGATGGAGGTGGCCCGCAGAATGGCCGACGCGGGCCCGTACGACCGGTCGATCCTCTTCCTCGCCTTCTCCGGCGAGGAAAAGGGCCTCCTGGGCGCATCCGCGTACGTCAACGATCCGCTGCTCCCGATCGACGAGAGCGTGGCCATGATCAACATGGACATGGTCGGGCGTCTCAGCGAAAACCGCCTCACCATCTTCGGCCTGGGCACCGCGGAGGAGTGGGAGGACATGGTCATGGAGGCCAACGCGGGCCTGAGCCGGCCGTTCTCCACGGCCCTGAACCCCGACGGCTACGGTCCTTCGGACCACGCCGCGTTCTACGGCGCCGGAATCCCGGTCCTGCACTTCTTCACGAACACCCACAGCGAGTACCATCGTCCCGAGGACGACTGGGACCTGATCAACGACGACGGCCTGATCCGGGTGGCCGAGATGGTCACCGATCTGAGCACCCAGCTCGGAGGCACCTCGGGGCACCCGGCCGTGGCCATGACGGTGGTCACCAGCGCCCCGAACCCGCACGGCGGTGCCGTCGCGGCCCCTCAGGCCGCTGCGTCGAGCGATCCCGGAGCGGCTCCGTCCCGTTCGTCCGGATACGGCCCCTACCTGGGAAGCATCCCCGACATGGGCTTCACCGAGGGTGGCGTCCGCCTGACCGGGGTCCGCGAGGGGAGCCCCGCCGAGGACGGGGGCCTCCAGGCGGGTGACGTCGTGGTGGAGTGGAACGGCACCGAAATCGGCGATCTCTACGCCTACACCTACGCGCTCCGGGACCACGCGCCCGGAGACGAGGTGGAGCTGGTGGTCCTCCGGGACGGGGAGCGGATCACCGTGATGGTGACCCTCGGGCAGCGCTGACCGCACGGCGGTTCAGGCGACCCGGGAGGGGCGTACGGGGGGGCGGTCCGGGATACCGGACCGCCCCCCTAGTCGTCGCCCAGCAGGTCCATCTGGCGTTCGTCGCCCAGGCCCCCGTCCTCGCCTTCACCGGTGGGGAGGGGGGTCGCCGTCTCCCCGTCCGACTCGCTCGGACCGGCTCCGTTGGACCGGGCGGCTCCATTCGTTCCGCCTGACCCGTTCATCCCGTTGGTCCCGGTCTCGGCCCGTTGCGACCGCTCTCCGGGGGCCCGAGTGACCTCCACGATGCGATCGCCCGCGGCCAGCTTGAAGAGCTTGCTGCCCGCCGTCCTGCGACCCTGCTCCGGGATGTCGTCGGCCTCCAGGCGAGTCACCAGCCCTCCGGCGGTAACCACCATCACCGCGTCTCCGGGCTGGACTTCCAGGCCGCACACCAGCGACCCCGCGTCACCCGACGACGGGAGGGCCATGGTCCCCTGCCCGCCCCTCTTCTGACGCGGGAAGTCACCGATGGGCGTTCTCTTTCCGAAGGCCCGGTCGGTCACCGTCAGGATTCCCGCCTCGCGCCGCACCAGGACCACCCCCACGACGGTCTGGCCCCCCTTCAGGTCCACGCCCTTCACGCCCCGGGCCGTCCGACCCATGACGCTCACCTCGTTCTCGGCGAACCGGATGGCCCGGCCGCCCGAGGTCATGAGGATCACCTCGGCGTTCCCGTCGGAGAGGACGGCGTCCGCGATCCGCTCACCACCCTTCACCCCGGCGGCAATGATGCCCCCGGCCCTGGGGTTCGAGAACTCCGAGATGTGGGTTCGCTTCACTAGACCGCCATCGGAGACGAAGACCACGACCCGGTCCGCGTCGAAGTCGTCCACGGGCACGAGAGCCACGATCCGGTCGGACCGGTCCGATCCCACCAGGCCGTAGACCGACTGGCCCCGGGAGGCCCGCCCGCTCTCCGGAATGTCCAGCACGTTGAGGAAGTGGCAGTGCCCGCCCTCGGTGAAGCAGAGGACGTAGCCCTGGGTCCGGGCCACGAAGATCCGCTCCAGGAAGTCCTCCTCGTACTTGTCCATGCCGGCCAGGGCCTTCCCGCTGTTGACCCGGCGACGGTAGAGATGGACCGGCATGCGCTTCACGAACCCTTCGTGGCTGACGGTCACCACGACGTCCTCGTCCGCCACGGTGCCCTCGATCGCCTGCTCCGACTCCTCCTCATCGGTGAGGATCTCGGTCCGCCGCTCGTCACCGAACTGCTCCACCAGCGCGCCCAGCTCCTCCAGCAGGACGTCCAGGCGACGATCCTCGCTGCCCAGGATGTCCCGGAGATCGGCGATGATCTCCTCCAGCTCTCGGAGCCGCACCCGCAGCTGGTCGTGCTCCAGCGAGGTGAGTTTGGCCAGCCGCATGTTGAGGATGGCGTCGGCCTGGACCTCCGAGAGCCCGAACGTGTCCTGGAGCCGCGTGGAGGCCTCGGGTCGATCGCGCGAGGACCGGATGACGGCGATGACCTCGTCGATGTTGTCCAGCGCCACCAGCAGCCCCTGGGTGACGTGCCGGTCGGCCTCCGCCTTCTCCAGGTCGTGGCGGGCTCTCCGAACGATGACGTCCAGGCGGTGATCCCGGTACGCGGACAGGAGACCCTTGAGGTCGAACTCCTTCGGCTGCCCCCGGTGAAGGGCGAGCAGGATGGCACCGAACGTGGCCTGCAGGGCCGTCTTCCTGTAGAGCGTCCGCAGAATGGCCCCGGCATCGGCGCCACGCTTGAGCTCCACGACCAGCCGGATCCCGTCGCGATCGGACTCGTCGCGCAGGTCGGCCACATCCGGGATGCTTCCCTTCCGCGAGAGGTCGGCGATCTGGCGGATGAGGCGTGACTTGGAAACGGTGTAGGGCAGCTCCACCACCACGAGGTTCTGCTTCCCCCCTCGCAGGCTTTCCCGGATCACACGCCCGCGCATGACCACCCGGCCCCGGCCGGTCTCGTACATGCTGTCGATACCGTCCCGCCCCACGATGAACCCGCCCGTGGGGAAGTCGGGCCCGGGGATCTCCCGCTTGAGATCCTCGACGGTGCACTCCGGGTCGTTCACCAGGACCCGGATGGCGGAGGCCACCTCGGTGAGGTTGTGGGGGGGGACGTTCGTGCTCATCCCCACGGCGATCCCGCTGCTCCCGTTGACGAGCAGGTTCGGGAGCACGGTGGGCAGGACCGTGGGTTCGTCCAGCCGGCCGTCGAAATTGGGAGCCCAGTCCACCGTCTCCTTCTCGATGTCCCGGAGGATCTCCCGGGACACGGCCTCCAACCGCGCCTCGGTGTAGCGGTAGGCGGCGGCCGAATCACCGTCGATGGAGCCGAAGTTCCCCTGGCCGTCCACGAGGGGGTAGCGGAGCGAGAAGTCCTGGACCATGCGGACCAGCGCGTCGTAGACGGCCGAGTCCCCGTGGGGGTGATACTTACCCAGCACGTCGCCGACGACCGTGGCGGACTTCTTGTAGCCCCGGTCCGGCATCAGACCGAGCTCGTGCATGGCGAAGAGGATCCTGCGATGGACCGGCTTCAGGCCGTCCCGGACGTCGGGGAGAGCGCGCTGCACGATCACGCTCATGGAGTAGTCGAGGAAGGAGTCCCGGATCTCCTCCTCGATCAGGCGCGGGACGATTCGCTCCCGCTTCTGAGCCATGGCCATCGAGGCTCCTGATCTGGCTTGGACGTAGCTGTACGGCCGCTCCCGCCGAAGCGGCGGAAGGGGCAGGAGGACCAGCACATGTCGGTGGGAGCGAGGGTGCGGGGGCCTAGCGTGCGAGGGTCGAGGCCGTCACGCCCGCCCGAAGACTGCGGCGGTCGCTCTATCCTCTAGCTTCGTCCCGCGCCATGCAAGCGGGGATCCGGGACGGAGACCGGATCAGCCTCCGGTGGAGGGGGTGAACCCCTCCTGCTCCAGCAGTTCCAGCACCCGGCCGCGGAGCGGCTCCGGCGCACGGGTGCCCTCCCGGGCCTGGTGGAGGGCATCGAGGAACGCCTTCTCGAAGGCGAGCTGCGGGTAGCAGTTGACGCAGATCTCGAAGTGGCGGGCCACCTCGTCCGCCTCCAGGTCCGGCAGCTCGCCGTCCAGGTACTCGTAGAGCTTCTCCATGGCCTCCTCGCAGGGGATCATGCGGGGACCCTCCTCGGCCATCGGAGCCCCGAGTCCGAGCAGTCTCTTCAGTCGATCAAGCATCGTTCGTCAGCCCTCCCCGCCGGCCGCGGGGATGTATCCCATCGTCGTAGCGTATTCGTAGAGTTTCTGCTGAAGCTGTCGCCGACCCCGGAACAGACGACTCTTCACGGTCCCGACCGGGACGCCCAGGAGATCCGCGACCTCCTGGTAGGGGAGCCCTTCCACGTCCGAGAGCACCACGGCCTCCCGGTACTCCTCCTGCAGACCATCGATGGCCTCCAGGATCTCGCGGTCCACGAACGAGTCGAAGAAGGACTTCTCCGGATCCCGACCCAGGCTCGACACCCAGGTGGGCGCGTCTCGGGACGCGGCTCTGGGGTCCTCACCGGCTTCGCGGGCCACGATCTCGTCGTGGCGCTGACTGCGCTCGCGCTGTCGGAGATAGACGTTCCGGCAGATCGTGAAGAGCCAGCTCTTGCAGCGGGTTCCGGGGGTGTACTGGTCCCAGGCCCGATAGGCCCGGAAGTAGGTCTCCTGCACCAGGTCCTCGGCCGCGTCGGGAGCGCTGGCCAGTCGGAGGGCGAACCGGTACACCGCATCCATGTGCGGGAGGGCTTCGGTCTCGAAATCGGCCGAATGCCTCCGCCCGCCCTGGGTGGATGTGTCGCTCACCGCTCCCTCCGTGAATCCCGGGTTCAGGACTCGAGGTCGGCCAGCGCCTCCTCGAACTCCTCAGCCATGGTGGGATGCCCGTGCCTCGTCGCGGCCTCGATCCCGGCGCGGTAGGCCTCCCGGGCCTCGTCGGTGCGACCGAGCGTCGCCAGCGCCTCTCCGAGGCGACCCCAGGCATTCCCTTCGTCTACAGAGTCCGCGAGGTAGGTGCGAAGTTCCCGGACGCCGTCGTCCAGGAGTCCTGAGTTGAGGTACTCGAGGGCCAGCCCGAACCGCATCCGGGGGTCGTCAGGCCGCTTTTCGAGGAGGGCCCGGAGGGCTTCGATGCGGGAATCGCTCATGGGGGAGGACGGCGGAGCGTCACTCCGGGAACTGGAAGGACGCAGCGATCTCCGAGCTGGGATCGCGACCGGTGAGGACCTCGATGAGGGCCTCCATCTCGTCGCCCAGGTCGGTCACCTTCTGGAGGACCACCAGGGCGTGGGCGTAGTCGAAGTACGCCGCCACGGCATACTCGTGGGCCGGGTGGGTCTGACCCACCGCCGAGGCCATCTCGGCCCGAAGGCACTCCACCACCGCCTCGAGGGCGCGCTGGAGAGCTCTCTGGTCCTGAAGCGTGGTAACCGACACCTCGCCCAGCACCGCGGGAAGGAGACGCTCCACCTCGTCCCGGACGGCGGGAGGAGCCACGACGGCACACGAGCCCTCGGCGTCCTGAGACAGGAACGCCTCGGTGCCGGCTCGAACCGCCTGGATCTCTTCGTAGTTGCACCGGATGATCACGGAGCACTTCCCTTTGCCGTCGATGTGAGGAGGTCTCCCCTCTATCTACTCTTCAGCAGGAGGAGTTGTTTCGGCAACCACTCCGGCCGGACCGACCGGTGGCGGCCCCACCTCCAGAACCGCCACGGTGTCGCCCACCGCAAGGAATCCCTCACCCTCGTGGACCAGGTTGGTTCCGAACCAGGCGTACCCGTCCTGGCGCCGATAGCCGGTCAGGGTGCGAAGGGGCTCGGGGCCCTTTTCACCCGTATCCGGGTCCACCGTGACGAGCACGCACCGGGGGCAGGGCTTCACTCCCCGGTACCGCAGGCCGCCGATCTCCACCGCCCGCCAGAGGTCCTCCTCGTGGGGCCCGCAGCCGTCCACCACGACGTTCGGGCGAAACCGTCGCATCTCCACCGGGGAGTCCAGCCTGCGGTTCAGTTCGTCCAGCGACGCCCGGGACGCCACCAGGACCTGGTAGCCGTCGGCGAAGCTCAACGCGCGCCGTTCGATGTACTCCCGGTCGGACTTCCGCTCCCGGTCGTCGGGCACGAACAGGACCCGGCATTCCTCTCCCATGAACTCCGAGAACCAGGCCGCCGAGTCCCCGGGTACCACCGGGGCCACCATGTCCTTCTCCCAGAGCGAGACGTACTGCTCCTCGCCCGAGTGACCCGGCGGGAGCTTCGGAACGTGCACCCCGCCGCTTCCCTCCGCCGACACGAAGATGCCGTCCTCCAGCAGCTCGACCTCCAGCGCGTGCATCCGCGGGTGGGTCCGCTGGGTCATGAAGTCACCCCGGTCGTCCACCAGCATCCACCGCCGGTCCATGGCCGGGCCATACCGATCGAGAGCCACGCGGTCCACCGGGATCCCCTGGCCGGACTTCAGGGGGTAGATCGTCAGTCCGACCACCGTTGGAATCGAGGCGGCGCGGGCGGGCGCGTCCAGGGTCGGCGGGGACTCGGCCATGTGATCGGGCTCCTAGGCCTGGGCCACGGGACCGGTGGGCGGACCGACGGGCGGAGCGCCACCGGGTCCCGTCACCTGCGTCACCGTCAGCGGAATGGAGAGCACGTGATCGCCGTCGAGGGAGACCTCGAAGCTGTAGATGCCGGGGTGCTGGAAGACCAGGCCATCCAGGTTCAGGATGTGCGGTACCAGCAGCCGTCCCCCTCCGGCGCCGGCCGGGCTGGCGCCCAGCTGGATGTTCCCGTTCAGGGTGAGGACCTGTCCCCCGGTGGGGTCCTTCAGCTGGAGGACCACCTCGTGGGCCCCGGCATCGGCGATCCCGGCGCTGAAGCGCAGAACGAGCGAGATCCGACCGTACTTCAGGGGGAAGTTCCGTGCCCCGATCCGATCGAAGATCCCCAGCAGATTGAGCTTCCCCGACGAGTCAATGGTCGCGGCGTCCGCCAGAAGGGCGAGGTCGATGTCCATGTGGGTCCAGGTTCCGCTTGGAGGGTGGTGGGTGGGGGCCGGGCCCGCCTCCTAATCTACTCCACCTCGGGGCTCGGTGAGACCGGACCCTCGTCCGGGTCCACCAGGTAGCGGGCCAGCCACAGCCCGAGGATCAGATCCAGTCCCGCGTGCGCCGCTATGGCCGGCCAGAGCAGTCCGGTGCGCAGGACGGACCAGCCCAGCACCAGCCCCAGGGTCCCGGCCCGGAGGGCGCCCAGAACTCCCTGGTATCCGTGCAGCAGGGCAAAGCTCACGCTGGTGAACACCAGCGCCGCGAGCGGTGACAGGCCCATCGCGATGAGCGCCCCCATGGCGAAGCCCCGGTAGGCCAGTTCCTCACCGATCCCGGCTGCGAAGGAGACCGCCACGAACCAGGCCCGATCTCCCCGGTCCGCCGGCAGGATCAGGCGCATGAGATCGGTCTGCCGCAGGTTCAGCAGCCGCTCCACTCCCCGTCCGGCGAATACCAGGACGAGGGCCACCAGCGTCACAACGCCGGCCTCCACCAGGACCGGCCCCGGGGACGCTGCCGTCAGGCCCATGCGGTCCCACCCCGGATACCAGGGGCCCACGCCCAGACTGAGCGCTCCCAGGACCATGAGGGTGACGAGGGTGCCGGAGTAGATGGCCTTTCGCGGGGGGAGTTCCTCGTCCAGCACCAGCAGCTGGGCCATCGCCACGACGGGCAGACCGATCATCACCAGGCTCAGCCAGAGGGCCGGACCGAGGGGGATGCCCTGGAACAGGACCAGGGCCACCCCGACCCCGATGCTGACCAGGGCGCCGCCCACGACAAGGCGATTCGCCCGGCGGGCTCCATCCATGGCGGCGGCCTCGTCCAGGATCAGCTCCCGGGCTCCGCGGTCTCGTCCCGGCCCGCCGGTTGATCCCGGTCCAGGATCTCTCCCCGCTCCACGATGGCCTCCAGCGTCTCCAGGAGGTCCTGTCGGGTGGACCGGTAGTTCATGGGCGCCAGTCGCAGGGAGTAGCGCCCCTCGAGACGGGTGGACGACATCATGGCCACCCCGTCTCCCACGATGCCCTCCTGGATCCTCTCGTTCAGCCCATCCACCTCGTCCGGGCCGGTGACCGAGTCCGGAAGGAACCGGAAGCACAGGACGCCCAGGGACGGAGGTGCGGTGAACTCCAGGCGGTCGGAGCTGCGGATGAACTCGGCACCCGCATCGGCGATGTCCAACGACTCCTCGATGGTGGATCGGAAGGCCTCCATCCCCAGCATCTGGACCGACATCCAGACCCGAAGGGCCCTGAATCGACGGCTGAGCTGGAAGCCCCGATCCCCGAAGTTCACCTGGCTGGAGCCCAGCTCCGTGTCCTGGAGGTACTCCGGCGACACACGAAAGGCCTGCCGGAGCGTCTCCGGATCCCGGACGACGAGGCACCCCGTTTCGAACGGCTGATAGAACCACTTGTGAGGGTCCAGGGTCACCGAGTCCGCGGCTCCGATCCCGTCGAAGGGCGCTCGGCCCCGGGGGTCGAGGATCGCGAACCCCCCGTACGCGGCGTCGACGTGGAACCACGCACCGGCCCCGCGCGCCACATCGCCCAGGTCGCGGAGCGGGTCCACGGCGGCCGTGTTGGTGGCCCCGGCGGCGGTACAGACCGCCATCGGAACCCGACCGTCGGCGAGGTCCTCCCGGATGGCTCGATCCAGGCTCTCGGGAGTCATGCGAAAGTCGGACTCCGATCGCAGGGTGCGGATCCGGTCCCGGGGGATCCCGGCGGAAAGAGCGGCCTTGAGGACCGAGCTGTGTCCCTGGTCGCCGATGTATACGACTCCGCGGTCCCGACCGGGGCAGGCCTCACGGGCGGCGATCATCGCGATGAGGTTGGCGGCCGACCCTCCGCTGGTGAAGAGCCCGCTGGACCCCTCGGGCATGTCGAGCCACTCACGGAACCACTCGAGGACCACCAGCTCCACCTGGCTCGGTCCCGACGACCCCAGCCACGTCCCCTGGAAGGTGTTGAAGCCGGCCGTCAGCAGGTCCGCCAGCACCGAGGGCCATGACGGACCACCGGGGATGTATGCGAAGAACCGGGGATGATCGACACGGGCCGCGTAGGGGAGCACGTCCTCCACCGCCCTGCGGAGGACCGCCTGCGGGTCGGAGCCACGCTCCGGCGCCGGTTCGCGAAGGCGCTCTTCCAGTTCCTCCCGATAGGCCATGAGCCAGGGACGCTCATCCCGGAGCGTGGTCCAGCGCTCGACGATGAGGTCCACGACCTGATGGCCGAGGTCCCGCATCTCCTCCGGGGTCATCTCGAGCGGGGACGGGTCTCCGGGGGCCCGTTGGGGTGCAGCTTCGGGGGAGGATGGTTCGGAGTCGGACGGATTCACGAGACTACCGGGGTACGAGGATGGGGTCTCCACGCGTCTCGCGCGGGGAGGCCATCCGTTGACGGCCCCTTCGGTGACTTTCTAGTGTTCGGGGCACTTCGCAGGAATTCCCAAGTGTGGCCCGGGGACGGAACCCACGCCAGAGGCCCTCAACCGCTAGACCCAGGACGACCAATGACGGCCCAGACCAGGACGGCTTCGGTGGTGTTCAAGGTGCTCGACGTCATGGCCGGCCCGCACGGCGGATGGCTGATGCGCCTGCGCCTGCAGTCCGGAGACACCCCCACCCTCAAGAGCCTGAAGGGGACACGGATGCGGCTGGAGTGCTCCGACGGCCGGAGCCGGGAAGTCACCCTGAAGGGGTATCCGATGATGGGCGGCAAGCCGACGGATGCCCGCTTCGCCCGGTCGGGGCGCATCGACGTGCAGGCGGTGCCGTCCGACGGGGGAGACGCCGACCCACCCCACTTTACCGGGAGCTGGGAGCTTTCGGGTCCCCTGACCTGACCTCGTCTTCACCCCCGTCCCCGGTCGGCCTCAGCCCCGGCGGGGGTCGACCGAAGCTGGACTCGAACCACTCCACGTACGCGTCCAGCTGAGACGGGAAATCCTCCTCCCATGCGGCTCGCTCCTCGGGGAACTGATCCGCCTGCGCCACCAGGATCATCTGGTCCAGGTACCCCAGTTCGGCCGCGTACGTGATCTCGTCCCAGACCGGATGCGGGATGGTCGAGAGGATCGCCCGGCCGTAGAGCCAGGCCTCGGCCACACGGGCGAGGATGGCCCGTTCGAGTTCGAATCCCTCGAGCTCCACCGCCTCCGGATAGAACTCCTCCATGCGGCCGACCCGGTGCATGAGGTGGAGGTGCGCGTACAGCTGGTACGCCGTGGTCGCATCCCGGCCGAGTCCATCGAGGTGGATCACCGCGGTGTCCTGAGCTTCGTTCATCGTCAGCTCGAGCGAGTCCCACGGATAGGTGGGCTCGTTCACCAGGGAGGTGATGATCATGAACGCCGGGTCTTCGGCGATGTTGGTGATCTCCCGAGTGACCCAGGCCGCCGCCGAGTCCATCCGGATCTGGCTCGTGTTCAGCCGGACGCCCTGGGCGTTCACCACCGGCCGGGCAGGCGGCAGCGCCGCCTGGCTCGTGCAGGCGGCAGCCGACATCAGGATCCACCCCAGGACGAGCCAGCGGCCCGGAGCGTTGGAGCGGGATTGCGATCGTACCATGACCATTCAGCGATGCGTTCGGAAACTGGTGTCAAGAGGGCGTCGGGCCCCCGGGCCCGCTACGTCTCTCTCCCCTACCCTCGGATAGCGCCGCCGGGTCCCGGACATTTCTTCCTTGACACCCGGGGCCGGCGAGGGGGAATTGGGGGTATCTCAATCCGGGATACAAGATGCAGCAGCAGAATGGACCGCGCGCATGAGCACGTTCACCGACTTCGCCGACGGCACCAGCAACATCCTGGGCCCCCGCTCCATGACCGCCGAGGAGCTCGGCGACAGCCTTGCTCAGCTCGTGTGGGAGAGCTTCTCGGACTTCATTTCGGACGGGGACGCCGCCGAACTCGTCACGGAGCTGGGCAGCCCCGACCCCGATGACCTCCCGGGAGACCGGATCGCGGAGGAGATGCTGATCTTCCTGATGTGGGCCCACACCCGTGGCGTCCAGCTGGCCTTCGTGGGCAGCGAGAATCAGGACCTCGTCCGACTGGCGCTGGATTCCATGCACCGGGCCGTGTTCGAGGACATGGTGGACAACGGCACCCCCAGAGCGCAGATCCCGATCTTCGAGCAGCGGGTCAGCGCCCGCTACACCGACTATTCGGCGGCGGCGCAGGTGTCGGACACGGAGGTGGGTGCCCGGGCCTTCGAGAACGTCACGGGGGAGAGCCCCTGGAGCGAAGAGAGGATTCGGACCTGTGCCGAGCGGGCCATCCACGTGGCCAGCCCTCTCAGGGACTTCCTCTCGGATGTGAGCCTGGAGGCCTAGGCCTCCTCTTCGTTCAGCTCGTCCACGAGGGCCACCGCCCGCCTGAGGTGGGGGATGACGATCGAGCCCCCCACGATGAGGCCCACGTTGAAGGCCTCCATCAGTTCCTCGTCGGTGACCCCTTCCTCCTTGCACCGGATCACGTGGTACGCGATGCAGTCGTCGCACCGCAGGACCATGGACGCAGCCAGCCCCATGAGCTCCTTGGTCCGGACGTCCAGGGCGCCGTCCTCGTAGGCTCGGCTGTCCAGGGCGAAGAAGCGCTTCACCTCCAGGTTGCCCGCCTCCAGGATCCGCTCGTTCATGCGCTCCCGGAACGACCGGAACTCCTCGAGGCGGCTGCCGGTCCCGTCGCTCACCGGTCGCGCCCCCCCTCGGAGACCGTCGGTGAAGGCTCATCCTTACTCGGCTCCTCGGTCCACTTGAAGAACTCGAACGGACTGCGGCAGGGGGTACACCAGTAGGTAGCGACGGACAGCTGACTCCCGAACGGGTTGAACAGCTCCGTCTCGTCCCGCTGACAGAACGGGCAGGTCGGGTGTTCCGGGAGCGCTCCCGGTGGCGGCACCAGACTCATTCCACGAAGAGCGATCGATTCCGGTCGCCCCGGGCCCGCTCCGCCGCCTCGTGTGCGGGCGATCCGGCTCCGCGGCGGCGGGCCGCATCCCAGCCTTCGGTGTCCGGCTCCACCGAACCGACGTCGATCCCTGCCTCGGCCAGGACGGGGCCCACGCGGGCCTCGAAGCGGGCACGCAGCTCAGAGCCCTCCGCCTGCAGGCCCGCGCCGGCCAGGGCCGCCACGGCCTCGTCACCCGGATCCAGCAGCGCCAGGACCGAGGGGAGCATCCTCTCGGAGTGCGACTTCAGGCTGGCCTGGGCCTCCTCGCTGGCGTGAGCGAGACGTCGGTACCAGGCCTGTCCCATCGCCGAATGGAATTTTTCTTCGGCCACCATCTTCGGGATCCGGTTCCGGGCCGGCTCGTAGGCCCCGTTGGCCAGCCCTTCCAGGCATACGGTCAGCCCCTCGTCCACGATGGTGATGGCGGCCACGAGGCCGGCCCAGTCGTCCCAGGGCTCGTCCAGGGCGGCCAGGGAGCCATAGGCCTCGTCGGGCCGATCGTGCTCGAGAGCCACCGGGTCCTCGCCGAAGACCTTCAGCATGGCGTAGAGCAGCCGGGAGTGACCCCACTCGTCCTGCGTCATGGAGGAGGCGGCGATTCCGGTCTCGAGCGAGGGCGCCCCGAGGAGCCAGTCGGAGTAGCGGATCCCCATCATGCGCTTGGAGTCCGCAAGCGACAGGAGCGCGTTCCTCAGGGCCTCCGAGGCCTCGGGAGCCAGGTCGGGCAGCTTCTTGAGGTCGGTCATGACACACCTCCGGGCACGTTGGCGGCCCAGATGCCGTCCGTTCGGTTCACGGGAATGATGGCGGTGCGGGGCACCACACACATCTCGAACCAGTTCTGCTCCGAATAGGTGGTCCAGGCATAGACCCGGGCGAGTTCGTCGCCGGGTGCGTCCACGTACCCGATGTGGCTCAGGTCATCCCCCCGGGCCTTCCGGGCGAAGACGTCGTACACGCGCTCTTCCATCATCGATTGTCTCCCAAGGGGCCGGATCGCGGATCCGCGCCCGTCCGGGATGGGGTCAGGCCCCCATCCCCATGTCCTTGAGCAGGGCTCTGCCCCGCTCGGTGATGCGCTCACGGGACCACGGCGGATCCCAGACTTCTTCGATTCGGACGCTCCGGATCCAGGGCTCCTGCTCCAGGCGATCCCGGATGTCCTCCCGGATGAAGTCCATGCAGGGGCATGCGGTGGCCGTGAAGGTCAGGTCCACCTGCACCTCACCGTCCTCGATCTCGGCCCCGTAGATGAGGCCCAGGTCCACGAGGCTGATGGGGATCTCGGGATCGAGGACTTCGTTCAGACAGGCCCAGAGCGCGTCCCCGGCCTCCTCGACGGGCACCTCCCGAGGGGGCGACCAGAGATCCCGGCCGCCGGACTTGTGCGAAGCCAGGCCCACCGGAAGCCCCGAGTCCGCCCTGGGACGCCCGTCAGGGCCCAGGACCGGGAGGACCGTGCCGCTCCCTGCGATGGTGGAGGGGTCGTACATCAGGCCAGCCAGCCTTCCACCTGACCGCGAGACCGCTGCACCGACTCCACGTAGAACTCGTTCATGGGACCGCGGGCCTTCCACCGCTTGAACACCTGGTCCCAGGAGATCTCTCCGCCCTCGAAGTCCCAGTGCTTGGCCTCGGCGTCGTATTCGCAGGGGAAGGGGTACTCCAGGACGTACTCCTGCTTCTCCTCGTCCCAGTGCGCCGGGCACTCCAGGCCCAGCTCCTCGCAGAGGGGCACCGTGGACGCCATCCAGACCTGCCGCAGCTGATCGTTGGTCAGCCCCTTGAGCTTGTAGTCCAGCTGACCGCTGTGACGCTTCATGTCGTCGGGAAGCCCGAACCACTCGATGGTCATGGGGAACATCCAGTCCACCGCGCGCTGGACCTTCTCGCGGGCCTCGCCGCCGGCGCTGGACAGCCGACGCATCCACACCTCGCCGTGGCGGAGGTGGAAGGTCTCCTCCATCCCCACCTTCACCAGAGCCCGCTTGAGGGGGCCGTAGGACGTGTTCTCGTGCACGTCGGTGAGGAGGGTGATGCCGGCGCGATCGAAGAAGCCGGTGGCCACGACCAGCTCGGCCCAGTTGTCCAGCGGCTGATCGAAGCCGTAGGGGTGCTTGAACTCGTGGGGCTGCCGGCCGTACACGAGCTGCTCCTTCGACTCACCCAGGTCCTCCAGGAGGCGGTAGGCGATGTTCGCGTGCGCCAGCTCATCCTGGATGATGGCGTGAGCGCTCACCTGGGTGTTGGTGGAGGGCGCGTACCGCGCAGCGTTCCAGTAGGCCGGGGCGCTCATGAGCTCGGTGTCGGCCTGCACCGTGAGCTGCACGACCAGGGACTTTCTGTACCCCTCGGTCATCTCCTCCACCGACTCCACGATGTAGCCGTTCTGGACCTTCTCCTTCAAGTCGTTCTCGGCCTGCAACTGCGCTTCGGTCATCTCTGCCATGACGGGCAAACTCTCTGCTTCGGGTTGGTTTCAGCGCTCGCTTCGGCCCCTGAATACCACGGAAATCCGAATTCGTTCGAACGCTCGTTCTAAACCGGGGCCAAACGATACGGGCCCGGGGGCCCGATCGTCAACGCCGGCGGGGCCGTTCCCGGCCCTGTTCGCTACAGACCCAGCGACGACCGGATCAGGGGAGCGATCCGGTCCGGCGTCCACGGGGGATCCCAGGTCAGTTCGACCTCGGCGTTCTCCACGCCATCCACGTCCGCGATGGCCTGACGGGCCATCTCCACGATCTCCCCGGCCACGGGGCACATGGGAGACGTGAGGGAGATTTTGGCCTGCACGTCCGCGCCGTCCACGTCGATCTCGTAGACGAGCCCAAGGACGACCAGGTCCAGGTTCAGTTCGGGGTCCTTCACGCCCTTCAGGGCGTTCCGGACGTCCTTTTCAGTTACGGCCATTCGTATCTCTCAGCTCCCGCGGATCAGAACCGCGGACACCTCGTAATCTTCGTCGTCATGGGCCTTCTGGATGGCCCGGTGCAGGAGGCCGACCACCTCACCCACGTCCCGGTCCTTCCGCTGGCTCACCAGATCGGCCGCGCCTCGGAGCAGACCGCCCGTGGCGCCGGACACCACCAGTACCTGATCGCCGGCCGCCAGTTCCACCGACTTCACGCCGTAGGTGAATCCGGGCAGCACACCGAGAGGCGGACCGTGGGACGGCATCTCCTGCAAGGACCCGTCCCGTTTCACCATGGCCCCGCCCACCGTGCCGGCCGAGGCCCATTCAACCCTTCCATCGCCCACCACAGCCAGCGCCAGTTCGACGTTCACCGCACCGCCGGGACCCGCCCCCGCCAGGAGGCCTTCGTTCACCCGGGCCAGCACCTCTCCAGGGGTGTGAGCGGTCCGGGCCGCCTCCATCAACAGCGCCCGCACCACTGCCAGGTGATGGGCCGGCGGGAGCCCCTGCGTGTCCCCCTGGATCTGGAGAACGCCGAATCCGGTGCGGCCGCCCGTGAGCGACAGTGTGAGCCAGACGGTCCGGCCGTCACCCGTGGTGCTGAGCGCCGTGCCCGCCGCGACGCTGGCGCCCGAGATCTTGGGAACCGAGCGCGGCAGGATGGAGGCCTGAATCAGCTTCCCCACGTCCTTCCCGGTGTCCTCGGGGGAGAGGGCGCGGGCCTGTGCCGCAAACCGCACGTCCAGGGCCCGAAGCGCCCTCGAGAGCGTCTCCATCATCCGCCCGGCGAGCGTGTCGCCGCCCAGGAGCTCCCTGAAATGACTCCGCTCCACCCGGAGCAGCTGCGTCGGTTCGGTCACCCGTGCCGTGGCGGACCGGGGCGCATCGTTCAGGAGGGCCATCTCACCAAACCCCTCTCCGGCACGGCGCACCGCGAGCTTCTCCTCCTCCCCTCCGGGCTTCCGCTTCACGATCTCGACCGCGCCGGAGAAAACGATGAAGAAACTGTCCCCTTCGTCGCCCTCCTCGAACAGGACCTCACCGGCCTCGGCCGAGGTCCCGGTCACGATGCCCGAGACCCTGCCCAGATCCTCGTCGGGAAGACCCTCGAACAGCGACACCTTCCCGAGCAGGGGGATGATCTGCTCTTCCGACCAGCTGCTTTCCTCGTTGGACAAAATCGCCTCCATCCGCGTCGAAGGGGGACCGTGAATGTAGGGCCGAAATGCCCGTCCGACCAAGACTCGGACGCCACATCGAGCCGTGTCGGGCGACACACAAGATCCTTGTTTCCAGCCCCGTCCGCGGGAAGTTTTGTAAGGAGGGTTCATTTCCCTCTGGACGGCCTGCCAACGCCCGGGCGGGGAGGTAGTCCGCGAGTCTCGCGGCTCCCGGTCCTCGGGCGTTAGTCTTCCGGGGCGACCCTACCCCTCCGTCCATTCGCTTCCGGAGACCCCGTTGGACGCATCGCCAGACTCCTCAGCAGGGCTCTCTCAGCCCACTACCGCCCCCGGGGCGCACCAGGTTTGCGTCCGGTGCTGGGGCGTTCGCGGCTCCATCCCCACACCCGGGGAGAGCACTCTCAGCTACGGGGGGAACACCGCGTGCATAGAGGTCGTGGCCGGAAACGAACGCGTGATCCTGGACGCCGGCACTGGGATCCGTCTTCTGGGCGGGGATCTGCTGAAGTCTTCGTCGGAATTGGACATCCGTCTGTTCCTGACACACTTCCACTGGGATCACATCCAGGGCATCCCCTTCTTCCCGCTGCTCTTCAACCCGGCGGCCAGCCTCAACGTGACCGGCCCCAAGCAGCAGAACATGGATGTCCGGACCATCTTCGCCGGGCAGATGGGTCCCATCTACTTCCCGGTGCCGTTCTACTCCCTGGCGGCCACGCTCAACTTCGACGAACTGAACGAGGGAACCCGCGAGGTGGGAGGAATCCGGGTTTCCGCCATGAGGGTGCGGCATCCGTCGTTCACGGTGGGGTACCGCCTGGACGTGGAGGGACGCCGGGTCTGCTACATCCCCGACAACGAGCTGGAAGGCGGGATGTACGGAACGGGTCCCGACTGGCATAAGCGGCTCAAGGCGTTCATCCGGAACGCCGACGTCCTGTTCCACGACGCCATGTACACGGACGAGGAGTATCCCAACCGCGTGGGCTGGGGACACTCCACGTATCGCCAGTCGCTCGACCTCGCCCTGGAGGCGGGGGTGAAGCGACTGGTCTTTTTTCATCATGCCCCCGAGCGGTCCGACGAGGAGCTGGATCAGATCGTCGACGAATTCCGCACCGAGGTCGCCTCGCGGAACCTGGACATCCAGGTGGATGCGGCCTCCGAGGGCTCGGAGATCCTCATCTGAGGAGGCCCCAGTGAAGCGCTATCCGGCACTGATCGCACTTCTGCTCACCATTCCCATGCTGGCCTTCGGGCCGATGGAGAGACGGGCCCCGTCCAGCTGGGCGGTGGTCATCGGAATCAGCGACTACATCCACTTCGACGACACCGTGGGTGGGGACCTGCCCGGAGCCGAACACGATGCCCAGGCCATCCGGAACGTTCTGGTATCGCGCTGGGGATTCCCGGAGGAGAACATCCGGCTGATCCTCAACCATGACGCCACCAAGGCGAACATCGAGACTGCGCTCACCGAGTGGCTGCCGGCCAACGCCCAGGCCGGGGACAACGTCGTGGTCTATTTCGCCGGCCACGGCTCTCAGACGTGGGACGAGGACGGGGACGAGGATGACGGTCTCGACGAGACCCTGGCACCCGCCGACGCCCAGGCCTCTTCCGCCGAATTCGACATCACCGACGACGAGTTGAACAGCTGGCTCATCGCGATCCCGACCCAGGTGAACGTCTGGCTGGATAACTGCAACAGCGGCACGGGGACCCGGGACGTCACCCCCTTCTCCCGGACGCGGCAGCTGGCCCGCGACGTCTCCGATCTCCCCCGGCCCGAGGGGATGTCCCGGCGTGCCCTGCCCGGCCAGGTGGATGCCAAGGCCTATGACGGCGACGGGGAGCAGATCCTCGAGCTGGCCGCGGCCCAGCCCTATCAGGCCGCCGTGGACGCCTACTTTCCCGGCGAGGACGGCACTGAGGGCTTCCACGGGGGCGCCTTCACCACCTTCCTCGTGAAGGAGCTCTGGAGGGCCGACCCGGAGGACTCCACGCAGGACGTGTTCGTCCGCGTCCGCGAGTCCCTCAAGCGGAACCGGTTCGAGCAGGACCCCTACATGTCGGAGGAGAACTCCCGGGCCATGTGGCCGATTCTCTCCCCCGACGGCGCGCCCTTCAGCACATCGGGCGCCCGGGTGCCCCTCCGCTCCGTGGACGGCTCGCGGGCCGAGCTGTCGGCCGGGCTCGCCCAGGGCATCAGCACGGGCTCGGTCCTGGAGACGGACGGAGGCGCCCGACTCCGGGTCACCTCCGCCCAGCGGGACGGCGCCACGGCCGAGGTCATCTCCGGTCGCGCCCGGGCCGGGGACGAGGCCCGGCTGGTGGAGTTCGTGTTCCCCACCGCCCGCCTCCGAGTGGGACTGACCGGAGTCGGACAGGAGGTGCGGGACGGCCTGAGGGGTGAACTCGCGGCCGAGTCGGACATCATCCTCGTCGTCGACGAGGACGCCTTCGCGCACGTCCTGGTCCGGCGTCGCGGCACCCAGGTCCGAGTCGTTGGATCCGATGGCGCCGCACGACACACGGCCGCCCTCGGTGAGGATTGGCTCGACGACCTCTCCGACGCGCTCCGGGCAGAGGCCGCGGCCATGCGCCTGGGCGAGATCGAGAATCCGTCCCCCGAAGCGGGCCTCGAGGTCTGGCTGGAGGACGGCAAGCGGTCGTTCGGGATCGGTGAGATGGTCACCTTCCACGCCCGCTCCGAGAGGGCCGGCTACCTGACGCTGGTGGACCTGGGTACCGACGGCACGGTGACCGTGCTCTTCCCCAACGCGTTCGAGCCCAGCTTCCGCGTGGAGGCGGGGCAGGAGGTGGTCTTCCCCTCCGCCGAAATGGACTTCGAGATCGTGGTTCAGGAGCCGGTGGGTCGCGGGATGGTGCGGGCGTACCTGACGGAGGCGCCGCTGGAGCTGCCGCAGGACGGAGAGTTCACGTCCGGCGGGCTGCTCCTGGCGGATCGGATCGCCGAGGCGGTGCGGAAAGCCGCCGGTGGGACCGACGACCCCGCCGACGCGGTTCCCCTGGCCGGCTGGACCTCGGCCTCCGTGGTCTACGAGATCCATCCGTAACGATCGCCCCGGGGTTCCGGGGCGGGAGCCGTCATGAAGGGACAGCGACTCCTCGCGTTTCTGGTTTCGGTGCTGGCCGCGCTGTCCATCGGACTGCTGGCCAGCGAGCCCTCGATTGCCGGGCTCACCGGGCTGGAGCGAGTCGAGTACCTGACCCTGGACTACCGGCAGCGGGTCACGGCGGAGAGCCTCCGGGGCGCCGAGGCCGGCGAATCCCCGGTGGTGCTCGTCCTGTTCGACTCCACCGCGGTGATGGACTGGGACTACTTCTCCCCCTACCCACGCGCGATCCTGGCCGAGCTGGTCGACGCCCTGGCCGGCGCCGGCGCGCGATCCATCGGGCTGGACGTCTACCTGGACCGGACCTTCCCCAACCTGGGTGAGGGAGACCAGCAGTTGCGCGATGCCATGGAGCGGGCCGGGAACGTGGTCCTGGCGGCCATGACGGTGGAGGGCGAGGAGGGCAGGGTCCTCCGGCCGCCCCATCCCTACTTCACCGAGGTGGCCGCCGGCGTCGGAACCGCGGACCTCCCCACGGCCTTCGACGTGGTTCGGGAAGGCACGCTGGTCGTCCGCGACGGTGCCACGGACATGGTCCCCGGTCTGGCGCTCGCCCTCTACAGCCACAGCATGGGCGTGCCGCCTCAGGCCCTGATGGAACAGGCACGGGTGGACGGCCGGCTGGACCTGGAGGGACTGCCGTCCCGGTACGGCGAAATCCCCGGTGCCTGGCTCGCCGGCCAGCCGTCCACCGTGGACCGACTCAGCTTTCCCATCCGCTTCCTCGGCCCCCGGTCCAACCCGGAATGGGCCGACGCCGAAGGGGTGTCGGGCACGTTCCCGGCCTACTCGTCCTCGTTCGCCGCCACGGTGGCCCTGTTCTCGCCCGAATTCTTCCGGGACAAGATCGTCCTGCTGGGCACCGGGTTCCACGACAGTGACAAGTTCAGGACGCCGTTCTACGACGCACCGCTGCCCCCCTCGCTGGTGGCCGAGGGAGGAGCGGCAACCTACGGATGGACGTTCGGAGTGGAAGTCCACGCCAACGCCCTCATGAACATGCTCGACGGTGAGTACGTCCGGACGTCGGGCGCGGGACTCCTGGGCCTGGTCATCCTCATCAACGCTCTGATCACGACCGGAGTGGTCTTCCGCTGGGGTACCGCCTGGGGGGCCGGGGTCATGCTCCTGACCATGCTCGGGCACGCCTCCCTGGCGTTCGCGGCCTTCGCGGGGGTCGGAGCCGTCTGGGGCGGCCCGTATCTCTGGCTCCCCATGATCTCGCCGGTCCTGGCCATCGTGGTTGCCTACCTGAGCGCCACCGCCTACGTGGCCGTGGTGGAGGGCCGGGAGAAGCGGTTCATCCGGGGAGCGTTCGGCAAGTACGTGTCTCCGGATGTGGTGGCGGAGATCGCGGAGGACCCCGAATCCCTCAAGCTCGGCGGCCAGAAGCGGGAGCTGAGCATCCTGTTTTCCGATCTGGCCGGATTCACGGACCTGAGCGAGAGCCTGGACCCGCAGGAGCTGCTCGCCCTCCTGAACGAGTACCTCACCGAGATGACCGCGCTGGTGATGGACGAGGGTGGGACGCTCGACAAGTACATCGGGGACGCCATCATGGCGTTCTGGAACGCCCCCCAGGACCAGCCCGACCACGCCGACCGGGCGCTGCGCTGCGCCATCCGCATGCAGCGAAGGATGGACGAACTCAACGCCCGCTGGGCCGCGGAGGGCAAGCAGAGCGACCCCTTCGTGGTGCGGATCGGCCTGAACACCGGGACGGTGGTGGTCGGGAACGTGGGCGGCGAGGACCGCTTCGACTATTCGGCCATCGGCGACCCGGTGAACCTGGCCGCGCGCCTCGAGCCGGCCAACAAGACCTACGACACCCTCACCATGGTCTCGGAGTACCTGGTGGAGCAGGTGTACGAGGAGCAATACCAGCTCAGGGAGCTGGACCTGATGGCCGTGAAGGGGAAGACCCTCCCGGTGCGGGTCTACGAGGTGGTGGAGGAGGTGGGCGTCGACATTCCCGAGGACCGGGCGCAGGCCCTGAAGCACTACGACGCGGGGCTCAAGGCGTTCCGGGACCGCGACTGGGAGCTGGCGCTGCGCTACTTCGAGGCGGCCCTTCAGGCCGATCCCACGGACGGACCGAGCAAGGTCTACCTGAAGCGGGCACTGGAATTCCAGGCCAGCCCGCCGGCGGAGGACTGGGACTTCGTGGTACGGAGAACGACCAAGTAGGAGAGGAGCCGCCCGCCCCGGCGGGTGAGAGGTTCACATACGGAGAGAGACGCGAGGACAGAATGAACATCCGGAAAGCTGGCGCTGCGCTCGCCCTGATGGCCGTCCTGGCCCTGGCGGCCGCCGTGCCCCAGGAAGGCCCCCTCGCAGTTGTCGTGAAGGTGTCCGGTGACGTCGAGTGGGTCGACGCGGCCGGCGGGAGTCAGACCGCCGCGGTGGGCGCCCGACTGGGTGCCGGGGATCAACTCATTCCAGGATCGGGAGCGCAGGTGGTGGTCGTTCATCGCACCGGCGCCACCCAGGTCATCACCGATGCGGTGACGCTGTCCGCCCCGGCGGACGGCAGCAACCCGGGGGTGTTCTCCCGGACGGTGGAGGTCCTGGCCCAGGCGGCGTCGGCCGACACCCGGACCGAGCTGAACCGGCAGGGGATGATCCGGCCGATCCCGGGTGAGCCGGTCCTCATCGCCCCCCGCAACGGCCTGACCATCGGCACCACCCAGCCGGCCCTGACCTGGCATGCCGTGGACGGCGCCAGCGGGTACCGGGTCCAGCTTCGGAACGCGGACGGCGGAACGCCCATGCGGTTCGAGGTCGAGAGCGACACCATGCTGGACCTGGCCACCGAGGGCGTGACCCTGGAGCCGGGCGCCGAGTACGCCTGGACCGTGGGCCCGGTGGGTAGCGGTCGGGCAACCCGTGAGCAGCGGTTCAGCGTGGTGGGCACCGAGGACATGGAGGCGGTGAAAGGCGAGCTCCAGATCCTCTCCGACATCGGCCTCCCGCCCGACGGCGACGGGGCCTTCATGGCCGCGGTCATCTACCGCGACATGGGCCTGTTCTACGAGACGCTGGACGCCCTCATGGCCGTGGAGTCGGGAAGCGACGCCGTGGCCGCCGACTTCTACCTCCTGAAGGGCGAGGTGCTGGTCCAGGTCGGTCGCGAAGCCGAAGCCGAGGCCGCCTTCGACACCGCAGACAAGATGATGCGATGACCCTCGATTCCGGTCCCGCGCGTGAGGTCATCACGGCCCTGGACGCCGATCCGGCACCGCTGAGCCGGCTGGCCCCGTCCATCGTCCGCAGGGATGTGGACCAACTCGCGGCGGACCAGGTCCGGGAAGCGCCCACCCTCGTGGTGCTCACCCGGGGCCTCGTCGAGGCGGACCCCGAAGGCGAGGCCCTGGCCTCCCTGCCCTCTCACGCGGTGGTGGTCAGCTGCGGCGATACTGCCGGGCGCCTCGCCACCCGTGTCGGGCGGCTGTTCGCGCGCCTCGAGGATGCCAGTGGCGCCGAGGCAGAGGCGAGGCTCCTCACGGCGGGACTCGACCACTCCGGCGCTCTTCTGGCGGCCAGCCGGGCCGCGCGCCTCCGGGCCCAGCTCGGCGAGCTCAACGCCATCGGGATGGCCCTCATGTCCGAGCGGGATCCGGATCAGCTTCTCTCCCTGATCCTGACCCAGGCCCGGAAGGTCACGCAGTCCGACGCAGGCAGCCTGTACCTGGTGGAGGAGGACGACGCGGGGACCGAGATGCTCCGGTTCCGCCTCTCCCAGAACGACACCCTGCCCGACCTCCCGAACCCGGACTTCCGGCTGCCCATCGATACGTCCTCCACCGCCGGGTACGCCGCCGCGACCCGTGAACCTCTCGTGCTGGAGGACGTCTACGACCTGCCCGCGGGAAGTCCGTTCTCGTTCAACGCCGGATTCGATCGGGAGCACGGGTACCGGGCCAAGTCCCAGCTCGTCGTCCCCATGCTCGACCACCAGGACCGGGTGGTGGGCGTACTCCAGCTCATCAACCGGAAGCGGGATCCGGAGGCCGCCATCCGGGACGAGGCCAGCGCGACCGAGTTCGTGCTGCCCTACGAGGAGACCCAGGTCGAGACGGTTCAATCCCTTGCCGGGCAGGCTGCGATTTCAATCGAGAACGGCCAGCTGTACCAGGCCATCGAGAACCTGTTCGAGGGGTTCATCAAGGCCGCGGTGACCGCCATCGACCAGCGGGACCCCACCACCTCGGGGCATTCGGTCCGGGTGACGGAGCTCACCTGCGAGCTGGCCGAGGTGGTCCACGCCCATCTCGACGGCCCCTATGCCGACGTCTCGTTCTCTCGCGAGGAGATGAAGCAACTCCGCTACGCGGGCCTGCTGCACGACTTCGGGAAGGTCGGCGTCCGGGAGTCCGTCCTCGTGAAGCAGAAGAAACTCCCCCCGGAGATGTGGGAGCGCCTCATCGCCCGCTTCGACCTGTGCCGCACCACCCTGCGGGCGGCCCACCAGCGGGACCGCCTGGCCCTTGTGGAGGACGGCTCCGCCGGGGCCGAGGCGTTCGAGGCCCTGGACACCGCACTGGCCTCGGAGATGGAGAAGCTGGAGGCGTTCGAACAGGCGGTGCGCGACGCGAACGAGCCCCGGGTGCTTCCGGAGGAGGGCGCGGCGATCCTGGACGAGATCCTGGACTTCGCCGTCGAAGACCTGGACGGGGAGACGCTCAAGCTCATGTCCGAGGACGAACTCCACTATCTCCGGATCAGGAGGGGAAGCCTGGACCAGGACGAGATCAAGCAAATCCAGTCCCACGTGGTCCATTCCTACAACTTCCTGCAGGAGATCCCCTGGACGCCCGAGCTGGCCCGGATCGACGAAATCGTCCGGGGGCACCACGAAAAACTGGACGGCACCGGGTACCCCGACGGCGTGGCCGCCGAGGACATCCCCGTCGAGACGCGGATGATGACCGTGGCGGACATCTTCGACGCGCTCACGGCGTCCGACCGACCCTACAAGAGGGCCATGCCCGTGGAGCGGGCCCTCTCGATCCTCCAGATGGAGGCCGAGGGCGGACAGCTCGACCCCGAGATGGTCCGGCTGTTCGTGGAGTCGGAGGTATACAAGAAGGTCCTGGAGAAGGACTGGAGGGAGTTCTAGCGGCCGCGGCCCGGCCCGGAGCCGCCGATCAGGAGGCCGCCCCGCCGGGGGTCGTCTGCGAAGAAGGGCCCGGAGGCTGAACGCCTCCGGGCCCTTCGCCGCGCCCTTTCAGGTGCAGCTCGGTCAGCGACCGCCGGCCCCGTCCTCGGAGTCGGACTCGCCCACCACGGCCAGCGGTACGTCGCCGAATCCCGATCGCTGGGGATTCTGGCGGCCCTCCGTGGCCGCAGTGACGCTGTTGGCCACGTAGTCGTAGGCCTCGCTGAAGGTGACGATCCCGTCACCGTTCATATCCCCATCCCCTCGGAGGGCCTCCAGGAGGAAGTAGGTGAACACTCCGTGGCCCTCCCAGCGGGAGTCCTCCAGGGAGAACTCGTTCGTGTCCGCGGCGGTGATGCTCAGGCGCCGGGACGGCGTGAACAGTTCCGCGAACCCGCCGTTGATGGGGTTGTCCGAATCCTCCCCCGACCAGGTGCCGTCGCCCTGGGTTCCCGCGGAGTGGCACGCGTCGGCGATGACCACCACGCGCTCCGCCGAGATCTGCCTTCGCAGCGCCGTCTTCACGTCCCACATGGGGAACGCGGTAGCCGCCATGGCGTCCAGATCACTGTCGTACGGCAGGAGGTACAGATTGTCCGGACGGTTCGGGTCCGGGGCCCCGTGACCCGCGTAGTAGATCATCACCAGGTCGTCCCAATCGGCGTCCTGCAGGAAGACGAACAGCGCCTCCCGCATGGCGGCGCCGGTGGCCTCTTCGTTCTTCAGGAAGAGGACATGGTCCTCGTCGAAGGGGCCCGCGGCCGAGCTGGTCAGGAAGTCGTAGACCGCCTGGGCGTCGTCCTCGGCGAACTCCAGGTCCGGGATGTCCTCGGACTCGTACTGGCTCACCCCGATGACCACGGCCCAGCGCTCGTCGATGCGGGGAGCGGCCACGGTGCTGGCTACCGAACCGTCGATGCCCGTGGCGGTGATGGAGATGGAGTCCTGGCTCAGCGGCAGAATGGTCTCGGCCCAGAACTTCTGGGCCGGCATCCCGGCCAGGCCGAGGCGCTCGGCCTCACCCGGATCCAGGACCTCCAGGTTGGCCGGTTTGCCCTCCACCTGCACGTCGACGGCGTCACCCACCACCACGCCCTCCAGGCGGACCGGATTGAAGATGTCCGAGGAGCGGGAGCCCTTTTTCACCACGCCCAGGCCCCGGGTGGTTCCGCCAGTGGCCGGAGCCACGTCGGCCCGGAGAATGGCCAGGCCGGGGGTCGCATCGGTCTGCGCCTGACCCATGCGCGAGGGGACGGAACCGGGATCGGGCACCCAGTACATGGCCTCCTGCCAGGGTGCCGCCTCCCAGTCGTTTACGAGCTGTCCCACGAACGCCGTGGTCTGCAGGAGGTCCGTGGTGGCCTTGCCCACGGCCTTTGCGCGGGCCGCCTGCTCGGTGACGTCCACGTCCCGGGCGTCGCCGCTGGCCGCGGCCACGACCAGTCCCCTGTCCAGGCGAAGAGCCCGCACCGAGACCTCGGAAGTCGCGGTGATGAGGGTGCCGTCCACGGGATCCGGTCTCGCTCCCCAGTCGGCCCGGCCGATCACCAGGACCTGCGCGCCGAAGTCGCGACCCAGGTTGGTCGCCGCGACCTCGTCGCCCGCCAGGGCCTGCTCGACGAGGGCCCTCTGGGCCGCGGTCTGGGCCAGCGCAGGATCCACGACGGGGAATCCGGCCTCAACCAGGAATGCGGTCATGTCCCGTGCGGCCGTCCCGCCGTCCCCCCGCTCGGCGATGAAAACCAGGGTCCGCGGGAGGCCCTCGGAGAACCCGATCTCCTGAGCGGAAGCCCGCTCCGGAACACTCGCCAGAGAGCCGACCAGGAACGCCAGGGCCAGCGCGGGAATCGCGGCGCGCATGCGGCCAGGATGAACCGTCAGAACGTCTCTCATGCGTCACTCCCAGCTGATTCCAGTCGCTCCAGGGCCCGCCGAGCCGCGGCATAGTCCGGATGGATCTCCAGCGCGGCCCGATAGTGCTCCATGGCCTTGGCGGGATCGTCCTTGTCTTCGTAATCCACGCCGCGGGAGAACTCGATGGTGGCCCTGACGGGGATCGGCTCCATCTCCACCCTGCCGGAGGGTGGAGTGAGCTCGAGGTTCCGCGAGAACTGGTCGGCGATCTCCACCACCATGGTCAGGAGATCGGCGGTGGGCCCGAACACCTTGTCGGCGCCCAGCACTTCGGACGTCTCGACGTCCACAGCGCGAACGTCCAGGCGGAGCTGGTCCGAGATCGCGGTGACCTGCCCGTGAATCACATACTGGGCCCCCACCATCTGACCCACCTCCTGCGCCGTCTCCTCCTCGACCCGACCGGAGAGGGAGAGCCGCTGCTCCAACAGGATGTCCTGGATTCGATAGCGCTCGATCACGCGCATCCCGTCACGATCGGACAGCTCCGTGATGAGCATGCTGGATACCGCCTTCCCGAGGGGGGCGGAATTCCCCGCATCCGTCATCATGAACCCGGTGAAATCCAGGACGGCCACGGTGGGGAGATCGTCCTGGGCGGTCAGCACGGTCGGTGCCGCGCACAGGGCCGCGACGGCGAGACAAGAGACAATACGAGTCCGGTTCCGCGACATTCGGCCTCCGCAATAATGGGCGAGCAACCCGGGGGTCAGACCCCTGCGATGGGGCGGTGCAGGGGTCGGCCAGGCCTGAGAATTCCTTTGCCTGGGCAGGTTCCACCTCCTAAATTTATGTATCCTAAAAGTAGGATGCGAGGGAAATTTTCGCGCTCGGAATCCATGTCCTCGGCGATCTCCTAGCCGGGGACTTCGCGTCCTGACCCCCGGAGAACCCACATGCGGGCCCTCGTACATCCGCTCCGCCTCTCCCTCGTTCTCCTCCTCCTCGGGGGACTCTCGGCCTGCGCCAAGCGTCTTCCCGATGCCAGTCCGGACCAGATCCCCGAACTGGAGGCCTCCCTCGCCGCGGGCGATACCGATCCCCTGCTCCGTACCCAGCTCGGAGTGGCCTACTACAAGGCCGGGCAGTACGACGCGGCCGAAGAGATGCTGACCGAGTCCATCTCCATGGGTTCCGAAGAGAGCGTGAACCACCTCTACCTCGGCCTCACGCGGGAAGCTCGCGAGGACTGGGGGGGTGCCCGCGAAGCCTACGGTCGCTACGTGGAACTCGGCCGGTTCGATCCGCTCCGGGAGGAGATGGAGGCCCGCCTGGCTCTCATGGTCCAGCAGGAGCTCCAGACCCAGGCCCGACAGGCCCTCGCCCAGGAGGACCAGCTCAGCACGGCCCCCCCCGAGTCCGGTACGCTGGCCGTGTTCCCCTTCCGCGTCGTGGCGGGCGACGGTGACCTTGATCCCCTGGGCCTCGCCCTCTCGGACATGATGATCACCGACCTGACCCTCTCCGGAGGCGTCACCGTCCTCGAGCGAACCAGGGTCCAGACGCTCCTCGACGAGATGGCCATGACCGAGGCCGGGTTCACGGAGGAGGGCACGGGAGCCCGGGCCGGCCGCATGCTGCGGGCCGAGAACGTGGTTCAGGGTGCGCTGACGCCGGTCGGCGAGAACGATATCCGCTTCGACGCGGGCGTCCTCCTCACCGAGCAGCGCCAGATCCGCGGCCAGTTCTCCAACCAGTCCCAGCTCGATCAGATCTTCGAGCTGGAGAAGGAGCTGGTGTTCCAGACGCTCGACGTTCTCGGCGTGCAGATCACCGCCGCCGAGCGGGAGGCCATCGACAACAACCGCTCCCGCAACGTGCTCGGTTTCCTCGCCTACGGGCGAGGGCTCCAGGCCCTGGACGAGGGGAACTACTCCGAGGCCCAGGCCGCCTTCCAGGAGGCCAACAGCCTGGACCCCGGCTTCGTCTCGGCGGCTCAGAAGCTGGACGAGGCGAATCAGCTCCAGCGAGCCAGCACCCAGAGCACGGATGACCTGGCCCAGGCTGCGGTCACGGAGGTCACGGGAGTCCAGATCCCCACGGAGACACCGCTGCTGGCGAGCCTCACCGAGAGCGTCGTACCGAACCCCGGCGCCGAGGTCACGACCACCGGCGGGGGAACGGACGGTGGTGAGAAACAGGGAGGGGAGCGGGACCCGACGCAGGAGGCCAGCGGGAACGAGGGCGTAACCAACGTCCCCAAGGCCCAGATCAAGCTGGTGATTCCGAATCCGACGAACGCGCGGATCCGCATCCCGGTGAAGCCGGGCGGGCCGCGCGGAGGCGGACCGGATGCCTAGGATGAACCGCCCGGCCGGTCGGGCCCTCCTGGGGCTCTCCGCGGCCGCGTTCGCCCTGGCGGCGCCCGTCGAGGCGCAGGACCGGGACCACATCGTGGGGGTCAGCGGCGTGTTCCAGGGCTACAGTCTCGCGCCGGAGCTGGGCGCCGAGGCGGCGAACCTGCTCCTGACCCCGCTGGCCTACACCGGCGAGTTCTTGAACGGACAGTTTCGGATCGACGCCTATGGCGCCTGGGGCCTGGGACAGGTGGAGCGCGGCGGGACCGCCTACGAGCTCAACGGCCTCCTCGACACGCGGGTCCGGTTCAGCTACCGGGTCGGCCCCTGGGGGGTCGTGACCATGGGCGTCAGCCTCCCCACCGGTAAGGAGACCCTCAACTCCGAGGAGTCGGTCGTGGCCTCGGTCCTGTCCACGGACCTCCTGGGATTCCGGGAGTCGACGTGGGGCCAGGGGGGTGCGCTCACGCCCGGGTTCGCGGCCGCGACCAGCGCCGGAAGCTGGAATCTGGGCGCCGCCATCAGCTATCGCGCCACGCGGGAGTACGAGCCCACCACTCAGCAGGAGGTGGTCTACCAGCCCGGAAACGAGTTCCGGATCCGGGCCGGAGCGGACCGGAACATCGGTGAGTCGGGGAGGCTGGCCCTCGGCGCGGCGGTCCACAACTACGACACGGACCAGCTGGACGGCCGGAACCTCTACCAGGCCGGCTACCGGCTCCGCGGCGACGCCTCGTACAGCTGGCGCTCCGGCCGGTCGACCTGGTCGGTTTACGCCGCCGATATCTGGCGGAGCCAGGGTGAGGCCATCTACCGCCTGGACCTCCAGGACGACCCCGCCGCTCCCGCGGACAGCACCATCACGGAGACCGTGGGCTCGCAGAACCTGCTTCTGGTGGGAGTCTCCGGCGTGGTACCCGTATCGACGAGGAACCGGATCCGGCCCCAGGCCTCGTTCCGGATGCAGACCGTCGAGCAGCTGGAGACGATCGTGCAGGACCAGAACCGGGTCGGCACGGGCTCCGGATGGCTGATCAATCTGGGCGGTGATTTCCCCCTGCGATGGGGCACGACCGACTTCTTCCCCAAGGTGATCGGCTCCTGGGGACGGATGAAGGACCCGCAGCAGACCTCCCGAACCTTCTGGGGCGGAGAGTTGAGCCTGACGGTGCGCTGGGGTCGCTGACCGTACGGCCGTGCGGCGATCTGCGGGTCGGTCGAGCCCGCCTGCTCCACCGACACGCGGACGGGCCCGGGCCCCCTCGAGGGTCCGGGCCCTTTTCTGTGCCCCTCGTTCTCCGATATTGGGTCTCCGCCAGAAGTCCCCCGTCAGGAAGGACACCGCTCCGCCATGTCTCAGATCCGACGAATCGCAATTAACACCGGAGGTGGCGACGCCCCGGGGCTCAACGCCGTGATCCGCGCCGCCGTACTGTCCGGCCTTCACCGGGGCTGGGAGGTCTTCGGGATCAAGCGCGGGTACGACGGCCTCTTCGAGAAGGGCGGCGTGAAGCGCCTGACCGCCAAGTCCGTCCGAGGCCTCACCCACCGAGGGGGCACGATCCTGGGTACCTCCAACCGGGGGAGCCCCCTCGATTATCCGGTGGAGGGTCCCGATGGGGTGGTCCGGTCCGTGGATCGCTCCGACGAAGTCGTGGAGGCCTTCCGGAATCACGGGCTGGACGCGCTCATCGCCATCGGCGGTGACGGCTCCCTCCGAATCGCGACGGCTCTGGCCAAGAAGGGTCTCCCCGTCATCGGGGTCCCGAAGACCATCGACAACGACCTGGGCTCGACGCTCGTCACCTTCGGGTTTCACACCGCGGTCCAGACCGCCACGGACGCCATCGACAAGCTCCACTCCACCGCCGAATCTCATAACCGGGTGATGGTCGTGGAGCTGATGGGGCGGGACGCCGGGTGGATCGCCCTGTTCGCGGGTGTATCGGGTACGGCCGACGTGATCCTCATCCCCGAAATCCCCTACTCCATCCACAAGGTCTGCGAGAAGATCCAGGAGCGGTACGAAGACGGCCCCGGCTTCGCCATCGTCGTGGTCGCCGAGGGAGCGCGGGCCGTGGACGAGGACGTGGCGCTCCTGGAGGAAGCCAGACCCGGCCAGATGCGCCGGTACGGCGGGATCGCGGAGCGGGTGGCGGACCAGATCGAGGAAATCACCGGTCGAGAGACCCGGTCCCTCGTCCTGGGTCACCTCCAGCGAGGCGGTGAGCCCACGGCCTACGATCGGCTGCTCTCTCTTCGGTTCGGCGCCGCGGCGGTCCGTCTGGCCGCGGAGGGCCAGTTCGGAACCATGGTGGCTCTCGAGCCGCCGGACATTCGAGCCGTACCCCTGGAAGAAGCCATCGCCACTCAGAAGCTGGTGCCCGTAAACGGAGACCTGGTCGAGACTGCCCGGTGCCTCGGCACAGGCTTCGGCGACTGAACCCGGAGCATCAGCCCGGCGCGTCGGCCGGCATCGATCGACGCAGCACCGCCCCACCCCTGGAGGACACCCGAGGAGCAGTGAAGATGAAGCGGTCCCGGATTCCCGAGACGCGCCCTCTGGCGCTCTCGATCCTCTGCCTGGGCCTCCCGGCTCTTGCCGGTCCGGCGTCTGCCGGAGCCCAGCAGGCGCTGGCCACCTACGAGCCCGCTGCGGCGCAGGCGTTCGAATTCGACCTCTCCATCCGCAGCATCATGCGCGGACCGGAGATCGTGGGTCAGGCGCCAACCGGCGTGGCCTGGAGCGACGACTCCGAGTGGATCTACTTCTCCTGGAAGCCGGCCGGGGCGGCCTGGCACGAGTCCCGGGACCTGTACCGGGTCTCCACGGACGGAGGGGAGCCCGAGCTCGTCCCCGAGGCCCGGGCCGACTCCATCCGCGGTGTCCTCACCGGGGGTGCGGTCTCCGCCGACCGGCGCCTCCGCGTCACCAGCTGGGGCGGTGACCTCTTCCTGGTGGACCGGCGATCCGGCGAGGTGCGCCGCCTCCTGCGGACCTCGGCCAGCGAGAGCCGGCCCCGCTTCGGCGCGGGCGATGATCGGGTCCTTTTCCGGAGCGGGAACAACGGCTTCGCGCTGGATCTGGCCACCGGAGCGGTGACCCAACTCACCGACATCCGATCTGGACCCGAGCCCGGGGACGACCCGGAGGCCGAGGGCCAGCGGGCCTTCCTGGAGGAGCAGCAGCGCGAGCTGTTCGAGCACGTCCGAGTGGACGAGCTGCGACAGGAGGAGCGTGACTCGACCGAGGCCCGTCGCGACCGGCGCGCCCTCCAGCCCGTCTATCTCGATCGGGACGAGCGGGTCCAGGGCCTGGTTTCGAGCCCCGGAGGGGACTGGGTGACGGTCGAGGCCTCGCTTCCCGCCTCCGATGCCCGGGGGACCATGGTCCCGGACTGGGTGACAGGCTCGGGGTACACGGAGGAGCTCAACGTCCGCTCCAAGGTCGGGGACGAGCAGAGCTCCTCCCGCCTGGGCCTCATCGACGTCGCCACGGGCCAAGCCACCTGGCTGGACCTGCTGCCCGCCGACTACCGCGAGGGTCTGGGCGAAACCGACGACCCCGACTACGCGGACATCACCATCCACGGCTGGAACGACGCCGGCACCCACGCCCTGATCACCGCCGTCTCCTTCGACTACAAGACGCGGTGGATCTACACGCTGGAGGCCGCCACGGCGGAGCTGACCCTCCTGGAGGCCTGGTTCGACGAGGCGTGGGTGGGTGGACCGTGCTTCAACGGATGCGCGGGCTGGATCCCGGGCACGGACCGGGCCTTCTACTCCAGCGAGGCCACCGGCTTCGCTCACCTCTACGCCGCCGAGGCCGACGGCTCGAACCCCGCAGTCCTGACCGAGGGCGAGTGGGAGGTGCATCGGGTCGCCATTCCCGAGTCCCGGGACCACTTCCTGGTCCACGCCAGCCCGGAGTCGCCGTTCGAGTGGAACGCCTACCGCATGGAGTTCGACGGATCAGGCTGGGAGGCCGTTACGGTGGGCGCGGGTCAGTCCAACGCCACGCCTTCGCCCGACGGAGACCGGATGGCCGTGATCCACTCCCGGGCCAACCGTCCGGCAGAACTGTTCGTCGGGGAGTACGACGACGGAGCCTCACTGGAGCAGCTCACCGTCTCCCCGTCGGCCGAGTGGCTCACCTTCCCATGGGTCCAGCCGGGGATCGTCCGGTTCGATGCCGAAGACGGAGCCAGCGTTCCGGCTCGCATCTACCGGCCCTCGGACATGGGCGTGGAGCCGAACGGTGCCGCAGTCATTTTCGTCCACGGCGCCGGATACCTCCACAACGTCCACAACTGGTGGTCCAGCTACTACCGCGAGTACATGTTCCACCACTTCCTGGCGGCACAGGGCTACACGGTGCTGGACGTGGACTACCGGGGCTCCGCCGGATACGGTCGCGACTGGCGGACGGGGATCTACCGCTGGATGGGCGGGAAGGACCTCAGCGACCAGGTGGATGGCGCCCGCTATCTGGTGGCCGACGAGGGCATCGACCCCAATCGCATCGGGATCTACGGTGGGTCGTACGGCGGGTTCATCACTCTCATGGCGCTGTTCACGGCCGACGACACCTTCAGGTCGGGAGCGGCGCTGCGGTCCGTCACTGACTGGGCCCACTACAACCACTGGTACACCAGCCGGATCCTGAACCTGCCCCAGGACGACGAGGAGGCCTATCGACAGTCCTCCCCCATCTACTTCGCCGAGAATCTCCGTCCCGATCAGCACCTGCTGATCCTCCACGGGATGGTGGACACCAACGTCCACTACTCGGACGTGGTCCGCCTTGCTCAGCGTCTCATCGAGCTTGGGAAGGAGAACTGGGAGATGGCCCTCTATCCGGTGGAGGGCCACGGGTTCGCCGAGCCCTCGTCCTGGACCGACGAGTACCGCCGCATCTATAAGCTCTTCCGGGAGACCATCGGGCCGGACGCGATCCGGTAGACGGCGGTCCGGCAGGTCCCCCGGGGCTCGGGACCCCGGGGTACACCCCGCCAGACGAGGCGGAGAGGGCGTCGCGGTCTAGGCCGCGGCGCCCTCCTGCGCAGGGGCCGCTGCCGGAGGCGGCATCAGGTAGCTCAGCAGGGTCCCCACCGCGAGGACCGTGGCCACTCCGATGGCGTTCCACCACAGCCATCCGACGTCCGTCATGCGGGCCGTGTAGATCTCGGTGGTCGCCGTATCATTAAAAAAGATGAACGCCGGGGTGCCGTGGGCCCGCTTCACGAGGAACGCCAGCAGGAAGCCCCCGAGAATGGACCCGTAGAACAGGGGCCCGATGGAGTTCACCGCCTCGATGAGCGAACCCATCTGCCCCGCGTATAGGGCCATCCCCCACGCCATGACGCCCCAGAACAGGGTCGTGAGCCGCGACACCTTCAGGTAGTGGTCGTCGGATGCGTCGGCCTTGAACCACCGGCGATAGAAGTCGATGACCGTGGCGCTGGAGAGCGCGGTCAGTTCCGAGTCGATGGAGGACATGGCCGCCGCGAAGATGGTGGCGATCATGAGTCCGACCAGGCCCACCGGGAAGTAGGTCGTGAGGTAGGTCGGAAAGACGTAGTTCACGTCATTGGACGTGGCACCCCGGACCTCGGCGATGATCGCCTTCGCCCGATCGCGGATCTCCTGAAGCCCCTCGTCCTGACGGGCCAGCGTGGCCTCCAGGTCGGCGGGGACGGCGCCCAGGTCCCGGGCTGCCACGATCTCCAGGACCGTCTCACGCCGCTCCGCGTGGAGCTGGGCGAACTCGGCTGACACCGACTCGAAGTCGGCCGCTCGATCGCTCTCCATCACCACCCGGATCTCGGCGTCGTTGAACACCACCGGGGGCTGCTCGAAGTGGTAGAACGCAAAGAGCAGAACGCCGATGGAGAGGATGGCGAACTGCATGGGGACCTTCATGAACCCGTTGAAGATCAGCGACAGCTTGCTGGCCCTCATGGATTCAGCGGTCAGGTACCGCTGGACCTGACTCTGGTCCGCCCCAAAATAGGCCAGGAAGAGGAAGAGGCCGCCGATGAGCCCGGACCAGATCGTGTAGCGGCTGGTCGGATCCCAGGAGAGATCGATGGCGTTCCACATCTGCTGGACGCCGCCGATGTACACGGCGTCTCCCAGCCCCACGCCCTCCGGCAGGCCCGCGATCATGAACACGATGGCCAGGGCGATACCCAGGAACATCATCAGCATCTGGATCACGTCGGTCCAGATCACCGCCGTGATCCCACCCGCCACGGTGTAGAGGATCGTCACCACGGCCATGATGGAGATGGTGACCCGCTCGTCCCACCCCAGGATCACCGAAAGCACGATGGCCGGGGCGTACAGGATGATCCCCGTCCCCATGGCCCGGCTCACCAGGAACAGGAACGAGGTCAGCGACCGCGTCTTGGAGTCGAACCGCTGCTCCAGGAACTCGTACGCCGTGAACAGACGGGCGTTGTAGAAGAACGGCACGAAGACCACGGCCAGGATGACCATGGCAAACGGCAGCGCCAGGTACGTCTGGATGAACCGGAGTCCGTCGTTGAACGCCTGGCCGGTGGTGCCGATGAAGGTGATGGCGCTGGCCTGGGTGGCCATGACCGAGAGACCGATGGCGGCCCAGGGCATGGAGCGGTTCCCCAGGAAGAAGCCCTCGACACCCTCGTTCTTGCGGGCCTGCCATCCGGCGAACCCCAGAACGACGAGGAAGTAGAGCCCGAAAACGCCCCAGTCGAGACCGGTCACCCGCCCATCCCTCCTCCAGGCAGGTTCACGTTCAGGAGCTGCGTGACCAGGTAGAGCACGACGATGCAGATCACTCCGTAGACGACGAGGCTCACATAGAGGCTCTCCCAGGTCGGGAACAGTCCTCCCGGAGCCTCGTCGTCGGCCGGAATGCGATCCATCAGATCATCGCTCATCGACCCTCGCCTCCCTGCGAGGCCGTGGCGTCCCAGTCGGTACGGGTCAGGGACACCAGGTTAGCAAACAGCCGATAGGCTCCCGGCACTCCCGCCGGGAACTGCCTGAAGAAGGCAAGGCCGGTGTAAACGTAGACCCCGTCCCCCAGGGGAGCGACCATGAGCGATCCGAGCTTCGGCTCCTCGTCCGGATCGGCCATGGAGAGGAGGGGCGAATACCGCTCGTCCCACTCCCCGAGGAAGTACAGTCCCCGCTCCTGCACCCAGCCCTCGAAGTCGTCGGCCGAGATGCGGTTGGGAGTGTTGAAGACCGGCGATTCCGAGTCCAGGAAGTCCACGCGCGCCCCCTCGTCGGTCACCCGGTCATGGGGTCGGGACATCTCCACCGGGTAGGGCGCGAAGCCACCGCGGGGGAATTCGTACTTGTTGTACTGGACCACCACGGTCCCGCCCGAACGAGCGAAGTCCAGCAGGGCCGCGTTTGACGCGCCCAGGTCCGGACGGGTCTCATACGCCCGGACCCCCAGCACCACGGCATCGAACCGCGAGAAGTCTCCCGCCGTCACCTGCGCGGGGCCCAGTTCCTCCACGGTGGCGCCCATCTGCCGGAGGGCCTCGGCGCCGTCGTCCCCACTCCCCATGATGTAGCCGACGCTCAGCTCCTGAGCGATCTGTACTGGGAAGACCGACACCGACACGGTGGCGTCCCGTGGCCAGAGGGTCCGGTGGATATGGGGGTAGTCCACGATCCGGATGTCCTGGTCCCAGGTCTCACCCGACCGACCGGTGACCACGGCGCGGAACTCGTGAACCCCCTCCTCCACGCCCTCGCCGGGACGGACCCGGAACGAGGCGGTGGATACGGAGCCCTCGGAGCCGAACGAGAGCGGGATCCGTGACGGTTCCACCGTCCACCCGTCCGGGGTCTGGAGGTGGAGCGTCGCCTCCCCGCCGCCCGGGGCCTCGGCCCGGACCCGCACCGACACCTCCCGGGCCTCGGCCGAGCCGAGAGGCCAGGCCATCCCGGCCGGCTCGGGGCTCACCGAGAACGTGGGAACCAGGAGGACCGGCTTGCGGAACTCTCCCAGGGCCCGATCCACGCCGCGGTACGTGACCTCTCGGGTGACCTCGATCCGGACGGGCCCGCTTGGCGGGTTGCCGTCCCCCAGGTCGAGGCTCAGGGCCACGTTCGCCGTGAGGAGGGCCGAGCTGGCCGGCATCCCGTTGTCCGGATCGTCGGGAGCCCAGTGGTAGAGATCCCCATCCCGGGGGGCCCGCAGGAAGTAGGGCACGGACGCATCCGTCTCCACCACCGCCCGATCCCCCACCAGCGCCTCGCCCTCCCAGCGGGCGAAGCCGCCCGGGCCCATGTCGGCGCTGGCGTCGGTCGCACCCATGGCCACGTCCCATCCGCCGGGCCGCGAAAGCGTGACCTGCGGGTTCCGAACGTGGAAGGGGCCACCGTTGTAGATCTCTCCCTGAAGGAGGAGGGCCTGGCCGGGGACCACGAGGTCATCTTCGGAGCGGAAGTCCTTCGCGATCCCGGCGCTGATCAGGAGAGCCTCCTGGAGGGCGGACTCTCGGCGATCCAGCACCGCGTTCAGTTCGGCGATCCCCGCCTCGGCCACCTGGTCACGGATATCGCGGAGGATCTCCAGGGCCCGAGCCAGGTCCGGGGCCGCCCGATGGGGCTCCAGTGCGGAGAGCCCCTCTCCCGCCGCCCGCACCGCGCCCCGGTACCGCTCGAAGTCCGAGCGAACCGGAGCGGCGATGGCAGAGGGCAGAGCCCCGGTCAGCCCGGCCAGAGTGGTGTCCACGCCGGCGAACATGGAGGCGTCATCCGCCTGCGGATCGAAGCCGTCCCCCAGGGCGTGCTTCAGAAGCCGGAGCCCCGAGGGGCGCGGACCGAGCGGCTGGGCCGTCCCCATGTCCTGCGAGCGGTGCTGGGACCGGGAGTCCATGGCCACCTGGAGGTGCGTCCGGCCCAGGAGGGGGTCCAGGGTGCCCGTCTCCACGGCCAGCGTCGTCATCTCCGGGTTCCGCCAGGAGCGCCAGTAGAGCTTCGCGGGCTGCCAGGGCTCGAGGCCCTGCTCCGCCAGGTGGGGGAACCGGTCCGGATCGCCGGCCGCGTCGAAGGCCGCCTGGGCCACCATTCCGGCGACGGTGTGCTGCCCGTGACCATCCAGTTCGGTCCCGCTCCATACCGACACCATGACATGCGGCCGGAACTCCCGGATCCGCGCCACGGCGTCCTCCACGATCGCGTCCAGACCTCCCCACTTCTCCAGGGTCTCGGTGGCGGTCTTGGTATATCCGAAGTCATAGGTGCGGGTGAAGAACTGCTCCCCCCCGTCCTTCGCTCGGGCGGCCACCAGCTCCCCGGTCCGGATCAGGCCGAGCCCTTCGCCCATCTCGGGCCCGATGAGGTTCTGTCCGCCCTCGCCGCGGTTCAGCGAGAGGTACGCCGTCCGGGCCCCCATCTCGAGGGCCACCGTGGCCAGGAGGCTGGTGTCCTCGTCGTCCGGGTGGGCACCGACCATCAGCACCCGCTTGGGGCCATCGAGCTGCCGGATCAGGAGACCGGCGCGGGCCACACCGGAACCGGGCCCGGAATCCTGAGCCTCCACCGGGATCGCCAGGCACGGAGCACTCGCCAGCAGCACAGCCGGCAGCAGGACCGTCGGAGTCCAGGAGTGCCGACCTCTCCGACGGCGCGGGAGGCCTGGAAAGGAGGGCCCAGGCGGGAGGATCATCTCGATTCTCGATGCATATGGAAGTGGCAGGAGATCAACGAACCTACCGGTCGTCGGGTTCTACTCGAAACCCCGGGGACCCCCTCGGAGATCCGCTTCGGTCCGGGATCCGGCGTCAGGCGGGGTCCGACGGCCAGGGCCGCGCGAGCGCTGCCGGAGCCCGCGAACGGCCGAACCAGCCCGCCAGGGCCAGGAGAGTCAGGACGTAGGGAAGCGCGAGGATGAGCTGGTAGGGAACGGCCAGCCCCAGCGCCTGAAGGAAGAACTGGAATGCCGACGCGGCACCGAAGAACAGAGCCGCCAGGAGTACCCCCATGGGACGCCACCGGCCCAGCACAACGACTGCGATGGCGATGAAGCCCCGTCCCGCGGACATGTTCTCCGCGAAGGTGCCGGCATGAGCCAGCGCCAGGTGGACACCGGCCACGCCCGCCAGCGCGCCACCGAACAGAATGGCGCCCATCCGGATCCAGTTCACCGGCGCTCCGACCGCGTCCGCCGCATCGGGCTCTTCCCCCACCGCCCGTAGCTCGAGTCCGCGCTGGGTGTGGAAGAGGAACCAGTGGAGCAGGGGAGCCAGAAGAAAGGCCAGGTACACGGTGTAGGCCTGGTCGAACAGGGCGGGACCGATCAGGGGAAGGGACGACAGGCCCGGGACAGCGAGGCTGCCCAGTGTGGGAACGTCCAGCGCCGTACCCGTGACTCCGAAAGCCGCCTGGTAGATCGCTCCGGTGAACCCGATCCCCCCCATGGTCACGGCGGTCCCGACGATGATCTGGTCCCGGTTCAGGGTGACGGCAAACAGCCCGAAGACCAGTCCCGTGAACGCTCCCGCGGCCGCCCCCGCGAGCACGCCCGCAGTGGGGGACCCCGTGGCGACCCCGGCCATGGCGCCGGCGAGGGCGCCGGCGATGATGCCGCCTTCGATCCCCAGGTTCAGCACTCCGGCGCGCTCCACCACGGTCTCGCCCAGCGCGGCCAGGGCCAGGGGGGCGCCCAGCCGAACGCCGGCGGAGAGGAAGGCCTCGAAGGCCGCGAGGTCCATCAGGCGTTCCCTGCCGGAAGGTCCATCGCGGCCGCGGAGGGAGCGGGCCTGCGTCGGGTCACCAGGGAGCGGCGGACCCCTTCCAGCGCCACCACCGCAAGGATGGCGAAGGCCTCCATCCCGTCCACCCACACGGCCGGAATTCCCGCGTCCCTCTGCATGGCTCCGGCTCCGCCTTCCAGCCCGCCCAGCAGCAGGCCCACGGCAAGCACGCCCCAGGGGTTCAGGCCGGCGAGGAGGGCCACGGCGATGGCGGTGTAGCCGTAGCCCGGGGAGAGGTTGTCGTACAGGGCGTAGGTGACCCCGGAGACCTCGACTCCTCCCGCCAGCCCCGCCAGCATTCCGGAGACGAGGAACACCCGGAACTGGAGGCGGCCGGTGTCGATCCTGCCCGACACTCTCGCTGCGCCTTCCGAGAGGCCCGTGACCTGAACGCTGAAGCCCGACCGGGTGTGCCGCAGCCAGAGGGCAGCGCCTGCGCAGGCGGCCACCGCCACGACGAAGCCCAGGTGCAGCCGCGAGTCGGTCAGCAGGAGGGGCAGCCGCGCCCACTCGGCCACGGAGTCGGACTGGGGGAACACCCCTCGTGACTCCTGCAGGGGCCCGTTCACCAGCCAACCCACCAGGTTCAGGGCGACGAAGTTGAGCAGAATGGTGGTGATGACTTCTCCCACCCCCAGCCGTGACCGCATCAGGGCCGGAATGAGGGTCCAGAGCATCCCGGCCAGCCCCGCCACGGCAACGACCGCGGGCAGACCCACCCATAGCGGGAGTTCCGGAGCGGCCAGCCCGAACCATGTGGCGGCCACCGCCCCGGCGTAGAACTGGCCCTCGGCTCCGATGTTCCAGACCCCGGCCCGGAACGCCAGGGCCACCCCCAGGCCCGTGAGGATCAGGGGCACGGCCCGCACCAGGGTGACGGAGAGCAGTCGGTCCCACGAACCCAAGGCCCCCGCAGCGAGGGTCCGGAACGCGAGCAGCGGATCGAAGCCGCCAAGGGCAAGGAGCACGGCGGCCACCCCCAGGGTGCCCAGCACCGTGAGGACCCCCACGCCCAGGGGCGTAATGAGGAGGCGCGTGAGCCGCTGAACCATCAGTCCACCTCCTCCCGGGCCCCCAGCATGAGCCGCCCGACACCCTCCCGGGTTGCCAGCTCCGGTGAGACGCCCAGAAGCCGGCCCCGTCGGAGCACGAAGAGTCGGTCCGCCAGGGTGAGAACCTCGTCCAGGTCCGTGGAGATCAGCACGATCCCGGGCGCCGCCTCGCCCCGATCCCGAAGCCGGATCAGCTCACGATGGACGAACCGTCCGGCGGCCACATCCAGACCCCGGGTGGGATTCTCGGCCACCAGCAGGTCCTGGCTTCGCTCCATCTCGCGAGCGACCACGACCTTCTGCTGGTTTCCTCCGGACAGCTGGCCGGCCCTCTGCTTCGGACCGTCCGATCGCACGTCGAACCGGCCCAGGACCTCGCGGGTCCGCCGGGTAAGCGCCCCCCAGTCCAACCGCGTGCCCGTATGCGCCCCGGGCGCGATCTCCGCCAGGGCCAGGTTCTGGGTGAGGCTCAGGGCGGGCACGAGACCCTCGTGGGTCCGGTCCTGGGGGATCCACCCCGCGGCTGGGGGCACCGTGGCGCGGCCGGTCACGGGCGCGTCCAGTCCGGAGAGGACCCGGGCCAGTTCCCGCTGCCCGTTCCCCTCCACACCGGCGACGCCCACGATCTCGCCCCGCCGGACGGCCAGGGTCACGTCACGGAGAGCCTCGCCGCCCAGCGGCGACCGGGCCGAGACGCCCTCGAGGCTGGCGACGATCTCGCCCAGCGTACCTCGACCTCGCTCCTGGATCTCGGCCACGTCGCTGCCCACCATCGCCCGGGCCAGTCCGGGGGCGTCCACGTCGGCCCGGAGAGCCTCGAGCGCCGTCTCTCCGCCGCGCAGAACCGTGACCCGGTCCGCCAGGGAGAGCACCTCCTCCAGGTCGTGAGCGATGAGGAGGACGGTCCGCCCCTCGTCGGCCAGACCTCGGATCACGCCAAAGAGCCTCTCCACCTCGGGAGGAGCCAGCACCGCCGTGGGCTCATCGAGGACGAGGACCGAGGGGTCGCCGTCCAGGACCCGGAGGATCTCCACCCTCTGACGAGCGCCTACGGAGAGATCCGCCACCCGGGCATCCAGGTCGACCTCCAGCCCGGTGCTCCGGACCAGCTCCTCCGCCCGTGCGCGGACCCCCGGTAGATCCAGGCTGAGCCCCGCCCCGGTGGGACGCCGCCCCAGGGCGATGTTCTCCAGAACCGTGAGGGCCGGAACCAGGGTGAAATGCTGTTGGACCATTCCGACCCCGGCTCGCTTCGCCGCTCCTGGGTTCGAGAACCGCACTTCCCGACCGCCGACATGCACGGTCCCGGAATCCGGATGATCGAACCCGGAGAGGATTCGGACGAGGGTGGTCTTGCCGGCTCCGTTCTCTCCAAGGAGGCCGTGGACCTCGCCCTGGAACGCCGTCAGCCTCGCGGCCCGGAGGGCCTGCACCGGCCCGAATGCCCTGGAGACGCTCCGCAGAGCGACCCCAGGCGGAGCCGACCGGCCCCGATCCGGTCCGGCGGAACCGCTCACGACCCCGGATTGTCCTCCAGGAACTCGATCCGCGGCACCTCGAGCTCCCCGGTCCGGATCCCCTCCCGAGCCTCCTCCAGCTGCCGGAGGAGATCCGCCGGATGCATGGCGGCCTGGACCGGGTTCGGCACGTAGTCCACCGCTCCGGTGGCCAGGCCCGTGGCGATGATCCCTTCCGTCAGCCCGTCGGGCGTCATCCGCTCGGCCACCTGGAGGAAGGCCTCCGGGATCCGAATGACCGCGCTCCCCAGGATCACGTCGGGAGCCACGTCGTTCTGATCGCGGTTCATCCCCATCGCCCAGACGGGCTGCCCCGATTCCACGGCCTCCCGGACGGCCTGGAACACGCCGAAGGACGCGGCGTCCGTATTGTGGATGACGACGTCCGCCCCACGCTGCAGCTGGGCCACGGTAGCCTCCTTGGCCGCAGCGACGTCGTCCCAGCTCCCGATGAAGGCCTCGAGGACCTCCGTGCCCGGGGCGGTCACCTGGACTCCGGCCTCGAAGGCCCGAAAGGTGCCCACCGCCGGAGGGATCGCCACCCCACCCACCATCCCGACGGTGCCGGTGCGGGTCGTGGCGCCGGCCACCATCCCGGCCAGATAGGCGGCCTCCTCCAGCCGCATGATGAGGGGGTGGACGTTGTCGGTGATCCGGCCACCGTTGCTCACCACGATGGTCAGGTCCGGGAACATCTCGCCGGCCCGGACCGCCGCGTCCTGATACTCGAACCCGTGGGCGAAGATCAGGTCGTAGCCCGATGTCGCGTACGACCGAAACGCCTCGTCGTATTCGGCCGGGGTGCGGGTCTGCTGATTGCTCACCTGGGCACCCAGCGAATCCCGGATCAGGAGGAGGCCCTCGTAGGCGCCGGCGTACCAGCCCGCGTCGCTCACCGGCCCGGAGGTGAGGAGTGCCGCCCGGAGCGCGCCGTCCGCGACAGCTACCGACCCCGCATCATCTCCCGACGCCGCACCCCGGTCCGACTGGGAACATGCGGAGAGGCCCAGGATGGCTCCCAGGACCAGGAAGCGGGCTGCCCGGAGGATTGAATTCGAGAGCGGCACGACCGCCTCCGTCACAAGGGATTCTGGGAGAGCCGGGGGTAACGAGTCCCAATATACCGCGTAGGCTTCACGACGTGCCTCCTCCCGTCGATCCGGTCTTGCGCAAGGACGAGACCGGTCGGCATATGGAGGGGTTCGGTCGCCCGGTGCGGCCCTCATTCAAGGCTCAACCCCCGTCAAGTCATGGCAGTCCAACCGTCCTCCGATCGCGGAGCCTGGAGCGGCAAGCTCGGCTTCATCCTCGCCGCAGCCGGTTCGGCCATCGGCCTCGGGAATATCTGGAGATTCCCCTACATGGCTTCCGAGGGGGGAGGCGGCGTCTTCGTCGTCGTCTACCTGACCTGCGTGCTGGCCATCGGCGTCCCGATCCTCTTCTCCGAGCTCTCCATCGGGCGGGCAACGGAGCGGAACCCCGTGGGGGCCTTCAAGGCACTGGTCCCGGGCACCTTCTGGCCGTGGCTGGGGGGCCTGGGCGTTCTCGCCGGGTTCGCGATCCTGTCCTTCTACGCGGTGATCGCCGGCTGGACGGTCGGCTATCTGTGGATGTCCATCACGGGCACCTTCGGCCCCGGTGTGGACGCGGCCCAGAGCGGAGAGATCTTCACCGGGTTCATCGGCAGCGCCGGACCCTCGGTGCTCCTCGCCGGCTTCTTCCTGGCCATGACGGCCGGGGTGGTGCGGGGCGGGGTGTCGGCGGGAATCGAGCGAGCCGCCAAGATCCTGATGCCCGTGCTCCTGGTTGTGCTGTTCGTCCTGGTGATCCGGGCCGTGACGCTCCCCGGCGCCATGGACGGGCTGGTCTACCTCTTCCGCCCCGACTTCTCCGAGATGTCGCCCCGGGTGGCGGTGACGGCCCTTGGGCAGGCTCTCTTCTCCATGTCCCTGGGCATGGGCGCCATGATCACCTTCGGATCCTACTTCCCGAAAAACGACAGCCTGCCCTTCGCGGCGGTGGCCGTGGCCCTGGCGGACATGTGCATCGCCATGCTGGCCGGGCTGGTGATCTTCCCGGCGCTGTTCTCGGCGGGCATGGACCCACAGGCCGGCCCCGGGCTGGTCTTCGTGGTGCTGCCCACGATCTTCGCGAACATGCCCCTGGGCGGCCTGTTCGCCATCCTGTTCTTCGCCTGCCTGGCCATCGCTGCCCTGACCTCCACCATCTCCCTGCTGGAGGTGGTGGTGGCCTACTTCGTGGACGAGTGGGGCTGGAACCGGAACAAGGCGGCGCTGATCATCACCGTGCTCTGCTTCATCGTGGCCATCCCCTCGGCCCTGAGTCAGGGAGCCTCGGAGTTCTGGTCCGCTCTCCCGGTGGTGGGAGTCAGCGCCATGGACTTCCTGAACATCCTGTTCGGGAACTACGGCCTCAGTATCGGAGCCCTGTTCATCTCGCTCTTCGTGGGCTGGAAGTGGGGCACGGACGAGGCCATCAAGTGGATCGAGCTGGGCGGGAACCCCCTTCCCGGCAAGGCCATGTTCAGGTTCGTGATCCGGTTCGTGGCCCCGGCGGCCATCGCCACCGTCATGATCTTCCTGATCGTCACCGGGGAGTACTTCTAGGACCCCATGGCGAGGCGCTCAGCGGCGGCCGATACGGCCGGCGTTCGGGCTCGAACGAAGAAGGGGCCGCCCACCCGGGCGGCCCCTTCTTCCATTCCATCGCCCGAGCGTCCTCCGCGCCGGGCCGTCGCCGGCCATGACAGGCCGACCCGCGGCCCCCGGAGGTTCCGGACGTCGGGAAGATCTCCTCAGGGGAATCCGAGGATTCGCTTCACCTCGATCCGCTGCACACCCAGCTCGTCCTCCTCGACGAACGCCGCCAGCCCATCCGGACCATAGGCCTCCGGGACGCGGATGGACCCGGCGGGCGCCGTGCCGAGGTACTGCCCCTCGGGCGAGACGAAGTCCACAGGCCCGCCCTCACCCAGCTCCTCACCGGAACGGACGACCCACATGAGGCCCGACCGGTCGACACCCAGGTTGGAGATCACCGGAATCTCCTCGGCGAAGACCATGGCCTCGACCTGGTCCTGCATCATCTTGTTGATGGCGTCCGCCCCCACGGACATCCCGCCACCCCCGCCCTGCCCCACGACCCGGATCTGCCGGCCTCCGGTACCACCCTCCTCGAGAGCGGCCAGACGCCGCTTCTTCTCGGCATCGCGGATGGAGGCCGTCACGGGCCGGGGTTCGATGGGACGATGGATCACTTCGGCCAGCGCCCCGTCGGGACTCACCCGCTTCACCGTCCAGGTCACGCTGTCCACTACCGCCAGGGACCCGTCGGGGAACACCCCCAGATGCACCTCCGCGCGGAAGGCCTCCAGTCTCGGCATCCCACCGATCTGAATGGATCCACCGCCCTCGCTCTCGAGTGTGACGCCGGGTCCGTCCTCGGGCGTCGGAGGATCCCAGGCTCGGAACAGCTCCTCTGGAGCCGCCTCGATGGACGGGTCGAACCGCTGGATCACCCGACCGGGCTCCGCCTCACTTCCGCCACCCGGTCCCCCCATGCGGACCCGGATGCCTCCAGGCGGAGAGACGATCCCCGCGTCGTAGTCGGCAATGGCGCCCGGGGCCGGCAGTCCGGCGGCCAGATCGAGGGGCACGTTCCGCAGGTAGTCGCCATCGGGTCCGTACACCACGAAGGCCCGGTTCCCGAGGTCCGTCACCACGACCTCGCCGTTGGACAGGACGACGAACCCCATGGGCATCCTGAGCTCACCCGGGCCGCCGCCCTCCCGACCGAACTCGGCCAGGAGGTTGCCGGATCCGTCCACCTTCAGGATCCGGAAGTTGTCTCCGTCGAACACGAAGAGATTGCCCTCGGGGCCGAACCGTACCTGGACCTGCTCCCCGAAGGCCTCCCACTCGGCGCCATCCAGGGTGCCGATCACGAATCGGTCCTCCACGGTGGGACTGAGGGCGCGGTCCGCGCCGGGAAGGTCGGTTGCGGTCTGAGCTTCGATTCCGCCCACCGTCAGGGCCAGTAGCGGCATCGTCACGAGAACGGCCGAGCAGGCGGCCGTGCGTAGGGGGCGCGTAGGCATCCCGGTCACTCCAATGCGGGGTCTTGGGCTACCGGCCGACACATGGGCGGCCGGGCTGTCTGAAAGCTGCACTGCGCCAGATAGGACGCCCACCCCCTCCGACTTCGTTGCCCCGGGGTGGTCCGGTGCTGACCCCCGTCCATGACCCGACACCTCCCGGCCCCACGGGGGTACCCAGCCTTGCACCGCCCTCCCGAATTCGGACATCTTCGTGGTCCGCCGTGAACCGCGGTGCGCCCCACGGGGCCGACGATCTTTCCGACAGACGACCTGCAGGCCGATGGACGATCTCCTTACCCGCCCGACCCCCAAGCGCCCGGACACGCTCCAGTTCCGGGGGCGCATCCTCTACCTGGCCGACAACGCGGATCTCGTCCGCGCTCAGCTGGACGAGGGCAGGGACCTGGAGCTCACCGACGAGCTGAAGGAGATCCTCCGGGATCAGATCTCCACCGACGAGATCACACCGGCCTACATCTGCTACTTCTTCGACGAGACCCTGGGCGAATTCCCCTACCTCGGTCTTCGGGCCACCAGCCCCGAGACCGGCGAGCCGGAATACCCGGTCACCCGCCGAAGCGTGAAGGACGGCGGCTTCGTCTGCTCCGTGGCCGGGAAGCGCCGCGGGAAGGGAAGCTCCCGGGAGCAGAGCCCCTACGCGGAACTCATGGCCGGGATCCAGGTGGTGGTGGCCGAGTCCATCGAGCGGATCTACAACGAGAACTGCCAGAACCTGGGGATGCTCACCACCCACGACTTCTCCATCATCGACCGCATCAAGGCCGGCGAGGAGATCCCGCTCTCGGTCTTCACCGAGGGCAAGGACGACATCACCCGCCAGATCATCGAGTACGGCGGGCTGTTCGAGTTCAACGTGGCCCGGATCCAGGGGAAGGTGACGATCCCGGTTCCGGAGTCCGTCGCGCGGCCCGACGCACCGGCCCGGCCCATGACCATCGCCGAGAAGATCTTTGCCCGGCACTGGGTCGTGGACGCCGGTAAGGGCGAGACGGGCGTGCCCTGGGTTCAGCCCGGCGAGGCCGGGTTCTTCCGGACCGACATCCGATTCAGCCACGAGTACGTCACACCGATGTCGGCCATCTTCTTCGAGGAGAAGATGGGCGTGGACGGCAAGGTGAAGGACCCGGAGAGCGTCCTCTTCTTCCGGGATCACCTCACCTTCCTGCACAAGGTCATGAGCCAGGAGCGAATCGAGCAGGGGCTGCTGGACGTGGCCAACCAGTTGGAGGTCAAGCAGCGGGAGTTCTCAGAGAAGCAGGGAATCACCCTCTACGGGGAGCAGATGGGCCACCAGATGGGCTCCGAGGCCATCTGCCACTCCAAGATCCTCGAGGAGTACGCCGAGCCCGGTCACCTCATCATCGGCTCCGACTCTCACACCCCCCACGCCGGCGCCATCGGCGCGGTGGCCTTCGGAGTCGGGACCACGGCCATCTTCAACTCGTGGATCACCAAGGACGTCCGCGTCCGGGTCCCCGAGTCGTTCAAGGTGGTCATCAGCGGTACCCCGCGACCCAACGTCACCGCCAAGGACTACATGCTGGAGATCCTCCGGCATCCCTACGTCCGGGACGGGCACGCCATCGGGAAGGTCATCGAGTACGCCGGACCGGCGGTGGAAGCCCTGTCGGTGGACGAGCGGGCCACCATGACCAACATGGCCGCCGAGGTGGGCGCCTTCACCGGTGTCGTGGCCGCCGACCAGACCTCCGCCGACTACCTGGTGGAGGAGCGCGGGATGGACCGGGAGCGGGCCGAGGCCCTGATCCAGGACATGCAGTCCGACCCGGGCGCCGAGTACGTGAAGGTCATCGAGATCGACGCCGCCACCATCAAGCCCATGGCCGCGCTGCCCAACGATCCGGGGAACGGCGTCTTCATCGACGACCTGGAGGAGGACAGGGTCCGCATCGACCTGGCCTACGCCGGTTCGTGCACGGCCGGAAAGAAGGAGGACATGGACATGTACGCCCGCGTCTTCCAGGAGGCGGACGCCCGGGGCCTCACGATCCACCCCGATGTGCGGACCTACATCCAGTGCGGCTCCATCGAGGTCCGCGAATACTGCCGGGACAAGGGGTACCTGGACCTGTTCGAGCGTATGGGCGCGGAGTTCATCGAGCCCGGATGCGGCGCCTGCATCAATGCCGGACCCGGTGTGACGGCCTCCCCCGACGAGGTGTCCATCTCCTCCCAGAACCGGAACTTCCCCGGACGGTCGGGTCCAGGAAACCTCTACCTCGCCTCGCCCTACAGCGTGGCGGCCAGCGCGGTGGCCGGGTACGTGACCCAGTGGGAACCGGGTCAGCCCATCCGCCCCGTCAGCCCCCGGAAGCTGGCGACGGTCTGATGGACGGCCACGGGAGCGGCGCGGACCGGACCGGAGGCTCACCCTCCGCTTCGGTCCGGCCCGTTTCCCTGGAGACCGCCTTCGCGGCCATCTCGGAGCACTGGTCGCCCCGGGTCGCCGCCGAGGCCAACGCTCAGCACCTCAAGATCGCCAAGGTCCAGGGCGAGTTTCTCTGGCATCACCACGCCGACGAGGACGAGCTGTTCCTGGTGTGGAAGGGAGCGCTCCGCCTCGAGTTCCGACCGGGCGGCCCGGGTGCCCCGGAGCGGCTGCCGGAGGGGTTCCCGTCCCACGTGACCCTCGGTCCCGGTGAGCTGTTCGTGGTCCCGAGGGGCGTGGACCACCGCCCCGTCGCCGAGGAGGAGGTGGAGCTCGTCATGTTCGAGCCCGCCGGGACTCTGAACACCGGAAACGTGCGGAACGAAAGAACCGTAGAGGATCTGGAAACACTCTCCTGACCCCGAGGGTCCCCCGCCGGCCCGAACCCCACACCCCCAAGTCCGAGCCATGACCGGGAACCAGCCTTTCGAACCGGACCGCCGGCTCTTCCCGTTCCAGTCGAAGTGGTTCCAGTCCAGCGTCGGGCAGGTCCACTACATCGACGAGGGACCCACCGAAGGACCCGCGGCCACGCCGGGATCGGACCGCGGAGCGGGCCCCACCCTGCTCTTCCTGCACGGCAATCCGACGTGGTCGTTCCTCTACCGCGGGATCGTGATCCGGCTGCGGAAGCACTTCCGATGCGTCGCCGTGGACTACCCGGGATTCGGCCTCTCTCCACACCCGCGGGGGTACGGGTACACGGCCGAAGAACACGCGGCGGTGGTCAGCGAACTGGTGGGCGGGCTGGGCCTCCGGAACCTGACCATCATGGGCCAGGACTGGGGCGGACCCATCGGGATGCGGGTGGCGCTCGACAATCGCGCGGCCCTCCGTTCCCTGGTCATGGGAAATACCTGGTACTGGCCGCTGGAGGCCATGCACATGAAGGGGTTCAGCGCGCTCCTGTCCTCCTCGGCGGGTCAGAAGCAGATCCTGCAGAAGAACGCCTTCGTGGAGCGGGTCATGCCCCTGGCCGTCAAGCACCCGATGGCGGCGGAGGTGAAGGACCACTATCGGGGCCCGTTCCCCACGCCCCAGTCCAGGGCCGGCGTCGCCGAGTTCCCCAAGCAGCTCACCCGGGCCTGGGGATTCCTCAACGCCCTGGCGGAAGAGGTGCCGACCCACCTGGGCCGCGTCCCTCTCCTGCTGACCTGGGGAACCGGGGATCTGGCCTTTCCGGTGAGCTACATGGACCGGTTCCGGCTGGACTTCGACGACGTTCGCATCCAGCGACTCGACGCCCGTCACTACATCCAGGAGGACTGTCCGGCGGAGATCGCCGCGGCCATCGAGCGATTCCTGGGCTGAGGCCCGGCCCGCGCCCACCGGCCCGCGACCTCAGAAGACGAAGAAGCTCACTCCGATCTGGGGGCCTGTGACCAGCACCGTGGTCTCCACGGCTTCGTCTCCCTCCCCGTCTTCGCGGTTGTACGAGAACTGCCGGTATCCGGTGGAGATCATCATCCAGTCGAGGACCTTGAAGTGGGCCAGGCCCTCGAAGTCGTAGACCCAGTTCGAGGCGTTCCCGATCCCCAGTCCTCCCGCCGCGGCCTTCAGACCGAAACCCACGGTCTCCGTAATTCCGAACGTTCCCGCGAGCGTGAGCATGGGATCCCACCACTCCTGCTTTTCCTTGAACGGAATCTCCACGGGGGGAAGGATGTTGTCCTCGTTCCCGATGGTGGTCAGAACGTCGATGTCGTTCTGCCAGTAGCGCGCTCCGGCCCGGAGGTAGAGCGAGTTCCCGATGGCACTCCCCGCGTCGCGATCGTCGTAGAACCGACCGCCGAGGCCCAGGTCCACGATCCACTGGTTCACGGTGAAGTCCACCTGCGCGGGCCCCAGCTCCTGGGTGTCCTTCAGGCGGGCGAAGGTCCAGTCCACCGTGAAGTGGGCCCACCGGTAGTAGGCCGTGCTCCGCATCTGGAATCCGAGGTCGGTGAGTCCGGCCAGATCGCCGAAGCTCTGGCGCAGCCGCTCGCCGCCCACGTCGGTGGCATTCGACGCGAGGTTGGCGTAGGGGGTGAAGATCAACCCCCACTCCCGTCCCGGATCCGGTGCGGCTTCCTGGGCGATCAGGGGGCCTGGGGCCCCGATGACTCCGAGGACCAGGAACAGGCCCCCGAGGCGGCGTCTCGGTACCATGGATGCTCCTAATCGAGGGGCATGTCGAGTCCTAGTTTCGCCTGAGGTCGGGGGCCGACGGAAGGGTCCGGACCTCAGTTGACCCGCAGTCCGTTACCCCGATGGCGCACCACCGGCGTTTTCCGCTTGCGACGGGCTCCCCTGACGGTCTATCCTGACGTGCCTTAACCCTCATCGAAGTGGCCGACCCCCCCGGAGTGCGATGTCCCTCTTTTCCGAGGTCATGAAGCGCCGGCTCATCCCCTGGATGGGCGGATATCTGGTGACCGGGTTCGTCGTCCTGGAAGCTGCCGACCAGATGGTCAGCTACGGGATGGTGCCGGAGACCGTATACCGGGTCGTCTTCACGATGTACGCCTGGGGCGTGATCGTGGCCGCGATTCTGGCCTGGTATCACGGCGAGCGAGGTCCCCAGAAGCCGGAACGGGGCGAGGTCACCGCGCTCACGCTCATCATCACGGCCGCCGTTGTGAACGCCGGCTTCGTCGTCGCCCGACACCAGGCGCCGGAGTTCGAGGAGGGGCTGGACCCCCGGCAGGTCGCCGTGCTCTACCTCGAGGACGTGGGTGACGGGGAGAGCCAGTACCTGGCGGATGGGATCACCGAGGCCCTCATCGATCAGTTGTCCACGGTCGGTGAGCTCTCCGTCATCTCCCGGAATGGTGTCGATCAGTTCCGCGGCACCACGCTGGAGTACGACTCCATCGCCTGGGCCCTGGAGGCCGGTACCCTCGTCAGCGGAAGCGTCGAGGAGGTCGGGGGACGGGTGCAGGTGAGCGTGCAGATGCTGGACGGGATGAGCGGCGCGTCATTCGACCGCACGAGTATCCGACTGCCCGCCGAGGACGCGCTCGACCTCCAGGATTCCGTCGTCGTGGAGGTGTCCCGATTCCTCAGGGAGCGCCTGGGAGAGGAGATCCGGACCCGCGAGACTCGAGCGGCCACCGAAAGCGTGGAAGCCTGGACCTCGCTCCAGAGGGGCGAACGGGCCATGAAAAACGCGGCGGCCCTGCTCGCGAGCGACGACGTCCAGGGCGCATGGGACGCCTATGGCCAGGCCGACGAGTTCGGTGCGCAGGCCGCAGTGGAGGACCCGCAGTGGGCCGACCCCTGGGTACTCCGCAGCCAGGCCGCATACCGGAAGGCTCGGCTGCTGGCCGGCGAGCCGGTGGAGGCCTGGGAGGTCATCCAGCAGGGCATATCCCACGCCGACCAGGCCCTGGCGCTGGCCCCGAATGATCCGCCGGCGCTGGAGGTGCGGGGGACTCTGAGCTACCTGGCCTGGCTCCTCAGGCTGGAGGACGACGATCCGGCCGCCCTCGACGCGAGGTTCGTCTCGGCCAAGGCGGACCTGGAGGGTTCGGTGGATCGGGATTCGGGGCTCGCCAGCGCCCACAGCACCTTGAGCCATCTGCTCTACCAGGAGGCGGACATCGCCGGCGCGGTCCTGGAGGCCCGGGCCGCCTACGAGGAGGACGCCTACCTGGACGTGGCCGACGTGATCCTGGCACGGCTCTTCAACGGGTCCTACGACCTGGGGCAGTTCGATGATGCCCAGGACTGGTGTGACGAGGGGCGCCGCCGGTTCCCCGACAACTACCGGTTCGTGGACTGCAAGCTCTGGCTCATGCTCCGACCCGGGGAGCCGAACACCCCCGAGGACGTGCAGACCGCCTGGGCCCTGCGGGACACGCTCCTGTCGCTCACGCCCGAGTCCATCTACGACTACCAGGCTGAGCTGAGCACCATCTTCGTGGCCGGAGTCGCGAACAACGCCAGCCTTGCAGATTCGGCGAACACGTTACTAACCTTGATTAATACCGGCCCCGACGTGGATCCGGAGGGGGAGCTGCCCGGCTACATGGCTGCGGTCCTTTCCATCACGGGGGACTCGGACGCCGCCATGGACCTGCTGAAGGTCTACGTCGCGGCGAACCGGGACCACAGGTTCACGGTCGGTGGCAACCTCCACTGGTGGTGGAGGGGGGTGTCCGCCCACCCCGAGTTCAGGGCCGTGGTCCTGAACCGATAGTCTCAGCGCAAGCAAAGGCCCAAAGGCCTTCCCGCTCAACATACAAATTGCGGCCCCGGAGAGGGGCCTCTTTCGACGGTCCGTCTGACCACTAGCGAGAGCACGATCCCGGTGCTCCGGTCGGGCGGTGGAGGTGGAGTGTCTCCATACACTCCGCCCGGTTCTCAAACCTGGGAGCACAACTGATGAATCGCCGCACCCCCCTCGGCTTTGCGCTGCTTTCCGCGCTGGCCCTCGGCGCCTGTTCGGATCTCCAGGAGGGGCTCGCCCCCACGGACGATCTGCTTACCACGGCTGCGGAGCTGAACGACGGTAGCACCGGCGGATTCGCCGGGTTCTACTTCGAGCCGCCCCTCGCCCCCTCGCAGACCTTCGAGGGTGACTTCAACCCCGATCTGAGTCCCTCGATCCTCGTCTGTCCCATCGACGAGAGCACATGGGACGGCACGTCGTATCCGTCGGGTCGGGATGTCTGCATGACGCGGGGTCCCAACATCGACTGGGTGCTGGAGGTCGGCCCGGACGAAATCACGGTCTGGGAGGATCGCTACGAGTACGGCTGGAACACCACCAAGCAGAACGACGGGGCGTTCCGGGTCTTCGTAACCTCCGAGCAGCTGGTGACCGGTGACGGCACCGTCTCCGACGTGGACCTCGGATACCGTGACGTCTACGGCGCCCCACCCAACGGAGGCGGTCCGGTCAACGCCGGTGAGTTCTACGAGTTCCAGGCCGGCTCCAGCCTCCCCGTCAAGTTCCGCATCGAGGGCGGTGTTTTCTGCGGAGCGGCGATCTTCGGTGGTGAGTACGTCGACTGCGCCGAGGCCAACCTCGGAACCGACAACAACTTCCAGACCGGAATCACCACCCCCGAGGCGAAGGCGAACGTGGTCGTGTGCGCCGAGGACATCACACCCGGGGATGACATCGACGACACCTGCACACCGGTCACCCTGCCCGAGCAGGATGTGACGATCCTGGTCTACCGCGTGGAAAACGAGGTGGACGGTGTTCCGGGCCCCGAAGACTCGAACTGGGGCAACGGAGACCCCCTGGGCCTGAAGTGCATCGACGAACTCGATCTGCCCCAGGCGGGTGACCCGACCTCGGGCTGCTACCGGGTCTCGGTCCTCACGCCGAACTTCACGCAGATCGTGGCCGGCAAGCGCGCGTTCGTTTCCCTCTGCATCGACGAGACGTCATTCCCCCTCCTCGGCGGCGCGGCGCTCCCGGAGCAGCAGGAGAACGCCATGATGATGTTCAAGGAGGGCGAGGACGGGACCATCTCCCGCCTGGACCTGGTGGCCTCCTACCTGCCCGTCTGCCCGACGAACATCAACGATCCCACCACGGGTACGACGTACTTCGATCAGCTCGACGAGTCGGCGAGCCCGTTCAAGAAGATGTTCTATCGGACCCTGGACGCGGTGCACAACATCGCGACGCGCGCCGTGGAGCCCGAGCCCGCACGGGCCCGGCTGTTCCTGCACGGCGGCCGCGGCGGTGAGCTCCGCGAGTTCTCCCTGTTCACCGTGGCGCTGGACGGCACGTTCAGCAGCACGGGCAGCTACGTCCTGGCACCTCCGGGGAGCACCGTGGACGCCGGGATCGACTTCACCGGTGAGTCCGACGAGGGTGGAGTGACGGTTCAGTTCGGTGTACCGGACGTCCGCGTTCGGTTCTCCATTCCGTCCGAGAGCGAAGACGGCGGGACGATCACCTCCGGCTCCCAGGTCGGCGACGACAGCGGGAACGAGGTGTTCGTCTTCACGGATGCCGACGGAAACGCCAGCCTGGACGCCTGGACGCTGGGCACTACCCCGGGCAACTACTACGTGGACGCTGAGATCCAGGGCGCCTGCCCCGCCGACTATGAAGGTGTGTGCGAGGCGGACCCGGTGACGGGGGACTGGCCCAAGGTCCGGTTCACGGCCACGGTCTGCTCGCCCTACAGCGGCATCGGTTCCGCCACCGTGGACGGCGTCATCGGCGACGTGGAGTGGACCTGCGCCTACACGCTGCCCTTCACGGCATCCCTGTCCGGCGGCGACGCCCCGGCGGAGTGGAAGTGGATGAGCGACGGCCAGAACCTCTACATGGCCGTACAGGTCGCCCGCGACCCGGACGACAAGAAGAACACGCTCCGGATCGACTTCGACAACGACGGTGACGGCTCCTCCAGCCAGGGCGACAACATCGTGGAGATCGAGTTCGACACGCCCATGGGTCCGAACGGCCAGCTGCTGGACAAGACCCTCAGCCAGAAGTGCGTGAAGAACGGCCAGTCCGGCTGCGGCGCACTGGATGCCGATCAAGACGGCTACGGCCTGTTCCTGCCCGGGACGATCACGCTCATGGATGGCGTGCCGCAGAGCGGCTTCGTCTACGAGTTCTCGTTCCCGCTCGACTCCGCGGACGACTGGGGCGGAAGCAACCCGGCCGGATCCGGAGTGGTGAGAGCGTTCCTGACCCTCGCCGGCGGTGAGGGCGCGCAGGGGAACACTCAGGTACCGCAGTTCCGGGACTTCCGGTGCACGGTGCTGGGTGGGACGCTGAGCTGCGGCACGTACCACCAGCCGCCGACGCCGTAGGGCCACACGCTGGGCCCGGGCGTCGGAAGCGGCGTCCGGGCCAGGCCCCCCACCCCCGCTACGCAAAGAGCCCCGGAGGCGACTGCCTCCGGGGCTCTTTCTTCATGGTCGCTGCAGGACTCGAACCTGCGACATCTACGATGTGAACGTAGCGCTCTACCAGCTGAGCTAAGCGACCGATCCTGACCTCGTCCCGGGAAGGACGCTCCGTCCTCCCCAGAACGCGAAATCCGGGCGCGAGGCCCGGATTTCAAGTACCCGTACGGGGAATCGAACCCCGGTTTCCTGGCTGAGAACCAGGTGTCCTAGGCCACTAGACGATACGGGCAAAAAAACCCCACCCCCTCTGGAAGTGGGCCCAAATTCTAAAAAAGGTGAAATGGGGGGTCAACCCCTCCGAAGCGCCCCCAGATCGTCCGGGTGCTCGAGCCAGTGATCGGGCGCGTGCGGCGTGAGCTGCTCGCGGCCGAACGGTCCCCAGAGCGCCGCCGCGGTCTGGACACCGCCCCGACGCCCCGCCTCCATATCGAAGGGGGAATCACCCACGAACAGGACCTCCCTGCGTTCCTCCCCCTCCAGACGGTTCAGGCCCAGGAGGTCCAGGGCTCGGTGGACCGGTTCCGGATCGGGCTTCCCGCGCTCCACCTGGTCGGCCGTCACCAGGACGGCGAAGTGTCCCTCCATCCCGCAGACACCGAGCGTGCGGCGCGCGATCTCCTCACCCTTGCTCGTGACGACCGCCATGGGCACCCCTCGATCCCTCAGCCCCTCGAGCGCCTCCAGCGCTCCCGGGTAGGGGCGCACCAGGTCGTCGTGCACCTCCCGCTGGAACGCCACGTACGTCTTCAGCATCTCCATCTTCTGCCCCGGGTGGCGAGCGAACTCTCCCAGCGAGTCCCGGAGAGGTCTCCCGATCGTGGCCAGCCAGACCTCATCCGGAGGCGCGCCGCCCAGGTGGTGCTCCATGGTGTGGCGGAAGGACCGCACGATGAGGTCGATGGTGTCGGCCAGCGTGCCGTCCAGGTCGAACAGGACCGCCTGCCACGCGCCGGCTCCGTCCTCTCTCACGCTCCCACCTCCTCCAGGAACCGCACGACCTCGTCGAACGCCCGCCGGCTGTAGGGGAGGGTGAAGTGGAGCGTCGCCGGGATCCGGACCGCGCGTACCCCGTCCCGCCGCGTGCTGCGTCCCGGAATGATATGGGTCTCCCAGGCCGTCCACAGATCGATGGTGGGAAGCCCTTCGGGCCAGGGTGTGGCCTGCAGCTCGCGCAGGAACGCGGAGCCCGGCCGCATCTCCCGGGCACCGCCCCCCCAGCCCAGGTAAGCGGCCCAGGTCCCTCGGTGGGGGGTGGCCAGGAACGCCACGGCCGACACCCGGTCCCGCACCGCCGGGTCCCGGAGCGACATGTGAACGGCCAGTCCCCCCATGGAATGGGCCACTACGGCCACCCGGCGGCCGCCGTTGACATCGGACAGACGGACGACGGCCTCCGTGAGCTCGCGGCCGTGCTCCACGTTGCTTCCCACCCGGTCACGGAAACCCATCCGGACCAAGGACTCCGCGGGCCATCCCGCGCGCGCGAAACGGCGCTCCACCGGCCTCAGACGTCCTGCGCCCTGAAACCACCCAGGCACAAGGAGTACCGGTGGTCGTTCGACTTTTCGGCCCTCTGACCCCATGGTATCTTTCCCGGTCCGTGTTTAACCCGGAAAAACCCTCTCCCGCACGCGATTTCGGAGAACCTCCCCATGGAGCAACAGTTCGGCAAGGGTCGTTGGGCCCTGATCCTCGGAGCCTCCAGTGGATTCGGCGAGGCCTGCGTCCGCGCCCTGGCCGGCGCCGGATATGGGATCTTCGGGGTCCACCTGGACCGCCGGGCCGGGCTCCAGCATGTGGCGGAGCTCCAGGCGCAGCTGGAGGCCGATGGCGTGAAGGCCCACTTCTTCAACATGAACGCCGCCGACCCGGACAAGATGGAATCGGCTCTCGAGGAGATGCAGGGCCTCATGGACGAGGGCGAGGACGTCGGGGTTCTCATGCACTCGCTGGCCTTCGGGACCCTGAGGGAGTACACCGGGGAAGAAGCGGTGACCCCCGCCCAGATGGACATGACCCTGCGCGTCATGGCCCACTCCCTGGTGGACTGGACCCGCGGCGTTGTGAACCGGGACATGATGGGAGACAACGGGCGCATCTTCGCCATGACCTCGTCCGGATCGAACCGGGTGATCCCCAGCTACGGGCCCGTATCCGCGGCCAAGGCCGCGCTGGAGGCCCACTGCCGGCAGCTCTCCAACGAGCTGGCGCCGAAGGGCATCACCGTGAACGCCCTCCGGGGCGGCGTGACCGACACGCCGGCGCTCAGGAAGATCCCAGGGAACGACGCCATCATCGACGGCGCCATCGCGAAGAACCCTGCCGGCCGCCTCACCACCCCCGAGGACGTGGCGTCAGCCTGCGTGGCGTTCTGCCGCCCGGAGACCTACTGGGTGACCGGGAACGTCATCAACGTGGACGGGGGCGAGGAAGTCACGGTCTGATCCGAACCGATCGCTAGTTCCTGGCGGTCAGGATCTCTCCGAGGGTCGCCGTCGCCAGGGCCATCTGCTGCTCCGTGATCACGAGCGGCGGGGTCAGCTCGACCACCTCTCCACGCTCGCCCGCGGGAAGCACCACCAGCCCCCTCGCCAGGGCCTCTTCGGCCACCCGCACTCCTCCTCCGGGCTGAGGCTCGCCCGACTCCGGGTCCGCCACTTCGATCCCCAGCATCATCCCGCGCCCCCGGATGGCGGAGACGCGGGGAGCCGCCGCCAGAGTCTCCCGCAGCTCCTCGAGCCAACGGCGGCCCGCCGAGTCAGCCCGCTCCACGAGGCGGCGCGACTCCAGCTCGTCCAGGAACGCCCCTGCCGCCGCACAGGCCAGGGGGTGGCCCAGGAAGGTCGAGGTGTGCAGGGCCTCACCCTCGCTCGCAGGCCAGGCGTCCATCACCCCTGCCGGAGCCAGACACACGCTGAGGGGCAGCCCACCTCCCAGCGCCTTACCCGCCACCAGGAGGTCCGGGGGCCCGGAATCCCATTCATGGGCCCAGAAGCGCCCGGTGCGGCCCATCCCCGTGAAGATCTCGTCGTAGATCACCAGGGCCCCCACCGCTCGCGCCCGGTCCAGCAGTCCATCCAGGAATCCCTCCGGCGGGACCCGAATCCCCCCGCGGCCCTGGATGGGCTCGACGATGATCGTGCCGATGGGCGCGCCGGCCACCCCGGTGTCCAGGGCCCGGTCCACCGCATCCAGGGCCCGGTCGCCTGCCTCGGAAGTGGCTTCCGGGAAGTCGACGAACGCCACTGCGCCGTGAAGGCGATCCCGGAACGGCCGCCGAAAGTCATCCCGCGCCGTGACGGCGAGGCTCCCCAGGGTCAGCCCGTGGTAGCCCCCCCCGAAGGCGAGGACTCCCGGCCGATCCGTGGCCAGCGCGGCCGTCTTCAGGGCGATCTCCACGGCTTCCGATCCGGAGTTGGCCAGGACGCCACGGGCATCCGACCACGGCGCCCGTCGTGTGAGCCGCTCCAGCAGCGCCACGCGGGCTCGATGCGGATGGACGTCCCCCATGGCGTGAACCGCCCCCGCGGCCCAGGCCACCTCCACCGCGGTCCCAACGACGGGGTTGGCGTGACCCGCCACAGACACGCCGAAGGCCCCGGTCAGGTCCACATAGACGTTCCCATCCACGTCCCGGACATTGGCTCCAACCGCGGACTCCCAGACCACGGGAAACCGATCCCCCCGGAAGAGCACGTTCCGGGATTCCACAGCGGCCAGACGAGCCAGAGTCTCCCGCGATCGAGGACCCGGGACTTCGGAGGCCAGAGCGGGCAGCTCAACCCCGGAGAGTGGACGACTCACGGAAACCCCCAACGAGATCGGCCACATGTGCCGAAATGAGCCAGATTCAGCCAAATTGGCGAAAACGCCCGTTCAGGGCATGAGTCCGCAGAGGACTCTTTCAACTTGCACCATTCCTTAGCGGCTGTTAATTATCAGGAAGGCACACACTGCCAATATGGTCGCGAGGCAGTCGCGCATCCAGCCACCTGGGGCTTCGGCCCGGACTGGAACCCTCCGCGCCGGAGTGAGGGGCGGCGCTCGCTAGCACCGCTGATCGGCCCGAAGCGGCCGCACAGCATCCTTCAAGAGATCCGCAGTTTCAGGGGGCCGGTCGCCGAGCAGCAGAAAAGTCCTTCCTCTCCCTTTGGCCAATTCGTCATCTCCTCGACGAGCTCGAGCCGCCCGGCCCCCTACTTTCCTCCCCCCACCCCCGACTCCGCGGGGACCGGTGTGTCCGGGCGCAGGGCCGGAGCGTCGTCCCGAGCCAACCAGGGAGCGCCCGAGGTGCGATCCTTGCGGGAGAAGACCCGTGGACGAGCAGGCCCCAGAACTCGAGGTGTATCGTGACGAACAAGGACGACGAACGCCACATCGGACAGCACACCCTTCGCCCCGAGAGCCTGATGATGGGCTACGGGTACGAGCCGGAGTGGTCCGAGGGCGCCGTGAAGTGCCCCATCTTCCAGACCTCCACCTTCGTATTCAAGACCGCGGAGGAAGGGAAGGCCTTCTTCGAGGTGGCCTACGGGCTGCGGCAGCAGGGTGACGGGGAGATCCCGGGGCTGATCTACTCCCGGCTCAACAACCCCGACCTGGAGATCGTGGAGGATCGGCTGACCCTGTGGGACGGCGCCGAGGCCGGTGCCGTATTCGTGTCGGGTATGGCGGCCATCTCCACCACCGTCCTGACCTTCCTGCGTCCCGGGGACGTGCTGCTCTTCAGCGAGCCCATCTACGGCGGCTCGGAGTTCCTCTTCCACAACGTCCTGCCGGCTTTCGGGATCGAGACGGTGCCGTTCATGGCGTCGGGCGGGCCACAGTCCCTGGAGGAGGCCCTGGACGTCGGGGACCGGAGGAGCAGGCTGGCCATGATCTACCTGGAGACGCCGGCCAATCCCACCAACGACCTCGTGAACATCCGGCACGCGGCGGAGGTGGCGGCGGCCGCCGCCACGCCCGACCGGCGACCGCTCGTCGCGGTGGACAACACGTTCCTCGGTCCGCTGTTTCAGCACCCGCTGAAGCACGGAGCCGACCTGGTCCTCTATTCGTTGACCAAGTACGTGGGCGGCCACTCGGATCTCATCGCCGGTGCGACCCTCGGTGCGACCGAACGGATCCAGCGGATCAAGGGGACCCGTACCTTCCTCGGGAGCATGGCCAGCCCCTGGACCACCTGGCTGCTCATGCGGAGCCTGGAGACCCTGAAGGTCCGCATGGAGGCCCAGCAGGCCAACGCGGCCCTGATCGCCGACTATCTCGCTTCACATCCCAGCGTGGAGGCGGTCCACTACCTGGGCCACCTGAGGGAGGGGGATCCGGGGTACCAGACCTGGAGAGAGCAGTGCGACGGGGCCGGCGGGATGATCTCGTTCCAGGTCCGCGGCGGGGAGGCCGAGGCCTTCCGATTCCTGAATGCACTGCAGCTCGTGAAGCTGGCCGTGAGCCTGGGGGGCACAGAGTCGCTCGCCGAACACCCGGCTTCCATGACCCACGCCGACGTCCCGCCCGAGGATCAGATCCGCCTTGGAGTTGGACCCGACCTGGTGAGGATCTCCGTGGGCCTGGAGCATCCCGACGATGTCATTGCCGACCTCGCGCAGGCCCTGGACGTCATGGCCGGAGCGGTAGAGGGGAGCCCGGCCAATCCCGCGTCCGGTTCCGGGAAGACAGAGGCGGGGCAGACGCCGACGCCCGTAGGAGCCACCGCCGGTCCCTGATCGCACGGACCGGGCGCACGAGGCCCCGGTCAGTGAAAGACCAGGATCCAGATGCTGATGTAGGCGCTCAGGAGGAGGGCGCCCTCCCAGCGCTTGATCTGATAGTCCAGCCGGGCGAGGGGCAGGAAAAGCAGACTCAGCATGAGCGTGGCGGGATACTCCTCGCGCAGGACCGTTCCCTCCACGCTCAGGGGCGCCACTACCGACGCCGTCCCGAGAATGGCCGTCAGGTTGAAGATGTTGGACCCGATGACGTTCCCGACGGCGATGTCGGACTCCTTCCGGATGGCGGCCACGAGGGACGTGGCCAACTCCGGCAGGGACGTACCGACGGCCACCACCGTGAGCCCGATCTCCAGCTCGGAGAACCCGAGGAGGGCCGAAAGGCGGAGGGCCGCGTCCACGATGGCCTTGCCCCCGAACGTCAGTCCCGCGGCCCCGGCCATGACCAGCCCCACGTTCTTGGCGAGGCCGGCGGCGCCCATCCCCGACACCTCCTGGTCGGTGAACCTCTCGTACTCGCCCATGACGGCCGCCTTCTCCTGCTGGGCGGCCCGGGCGATGTAGATGAGGTAGGCCACCAGCACCGCCAGCAGGATGGCCCCGTCACCGCGAGACACGGTGAGGTCGGCAAAGATGGGATAGATGAGGAGGGTGATCGCGATCATGATCGGGATCTCCCGCATGACCACCTTCGCCTCCACCCTCATGGGCCGGATGAGGGCGGTGAGGCCGAGGATCAGACCGATGTTCGCCAGGTTCGATCCCAGCACGTTCCCCACGGCCAGGTCTCCCTCACCCCTCAACGACGCCAGGACCGCCACGACCAGCTCCGGCGCCGAGGTACCGAATGAGACCACGGTCAGCCCGACGAAGATGGGGCTCATCCCCACGCTCCTCGCCAGACGGACCGAGCCGCGCACCAGCCACTCGGCGCCGAAGTAGAGGATTCCCACTCCCCCCAGGAGGAGTAGAACCGCTGAAGTCATGGATGTCCTCGTGCGGATCCCAACGGGGACCCGGTCGGTTCAGTTCAGGACGATCGGCGGCCCAACCACCGCTCCACATCCGCCCCGCTCATGGCGTTCAGGACGTCGTCCCTGCAGAGCCAGGCTCGCTGTGCCTGCCCGATACCGTAGCGCATATAGGCCAGTTGGGGAATGTCATGGGCGTCGGTGTTGATCGTGAGCATGACGCCCAGCTCCTTCGCTCGGCGCGCCTGGAACTCGTTCAGGTCCAGCCGTCGGGGGTTGGCATTGATCTCCATTCCGACCCCCAGATCGGCCGCCGCCTCGAGCACCGCGTCCATGTCGATCTCGAACGGCTCCCTCCGATTCAGGAGGCGACCGGTGGGGTGCGCCACGAAGTCCACCGCCGGGTGCCGCATGGCGGTGATGACCCGCTCCGTCATCGTGGCCTGGTCCTGGTCCATGTAGGAGTGGACCGAGGCGATGACGAGATCCAGACCGTGGAGCACGTCGTCCGGGAGATCCAGGGATCCATCCTTGAGGATGTCCACCTCGCACCCCCTGAAGAGATGGAACCCCTCCAGCTCAGCCCGGACTTCGTCGACTTCCTCCCACTGTTCGCGGACGCGCTGAGGGGTCAGCCCTCCGGCGACGGTGACGGCCTGGCTGTGATCGGTGATGGCCATGAACCCGTAGCCCCGGTCCCGACAGGCGTCCACCATCTCGCGGATCGACCGCTTCCCGTCGCTCCAGGTGCTGTGCATGTGAAGGTCGCCCCTCACGTCCTCCACCTGGATCAGCGTCGGCAGTTCCCCGGCCTCGGCTGCCTCGATCTCGCCCCGATCCTCCCGCAGGACGGGCGGAATCCACGGCAGCCCCACGACCGCATAGACCTCCTCCTCGGTGGCTCCGGCCATCGGGGTCTCCGACTCGCCCTCGAAGACCCCGTACTCGCTCACGCGCAGGCCGGCCTTCACCGCCCGCGAGCGGATGGCGACGTTGTGCTCCTTCGACCCGGAGAAGTGCTGCAACGCCGAGCCGAAGGTGTCGGAACCCAGGAGCCGGAGGTCCACGGAGAGGCCGGAGCGGAGGCGGATACGAGCCTTGGTCTCACCGGCGACCTCCACGCGATCGGCGCCGGGGTAGGCGGTGAAGTGCTCCACGGCGGCGGCCCGATCCGTGTCGCAGCGCACGAGCAGGTCCAGGTCCCCCACAGTGTCGCGGCGCCGGCGGGCGCTGCCGGCCAGCTGGACCTCCTCGACACCCGGAGCCTCCTCCATCCAGGCGAGCAGGGGCGCCACGAGAAGATCGACCTCGGACAACAGGAACCGACCCTGGTGCTTCCGGAAGTCGTCCAGGCCCAGGAGGAACTTCTCCACGCTCTTCTTCCCGAACCCGTCCAGCCCCTCGGCCTGACCGGACTTGAGAACCGCCTCAAGGTCGTCCGCGGTCACGACGTCGAGTTCCCGGTGGAGCTTGGCCACCTTCTTGGGCCCCAGCCCCTCGATGCGGACCAGGAGCGCCAGCTCTCGGGGGATCTCGGCGGTGATCTCCTCGAGGACGGCGAACGTGCCGGTCTCGAACAGCTCGTGGATATGCCCCGAGATGTCCTTGCCGACGCCCGGAAGCTCGGTGAGGTCCTCGCCCTCCTCCACCATCTTCATGAGGGGGGTCGTAAGACCCTGGATGGTGCGGATGGCGTTGCGGTAGGCCCGGATCCGGAAGGGGTTGTCGCCCCGGATCTCCAGGAGGTCGGCCAGTTCCTTCAGGTCCTGGACGACCTCCACGTTCTCCAGCGGGTGGTTGACCTCGCTCATTCCGGCACCTCCAGGCCCGCCTCCCGCATCCGCTCCACGAACTCCGCCTCGGTGAGAACCGGGATGGAGAGCGACACGGCCTTGTCGTACTTGGACCCCGGGTCCGCGCCCACGACCACGAACGAGGTCGCCTTGCTGACCGACCCGACCACGCGGCCCCCGGCGGCCTCGACTAGCGCCTTCGCGTCTCCTCGGGCGAGGCGCTCCAGTGCGCCGGTGAATACCCACTTCGTGCCCGCCAGGGCGTCCGATCCCCCCTCCGCCGGTTCGGGTCCCATCGGTCGGACCCCCCGGGCGAGGACGGCCTGGATCGCCTCCGCGTGCTGGGGATCCGCGAGGAAGGCGACGATCTGCTCCGACATGATCGGCCCCACGCCCGCCACCTCCTCCAGCGCCTCCTGATCGGCGGCGAGGACGGCTTCGAGCGACCCGAAGTGCTGAGCCAGGTCCCGGGCCACTGTGACCCCCACCTCCGGGATCCCGAGGCCGAAGAGGAACCGGCGGAGCTCGGGTTCGCGCTTGGCCTGGATGGCGGCCACCAGGTTCTCGGCCGACTTCTCCGCGAATCCGGGCAGGGGAAGCAGCTCGTCGGGCGTCAGGTCGAACAGGGTCGCGATCTCGGGAACGAGGCCGGCCTCCACCAGGAGGACCGCGGTTTCCTCTCCCAGTCCTTCGATGTCCAGGGCGTTCCGAGAGGCGAAGTGCACGATGCGGCCCTTCAGCTGGGCCCGGCACCCGAACACGTTCGGGCATCGCGTCAGTGGCCCCTTCACCTCGACGGGCGTGTCACAGACCGGACACCGAGTGGGCATCTCGAAGGGGGCGGAGCGCTCCCGGTCCTCCTCCAGGATCCGCTCGACGACCTGCGGGATCACATCTCCCGCCCGCTGCACCCGGACCAGGTCCCCCTCCCGGATATCCTTCCGGACCAGTTCATCCCGGTTGTGGAGGGACGCCCGTGACACGGTCACTCCGCCCACCTCCACGGGTCGGAGAAGGGCCACCGGAGTCAGCGCCCCGGTCCGGCCCACCTGGATCGCGATCCGGTCGATCCGGGTGACCTCCTTCCGGGGCTCGAACTTGAACGCCATCGCCCACCGTGGGTGATGGCTCGTGGCCCCCAGGTCCTCCCGGGCCGCCAGGTCGTCCAGCTTGATGACCACCCCGTCGATCTCGTAGTCGAGGTCGTCCCGGTCGCGGTCATACGCCCCGTGGTACTCCAGGATCTCCTCCGCCGATTCGGCGCGCTGGATCCGCTCGGGCACCGGAAGCCCCCAGTCGCGGAGTGCGTCCACGCCATCCAGGTCCGAGTCGAAGGAGGCCCCCTCCACCGCCAGGATGTCGTAGGCAAGCAGTCGCAGGGGACGGGTGGCGGTGATCCGTGAGTCCAGCTGTCGGAGGGCTCCGGCGGCCGCGTTCCGGGGGTTCGCGAACGGCTCTCCTCCCTCTTCCAGGATCCGCTCGTTCATCCGCTCGAAGTCCGAGAGGAAGATCAGGACCTCCCCCCGGATGGACAGGAACGACGGAACGGGTCGGACATCGTCCCGCAACCGGAGCGGCACAGACTGGATCGTCCGGACGTTCTCGGTCACCCCCTCACCCTCCCGTCCATTCCCCCGCGTCACCGCCCGAGAGAGGACTCCCCCCTCGTACACCAGTTCCAGGGAGGCGCCGTCGAGCTTGGGCTCGAGGACGTAGGTCGGATCCCCCTCCAGCGCCTTTCGGACGCGCTCGTCGAACCTGCGCACCGCGTCGGGCTCCTGCGACGAGTCGAGGGAGAGCATGGGTGCCGCGTGAGCTACCGTCGGGAGCTGGGAGACCGGATCCACACCCACGCGCTGGGTGGGGGAGTCGGGGTCCGCCAGGTGAGGGAACGCCTCCTCCAGGGCCTGGAGTCGACGGTAGAGGCGGTCGTAGGCGGCGTCCGAGATCCGGGGCCGGGCCTCCACGTAGTAGTGGTGGTCGTGGCCGCGGATCTCCTCGGCCAGGGAAGCCATCTCCGCGGACGCCTGATCCTCGGAGAGTGTCTGGGGGCTGGGGGAGTCCCCGTTCGGGCTCACTCCGCGCTCCGGTCTGACGGGTGGGACGGCAAGTCTGGGCTTCCTTCACCGCCGCCGGAAACCCCCGGCTGGCGGGTCGTCCAGGGTAACATCTCCTCCAACGTCCCGGCGAGAGTCTCCAGTTCTTCCTCCGTGTTGTAGTAGTGCGGTGAAATCCGCAGCGCTCCGGTCACGCCCTTTTCGGCAAAATCGATGACCCCGGAGGCGAGGTCCACGGCGGAGGCGTTGATTCCGCGTCCCCGGAGCAGTTCGACCATCTCCTCCGGCTCGCGCCCCTCCACCCAGCAGGTCACGATGGCGCACAGGGTCGAGCCCCGATCCAGCACCCGGACCCCCGGGATCCGGTCCAGTCGGACCCTGAGGGACGCGGCGAGGTCCCAGGCCCGTTCCCGGATCGCGTCCAGCCCGAGGCCGAGGGCATAGTCCGCCGCCGCGCCGGTGCCGAGGACAAGCCCGTGAAAGAACTCCCAGCTCTCGAACCGGCGAGCCGTCGGGTCCGGCTGGTACAGGTCCGCCTCGATCCACTCGGCTCCGCGGAGGTCCGGGAACAGGGGCTCAACCCCGGAGTCCAGCAGCCGATCCGAGACGTAGAGGAAGCCCGCCCCGCGCGGTCCCCTCAGGAACTTCCGGGACGTGGCGGAGAAGAAGTCGCACCCCAGCGCCTCCACGTCGATGGGCATCTGGCCCACCGACTGGCAGCCGTCCACCAGGAAGGTGAGACCGAGCTCTCTGCATTCCTGCCCCAGGATGGCCACGTCCTGCACCAGTCCCGAGTTGGTGGGGATGTGGGTCATGGCCACCAGCCTCGGCCGCAGGCGTCGGGCCAGGTCCGCCATGGCACCCGCATCCACCCCACCATCGGCCGCATCGGGTGCGCGCACCACCTCCACTCCGAAACGCCGGGCCAGGGAGAGGTACTGGATCTGGTTGGACACATAGTCGTGGCGCGTGGTGAGAATCCGATCGCCCGGCTCGAAGGGCACGGACGACAGCGCCGCGACGAAGGCCGCAGTGGCGTGCTCCATCATGGCCACGTTCTGGGGCGCGCAGCCGAGCAGGCGGGCCACCGACCCGTACGCGGCCTCGATGGCCCCCTGCCTGAGCGCCTCGGCCTCGTATCCCCCGGTGCTCACCTCCAGATCCAGGTGGCCCTGAACGGCCTCCACCACCGGATCCGGCATGAGGGACGCGCCCGCGTTGTTCAGATGCACCCACTCCGCACAGCCGCGCGTTTCAGCGCGGAGATCCTCGAGGCGATCAGAGAGACTGTGTGTCATTCCTGTAACGGACCCGATACGTTTGTGTAGTGGTGGATGGACAGACCCGTCACAGCTGTCCGGAGGAGGTCGACTACAATGAGGAAGCATCTCGCCATACTGGGCATCGCTGCCCTGGCCTCAGGGTGCGCGACCTCCCCCGGTAGTCCGGGCGTTCCGGCTCCGACCTCAGACGTACCATCCATGGCGCACTGGGTCCAGAGCCCCGACGGTGAGGTCCAGACCCTCCTCCTCGATCCGCTCCCCGTCATCGAACTCACCCGGGGCGGGATTCCCACGGGCACCACCCTGAGCATGGGTGCATTCTACGCCCGTTGGGACAGCCCGATGGGGCCCCTGGACGAACTGGCCCTCATGGTCCAGCTGGTCGGTGGGAACCCGGAGGCGGTGCTGGGGGAGGACATGGAACTCCTCTTCGCCATCGACGGAGAGGTCCTCGCCGGACGCACCGGCGCGAGCGACAACTCCCGACAGGCCCGGATTACCCCCCGTGGCCGAGAGGTGACGCTCGCCCTGCCCATCGACCCCGACCGGCTCGAGCAGATGACCGAGGCGGGAAGCGTGCGGATTCAGGTCGGCGTGCAGGAAGCGTTCGAACTGCCCCTGGGCGTGCGCATCCGATTGGGCAGCCTGCTCACGTCCATCCCGGAGGGGAACGGCCTCCACTGGGACCGCGCATCCGCCACGACCGTGGCGACCTCGCAGTAGGGAGCGAGCGCAGCCCGCCGGTCGGCTCGATCGCGGGGCCTCGCAACGCGAAGGGGCGGCGCGCCAGCCGGCGCGCCGCCCCCGTTCGTTCCGGGCTCGATCGGATCGGTCAGCCGCCCTGTCCGTCCGTGATGGGCTGCTGGGCCTTGGCCTCTTCCACCATCCGGGCCACGTCCGCCAGCAGCTGCTTGGCGTCGTAGACGATCCCGTCCTTGACGGTGTACTTGATGCCGCCCACGCGCTCCACCTCGCCGGTGTCGTCGTTGACCTTCACGGCACCGGTGCCGTACAGGACCTTGAGGTTCTCGAGCGGGTTCTGGTCCACCACCACGAAGTCGGCCTTCATGCCGGGACGGATGATCCCGAAGTCCAGCTGATCGGCCAGCCCCTTGGGCTTGTGAAGCTGGAGGGAGCCGTGGTAGGTGGCGGCCCGGATCACCTCCACCGGGTGGAAGCCGGCCTCGCGCAGAAGCTCCAGCTCACGGATGTAGTCGAAGCCGTAGAGCTTGTAGATGAAGCCCGAGTCGGAGCCGGTGGTGACGATGCCTCCCCTGTTCTTGAAGTCGTTCAGGAAGTGCATCCACTTGTTGTAGAACCTCCGCCAGTGGAATTCGTCCTCGCTGGTCCAGTAGAACCAGTACGACCCGTGGGCCACCCGGTTGGGCTGATAGAACTCCTCCTGCGTGGGGAGGGTGTACTCATCGTGCCACTCGGCCTCCCGAGCCCGCATGACGTCCCGGCTGGCCTCGTAGATCGTCATGGTGGGATCGATCCCGAAGTCCAGCTCCAGGAACCGGTCGATGAGGTTGTTCCACTGCTCGGAACCCGGCTCGGCCGCCTGGAACCATAGGCGGGCCACGTTCCCGAAGCGGTGCTGTTCATCGTTGTAGTTGTAGTCCAGCGGCCAGGCCTGGATGGAGTAGTCGGTGAGCATGGACTCCATCAGACCGTAGTAATGGGTCATCATGTCGAGGCCGAGTTCGGCAGCGTCCAGCGCCGTCATGCGGCCCACACCCATCTGACCCAGGTGGGCCACCGTTCCCAGACCGTGCTGGTGGGCCTCGTCGATGAGCGCCTCCATGATGGGCGGATCGAACGCGCCGAGCTTGAGCCCGTCGACGCGAGCCCCGTCCACCTCGTAGGCGGCGATGAAGCGGACCCACTCCCGAGCCTTCTCGGGGGTGTCGATGGCCCCACCGTCCCAGGCCTCACCCGGCCGGGCGTACGTGAACATCCGCGGGGCCACGATCTCGTTCCGCTCGGCCTTGGCCTTCTCGCCCAGCGCCCAGGTCACCGGCCCGTGGCCCACACCTCGGGAGGTCGTGATGCCGTGGGCCATCCAGAGCTTGTACGTGTACTCGGCCTGCGGCGCCTTGCCGGGTCCGCCCGTATGGGCGTGCATGTCGATGAACCCGGGCATGACGAAATGGCCCTCCAGGTCGATCTCCCGGGTGGCGCCCTGCGGGCGGCCCTCCTCGTTGATCTCAACCAGCGGGTAGCCGACGGAGCGCACCTCGACGATGCGATCTCCCTCGATGACGATGTCCACGGGGCCCTGGGGCGGCGCGCCGGTCCCATCGATGATGGTGGCGCCGCGCAGGATCAGCCGTTCGTGGGGACCGTCTCCTTCATCGGCGCGCCTGGGGTTGGTGACCTCCATACCGGACTGCTGGGCCGCGACCGGTGGAGCCGCGGACCCCAGGCCAAGAAGGCCCATGAGCGTCAACAGAAGCGCTCCGTTGGAGATGGATCGAGTGCGTGTGGGCCAGTGCATGCCGTCCTCCAGCCGGGTCCAGTTCGAGATTTCTGCGAGTGATGCAAAGCGTGGCCGGCCAAGATAGGGACTGCGGGCATGCCGCGCGACCGGCCCACCCTTGAACCGGGCCGGGCCGAAACGCGCAGTTGGGGAGGGCGTATACAAAGGCAGCCGCTGACCAGAGTTCGAGACCTATTGCCGGGTGGCCTGGGACCAGGTCGCACATCCAGGAGAAAGGCCGATGCCTCAACGGACACCGCCCAGAACGCTCCCCGCGCTGATCCTGACAGCCACCGCACTGGGCGGCTGCGACCTCGCCGACGATGGTCTCGTCTGTCCGGCATTCATTGCGCCAGCCGTCATGGTGACGGTTACCGACTCGGTTTCTGGAGCATATCTGGCGGAAGCGGCAGACGGCCGCATCCAGAGCGGCCCGGTTCCCCTCCCCCTGCACGTGGGTCTGTGGGAGACGGTGGGTGGTCAAAATGTGGGGGTGGCCCTGGTGGACGATGGTGGTCCAGCCGGAACCTACAGGGTGGAAGTCATCGTGCCTGGATACGAAGCCTGGGTCCTGACCGGCGTAGTGGTTGAACAGGGCCCCTGCCAGGTTGAGACGGCCGAACTCCATGCCCGCATGCAGCCCTCACTCTGACCCACACCATCCCAGAAGGGCCCCTCGCTAGCGATCCCGCGACGGATTGAAGAAATTCCGTCCGTCACTCGTATCCGGGATCACAAGACGAGGAGAAGCGGTGCGGCCGGAGGTCGAGAAAGAGCTCATCAAGAAGTGCCGAGCGGGAGATTCCCGCTTCTACGAACCGCTAGTCCGGGCGTACGAGCAGCCCGGCCTGCGTGTGGCGCTGGGCATGATGGGCAATCTCGACGATGCCCGAGACGCGCTTCAGGACGCCTTCGTGAAGGCCTACAACGCGCTGGGGAAGTTCGACATCACCCGGGCGTTCGGCCCCTGGTTCTTCCAGATTCTGCGGAACCAGTGCCGGGACAAACTCCGGTCACGACAGGCCCGCTTCAGGGTTGAGACCCTGGACGAGTCGCTGGAGCTCAGGCCCGCGGACTCGGAGCTGGGTCCGGAGCGACTCCATCAGAAAAGCGCCGCGGCCGCGGTCCTGTGGCAGGGGCTGGAGCGGATCAGTGAAGAACATCGGGAGATCATCGTATTGAAAGAACTGCAGGGCTTCCGGTATTCCGAGATCGCCTCCATCCTCGGCATCCCCGAGGGGACGGTGGCGAGCCGACTATACCATGCCCGGCAGGCTCTGAAGGACGCGCTCGTGGAGATGGGCGTTGACTATTCGTGAACGGCGGGAGAGAGATCGTGGCTGACCAGGTCTCCCAGGAACTACTGATGCGGTACCTCGACGGCGAGGCCTCTCCAGAGGAGAGGGGCCTCGTCGAGTCGCAGCTGGAGACCTCGACCGAGCTCGAGCGGGAGCTGGCGGTCTTCCGCGGCATGAAGGAGGAACTGGCCGGGATCCGGTTCGACCGGACCGTTCGCAAGACGTCCGTCTGGGACCACGTGGCCCGTCAGCTCACCCGCCCCGTGGGCTGGATCCTGCTGGTGATCGGCACGGCCATCTGGATGGCGTACGGCGGATACCTCTATGCCGTCTCCGACGCCGAGCCGGTGGAGAAGATGGCCAGCGGCGCCATCGTCATCGGCATCATCATGCTCCTGGCCAGCGTGATCTGGGAGCAGTACCGAGCCTGGCTCATAGACCCGTACAAGGGCATCCAGCGATGATCCTCTCCACGACTCCGGAGGTCCCCGGCAAGCGGATCATCCGCACCATGGGCATGGTCCGGGGCAACACGATCCGGGCCCGCAACATCGGGAAGGACATTCTGGCGGTCATGCGCAACATGGCCGGCGGGGAGGTCACCGAGTACACCAAGATGATGGCCGAGGCCCGGGAGCAGGCCATCGACCGCATGATCGAGGAAGCCCACGAGATGGGGGCCAACGCCGTGGTGGGTGTCCGGTTCCAGACGTCCATGATTCAGAAAGGCGCGGCGGAGATGCTGTGCTACGGCACCGCCGTCTTCGTGGAGAGCGAGTAGCGGCCCCACTGGCGCTCCCGGGATCCGGACAAGAGGTTCGGGGCGACCTCACGCCTCGACGCGCTGGACCCTGAACCACGATTCCCCGGCCCTCATGATTTTTCGCCGCTCTCTCCCCGGCGCCCTCCTCCTCCTGGCCTCCTGCGGTGGATCGGCTCCGCCGACCAGCGGCCCTGCGGGCCCCACCGACGCCCCCCTCCCCGACCGGATTCGGGCGATCATCGATCAGCCTCCCGTCAACCAGGTGCATTGGGGAATCCTGGTGGTGGACCCGGCCACCGACGAGGTCCTGGTGGATTTCAACGCCCACCGGAAATTCGTCCCGGCCTCCAATCAGAAGATCCTGGTGACGGCCGCCGGGCTGAGCCTCCTGGGACCGGAGTACCGCTGGGGGGTCCCCCTGTACACCACCGGCGCGCGGTCGGGTGAGACCCTCGCCGGAGACCTGGTCCTGCACGGCAACGGCGACCCGACCCTCGGAGAGCCGTTCCATGACGCCGGAGCCGAAGCGCTGGAGGCACTTGCCGACGAGATCGCCGCGGCGGGAGTTCGGGAGGTGCAGGGGGCTCTCGTGGTGGACGTCAGCCGCTTCGACTCCACCTCGGTCCCCGGGAGTTGGATGCAGCAGAATCTCCCCTGGTCCTACTCCGCTACGGGAGGAGGCTTCGTCCTGAACCAGGGCGAGGTCCGGGTCGGGATCCACCCGGGCGCCACCCCGGGGGATCCGGTCGAGGTGAACTGGGCCCCCATGGGGACCGAGGAGTTCGTCACCTCCGACCTGACCACCCTTCACGCGGACAGCTCCGACACGCTCCAGGCCGACTACCTGCCGGAAAGCCGACGCCTGGTGCTGCGGGGAGGGTGGCCCGCGGCCGATCCGGACTCTCTGGACCTGGCCATGCGGGATCCCATCCGACAGAGCGCGTCCGCCCTCCTCCGCGCCCTGGAGGCGCGTGGGATGGAGTTCGAGCGGGGACTCCGCATCGCCTGGACCCCCGAGTCCACCGTGGGCGGAGGATGCCCCGCGGGCTCGATGCCCGTCTGCCCCGGGGCCAAGGAGATCGCCCGCCTGGACACACCACCCATGGCCGAGGTGGTCCCGGCCATACTCGAGCCCAGCCAGAACTGGATGACCGACCAGCTCCTCATGACGCTGGGCCGGGAGTTCGAGAGCGAGGGCAGCCGACGGGCAGGCTTCCGCGTTCTGGGTGACTTCCTCACCGGCATCGTCGGAGCGGACTCGCTGGACTTCTTCTTCCAGGACGGGTCGGGGATGTCGGCCTACAACCTCGTGACGCCCCGCGGGGTCGTGGCGATCCTGGACTACATGGATGGATCGGAGCACGGGGCGCTGTACCGGGATGCCATGGCGGAGCCCATGGAGCCGGGCAGCACCCTCCGGGCCCGTATGGACGGACTGCAGGGCCAGATCTACGCCAAGACCGGCACCATCAACCACGTGAACTCGCTGAGCGGCTACGCCGTCACGAGCAGCGGCCGCAGGCTCACCTTCAGCATCCTGTCCAACGGATCGGGGCTGCGCTCCTCCACCGTCCGGCAGGCGATCGACGCCGTCGCCGGGGAGATCGCCCGAACGCCCTGACCCCCCGCGCGGCCCGCGTGATACGAGCCATCCGCGCAGTTGCGGCCAACGGCACGGCCGGCACAACCTGCGCGACCGGCTAGCGTGGGATCTCGTTCCCGGCGATGTAGACCCGGGCGAGGGTCCGGGTGGCCGCCACATCGGCCAGGGGGTCCGCCCCGAACACGAGAAAGTCGGCCCAGCGACCTTCGCTGAGAGCACCCACGTCCTCCAGCCCCAGGCACGCCGCGGCGCCCGAGGTGGCGGACACCAGGATAGCCTCGGGCTCCAGTCCAGCCTCGACCATCAGGTCGAACTCCAGGTGCTCGAAGTAGCCGGGGAATCGGGCCGCCGGACCGGCGTCGGTACCAAACGCGATGGGCACCCCCGCCGCCGCCAGCACCCCGAGGTTCTCCTGCGCCTGCGCCAGGGCCCGACGGTAGCCCTCCGCGGTCGGACTCTCCCGCATGGCGGTCATGAACTCCGGCTCGGAGACCCGGGCCACCTCCGCCGGGTCCGCTCCGTACTGGAAGAAGGGATCGTCGAAGAACTCGGGACGCTCGGCATAGACGAAGGTCGAAACCTCCCGGGTCAGGGTGGGCACGTAGCAGACCCCGGAGTCGACGAGCTGGGCGACGAAGGAGTCCGACACGTCCTGGTCCCGCACCGAGTGGGCGATGAGCCCGGACCCCATCTCGAGCACACGGGCCGCGTCGGCCTCGTAGAAGATGTGGGTCGCCACCGGAATCCCGTTCTCGGCGCCCACGTCCATCACCGACTGGACCGCCTCCCACGGGAGCTTCTCCGCGGTGCCGAGGTTGTCGTCCACCCGCAGCTTCAGCCAGTTCACGCCCAGGGCCACGTTCGCCTCGGCCGTGGCGCGAGCGCTCGCCGGGTCCCGATCCACGATGACCGGCCCGGCAAACTGGAGGCGGGCGCGGGTCAGCGAGGGAACACCCTGGCCATCTCGAACGGCGGCGGCTTCGGGAGGCTCGCCGCCCAGGCTGTTCACCGTCGTGACGCCATAGCGGGCGAACAGCGCCAGGTCCGCCGCCACCCGACCGGCCGGATCCTGGATCGCCTCGGGAGCCCACCGTCCGGTCACGTGGGCGTGGGTGTCGATGAACCCGGGCATGATCCAGCTGCCGGTCAGGTCCACCACCTCGGCTTCGGGTGGGGGCGCATCGATACTGACCGAGACCACCCGGCCGTCCTCCACCAGGAGGGTGGCCCTGGAGATGGCGGCATCCCCGGTCCCGGTCCAGACCGTGGCTCCGGTGAAGGCCACCATGCTGCCGTGATCCGGGCCGGGTTCGTGGTCCGACCCGGGCATGTCCGTGCCACCGACGCAGGCCCCGAGTCCGAATACAAGGGCCCCGAGCCAACCGGCCCGCACCGACGATGCGGGCGTTGGCCGGGCGCGGGGCGGGAGGGGGGCCAGGGCGCGGCGGGCCGGGGAGCGGTGGGCCGGATCGATCATCCGTCAGTCTCCAGGCCGAGGGCCCTCCGGACGGCGCGGTCGCCCTCGTCCAGGAAGTAACCCAGGGAGTCGAAGTCGAAGGTGGAATAGCCCTCCAGGTGGGGCCGGACGAAGAGTAGGGGCGGGCCCGACCAGGTCGCTACCTCCTTCCGGCGGCGGTTGCCGGCCTGGATCGAAAAGACGCGGTGGTGGATGGCGATCATGCCGGTCTCCACGACCTCTGCGGGGTCGTCCTCCTGCGCCGCTCCCACGTCCACGCCCACGATGCCCGTGCACCCGAGCTCAACGGCCCGACTCAGGGGGAACGAATCCGTCACTCCCCCGTCGACCAGGAAGTCGTCCCCATCGGGGACGGGCGGGTAGACCACGGGGACGGCCGCGGAGGCCTCGACGGCATCCAGGAGCGGCAGGTCCAGACGCGCTCCAGGGCCGAACCAGACGTCGGTCCCGTGGCGGAGGCTGGTGGCGTTCACCTGGAGCGGGATCTGGAGGTCGTCCCAGTCCAGCCCGTCCAGCACGCCCTCGAGGTAGTCCCGGAACGGCGTACCCCTGAAGACGCTCACGGCCTTGATCCCGTTCACCAGGATCACCCCCCGCCGGAGCCGTAGAATGTCCCGCTTTTCGAGTGCGAGGGCTCGGTCCTCCATCTCCGGACCGGACCGCCTGCCGGCGATGGACGCACCCACCAGTGCCCCGATGCTGGTGCCCACGATACCGGCGGGCCGGAAGTCCAGGGCCTCGAGAACCCGCCAGACTCCGAGGTGTCCCAGGCCCTTGAGACCGCCGCCCCCGAGGACCAGCCACGGCCGAGGGCCCAGCTCGTTCAGGCGCGCTCGGGCCCGCTCTCGATCGACTTCGGAAAATTCGATCATTTCCCCCTCTGGGATCCTTTTTGGTGCATGCGTGTACGATGGGCTCCTTCGGCCCGGAGGGCCTTTCAGGCGCGAAGGCCCGACCCGGAGAAAATGCAGCAACGGCAAGGGATTCCGGTCCCCCCGAAGGGGTGCCGAACCCGTTGACCGAACCGGGGCTTGTTTCTAGCTTCCCGAAAACGAGAATCATTCTTGATAAGGGTGATTCTCCATGGCAACCAACGACCGCGAACCACTGCGTCTACGAGGCGACCAGCGACATGAGCGACACCATTCTCAAGATCTCCAACCTGCAGGCCGAGGTGGCCGAAGGCGAACTCGAGATCCTCAACGGTGTGGACCTCGAGCTCGGCAAGGGCGAGATCCACGCCATCATGGGCCCCAACGGCTCGGGCAAGTCCACCCTGGCCAAGGTCCTGGCGGGGCACCCCGGCTACGAGGCCACCGGCGGCTCGGTGGAGTTCAACGGGGAGGACATCCTCGAGCTGGAGCCCGACGAGCGGTCCCAGGCCGGCATGTTCCTGGCCTTCCAGTACCCCGTCGAGATCCCCGGGGTCTCCATCGCCAACTTCCTCCGCACGGCCCAGCAGGCCCGCCTGGAGGAGGGCGAGGAGATCGACCTCTTCGATTTCACGGACGAACTCACTGAAGCCATGGATCTGCTGGAGATGGATCCGGCCTTCGCCGAGCGTCCGGTGAACGACGGGTTCTCCGGCGGTGAGAAGAAGCGGAACGAGATCCTGCAGATGGCCATGCTCAAGCCGACCCTGGCCGTCATGGACGAGACCGACTCCGGCCTGGACATCGACGCCCTGCAGATCGTGGCCAATGGGGTGAACAAGCTGCGGGAGCGGGATCCGGACATGACCATCCTGCTCATCACCCACTACCAGCGCCTCCTCAACTACATCAAGCCCGACCACGTGCACGTCATGGTGAAGGGCAAGATCGTGAAGTCCGGCGGCCCCGAGGTCGCTCTGCAGCTCGAGGAGGGCGGCTACAAGGAGTACCAGGGCCATGAGGCCCCGGAGCCCGTCGAGGCGTAACCCCCCTACCGGAGACGAAGCATGCCTGAGAATGAGCTCGTCGAAGGTCTAGGCCTCGACGAATACAAGTACGACTTCGAGACCGAGCACAAGCCGGTCTTCCGGGCTGAGCCCGGACTGAACGAGCGCGTCGTTCGGCAGATCTCGGAGCACAAGGGCGAGCCGGAGTGGATGCTGAACTTCCGCCTCAAGGCCCTGGAGATCTATGAGTCCAAGCCCATGCCGGACTGGGGGGGAGACCTCTCGACCCTGCAGGAAACGCTGGACGAGATCTATTTCTACGTCCGTCCCCAGGACAAGATGGAGCACTCCTGGGATGACGTCCCAGACAACATCAAGGACACCTTCGAGAAGCTGGGAATCCCTGAGGCCGAGCAGAAGATTCTGGCCGGCGTGGGAGCCCAGTACGAGTCCGAGATGGTGTACCACTCCCTCCGTAAGGAGTGGGAGGACAAGGGCGTCATCTTCGATTCCATCGAGGACGGCCTGAAGAACCACCCGGAGCTGTTCAAGGAGTACTTCGGCACCGTGGTTCCCTCCGCGGACAACAAGTTCTCCGCCATGAACTCGGCGGTGTGGTCCGGCGGATCCTTCGTCTACATCCCGAAGGACGTCCACCTCGACACGCCCCTGCAGGCGTACTTCCGGGTGAACCAGGAGCGGATGGGTCAGTTCGAGCGGACTCTCATCATCGTCGATGAAGGGGCCAACGCCCACTACATCGAGGGATGCACCGCGCCGGTCTACTCCACCGATTCATTCCACTCCGGCGTCATCGAGATCATCGTCAAGAAGAACGCCCGGTTCCGGTACACGACCATCCAGAACTGGTCGAACAACATGTACAACCTGGTGACCCAGCGTGCGATCGTGCACGAGGGGGCACACATGGAGTGGCTGGACGGGAACCTGGGTTCCAAGCTCACCATGAAGTACCCCTCCTGCTTCCTGGTGGGAGAGGGCGCCCACGGTGACATCCTGTCCATCGCCTACGCCGGCGACGGGCAGCACCAGGACACCGGCGGGAAGGTGGTTCACGCCGCCCCGCACACCACGTCGTCCATCGTCTCCAAGTCCATCTCCAAGGGGACCGGACGCTCGTCCTACCGGGGACTGGCCAAGGTCTACGACGGTGCCACCGGCGCGAAGTCGAACGTGGAATGCGACGCGCTGCTCATCAACGAGACGAGCCGCACGGACACCTTCCCCTACATCGAGGTGGGCGAGAAGACCGCCAACATCGGTCACGAGGCCACGGTCTCGAAGGTGGGTGACGAGCAGCTGTTCTACCTCATGAGCCGCGGCATGTCCGAGGAAGAGGCCATGGCGCTCATCGTCCGTGGGTTCATCGAGCCCATCGCGAAGGAGCTGCCCCTCGAGTACGCCGTGGAGCTGAACCGACTCATCGAGCTCGAGATGGAGGGTTCGGTGGGATGACGACCGCGACTGCAATGCCTGAATCCGCACAGATCGAGGGCGTCACCGACGCCATCAACCGGGACGCCGTGGTGGCCCTCGCCGGCTCCGAGCCCCAGTGGCTGCAGGAGCGCCGTGTGCAGGCCTGGGAGGCCTACGAGGCCACCCCCATGCCCACCACCAGGCTGGAGGAGTGGCGCTACACCGACCTCTCCGAGAAGCTGAAGCTGGACTCGTTCCGGCTGTCCGAGGGCCCCGGCCCGGACGTGGGCGACGGCCGTTACCCCGCTCGCGTTCAGCAGGCCATGGATGAGGACTGGGACGCCTCCGGTCACCTGGTGGAGATCGACGGGTCGGTGGTCCACACCGACCTCACCGAGGAGCTGGGTCGCCAGGGCGTGATCCTCATGTCGCTCCGCGAGGCCGTGACGAAGCACCCGGACCTCCTGGAGAAGTACCTGGCCACGGAGGCCATCCCGGCGTCCGAGGGCAAGTTCCAGGCACTGAACGCCGCTCTGTGGACTGACGGGATCTTCCTGTACGTCCCGGCAGACGTGAAGCTGGAGCTGCCGGTTCGGGTGACCCGCTGGATCTCCGAGGCCGGTCGGGCTCACTTCAGCCGGACCCTGATCGTGGCCGAGCGCCACAGCCAGGTGTCCTACGTGGACGAGATCCTCTCGCCCGATCTGGACACCCAGTCCCTGGCCCACGACGCCGTAGAGGTCATCTCCCAGGACGGAGCCCAGGTGCAGTACGTCGCGCTCCAGCGCATGGGGAAGGGCGCGTTCTACATGTCCGCCCAGCGCACGCTGGCTCAGCGGGACTGCACCCTCGACACGCTGAACGTGAGCATGGGCGGATCGGTCACGCGGGTGGATCTGAACGCCCGCCTCCTGGGCACGGGCTCCAACAGCGACATGCTGGGCCTGTACTTCGGTGACTCCGATCAGCACTTCGATCACAACACCAGCCAGGACCATGTCTCGGCTCACGCCAACAGCGACCTCCTGTACAAGGGCGCGCTGGACGACGAGTCCCGGTCGGTGTTCCGTGGCATTATCCGGGTGTCCCCCGGCGCCCAGCAGACGGACGCCTACCAGACCAACCGGAACCTTCTCCTGAGCGACACCGCGCACGCCGACTCTCTCCCGAACCTGGAGATCGAGGCCGACGACGTGAAGTGCTCCCACGGTGCCACCGTGGGGCAGCTCGACAAGGAGTCGCTGTTCTACCTGATGAGCCGCGGGCTCAGCCGGGAGCAGGCCGAGCGCCTGGTGGTCATGGGCTTCCTGGGCGAGGTCCTCTCCCGCCTGCCGCTCAGTGGCGTAAGCGAGAAGGTGACCAGGGTCATCGAGAAGAAGCTGGCCCACATCTAGGAGCCGGCTGCATCGGGGGGCAGAACCATTCGCCTCCGGTCGCGCAGGACCCCGAAAGGGGAGGCGGGGCGATGCAGACGGCAGTAGACTCTGGGGAGGGTTCGGGTTCGCCCGGGCCCTCCCCTGCCCTTTTCAGCAGAACTGGAGCTGAGACAGCCGGATGTCCGACGTGAACTGGACTCGCGTGGCCGCTGAGGGTGAGTGCCCTCCGGGACAGCTGCTGGGGGTGGAAGCCTCCGGAACGAAGGTCGTCATCGCCAACGTGGACGGTGACCTGTACGCCCTGAAGGATCGGTGCTCCCACGCCGACTTTCCCCTGTCCGATGGGGGCCTGGACGGAACCCATCTGGAGTGCGTCCACCACGGCGCCAAGTACGACGTGTGCTCCGGGCGAGCCCTGAGCCTCCCCGCCATCCGACCCGTCCCCGCCTTCGAGGTGGAGGTGCGGGACGGCGACATCTACATCGCGATTCCGTAGGCACCCCATCTCCATGAGCCCCCTCGACTCCTCCCGCATTCGCCAGGACTTTCCGATCCTGGACCAGATGGTGGGGGACAAGCCGCTGGTCTACCTCGACAACGCGGCCACCACGCAGAAGCCCCGGGCCGTCATCGACGCCATCCGGAGCTACTACGAGACCGACAACGCCAACGTCCACCGGGGCATCTACGAGTTGAGCCGGCGCTCCACGGCGGCCTTCGAGGAGGCCCGACAGCGAACCGCCCGCTTCATCGGCGCCCCCGATCCCGCGGAGGTCATCTGGACCCGGGGCACGAGCGAGGCGCTGAATCTCATCGCCACGAGCTGGGGCTTCGAGTTCCTGAACGAGGGCGACGAGATCCTCCTCACGGAGCAGGACCACCACTCGAACCTCGTCCCCTGGCAGCTGGCCGCCCGGCGAGCCGGAGCCACCCTCCGCTACGTTCCCCTGGACGACGACGGACACCTCAACCAGGAGGGCTTCCGGAAGGCGCTGAGTTCCCGCACGCGGGTCCTCGCCATGTCTCACGTGTCGAACGCCCTGGGGACCGTGAACCCGGTTCGAGAGATGGCGGACCTGGCCCGGGACGCCGGGGCCATCGTGGTGATCGATGGCGCCCAGGGAGCGCCCCACCTCCCCACCGACGTGACGGAGCTCGGCTGCGACTTCTACGCCTTCTCGGGGCACAAGCTGTGCGGACCCACCGGCATCGGGGCGCTGTGGGGAAGGCGGGCGCTCCTCGACGCCATGCCCCCCTACCAGGGGGGCGGGGAGATGATCCGGGAGGTGGAGAAGGAGGGAAGCACCTGGGCCCCCCTGCCCCACAAGTTCGAGGCAGGCACGCCGAACGTGGCCGGCGCCGTGGGCATGTCCGCCGCACTTCAGTACCTGGAGGACCTGGGTCGGGACAACATCCTCGCCCACGAGCGGGAGCTCTCGGCCTACTGCATGGAGCGACTGGCGGAGATCCCGGGCACGCGCGTGTTCGGCCCGCCGGACGTGGAACAGCGGTCGGGGGTGGTGTCCTTCAACCTGGAGACGGCCCACCCCCACGACGTGGCCACCATCCTCGATACCGAGGGCGTGGCGATCCGGGCCGGCCACCACTGCGCCCAGCTCGTGATGAAGCGCTACTGCGTGAGCGCCACCAACCGGGCGTCGTTCTACGTCTACAACACGCGGGAGGACGTGGACCGCATGGTGGACGCCCTGGAGGTCGTGCGCAGCATCTTCGGTTGAGGCACCCCCGAAAACTGCGCGGTTTCTGCCACGGCGGGTGGGCTGTACATTGGCCCCTTGGACGCCGTTCGCCGGAGGCAGGATGACCCAGCCCCAACTCAACTCCCTCTATCAGCAGCTCATCCTCGACCACTACCGCAACCCCCGGAACAAGGGGGAGGACCCGTCGGCGACGAACGAGGTCCACATGCGGAACCCGGTGTGCGGAGACGAGATCAGGCTCCAGCTACAGGTGCGGGACGGGGTCATCATCGACGCCCACTTCACGGGTCAGGGCTGCTCCATCTCCCAGGCCTCCGTGTCCATGATGACGAACCTCGTGAAGGGGAAGTCGGTGGAGGGGGCCCTCGCGCTCACCGAACGGTTCACCGCCCTCATGCAGGGGGACCAGGAGGTGGCCAAGGACAAGTCGCTCGGGGATCTCAGGGCCCTCCAGGGAGTCGCCAAGTTCCCGGTCCGCATCAAATGCGCCCTGCTGGGGTTCGACGCTCTGCAGGAATCGCTGGGAGTCGGGCCGGAGTCCGGTGGGGCCAAGGAGGACCATGGGCATCGTTGACCACGCGCCGGATCCGGGCCGCCCGAACGACCCGGCCCATGCCGAAGCCCAGCCCGCGGCTCCCGGCGGTCAGCCCGCCGGAGCCTGGGAAGAGGCCCTCGGCGACCGACCGGACCTGGCCGTGGCCATCATGGGGCACACCCCCGTGGGGACCCTGCGGATCTCGGCGACCGCCGACGGGGTCCGGACCATCAGCTTCCTGGACACGGATCCCGAGCTTCCGCCTCCCAGCCTTTCCCGGTCCGGATCGGACGCCACGCGGGCCCGCATCCACCTGAGGGACGCCGAAGCGGTGCTCCGCGGGTACTTCGCCGGGGTCTGCACGACGTGGGACCTGCCGCTGGACCTGGAGGGTCTCACTGGATTCCAGCGCGAGATCTTCCAGGCCCTGATGGAGATTCCGTTCGGGAAGACCCGGACCTACGGCGACCTGGCCGAACCCTTCGGCGGGAAGGACCACGCGCAAGCCGTCGGCCAGGCGGTGGGGTCCAACCCCATCCCGATCCTGATCCCATGCCACCGGGTCCTGCGGCACGACCACTCCCTCGGTGGATTCAGTGGCGGGCTGAGCCACAAGGCCACGCTGCTGCGGCTGGAGGGCCTGGACGTAGACGGGGCCAGCGCGTCCACCCGGGTGATCGAGGGCGGCCTTCGCCTCGACCTGTAGGTCAGGGCTGCAGCACCACCTTCACGGCCCGACTGCGCCGGTGGTTCGCCGCCGCGCTGAGCGCGTCCCGGTACTGGTGCAGCGGGAACACGTGGGTCACCAGGTCGTGGACCGGAGCGCCCCCCTCGACCATGAGGCGGTGGGTCACCTCGAACGTGTGCAGACGCTCGCCACGCCACTCCTCCAGGCCGTAGCCGACATAGCCGCGGATGTTCAACTCGCGGGCCCACACGAAGGTCAGGTCCAGCTTCGGAATCTCGGCGGCGCATCCGAGCATGACGATCTCGCCCCGGGGGGAGGCGAACGTCAGGGCCTGGTGGAGGCTCGAGGGACTCCCGACGCAGTCGAAGATGAGTGGGAATCCCCCTCCCGAAAACACCTCGGGGCCGATGATAGGCTGGTAGGCTTGCGCGCCGGTCCGGACCATGGCGTCCCGGGCCTCGTCACCCGGCTTGATCACTTCCGAGGCCCCGAGCGCCATCGCCAGATCCGCCTCGTGCCTCCGCTTGGCCTGGGCCACGATCACGCCGTCGAATCCCGAGGCCCGGAGCGCCCACACGGTTCCCAGGGCGATGGGACCGCTCCCGATCACGAGGACCTCGGCGTCCGGCTGAGGCGGTGAGCGCAGGACGGCGTGCATCCCGATCGAGAGGGGCTCGGTCAGAACGGCCGCCCGATCCGACAGCCCGTCGGGGACGGGGAAGGCCTGGTCCTCGTGGGCGACGATCCGCTCCCCCCACCCGCCGGGCAGATCCCGGTGGTAGCCCATGGTGAGGCCCGCGGACATCGGCTTCCCGTCGACCCGGGTCTCCCCGTCCTCCCCCGCCATCTCACAGGTGGAGTGGAGCCCGCCGGCACAGGAGGGACAGGGGCGATCGTGCCCCCGGGCGGTGCAGGACAGTATGGGGTCCACGGCGATACGCTGACCCGGACGCACCCGGGTGACGCCCGGGCCCACCTCCTCGACCTGCGCCAGGATTTCGTGCCCCAGCACAGCGGGGAAGGAACCGAAGGGCTCCATCGCGGGACTGGACCTGTAGGTGAGGTTGCCCAGGTCCGTTCCGCAGATGCCGCAGGAGAGGACGCGGGCCCGAATCCATCGATCTCCGGGAAGAGCGGGCAACGGGACGTCCCCCATCCGAAGACCGGAAAGGCCCCCGAACAGCGGGCTCTCGGAGACCCGGCCGAGCGACCGGGCCAGGAGGAAGCCTCGAACCGAAACGTCGAAGTGTACGGCGCGCACGAAAAACCCGGCTGGAACCTTGTGGAAACCCTGTGAGCTTTCAGGTTATGAGAAGCGCGAGACGGGGTCCACCCTCCCACCGGCAACCACCTGAGACGCCATGAACGCAGTCATCATCGACGGGGCTCGGACTCCGTTCCTGAAGTCCGGGACGGAATTCCAGGACATGACGGCCATCGAGCTGGGGAAGCTGGCCGTCCGGGAGGCCGTGGCTCGATCCGGCGTGGTGCCGGACGAGGTGGACCAGCTCGTGTTCGGGACGGTGGTCCACGACACGCAGGCTCCCAACATCGCCCGGGAGGTAGCGCTCGGAACGCTGCCCAGGACGGTGCCGGCCTGGAGCGTCTCCCGGGCCTGCGCCTCGTCCAACCAGGCGGTGACCGACGGCGTGAACCTGATCCGCACCGGCGAGGCCCAGATCGTGGTGGCCGGGGGCGCCGAGTCCCTGAGCCACATCCCCATCACCGTGAGCGACCCGCTCTCCAAGTCCCTGGTCCAGGCCAGCAAGGGCAAGACGATGGGAGCCCGGGTCGGCGCGTTCCGGGGAATCCGGCCGCGGGACCTCGTTCCGGTGACCCCCGCCATCGCGGAGCCTACCACGGGCGAGACCATGGGGCAGTCGGCCGAGCGAATGGCCAAGGAGAACGGCATTCCCCGCGAGGACCAGGACGCCTGGGCCCTCCGGTCCCACCAGCTCGCCGCCGCCGGCACGGAGGACGGTCGCCTGCTGGAGGAGATCGCCCCGACCTACATGCCCCCGGACTACGCCACCATCCTCGACCGGGACAACGGGATCCGGTCCGACAGCTCCATGGAGGCCCTGGCCAGGCTCCGGCCGGTGTTCGACCGGAAGTTCGGAAGCGTAACGGCCGGGAACGCCTCTCCCCTGACCGACGGGGCTTCGGCCCTGGTCCTCATGAACGAGGACCGGGCCCGGGCCGATGGCCTTGCTCCGCTGGTCCGGGTGAAGAGCCACGCCTGGTCCGCCGTCGACCCGGCGGGACAGCTCCTCCAGGGGCCCGCCTACGCCGCCCCGCTCGCCCTCGACCGGGCCGGACTCACCATGGCGGACATCGGGCTGATGGAGATGCACGAGGCGTTCGCGGCCCAGGTGCTCTCCAACCTCCAGGCCCTGGGCTCGCTCGTGTTCGCCGAGAAGGAGCTGGGCAGGAGCCGGCCCGTGGGTCACCCGGACGTCGATCGGATCAACGTCATGGGAGGTTCCATCAGCCTGGGCCACCCGTTCGGCGCCACCGGAGGCCGGATCACCATGACCCTGGCCCACGAGATGCGGCGGCGCGGCGTGGAGTTCGGCCTCATGACCGTCTGCGCGGCGGGCGGGATGGGATTCGCCATGGTGCTGGAGCAGGTCTGACCCGGCCGAGCGGGACGAACCCGACCCGCTACCAGGGCGAACTCACACCGAAGTCCACCCGACCGCCCACCATCAAGGCCCGACCCGGGGTACGGAATCCGTACACCTCCTCGTAGACCTCGTCGGCGATATTCTCCACGCCCACCCGCAGAGTGAAGCCGGGACGGCCGCCCTGCGCCTCCGTCAGCCGGACGTCGGCCGCGGCGTTCCACATGACGTACGCCGCCAGCTCCACCGGAGAAGCCGGGAACGTGGTGAAGTCCCGATCGGACCGGGCACCCACGTAGCGGAGGTCCGTCGACACGCTCCCCCGGTCGTGACGCCACCCGACCTCGGCGGTGAAGGTGTGCTCCGGCCGACGGATCAGGGGCTGGCCCTCGACGAACACCGCGCCCTCTCCCTCGTCGAAACCGGAGTCCAGCACCTCGGTCTTCAGCCAGGTGTAGCCCGCGCCCACGAAGAAGTCACGGATGGGCAGCAGAGCCTCGGTCTCGATCCCGCGAGCGCTCGCCTTCGCGACGTTATAGAAGTTGGGATCGCCGGGGTTGGCGGGAACGCCCGTGTACTGGATGAGGTCCTCCAGCGTCTGATCGAACCAGGACACGGAGGCGGTGGCGCCCGAGCTGCCGAAGGTCTGCTCCACTCCCAGGTCCCAGACCAGCGACTTCTCCGGCTGCAGGTCCGGGTTCCCCCGGGTGAAGCCCTGCGCGAACGCTTCGAAGAACGTCGGCTCCTTCAGGCCCGTGCCCAGTGTGCCGCGAACCCGCGTGCCGGTGCGGGCGAACCGGTAGCCGGCGCCCAGCTGATAGGTCACGAACGTGCCGTACTGCTCGTTGTCCTCCACCCTCAGGCCGGCGTTCCCGGACAGCGCGGCCCACTCGCCGAGGGCGTGGGCGTAGTACCCCACGTTGGTGCGGTCGTAGGTGGTCTGATCCCCACCGGGACCGAAGCTGCTGGCGTACTCCGAGAACGACCGCTGATCCTCGTTCTCCAGCTCGATCCCCAGCGAAAGAACACTCGAGGCCCCGAGGTCCACGTTCCCCCGGATCTCCGCCGCGGCGCGCCGGAAGTTGTCGAGGCTCGTGAACTGGTAGAAGCCGAGCGTGTCCGCGGGGCTGTCCGGCTGGTCATCGGTCCCGCCGTTCCACTGGTACAGGGCCGCCAGAGCCGAGAGCTGGACCCGGTCTCCCAGGAGGCGGTTCACCTGCGCGTTCAGGGTCGTCTCGGATCCGTAGGTGAACTGGTTCTCGTCCACCTGCTCGCCCGCGCTGTTGGTGGGGAAACCGTAGCTCCGGTCCGAGTACCGCCCGGAGAACGAGAGCCAGGTACGCTCATCGGCGCGGTGCTGGAGCGAGCCCTCCAGGACCGTGTTCTCGTGGCGGTTGTTGAAGTCGTAGATCCCGTCGGTCGTGAGCTCGGAGAGGGACAGGGCGTACGAAGTACTCTCACTTCCGCCGTGCAGATCCGCCTGCCAGTCGAGCCGTCCGTAGGTGCCCCCGGAGATGCTCACGCTCCCGCTGGCATCGCCCGCGCCCCGCCGGGTGATCACGTTGATGACCCCGGCCATGGCGTCGGTGCCATAGAGCGCCGAGGCGGGCCCGCGGACCACCTCGATCCGCTCGACGTTGGCCATCGTGAGACCGGAGTAGTCGTAGGCCCCGCCGGCCTGGTTCACGGCCACCCCATCGATCAGGACCTTCGTGTGATCCGACTCGGAGCCCCGGAAGAAGACGGAGGTCTGACCGCCGAAGGACCCACTCTGGACCACGGCCAGGCCCGGCACGACACGGAGTGCGTCGACCACGCGCGTCACGCCCAGGGTCCTCAGCTCGGCACCGTCGAGGATGGATACGTAGCTGCCCACCACCGTGGCGGACCGGGGTACCGGAGTACCGGTGATCACGAAGCCCTCCAGCTCGAAGGGGCCCAGGCCGTCCGGAGCCTGCTGAGCCCCGGCCGTTGAGGGCGCGGAGAGGAGTGCGGCGGCGGCCAGGAGGGCGGCCGAAGTGGCCGCCCACGGTGCGCGGGAGATGGGAGACATGGCTACGAGCGACTTTCCGGTCCGCGGTCGGACCCGGTATCTGGGTACAGGACTCCGGCCAGGTCCCGCACAGCCTCCGCTGCACGAGAGCCGGGTCCGTTGAATAGATCTGGATCCAGGGACGTGATCTCCGCGGTGAGGGCGCGACCGTCCGGCCTGCGCTCTACCGGACCGGACCACAGCACCAGGTCCGGTTCGAGGTCGGCGAGCCGCCCCGGCTCCAGGCGAGGCCAGGGGTCCCGCTCGTCGAGGAGCACGTTCACGCCGCCGGCCGCCCTCAACAGGTCGTTCTGCAGCGTTCCCGGCCCAACCGCGATCAGGGGATCGTCCCACAGCAGCCAGAGCACGGACGGAGATACGCGGCCCTCGAGTCCGGCCGAGACGAGGGCGAGATCCGCCTCCATCTCGGCAGCCATGGCGCGCGCCTCCTCCTCTCGTCCCACCCACTCCCCCAGCGACCGAACGGCCTCCGGGTAGTCCGCCAGGCGCTCCATCTTCACCGGTCGGAGCGCCGCCTGCACGGGCCTGACCCGCCCTACCGCGAACACAGGGAGAGACCCTGCCGCGTGAAGGATCAGGTCCGGCTGCAGCTGGATGAGAGGCTCGGCCGCCGGAGAGACCAGCGAGCCTACGTCGGGCAGATCCGAGTCCACGAGGAAGGGGTCGTCCAGTGCCCGGCCGACCAGGTGCTCTCCGGCGCCCAGCGCCTGTAGCACCTCGGTGGCGGGTGGGAGGAGGGAGACGACTCTCGGGCTCGCCCCCGCTGTGGGCGATGCGGCCACGACGGACGGATCCTCCGACTCTCCCGCGCCGCCCGCGCCGGCACCGGACTCCGGTTCCCCGGATCCACATGCCGCCACGGCGACTAGGAGGGCCATCGGACCCACCCAACGAAGCGCTCGTCCCACGCGAGCACCGTCCATAAGAAACAACCTCACTCTCCATCCGCGGGAGCGAGGTCTTGAAAGGGGCCGAGAAACAAAAACGACCCCGTGCCTCCCCGCGGAGTCACCGGTCCTTGGATCGGGGTGGGTCAGGTCTCCTGGCTCGAGGCCGCTCAGCTCGCCTTCCCAGGACTCGTGGTCCCAGTGGCATCGTGAACTGGCGTTACGGGCTTGCGCCCGGTCCTCTCACAGTGGCGGGGCCGCGCCGGATTCACACCGGCTTCCGAGTTGACCCACCCGCCGTCCAGATTGTGCTTCTATGGGTAGTGGGGGACGCGGGCTGGATCAAGCTCGCCGTCCCCGGGCGTCATCCCCGAAGCCCTTCCAGAACTCCGGCGATCTCGTCGAAGTCCGGGAGGATCGAAGCATCCTCCGTCATCCAGGACCAGGCGATCTTCCCCTCTCCGTCGACCACGAACGCCGACCGATACGCCACGCCCCGGGCGCCGAAGAAGTCCTCGTTCAGCACGTCGTAGGCGGCGATGACTTCCTTGTTGAAATCCGAAAGCAGCGGGAACTCGGCGCCGCTCTCCCGCTTGAACCGCTGGAGGGTAAAGACCTGGTCTACGCTGATGCCCAGGACCTGGGCTCCCAGCTCGTTCCATCGCGACTGGTCCTCCGCCGCCCGGCAGATCTCGTCCAGGCACACCGGCGAGAACGCCAGCGGGAAGAAGAGCAGGACCACCGGCGACCCGGCGAAGTCGGAGAGGCTCACCGTGTCCGGCCCCGGGGCCGGGGCGAGGGAGAAATCGGGGGCGGGGCTGCCCACGGGGAGAGGCATGGATCGCTCCAGAACTGGGGACTCGGCCGGCCCACGACGGACCGGCGCGAGAGGGTACCGCTCAGGGCTCTCCCAGTTCCCGGTCCAGGGCCCGCCGCACCTCCCGCCGGCGCTCCCCTTCCTTGAAGCGCCTCCGGTCCTCGTCGGTCTCGAGCTCGAGCGGGCGCACCGGCACAGGCCTGCCGTCCCGGTCGATGGCCACGAACGTGAGGTAGCAGGTGTTCGTGTGCCTCCGCACGCCGGTGAGCAGGTTCTCGGCCTCCACGTAGACGCCCACCTCCATCGAGGTGCGGCCCACGAAGTTGACCCTGGCTTTGCAGATCAGGAGCTCGCCGGCGTAGATGGGCTCCTTGAAGTCCACCCGGTCGATGGAGACCGTAACCACCGGCCTCCCGGCGTGCCGCATGGCGGCCACCGCGGCGGCCCGGTCCACCTGGGAGAGAAGCACTCCACCGAAGATGTTGCCCAGGTTGTTCACGTGCTGGGGCATCATCAGCTCCGCCACGTGGGCCGCGCTCTGGGCCGGCGTGCGCGGGGTGTCGTCAGGGTTGCGATCCAGATCGTGCATGTCAGGACCCCTCGGGGTTGTCGGCGGGAGCGTCCACGGACCCTTCCAGACGCGTGCGGGCCAGGTCGATGCGCTCCTGGAGGCGCTGGGGGTATCGGGTACCCAGGTAGATCTCCGGGGGTTCGGTCAGCGTGAGCCGCACCGCCTGATTGCCCCGGACGGTCCACGCCCGCCGCCCAGGGCGGGTGCGGATCCCCCAGCCGCCGAACTCCCGGAGCGGCCGGTAGGTGACGGGCTCCACGGAGGCGACCCGGTTCAGGTCCACGGACTTCCGGATGAGCCCCAGGCGACCGAAACGGATCTCGATCCGGTCGGAGAACACCGCGATGGTGAGGCTCCCCACGGTCAGATAGAACCCGAGGGGCAGGAGCACGGCGAGCGCGATCCCGAAGGCGGTCTCCAGGTCCCAACCGCCCGGGTCGCCGGCCAGCTGACCGTTCAGGGCCCCATAGAGGAGGGCCACGCTGACCCCTAGCAGCACGGCCCACGACAGGGCCGGCCACGAGTCCGTTTCCTGGTAGATCGGCTGGGCGTCGTCCATGGCTCCTCCGCCGCGAGTCTACCCGCCTCGGACCCGGGTTGCCAGACCCGGAGCCCCCGGGCAGGTTCTTCGGACCCCTTGAACTGGAGTGGCGGACTTGGAGCAGGACTTGGAGTCGATGGAATCGTCCGGGCTGGCGCGTCGAGTGGGGCTCTGGCTCGGACTCGTCGCTTTCGCGGTGGTGCTGGTGCTCCCGGCGCCGGCCGGACTGGATGCCCCTGCCTGGCGAACCGCCGCTGTGGCGGCGCTGATGGCCGTCTGGTGGATGACCGAGGCCATCCCGATTCCGGCCACGGCGCTGCTCCCCCTGGTCCTGTTTCCCACGCTCGGGATCCTGGACATGCCCTCGGCCGCGGCTCCCTACGCCGCTGAGATCATCTTCCTGTTCATGGGCGGGTTCTTCCTCGCCATGGCCATGGAGCGGTGGGGGCTTCATCGCCGGATCGCCCTCGCCATCGTGGACCAGGTGGGGACCAGCCCCAAGCGGATCATCCTCGGGTTCATGGTCGGGACGGCGTTCCTGTCCATGTGGATCTCCAACACCGCCACCGCCACGATGATGCTGCCCATCGCCCTGGCCGTGGCGGAGATGTTCCGACCCCAGGACACCGAGGGCCCCTTCGAATTCGGGATCGCCCTCATGCTGGGGATCGCCTACGCCGCCTCCATCGGGGGCGTGGCGACGCTCATCGGCACGCCGCCCAACGCCATCCTCGCGGCGGCCACCTCCGAGATCCTCGGCGAGGAGATCGGCTTCATCCAGTGGATGGCCGTGGGCCTGCCGGTCACGATCATCTTCCTTCCCGTGACCTGGTTCATCCTGACGTTCGTCCTCTTCCCCACCGGTGAGGTATCCGGGGACGCAGCCGAGATCCTCCACGAGGAGCGCACCGGGCTCGGGCGGATGAACAGGGGTGAGCGGATCGTGGCCGTGGTGTTCGTGGCCGCGGTTCTGGCATGGCTCTTCCGGTCCACCAAGGTGTTCGGAGACGTCACGATCCCCGGGATCCAGGCGTTCGCCCCGTGGGTCCGGGACTCCACCATCGCCATGGCGGCCGCGATGATCCTGTTCATGGCTCCGGTGGACCGCGCGAAAGGCGTGATGGCCCTGGACTGGCCCACGGCTCGCCGGATTCCGTGGGGCGTGCTCCTCCTGTTCGGTGGAGGTCTTTCGCTGGCCCGCGCCATGGACCAGACCGGCCTGGCCGAGTGGATTGGAGGCGGCGTGGCGGGGCTGGGCAGCGTGCCCCCGTGGCTCATCGTGGCGGCCGTAGCGGGGATGTTCGTTTTCCTCACCGAGGTGACGTCGAATGCGGCGACCACCACCATGGGCATGCCGATCATGGCCGGGGCCGCTCTGTCGCTTGGAATGCCCGGGATGACGCTGATGGCCACGGCCGCCATGGCCGCGTCCATGGCGTTCATGCTCCCGGTGGCGACCCCGCCCAACGCCATCGTCTTCGGATCGGGCTATCTGACGGTTCAGCAGATGGCCCGGGCGGGAATCGTTCTGAATCTTCTGGCCATCGTCCTGATCACGATCGTGGCGACTCTGCTCGTCCCGGCATTCCTGGTCTCTTGACGCACACATCATGAACAGCCCCTCCGCCCCGGGAACCGTGTGGGATCGCTATCAGCGGTTCCTCGAGACTCCGCCGCAGTACGTACTCGAGTGGAACGATGCCGAGACCTCGGCTCGGGGGTGGCTGGTGATCAACTCCCTGCGCGGGGGAGCCGCCGGAGGCGGAACCCGCATGCGGGCGGGCCTGACCCGAGAGGAGGTCACCTACCTGGCCAAGGCCATGGAGCTGAAGTTCGCCTTCTCCGGACCACCCATCGGGGGGGCCAAGTCCGGCATCGACTTCGACCCGTCCGATCCGTCCCGGGACGCGGTGCTGGACCGCTGGTTCGACGCCGCATCGCCGTTCCTCAAGACCTGCTACGGCACGGGCGGCGACGTGAACGTGGACGAGCGGAAGGACATCGCCCCCCGCTGCGCCCGGATCGGGCTGCTCCACCACCAGGAGGGCACCGTCCGGGGCCATCTTCGCCCCGACTCCGACGAGGATCTGGCCCGCCTCCTGGGACAGCTCAGGACGGATGTCCTGGCCCCCGTGACGGGGGGCGAGTTCGGGATCGAGGGCATGACCCTCTCCGTGTCCGACCTCGTCACCGGCTTCGCCACGGCCCGGGCCGCGCTGCACCTGTGTTCCCTGAGGGGGCGAGCCCCATCCGATCAGAGGGTCATCATCGAGGGCTTCGGCAACGTGGGAGGCGCGTGCGCCTTGTTCCTGGCCCGGGCCGGCATGAAGGTGGTCGGCCTCACGGACTCCCGGGGGGGCCTGGCGGCCCCGGAGGGACTCGGTGCCGACGAGGTCGAGGACCTGGTGCGACATCGAGCCGGTGGCCTCATTCCCGCACACCCCGGCCGGGGCGAGGACGGCGACTGGGACCGCGTCGACGAGGTCGGTGCGGAGATCTTCATCCCGGCGGCCATCTCCGGGAGCCTGACGAGGGAGCGCCTGGACCGGCTGCGGGCCTCGGGGGTCACCACGATCGTCTGCGGAGCCAACCAGCCCTTCCGGGAGGCCTGGCTCGGGGCCACGGAGACCCAGCAGTACGCCGACGAGCGCTTCGAGATCGTGGCCGACGTGGTGGGGAGCATGGGCCAGGCGCGAACCTTCCACTATCTCATGGGCGACGACCCGTCCACCGACCCGGACGACATCTTCCGGGCGGTGGCGCGAGGGATGGAAGACGCGGTGGACCAGGTGGTCAGCGCGATCGGCGATCGGACCCGCGGCCTCCTGGCGTCGGCGCTGGAGCTGGCCCTCGACCGCGTGGGCGCCGGATCCTGAAGTCCGGCTAGAGCCCGCTCAGGAAGCGGAGCAGTCCGTCCCGGAGCTCATCTCGTTCCAGGACGTCTTTGTGAGCTGCTCCCTCGACGCTCAGGAAATCACCGCCGCTCAGTCTCGCCAGCTCCGCGCCCTCGCCCACCGGGACCCGGAGGTCCTCCGTCCCGTGGATGACCATCACCGGCCCGTCGAATTCGCGGATCTCTGCCTTCGGGCGCAGCCCGTCGAAGGACTCCCCCGCCCGAAGCCGCCAGCTGGGCGTCATCAGGGGAACGAGGAGCCCCCCTGGCATTCCGTGGTCGGTCATGTACCGCGCGGTCACCTCCATGAGGTCCGCCGGGGCGGCAATGAGGACCAGGCCCCGGACCCCGGTCAGTCGGGGAGCGGCGAGCGCCGAGGCGGCGCCTCCCATGGAATGACCTACCAGGACCACCTCCCCCACTCCGCTCTCGATGCGGAGGATGTCGGTGGCCATGAGAATGTCGTCGCGGAAGTGGCGAGCGGTCACGTGCTTCGCAGGATCGCTGAGACCGTGCCCTCGCACGTCCCAGACCAGGGTGGGTGCCCCCGCCAGAGCCAGTTCCACCCCGACGGGCAGCATCTGGCCGCTGGTTCCGGTCCAGCCGTGGGTGAGGAGCACCGGTGGCAGCGGCGGGGCGTCCGTCGGCGGCTCCAGATACCAGCCTCGCAGCGTCACATCGTCCACCTCGAATTCGACGTCCCGGTAGACGAGTCCGAACTCGCCGGGGTGGGTGTCCACGGGGTTGTGGGGCGGTCTCAGGAACCGGACGGCCAGCATGTCCAGGGCCAGGGCGCCCATGCCCGCCACCGCCGTTCCGCCCCCGACGGCGAGGGCCACGGTCGAGCCGATCAAAGAGCCTGCAGCGCTCTCCGGACCTGGACCGGGACCATGCCCCGACGCCAATCCGGATCCACGATGATGTTCTCGAGCGGCCGGCACTGCTGGTAGGCGCGTTCGGAGAGAGCGTCGATCACCTCCTCGGTCAACGCCGACCCGGCCGCGATCTCCTCCCACCCCGTGAGCTCGCGCGGCCTCGATCCGAGTCCGGTCACCACTCCCCGGATGGCCGAGACAACGCCCCCGCCATCTCGCTCCGCGGCCACCGCAACCGTCAGAAGCGGGAAGTCGATCGACTTCCGCTGCCGGAGCTTCCGGTAGGCCATCACAGTGTTTTCGGATGGAACTGGAATTCTAATTCTAGCCACCAGCTCGCCGGGCTGTCGCTTCGTGTTCCAGATGCCGTCCGTCACAAAGAAGTCCCGGACCGCGATCGTTCGCTCACCCTCGGGGCCCACCAGGTCCGCTACCGCGTCCAGGGTCATGAGCACCGGGGGCGTGTCGGCCGAGTGGGCAGCCACGCACTTCTTCCCGACCCGGGTGACGTGGCACACGTCCCCGTCCTTCTTCAGGCAGTACCCGAGGGCCGACCTCCAGAATTCCGTCTGGTTGTAGTAGGTGCAGCGCGTGTCGAGGCAGAGGTTCCCGCCGATGGTCGCCATGTTGCGGAGCTGCGGCCCCGCTACGTGCTCGGCCGCGTCGGCCAGGGCCGGAAGTTCAAGTCTGACCAGGGGATTCGCCGCCACGGCGGTCAGCGTCTCCCCCGCACCGATGACGATCTCGTCTCCCTCGCGATGGATGCCCCGCATCTCCTCGATCCCCTTGAGGGCTACCACGTGGCCCGGGGTGAAGAGTCGGTGCTTCATGTTGGGAACGAGGTCCGTCCCGCCGGCCATGGGCATGACGTCGCCGGCGTATTCGGCCAGCAGCGAGACCGCCTGGGCCACGGTATCCGGCCGGTGGTGCCTGAAGGGGGGCAGTCTCAGCATCAGCTTCCCTCCGCGGCCGGCAGGGGCACGCCCGTGGGACGAGCCACCATGACCCCATCCTGACCGGAGATCTCCCTGATCCGCTCCGCCAGGGGCGCCTCGCTGACTTCCACCGAACGGCCCACCAGAGGGGCGTGGAGAAGGTGCAGCCGTCCGTCCACCCAGAGCGCCAGCCCCGTGTGGGCCACATCGAGGCCATCCACCGTGCTGGTGGCCGCGATCACGTCGCCATTCCGTATCCCGGCGGCGGCCTGGGACAGCGTCTCCTGGGGGATCTTCCACCTCGGCACGTCGTCCAGCGCCCGTTCGATGGCGCGAACGGCCTCCAGGTTGTCCGAATCGGCCAGATGCGGGTAGGCATCCGGGTGGCTCGACATGAACCGCACCGGGTCGGGGTAGGGCTCACCCCCCAGGTCGGCCGTCACCTCCCGGACCAGGCCCCGGTCCTGGTGATCCCCGATCCACTCCGAGAAGTAGTGCAGCCGGCTCGGGTACCCATCGAGATGCCCATCCCGGTAGCGCAGAGCCATCAGAGCCGACGCGTAGCGGGTCTCCAGCGCCGCGTCGGTCATTGCGGGCTCCACCTCGGGGTCCCGGATCAGGTCCGTGATGGCCATGACGTTCTCCACGAACGTCACGCAGTCCAGCTCCCGGAGATTGATCACTACGCGCTCGGGCCCCTCCAGCTCGAGAGTCCCCGGCGTGTAGGTCGTGCCCACGAACGTGACGCCCAGCCGGGCCATGGCCTCGCCCACGTCCAGCGTGTCCAGACCCTCCTCCCGTCCCCACCGGATCTTCCCTCTCAGGATCTCCCAGTCCTCGGGCGTGCCCGGGACCAACCAGGCGGTGTCGGCCGGCGACTGAACACCGCCGCCGACCGCCGCCGGACCCTCGGCCGCCGAACCAGGCCGCTCGCTTCCGGTCTCGCTCCCACCGCACCCCAGCGCGGCCAGGACCAGGATCCCGGAAATCGGAGTCGCGAAGACCCTCGTCCCTCTCACCGGCCGCATCATCGAGCACTCTCTCCCGGAGCCGCCGGCTTGCGGAGAGATCCCGCCTCCCGGGCCCGTTCGATCTCGCGCCAGACGTTGGGCGGAGAGAACGGGAGTCGGTTCATCCGGACTCCTATGGCATCGTAGATGGCGTTTGCGATGGCCGGAATCGAAGGGTGAAGGGGACCTTCGCCGGCCTCCTTGGCGCCATACGGGCCCTCCGGATCGATGGACTCGACGATGAGGGCTTCGAGCTCAGGCGTATCGAGGCTCGTGGGGATGCGGTAGTCCAGGAGGGAGGGGGCGTTGTGCAGGCCCGCCCGCCCGTGGTCCGCGTCCTTGAAGATCTGCTCCTCCATCAGGGCCTCGCCGAACCCCATGTAGGCCGAGCCCTCCATCTGGCCCTCCACCAGGACCGGATTCAGGGCCCGCCCGCAGTCGTGGGCCACCCAGATCTTTCGAACCTCCACGAAACCGGTGTCCGGGTCCACGTCCACCTCGGCCACGTGCGCCGTGAACGAATAGGCGGGCGACGCTCCGATGGTGCCCCCCCGGTACTCGCCGTGGACGTCCTTCGGCGTGTTGTAGGATCCCGTGGCGCCGAGCGCGCCGAAGCGGGCCTCCGCCAGGTGGAACGCCTCGCGGATGGGCATCGCCTGATCCGAGGCCGTCGCGTGGGTCGCCATCCCGTGAGCCAGGACCACGTCGTCGGCAGCGCAGCCCCACTCCGCGGCCACCGCCTCCTGCACCTTCCCGCGGAGCCGGGACGCCGCGTCGATACACGCATTCCCCAGCATGAACGTCACCCGGGAGGAGTAGGCGCCCAGGTCCACCGGCGTGAAATCGGTGTCCCCCCGATAGACCCGCACGTGCTCCAGGGGTACGCCCAGCTCCTCCGCCGCGATGTAGGCGACGGCCGAGTCACAGCCCTGGCCGATCTCGGAGGCGCCGCTGAACACCGCCACCCGGCCCGACCGATCGATCTGGATCTGCACCGCCGACTGGGGCATCTCGTTGGGATAGATCGGGTAGTTGGTGCCTGAGATGTAGCAGGAGCCCGCCACACCCAGGCCGCGGCCGAAGGGGAGCTTTCGGAACCGCTTCGCCCAGTCGCTGGCCCGCTCAACCGACTCCAGGCACTCGAGGAACCCGTTGGACGTGACCCGGAGTTCGTTCACGGTCCGCGTGTTGGAGCCCAGGAAGTTCCGGCGCCGGAATTCGAATGGATCGAGGTCCACCGCCTCCGCGAGCTTGTCGAGCTGCACCTCGAAGGCGAAGCGTGGCTGGACGGACCCGTGGCCCCGCTTGGGGCCGCACGCGGGCTTGTTGGTGTAGAGCCGGGTGGAATCGAACCGATACGCCGGCAGGTCGTACGGGGCGGGGAGGAGCTGACCGGAGTAGTAGGTGGTTACCAGCCCGAACGACGCGTACGCGCCCCCGTCCAGGAGGATCCGCGCGTCGACCCCGGTGAGCTTTCCGTCCCGGTTGGCCCCCGTCCGATACGTCATGTGGAAGGGGTGGCGGCCCCGGTGGGCGTAGAAAACCTCTTCCCGCGTGTAGAGGATCTTGACCGGCCGGCCCGTCGCCATGGAGAGCTTCGCGACACAGAACTCCAGGTCGAACGGCTCGGACTTCCCCCCGAAGGCTCCGCCCACGAGGGGCTGCAGGACGCGGATCCGGGCCTGGTCCAGGTCCAGGACCCGGGCCAGCTCCCGGTGGAGGTAGTGAGGCACCTGCGTCGCGGACCAGACCGTCAGGTGACCGGCGGCCGGGTCCGACGCCGGATCCACGCCGGCGTCCGCCTCCCACCGGCCGATGGCGCAGTGCGGCTCGATGGCCGTGTGGCTGGTGCCCTCGAAGAAGTAGTCGTCCTCCACGACCACGTCGGCGCTACCGATCCCCTCGTCTACCTCGCCGAACTCCAGCAGGACCTTCTTGGTGATGTTCCCGTTCCAGCCCTCCTTCCGGGCCGGGTGGATGTAGGGCGCATCGTCCGACGCCTCGTGCTCCAGGGCCTCCTGCGGCGACAGGAACGCGGGGAGCACCTCGTAGTCGACCTCGATCAGCTCCAGGGCCCGGATGGCGGTGTCCTCGTCCACGGCTGCCACCGCCGCGACGCCGTCCCCGATGTACCGAACCCGGTCCACACAGAGCGGATACTCGTCCGGGGTCCAGGGGATGATCCCGTACTGGACCGGCATGTCCCGTCCGGTGATCACCGCCCGGACCCCCTCTAGGGCCTCGGCCCGAGAGGTGTCGATGGATCGGATGTTGGCGTGGGGGTGGGGGCTCCGGAGGATCTTCCCGTGGAGCATCCCGGGCAGGGTGATGTCGTCGGTGTAGACCGCCTGACCGGTGGATTTGGCTCGTCCTTCCACCTTCCGGTGGGATTTTCCGATCAAGTTGAAGTCCGACTTGGACTTAGCCATGGTCCACACCCCCGCCGCGACCCGCACCAGGCCCAGCTCCCAGCTCAGGCCCCACACCCTTCAAACTATGGTCCGACCAGCACTTACGCTCCATCGGCACCTCCAGCCAGCTCCGAAGCCGCGGCTTCCACGGCGTCGTAGATCTTTGCGTATCCGGTGCAGCGGCAGAGGTTCCCGGACAGCGCCTCCCTGATCTCCTCGCGGCTCGGAGCGGGCGAGTCGGCCAGGAGGGCGGCCGCGGAACAGAGGATTCCCGGCGTGCAGAACCCGCACTGGGCGGCACCCAGCCGATCGAAGTGGTCCTGGAGCGGATGCGGCACCCCGTCCCGGGCGAGTCCCTCCACGGTGAGGATCTCTTTCCCCTCGGCCTCCCAGACCGGGGTGAGGCAGGCGAGGATCGGCTGGCCGTCGACCAGGACGGTACAGGCTCCGCAATCGCCCTTGTCGCATCCCTGCTTGGAGCCGGTCAGGCCCAGCACGTACCGCAGGGCTTCCAGGAGAGTGAAGTGCTCGGGCACCCCCACCTCTCTCGTATCACCATTCACGACCAGGCGCGCGACTCGGGTCTCAGCGGGCACTGCGGACTCGGGGACAGGGTTGCATTGACACGCGGCCGGGGAGCCCCGGCTCGGGCCCCCAACTTGGACCGGTTGACCCGAGCCCTGCAAGATGGGAACATCCGGGCCGGAGGAGGGGATACATGGCCAGGTCGCCGGCCCCCTTCTGCCAGCCGGACACGAATGATTAAAGGAGAGTTGGGAATGCCCTATCCCGAGATGATGGTCGCCCCCATGCGGGAGGACCTGGTTCGCGTCGGAGTGCAGGAGCTGCGCACCGCCGACGCCGTAGACGCGGTCCTCGACGGAGAGCGCCGCAGCGTCATGGTTGTCGTGAACTCCATCTGCGGATGCGCGGCCGGCTCCATGCGCCCCGCGGTCGCCATGGCGCTTCAGGACGCCGAGGTCCGCCCGGAGATCCTGGCCACCGTGTTCGCGGGTCAGGACATGGACGCCACGGCCCGGGTCCGGGACTACTTCACCGGCTATCCGCCTTCGTCGCCATCCATCGCCATTCTGCGCGACGGAGACCTCGTCTACATGATGGAGCGCCACCAGATCGAGGGCCGCTCCCCCTACGAGATCGCCGACGACCTCAAGGCCGCGTTCACGGACCACTGCGGCTGAGGCAGGCCGGGGCCGCGCGCCCCGACAAACGGGGAGAGCCGGGGGTTAGACTTCGGCCGGCCCCGAACGATTCGAGGCCCCGGGAGCATCACGCTCCCGGGGCCTCTTCCGTTGGAGGTTCGGGCCGCCGGCGCGGCACTGCGAACGGGGTCAGTCTCCGCCGTGCCTCCGGCGCCGCAGCCACCCGTCCACCGAGAACTCCCCTCCGCCGTTGAAGGCGATGAACAGGAAGATGAACGAGTAGAGAGCCGCCAGCTCGCCCCGGTTGAGGATCGGCCAGACCGGGTCCCGCGGGAAGTGGCGGAGGAAGTACGCCACGGCCATCTGTCCGGACAGGATGAAGGCCACGGTCCGAGTCCTGATCCCCAGCAGGAGAAGCGCGCCCCCGACCAGCTCGAAGATGCCGGCCACCCCGGAGAGGGTGGAGAGATCGGCCGGTGCGTCCCGGCCCAGGATTCCGAAGACCTTCTGGAGTCCGTGGGCCATGAAGAGCCACGCGGAGACGATCCGCAGGAGGTTCAGGGTCAGGCCGGCCATGGGGCCACGAAGGGGTTCGACGTTCGCCATCGTTTCGAGATCCGGGTGAGTGTTGGCTGTCGCTCAGTGGGGGTCAGAGGATGGTCTTGCCCAGCGCGCTGGCGGCGATCTCGACTCCGAGATGGGCGGTCCGCCCCCGCTCGTCGAGCACCGGGTTCAGCTCTACCATTTCGAAGGACACCATCCGACCGGACTCCCAGGCCTTTTCGGCCACCAGGTGGGCCTCCCGGTAGGTGAGGCCGCCGTCCACGGGAGTCCCTACCCCGGGGGCCTGCATCGGGTCGATGGAGTCCAGGTCGAAGGAGATGTGGAATCCGGCCGTGCCGTCCGTCGCCCGCTCCACGGCCTCGTCCATGCACGCGGCCGCGCCGCGCCGGTCCACCTCGTCCATGGTGAAGACCCGGATTCCGGACTCCTTCACCAATTCCCGCTCCTTCCCGTCGATCTCCCGGGCTCCGATGACGCTGACGCGCTCGGGATCGACCGAGGGGCGCCCGCCACCAATCCCGGTCAGGGACTCGGGGCCGTGTCCCGTCAGAATCGCCAGCGACATGCCGTGGATATTCCCCGATGGCGTGGTCTCGGGGGTGTTCATGTCGGTGTGCGCGTCCACCCAGATCAGGCCGATGGACTGGTCCCGGTTCCGGTAGTGGTCGGCCACGGCGGCCACGCTCCCCATGGAGAGGGAATGGTCCCCGCCCAGGATGACGGGGAAACACCCCTGGTCCATGGCCCCGAGGACGAGGTCGTGCGTGCGCTGGCAGACGCCGCGGATCTCCTCCAGGAACTTGGCCCGGGAATCCCCCGGATCCACGCTCTCCGGCCCGGCCGCGTTGACCGTCCCGATCTCCCGGACGCTGTAATCCAGGTCCTGCAGGGCAGGGGTGATGCCCGCGATTCGAAGGGCCGAGGGTCCCATGTCCACGCCCCGCCGGCCCGCGCCGAGGTCGATGGAAACGGAAACCAGAGCCAGGTCTCGACTCATAGCTCGATGCTCCGGGGACCCGGCGGGTCCCGGTGTCGGTTCAGTGGGTAGGGACGGGCCGACCCTGGGGCGACGCCCCGATGGGATCAGCGGTCACCGGTTGGGTCAGCCGCCCTTGAGGCGCCGTCGCCGCTCCTTCCGCTCCAGCTTCCGGCGCCGCTTGGCGTCCCGGGCGGACTCGCCCTGGTGCCGCACCGTCACCTCCACGCCTCCCCAGATCGCCACGCCCCCGATGCGGAGGATGGGAAGGTTGGGGTCGTGTACCCCGGTGATCTCGTCGGAATGTTCGAAGGCGCCCATGATGCCCACGCCGGTGACCTCCACCTGGAGACCGGGGGGGACGATGATCTCGACCCCGCCCATCCAGGCCACGGCGGTCACCTCCGTGACCCCGGGGCCCAGCCGGGCCTCGCGGAAGTCCAGCTCCGCGCCACCCTGCACTGCCGTCACCAGGGTCTTCCGGGCAGGCATCCACTGACCCTTCCGGGTCGGCCCGCTCCAGACGGCCACGATCCAGTTCCGATCGCGAATCAGGTCCGGTGAGACCACCACCGGGCCACCACCCGTCACGGTGGCCGGCATGGACGGCGGACGCTTCCGTGCGGGGACGGGGGGCCGCTGGAGGTCCTGGGGGTCCGAGAGGAGCGTGGCTCCCTGTCCCGGGAGGTCGGCGATCACGGCCCGGAGCTCTTCCAGGGTGTCCGCGGCATTGGCGGCGTCCACCCGGCGCTCGAACTCCTCCACCGTGAGCGCGTCGTTGGCGAAGTGCTCACAGAGCAGCTCCACGACCTGCTCCCGCTGGGCTCCGGCCCCTCCCACACCCTCCAGGCTCATCCGATCAGTTCCCCCTTCGGTACACGACCTCACCATCCACGACCGTCAGGTCTACCACCGCGTCCCAGATCTCAACGGAATCGATATCGAGCAGATTCCGATCGAAGACCGCCAGATCGGCCCGCTTCCCGACCTCCAGCGAGCCCACGCGACCTTCCGAGAAGCCGGCGCGCGCACTCCCCAAGGTATACGCTCGCAGCGCGACCTCCAGCCCGACCTTCTCCTCGGGCACCCATCCGTCGGGATTGGCGCCGTCCAGCGTACGGCGGGTCACCGCCGCGTACATCCCCTCCACCGGGCTCAACGGGGCCACCACCCAGTCCGACCCGAAGGCCATCGGCGCGCCCGCCTCGGCCAGAGTCCGGAACGCGTAGGTGGTACGAATGCGATCGGGACCGATGCGCTTCTCCGCCCAGCGACCGTCGTCGATGGCGTGGAACGGCTGCATGGAGGGGATGACCTCCTGGTCACGGAACCGTGCCATCGCCTCCGGGGTGAGGTGCTGCGCGTGCTCGATGCGGAACCGCCGGTCCCGGGGCCCGTGGGCCTCGGCCACATCCCGGTAGACGTCCAGCAGCCAGTCGTTCGCCCGATCACCGATGGCGTGGACGATGACGTGGAGCCCCTCCGCATCGGCGGACTCGATCCAGGATTTGAGGGCCGTGGTGTCGGTGGTGAGAAGACCGGTGGTGTGGGGCTCGTCGGTGTACGGCTCGTAGAACCACGCCGTGGTGGACCCCAGGGATCCGTCCACGAACGCCTTGAGGCCGCCCCACCAGAGTCGGTCGTCCCCCCGTCCCTCCTCGGCCACGAAGTCCCGGAGGCGCTCCCAGGTCGCCATGGGCACCACCGAGTAGATCCGCATGGGGAGCCGTCCCTCGGCGTGGGCCCTCCGGTAGGCCGCCAGATTTGCCCAGGTCCCCATGTCGTGGATCTGGGTCACCCCCAGCGACAATGAGTGCTGAATCGCCGCGTCCAACGCCCGGTCCATCTCGGCGTCCGACGGATCCGGAATCGCGCTGAACACCAGGTTCATGGCCTCGTCCTTCAGGACTCCGGCCGGCGAGCCGTCCGGCATTCGCTCGATCTCGCCACCCGGGACCTCCTCGGTCGCGGCCGTCACCCCCGCCAGCTGCAGGGCCAGCGAATTGGCCAGCGCCATGTGGCCATCGAGGCGCGTGACGAAGACCGGGTGCTCCGGCGTTACCGCATCGACCCACTCCGCCCGGGGCAGCTCCCCGCCCCAGTTCTCGTGGTCCCACATCCCCCCGGTGATCCAGGTGCCGGGAGGGACCGAGGCCGCGAACTCGCCGAGGATTCGGGTGAACTCCTCCGGGGTGGCCGCTGACCGCAGGTTCACGCTCGACAGCTGAAACCCCCCGGTCACGAAGTGGGTGTGCGCGTCGATGATTCCGGGGGTGACCAACCGGCCGGCGAGGTCGATGACCTCCGTCTCCGGTCCCACTTCACCGGCACGCACGTCGGTCTCGGAGCCCACGGCAACGATCACCCCATCCCGGATCGCCAGGGCCTCCGCCGGGGAATCGCCGTCCACTCCGGTCCACACGACCCCGCCTGTCAGGACCAGATCCGCCGAACTCATGGTGTCTCCTCCGCATCCGATGAGAGCCAGCGTCGTTACAACCGCGACGCGCCGACGTATCCACTTCATGAACGACTCCTCCCTGTTATGGGGCACAGCAGTCCAGCGGGCGGGTAGATAGGTCGCTCACCGTGCCTCGGGGCCAGGGTAGCCGCCCATCGAGCCCTCGGCTAGCTTGAAACGAGGGGGATTGGCCCCCCCACTCCAGGTATCTGACGCCATGCAGGCCTCCAGACTTCGACTGACCTTCGTGACCCTCGCGGTCGCCGCCCTCACGGCATGCGCCGGAGGCAGCCCCGAGGGACCCGACCGACCCTCTTCGTCGCCCAACCAGCTCCACAGGCAGGAGCTGGCTGAGTGGGACGACTTCCCGGCCTGGGATACCGTCAGGCGACTCCGACCCAACTGGCTCCGCACGCGCGGCGAGAGCTCCGGTGGCCTCGGAAACGACGGAGTGAAGGTCCATATCGACGGCACACCCATGGGCGAAGCCGAGAACGTGCTCCAGAGGCTGCCCACGCGCTCCGTGCTGGAGATGCGGTACATGAGTTCCGCGGACGCCACGACCCGCTACGGCGCCGGCTACCAGAACGGGGTGATCCTGGTTACCACCCGCACGTGAGGAACCCATGTCGACCCGCAGGAACCTCCTGACCCTCGCAGTCCTCCTGACCCTCGCGGCCTGCGCCACCGGTGGCGGGACCGAAGAGCAGGATCGGGGCAGCCGGAACCGCATCGTTCGCGCCGAGCTGCAGGAGATCCCGGTCACCACCGCCTTCGAAGCCGTGCGGCAGCTGCGGCCCAACTGGCTCCGCCAGCGGGGTGAAGCGTCCATCTCGGCCTTCGGAAGCGGCGGCATCCGGGTCGTCATCGACTCGGCGCCCCAGGGCGAACTCGAGGTCCTGGAGACCATCCGGACCGATCAGATCGAGGAGATGCGGTTCCTCAACCAGTCCGAGGCGTCGGTCCGCTACGGGACCAACTTCGGATACGGCGCTATCGAGATCGTCACGCGGAAGGGCCGGTAGCCCTTCCCGCCGAGGCCCCCGGGGCTATCCCGCCAGAAAGCGCCGGCCGAACCGCGTCAGCACCCGCGCGCACGCCTCCACCTCCTCCGCAGGCACCCACTCGTCCTGGGAGTGGGCCTTCCCGATGGTGCCGGGGCCGAAGCACAGGGCCGGCGTACCCGCCTCGTTGAGCAGCGCGGCGTCGACCCACGCGGTCATCCCCTCGATACGGGACTGGAGTCCCTCTCCCTCGAGGGCTTCGACGAGGCCCCGGACCAGCGCCCCATCCAGGGGCACCTCCGTGGCCGGACGGGTCAACCCCTGCGAGAGGGTCAGATCCAGGTCGGGGACCCTCTTACGCAGCCCTTCGGCCACCCGGCGGAATTCCTCCATCACCTCGCCGTCCGTCTCGCCGGGCAGGGTCCGCCGCTCCAGCACCAGCCGGCATTCGGCCGGATAGACGGAGGGAGCCGATCCGCCGGAGATGGTGCCGGCATGAAAGCTCCCGTGACCGAGGAGAGGGTGGGGGGATCGGGTTTCCAGTTCCACGGAAAGCGACGAAAGAGCGGCCAGGTACTCACCGGCATGGGCGATCCCGTCCACCCCCTGGTCGGGGCGGGACCCATGGGCCGCGCGGCCCCGGAAGTCGGCCTCCACCCACATGAACCCCTTGTTGGCGGGCATCACGGCGAGGGAGGTGGGCTCGCAGACCACCGTCGCGTCCGCCCGGACCCCGGCCTCGATCACGGCGTACATGCCCAGCGAGGCGTGCTCCTCGTCCGAGGTGAGGGCCACGACGAGCTCCCCCGGGTGACCCTCGTCCCGGAGCGCCCGGGCGGCAGCCAGCAATGACGCCACCCCGGCCTTCATGTCGCAGGAGCCCCGCCCCAGGATCCGGCCGTCCACCAGGTCGCCGGAGAATGGGTCGATGCTCATGCCCTCCACGCCCACGGTGTCGAGGTGGCCATTCAGCAGGAGAGTCCGGCCCGGGGTCGCCCCCCGACTCCTGGCCAGAACGGAGGGGCGGCCCGATTCCCGATCGAGCCAGGTCACCTCGAACCCCCAGGTCTCCAGCCACCCGGCCGTCAGCGACGCGATGGCGGCCTCACCGTCCCCTCCGGCCTCCAGCACCGGATTGACCGACGGGGTCTGTACCAGGAGCCGGGTCAGAGCCACCGGATCGCCGTCCAGAGCGGCTCTCAGAAGTGCTTCATCGTGGGACATGGCGAGGCCTCGAGGGTGCGTCCGGGCTCCGGACGGCGGAACCGATCGCCGGGGGGAGCCGATGCCCGGAAAAGATTTCTGAAGGAACGCTCACATTTTCGTGGGGTTCCAGCGACAGGTGATTGCTGCGCCGCCCTGTCAATATTTACGTAACTCATGGTCTGACCACGGTTTACGCAGTGGCGCCCGATCGGTGTATCCGCGGCACGGTTCGTGCCTGCTCAGTTCAGACAGACGTCCCCCTCAACTCAGGGAAATCCGCGCATGAGAAACCTCGCTATGACCCTCGTCGGTGCCGCCGCGCTCGCGGCCGGCCTGGTGCTGGTCCGTTCTCAGCGGGAGGAACCCCGGATCGCCGAGTCCGAAACGGATCGGATCACCCAGTCCGGCGAGCGGACCCCCTACGTACCCGACGTAAGTCGGCTGCGGGAACTCGGCATCTAGCCGGACCCACCCAGGGTTCCTTCCGAGACCCCTCGCTCCTCGAATACGAGAGGGGCGGGGGGTCTGTACGTTGAGCCCCCGCCCCTCTTCTGTCATCCAACCCTGGGCCCGCGGCCCGGATCCAACCTTCTAGAAGTACGCCCGGTTCTTCTCGATGTAGTTGGTCCACTCCGGCGGAACGTCCGTGTCCGGGAAGATGGCCTGAACCGGGCACTCGGGCTCGCAGGCGCCGCAATCGATGCACTCATCCGGGTGGATGTAATACTGGTCGTCGCCTTCGTAAATGCAGTCGACCGGGCAGACTTCCACGCAGCTGGAGTCTTTCGTGTCGATGCAGGGCTCGGCGATAATGTAGGTCATCAGATCTCTCCGGCGGCGGCTGCCGCCCGTGGGAGCGGAGGTCTCGGAAACGACCCCCGAATGGCGCAGCTTCAGGTGTTCCGGCGATAACTATGGACAGGACCAAATCCCCCCGCAAGTGGCCGCTCTCCGGGCCGACCGGCCCGCTCGCGCCCGCGGTCCTCGCCCTGTTCGGCCTGGTCCTGGCCGCGCCCTCGACGGAGGCTCAGGAGGGCGTGGGAAGCATCGAGGGAATCGTCTACGACTCCACCCAGATGGCCCCGCTGGTGGGAGCGGACGTCGTGCTGTGGAACACCGCGCACCGGGTCCGGAGCGGCGGCGGCGGCGTCTTCCGGTTCGATCGCATTCCCGCCGGCGACTACACGGTCAACTTCTTCCACCCCCGCCTGGCGGAACTGGGCGTGTCGGCCGGCAGCTGGCAGGTCAGCGTCGAGGCCGGGGGCGAGTCGTTCCTGACCCTCAGCACCCCGTCCATGACGAGCATCCTGGTGAGCCAGTGCCTCCTGGAGGATCCCATGGGGGAGCGGGCCCGGGTGCTCGGCCGCGTCGTCGACCGGAACGTGGGCACCTACGTACCGGGCGCCACGGTCACGGTCTCCTGGGGGCCCATCCCCGGGCAGGAGGGAACCGAGGGACAGTCGTCCTCGGTCACCGACCGGGAGGGCTGGTTCCGCAACTGCGACGCGCCGCCCAACACGCCGGTGGGCGTGGTGGCCCGCTCGGTGGAGGGCTCGAGCCCCCGGCGAGAGCTGGCGATCAGCCCGGGCGGCGCGGCGGTCGTACCGCTGGACATGGGCGTCGTGAGCCCCTCCTCCCTGGAGGGCCAGATCATCGACGCCGAGTCGCGCCGACCCATCGACGGAGCGGTGCTCCGCCTCGTGGGAAGCCCCTACCGGTCGTTCACCAACGAGAGCGGGCGGTTCAGCATCGAGGGCGTTCATCCCGGCGAATACACGCTCGTGGTGGAGCACCTCCAGTACAGCGCCCGGGTGGAGGGCATTCTCGTCGGCTCGGGCACCCCGCACACCGTGGACGTCCAGATGGCCACCGGCGCCATCGAGGTCGACCCCATCGTCGTCACGGCCGAGGCCATCGGAGTCGAACGGGCGCTGGCGATGGGGGGTGAGGTGATCCCGGCCGAGGAAATCGACCAGATCCGGCAGCGGGCCGCCGACCTGGCCGATCTCATGCGCCTCCTCCGGAACGAGGGCCTCATCGTCCGGCGCTCCGACGACGGGACGCTCTGCGTGGGGTTCGTCGTCGGCCAGGTGCAGCTCACCCGGGGCGACTGCGAACCGGCCATGCTCTACATCGACAACACGCGGATGGTGGAGCCGTCCGTCGCACTGTCGATGCCGGCGGAGATCGTGGAACGGGTGATCCTGTTCCGCCCCGTGGACGCCGGGGCCCTGTTCGTCACCGGTTCGGCCACAGGCGTGATCATGATCATCACGCGGCAGGGGAACAACAGGGTCCGCTAGGGGCTTCCCTGGGCCTCCTGCAGGAACCGCTGCGGGAAGGTCCGGCACCAGTAGTCGTATCGCCGGATCAGGTCCGGGTGACCCAGGTGATGGGCGGCCGGCTGATAGGCCCCGCACCCGAGTCGATACAGCCGCTCCCGCTCTCCCAGGTCCGGATCCAGGTGGGCGTGGCGCAGGTGGTCCAGCCGCTCGGCCAGGGCCAGCACGGCGTCGGGACGGTCCAGCATCAGCAGGTCCTCCAGCAGCCGGTCCGGCTCACGGCCCCGCTGCGCCGGTACTCCCCGCACCCGGTCCGCGACTCTCGCCCCGAACCGGCCCTCCACGAGCTCCAGGTCCGGAGCCAGCCCCGGATCCCAGGTGTCCACCAGCAGCGCGGTGACGATGGACTCGGGATCCACCACGCCGCCGTCCTCCAAGAGAACCAGGGCCGTACGGCCGGGGTGCAGGAAACGAGGATCGTGGTCGTCGTGCAGCTCACGGCCCCGCCGCTCCATTCCCTCCATGTGAGCCTCGCCGATCGCCGAGAGGTCGGAGTCGGAAACACCGAGGGACCGGGCCGTCCGAACGACCCGGTCCCCCATGGCACGGCTCCGGCTGGGAAGCCCCGTCACCGGTTCACCCCATCCCGTTCCACTTCACGTCCTCCACGCCCTCCCGGGCGTTGGCGACGCGGGCCCAGGCGAAGAGCAGGTCGGACAGGCGGTTCAGGTAGACGATCACGGTCTGATCCACCGGCTCGGCATGATTCAGCTCCACGACCTTCCGCTCCGCGCGCCGGCACACCGTCCGGGCCACGTGTAGGGCTGCGGCGGGCACGCTCCCGCCCGGGAGGATGAACTGCCGGAGGGGCTCCACCGCCTCCATCGCCTCGTCGATCCAGAGCTCCATCGCGCTGACGCGCTCGCTCGGAAGCTCCGGTACCTGGGGCACGGGGCGTCCGTCGTCGAGCTCCGGGGTGGCCAGAACGGCACCGATGGAGAACAGGTCGTTCTGGATCCACTCGATCCGCTGGCGCAGGGTCTCGTCGGTGAGGACGGCCGCCGCGTAGCCCAGGTGGGCGTTCAGCTCGTCGACGGTTCCGTACGCCGCCACGCGGGGGTGGTCCTTCGGCACACGCCCGCCTCCGAACAGGCCGGTCTCTCCCTCGTCCCCGGTGCGGGTATAGATCTTCATCAGGGGGTCCTTCCCGGGCCTCCGAAAGAGGCCCTCATGTATCGTAAGCTCTGGTCTGACTTCGTGTTATATTTAAGAATAGAGACCTATCGACCCCGGACCAGCCGGCGCACGCTGGCGGCCTTCTCCAGGAGGGATCCGGCCTGCTCCACCGTGTCGGACTCCTCCTCCACCGGGAGCAGAAGCTCGCGCACGTCCAGAATGGCCTCCAGGTAGAGCTGGTCGCGCTGAAACTGGAAGTCCAGCCGATCCATCTCCCGGCGATCGTCGCTGCTCTCCGCCTGACCGTACGCGTCACGGTAGAGGGCCTCGAGGCTGTTCAGAATCTTCGAACGGTCTCGCATAGCGGGTGCTACCCTCCTGGCTGCGGAAGGTTTTCGGGAACGGGGGCGAATCGTTTCCCTCGCCTGAAAACCGTGGTCGGACTTATGTTTTCATGGCCGGTTCGCCGAACGACCCCCGGTCGCCGCGCCGACCACCCAGGAACCCGCCGGTACCGCAATCCGAACAGGACCTGTCCACCATGGCCACACTCGACAACGCACAGGAAGTCTCCCGGGCCGCCAACGAGGCCTACTGGGAGAGCGAGGCTAGCGTAAACCAGATCGCCGAACGCCTGGGCCTTTCCAAAGGTACCCTCTACGGCCTCATTCGGCCTCTCCCGGCCGAGATCGGCTGCCCCCAGTGCGGCACGGAGATGGTGTACCCGAATCGTACGGCACTGGAGCGGGGGTTCCTGGCCTGCCCCTCCTGCGAGTTCGAAGAGGAGGAGACGATCGTGCGGGAGCAGGGTGGCATGCCCGTGGCTCCGGCCCCGGACGACCTGACCCCCTCCCCGGCGGAAGGCGGCGCCCCGGCCCCCGCACCCGGAAGCTATCCGGGTCGCACCGTTGCCGGCGCGGCCCTCCTGGGCATGGCCGCGGGCCTGCTCCTCGCCCGGGGCTTCTGGCAGCGCTGAGCCGGAGGCGCACTTCATGGCTTCCTCGGACTTCGTAACCGGCGATCCCAGGACCATCATCACGCCCGACGCGTTCGCGGTGTCGCCGGGCCTGGTGGGGATTCCGCTGGCGAGCCCCCTGCGGCGGCTCGTGGCCATCACGATCGACCTGGTATTCGTGGCCGCGTTCTCGTTCCTGGGGTGGTACCTGCTGGGGCTCACGGTGGTCATCGGAGCGTTCCGGGCCGCGACCCGGAAGCCGGGTGAGTCGGCCAGCGCCGAAGCGGGGCGGGGCGTCTACAAGGCGTTCCGCATCATCCTCGGATGCTTCGGGACCTTCGTGCTCATGGTCATCATCATGGCCGTGGTCGCCGTCTTCATCGTCAACGACTCCGACCTGTCCGACACCCTGGAGGACCTCTCGCAGGGCCCGGTCACCGTGATCGACAGCGAGGGGGAGGGGGCCGCCGGCCTCGGCATCGGGGACCTCATCAGTGGGATCGGGTCCGTCTCCGCTCTCTCGCAGGCGGGGGGGCCGGACGAGGCCCGGGGACCGCTCACCGAACTGGTCAGGTCGCTCAGGGAGAGCGGCGCCCCGAGGGAGGACATCCTCGGCGTCCTGGAGGAGTTCGAGCCCGACGGCGCCGAAGACTGGTGGCCGGACCTCACCCGCGAGGTCGTAGCGGACGTCTACCCCTCGGAGGCCGAGGTTGCCGAGGCTGCCGAGGACCCGGAGCCCGCGCCCACGGACCCGGCGGAAACCGGGGACGAGGTCGCAACCCTCGCCGAGCAGCTGGCGGCCTATGCCGCGCTCGTGGAGAGCGGAGAGATCGAGGAGTCGCCCGAGGCCGCCGAGTACCGGCGGGCCATCGTGGCGGTGCTGGGCGCCGACACCCTGGCTCAGCTGTCCGACGCGCTCGAAGACACCGAGGGCGATCTGCGCCGCGCGCAGAGCCGGGCCGACGCCGCCGAGACCGCGCTGGAGGACGCCGAGAACTCGGGCATCCTCTCCACCATCACCGACTTCGCCGAGTCCACCGGTCTGCTGTTCGGCTGGGGCACGGTCTACATGTCGCTGTTCACCGCCTGGTGGAATGGCCAGACCATCGGGAAGCGGATGCTGGGGATTCGGGTCGTGCGCCTGGACGGGAAACCCATGAACGGCTGGATGGCTTTTGAGCGTGCCGGTGGATACGCCGCCGGCTTCGCCACGGGACTGCTGGGGTTCGCCCAGGTCTATTGGGACCCCAACCGCATGGCCATCCACGACAAGGTGACCGAGACCGCCGTAATCATCGACGGCGCCAAGCCCGTGCCGGGACCCTGGAGCGCGAAGGCCTCCGCGCCGACGGTCGATGGATAGCATCGCGGTCTCGTACCCGCTGGCCTTCCTGGCCGGGATCGTGTCGTTCCTGTCGCCCTGCGTCCTGCCCATCGTCCCGGGCTACGTGACGTTCGTCTCGGGGATGACGCTGGACGAGCTGTCCGACGGGGAGTCGTCCGACGCCCGACGGGCCGCGGTAATCCACTCGCTCCTGTTCGGGCTGGGATTCGCCCTGGTCTTCATGACCCTGGGTGCGGTGGCCTCGGCCATGGGTCAGACCATCTCCCGGTCCCTCCCCACGATTTCCAGGGTCGGGGGGATCCTGATCATCCTGTTCGGGCTTTATCTTCTTGGGGTACTGAAACTGGCCCCGCTGACCCGGGAGTACCGACCTCACCTGGCGAGAAAGCCTGGGGGCGCCCTGGGGAGCCTGGTGGTGGGGATGGCCTTCGGCGCCGGATGGACGCCCTGCGTGGGACCCATCCTTGGGACCATCCTGCTCTACGCCAGCATGGAGACCACGGTGGTGCAGGGCACGCTCCTGCTCGGGGTCTACGCCCTGGGGCTGGGGATTCCGTTCCTGATCGCGGCCGTGGGAATCAACTGGTTCCTGGCTTCCAGCGCGCGGATTCGCGACTGGGTGATGCCGCTGCAGAAGGCGTCGGGAGCGGTCCTTGTGCTCATGGGCGTGCTCATGGCCTCGGGCCACATGGCGACCCTGACCCGCTTACTGGCAGGCATGGGCCAGTTGATCAATCTGGAGTTGGAGTAGAACCGACGATGTCGAAGATCGAACGCATCACCGCCCGGACGCTGCAGCGGGGGACGTTCCCGCTGCTGACCCTGACCCTGGTGGGCCTGGGCGCATGTTCCGGGTCCGACGGGGCCGACAGCACCGACGCGGACGCACGGGCCGCAACCGGCGCGGCGGTGACCGCCAATCTCCTCGAGACCGACCCCCAGGAGGCCCCCGTCCCTGCGGGTGAGCCCATCGACGTCGGTTCGCTGGGTCACGACCGCGGCTCCAGCGACGCCCCGATCCAGGTGATCGAGTTCTCCGACTTCGGGTGCGGCTACTGCCGCAAGTTCCACGTCGAGACGTTCCCGGCCCTGATGGCCGACTTCGTGGAGACCGGGGACGTGGTCTGGAAGTACGTCCCCTTCGAGCTGGGTATGTTCGCCAACGGCCGCGTGTCGGCGGTCGCCGGGCAGTGCGCGGCCGAGCAGGACCGGTTCCACGCCATGGGCGACGCGCTGTTCGAGCGTCAGCCGGACTGGAAGGGCGAGAGCAACCCCAGGCCGGTGTTCCTGGAGATCGCCCAGTCCCTCGGCCTGGACATGGGCGCCTACGAGAGCTGCCTCGACGCGGGTGAGGCCCTGCAGGTGATCCAGTCCAACAACGCGGTGGCGCGGCAGGTCGGCATTCGCTCCACCCCCACGTTCTTCATCAACGGCTTCCCCCTCCAGGGTGCCCTCCCCGAGGCGGTCTTCCGCGATCTGTTCATGGGGATCAAGGAGCAGCTCGAGGAACGGGAGTCGGAGACCACCGGCCCCTGATGCCCCGGGGCGCGGTCGGGGCCGCCGCCCTTCTCCTGGGCCTGGCACCCCTCGGGTGCGGGGCCGGCGCGAGCGCCGTCCAGGGCTGTCTCCCGGGCTCCGAGCCCACCGCGCTTCCCCAGGGCCTGGAGGAAAGCAGCGGCGCGGCAGTCAGCCGATACCACCCCGAGCTGTTCTGGACCCACAACGACGGTGGCAACGGCCGATGGCTCTACGCCGTCGGGTTCGACGGGCAGGAGCGGGGCGCGGTGCGGGTGTCCAACGCCCGGAACCGCGACTGGGAGGACATGGAGCTCGCCCCGTGCGCCGAAGGCTCCTGCCTCTACATCGGGGATGTGGGCGACAACTACCTCCGCTGGAACGAGGCGCTCGTCCACCGGTTCCCCGAGCCCGCCCCGGGTGACTCCGCGGTCGAGGTCACCACCCTCTCTGCCCGGTACCCCGACGGTCCGCAGGACACCGAGGCCCTGTTCGTGCTCCCGGGGGAGCGGGTGCACCTGATCACCAAGGGCTCCAACGGGCCGGTGGCGATCTACCGCTTCCCGGACCCGGGCCAGCCCGGCCCCGCCGTCCTCCAGCGGGTCCAGGTCCTGGACCCCGAGCGGCGCGCGCTCCCCCGTCAGGTCACCGGGGCCAGCGCCTCGCCGTCGGGCGAGCACGTCGCGGTTCGCACCTACGAGACGCTGGAGTTCTACCGGGTCGACGGCGACACCCTGGTCCACGAGCCGGGGCGCAGGGTGAACCTGCGCCCGCTGGCCGAATCCCAGGGGGAAGCGGTGGCCTGGGGTCCCGGCGGCCAGCTCGTGCTGACCTCCGAGCAGGGGCCCTTCGGATCGGTCGGGTCGTTCACCCTCCTGACCTGTACCGACGCGGACTGATCCTCCGAACGGGCACCCCGCTCGTTGGCCCCGCGCGGCCGCACCCACGGTCTCTGGGGTTGGCTGGCGTTCCGATGGAGGGCCGCTCACATTCTCCGCCCCTGATCCAACACCCACGAAGGAGCGGAGTCATGCGGTGCCGATCCGTGGCATGGGGCGCGAGCCTCGTCCTCGTCCTTGCTGTCCTCGTCCACCCCGGTCCGGCCTCGGCCTGGCAGGGGGACGGTGAGATCCCCTCCATCTCCGAGAAGACCGAGGGGATGGAGAAGATGGACGGCTTCATCCCCATGTACTGGGACGCCAAGGCCGGGAAGATCTGGCTGGAGATCTCCCGGTTTGACGAGGAGATCCTCCACTACTCGTCCCTCCCCGCCGGAATCGGTTCGAACGACATCGGCCTGGACCGCGGCCAGCTGGGCAGTACCCACGTGATCACCTTCCATCGCGTGGGACCCCAGGTGTTCATGGTCCAGCCCAACTACCGGTACCGCGCCGAGAGTGACAACGAGCTCGAGCGGAAGGCCGTGGACGACGCGTTCGCCCGCTCGATTCTCTGGGGATTCCGGGTGGCCGCCGAATCGGACGGGGTGGTCCTGGTGGACGCCACCGACTTCGTGCTGCGCGACGCGCACGGCGTCGTGAACCGCCTGCGGCAGTCCAACCAGGGGACGTACCGGCTGGACAAGGCCCGGAGCGCGCTCTTCCTGGACCGGACCCGTGGCTTCCCGCTCAACTCGGAGATCGAGGTCACGCTCACCTTCGCCGGCGAGCGGCCGGGCGCCTGGATCCGGTCGGTGACCCCGAGCCCGGAGTCCGTCACCGTCCGCCAGCATCACTCCTTCGTGCAGCTTCCCGAGCTGGGGGACTACACGCCCCGCGAGCACGATCCGCGGTCCGGGTACGGCGCCATCACCTACATGGACTACGCCACGCCGCTCGGTCAGCCCATGACCAAGCGCTACATCCGCCGGCACCGGCTGGAGAAGCGGAACCCCAGCGCCGAACGCAGCGAGGCGGTAGAGCCGATCATCTACTACCTGGACCCGGGCACGCCCGAGCCGGTGGCCTCGGCCCTCATCGACGGGGCCCGGTGGTGGAACCAGGCCTTCGAGGCGGCCGGGTTCATCGACGCCTTCCAGGTCGAGATGCTCCCGGCCGACGCGGACCCCATGGACCTCCGCTACAACGTCATCCAGTGGATCCACCGCTCCACCCGGGGCTGGAGCTACGGGAGTTCGGTCACCGATCCGCGGACCGGTGAGATCCTCAAGGGGCACGTGTCGCTGGGCTCCCTCCGCGTCCGCCAGGACTGGCTGATCGCCGAGGGCCTGCTGGCCCCGTACGTGAACGGAGACGAGGAGCCGGCCGAGGTGCGCGAGATGGCGCTGGCCCGGATCCGCCAGCTCTCCGCCCACGAGGTCGGCCACACCATCGGCCTGTCGCACAACTACATCTCCAGCGCCCAGGGCCGGGCGTCGGTCATGGACTACCCCCACCCGCTGGTCCAGCTCGACTCCCGCGGGGACATCGACCTGAGCGACGCGTACGACGTCGACATCGGCGAGTGGGACAAGATCACGGTGATGTACGGCTACACGGACTTCGGACCCGGCACCGACGAGGACGCGGCGCTGGAGCAGATCCTCCAGGACGGCCTGGCCGAAGGCATCAGCTTCCTTGCCGACCAGGACGCCCGCCCCCAGGGCAGCGCCCACTCCCAGACCCACCTGTGGGACAACGGAGAGAACGCCGCGCGAGAGCTCGACCGCATGATGGAGGTTCGGCGGGTGGCACTGGACCGTTTCGGCGAGCAGGTCATCAAGACCGGCATGCCCATGGCCACCATGGAGGAGGCCCTCGTGCCGCTGTTCCTCCACCACCGCTACCAGGTGGAGGGCGCCGTGAAGGTCGTCGGCGGACTGGACTACACGTACGCCCTGCGCGGCGACGGACAGGATCCGGTCACGCCTCTGTCCGAGGCCCAGCAGCGGGAGGCACTGACCGCGGTCCTCGGCACGCTCGCCCCCTCGCAGCTCACCATCCCCGAGTCGGTCCTGGATCAGCTCCCTCCCAGGCCCGCCGGATGGGGCCCGCACCGGGAGCTGTTCAACCGCCACACCGGGCTGGTGTTCGACGGCGTGGCCCCGGGCACCGCGGCGGCCGACGTCATCGTCGGCCTCCTCCTGCACCCGGAGCGGTCCGCCCGCCTCGTCCAGCAGAAGGCCCACTCCGAGGACCAACTCGGCTACAGTGACGTTCTGCACGAGCTCATGAACGCCACGTTCCGGGCCACGCCGGCCAACGGCTACGAGGCCGAGCTCAACCGGGCCACGGAGCGCGTCGTGGTGGACCGGATCATGTGGCTCGCCGCCCGGGCGCCCATGGCGCAGGTGCGGGCGGAGTCCTCCTACGCCCTCTCGGAACTCGCCCAGTGGCTGGTCACCGAGTCGAACGGAGCGTCCACCGCGGACCGTGCGCACTACTTCGACCTCGGCAGCGAGATCGGGCGGTTCTTCAACCGGCCCATGGAGGCGCCCGCGGCGCCCTCCACTCCGGCGCCCCCGCCCGGAAGCCCCATCGGCGACCCGGGCATGGACTGGTTCGGCCTCAGCTGCTCCTACGGTGCGGAGACCGTCTGGCCGATCCCCTTCTGACGGACACCGCCCGCCCTCCCCGGGCGGGTGGACCCATCACGAGAAAGAGCCCGGCGACCCCTCGGTCGCCGGGCTCTTCTGCATGGGTCGGGTTCGGGCCTCGCCGCACGGGGCCCGGGGCGGACGGACGCTACCTCGGGATGATCTTCCGGAAGAGCTTGTCGGAGAAGGTCACCGCCAGGGGGACACCGATCCCGAGGAGGGCATACGAGGCTGCGTTCAGCTCACCCCCGTCCCCGGAGGTGGCGGCCAGGGCATAGCCCGGCATGATCGCGATGGCCGACGCGGCCAGCTGGTACAGGAACTTCCCTCGAGAGAGATCCGTGGTGCCCGCCCACCGGGCCGCCAGCGAAGACCCCAGCATGGGTCCGGCGAAAGCCGCCAGCCGGGCGCCCGCCGCGGCCCATCCGCCGCAGTCCGAATTGAACGCGTTGCGGTCGAGGTTCTCGAAGTCGATGCACCGGTTGGCCACCGACAGGCCAACGGCCAATCCGGCCGCGTTCCCGACGAAGGCGGCGCCGAACACCTTCCAGGTGCTGTGCCCCTCCAGTTCCAGGCTCCAGTCGTAGGTGGCCGGTCGGGTGAGTTCGTCGGGCAGCCGATCCTGCTGCATCTCGGCGTAGAGACGCGTCTCGATCAGCAGCACCCCGTCCGACGAGTCGGTGCCGTAGAGGAGTCCCGCCTCGGCGGGGGGCACCAGTTCCATGCGGTGGATGTCGTCCAGGTGCGTGTACTGCCACAGCTGCTGGAGGTCGAGGAGCTGGGTCCCGTCGATGAACACCTTGGGAGGTCGGCAGCCCGTGACCCCGATGACTGACCGCTTGCCGCGGAACTCCATGCAGTAGGGGGTCCCCACCTGCGCGGGGTCCTCGATGACCCGGAGTCCCGGGATGTGCATGGTGAGCACGTCACCCACGTGGTTGGCGGAGGGAATGGACGCTTCGATCTCCGCCCGATCCACCACGTTGGCCTGCGTGCCGCGGGTCCGCTGACGCTGCTCCTCCTCGGTGCGGCCCGTGACCACCAGGGGACGCAGGGAAATGGCCTCCACGGAGAGCTGGATGCGGAGGGCCACGGTCTGGGCCGGCTCAACCGTGAACTGCTCCTCTTTCACGCCGTAGGCCAGGTGCCGGATGCGGAGCGTGTACTCGCCGCCCACCAGGCCCTCGAACCGGAAGATCCCCTGGTCGGTGGTGATGGCCCCGATGTCCTCGCCCACCAGCTCCACCGAGGCGTCGACGATGGGCTCGTTGGTGACGAGATCGAGCAGCCGGCCGATGGCCACGGCACTGCCCGTCTGTGCCGCCAGAGGATCGGCCGCACAGAAGAGCGTGAGAAGGAAGAGGAGGCTGAGAGCGTTTTGCCGCACCGTCGGTTCCTGCATTCCGGGGGAGGAGGGTGCTACCCCCCGGATGCTTCGCAGAGTTCCCGCAGAGGTCCCGTTCTTGCCATACGTCCCCGAACCGCGCGCATGTCAGGACCCGGACTACAACGGAGCGCACGGGGGGCCCGGAGGCAAGTTGGGCGCCTCGCGCCGGGACCGCAGGGGGCCTCAGCCCCAGATATCGAAAGGGTCGGGGGCCGAGCCCTGAGGGGATTCGGACGGGGAGGGGATCGCGGACCCCGCGAGGTAGCGCACCTGCGACCGGGCCAGCTCGGGAACCAGCTGCTCGAGGGTCTCGTCCGAAGACCTCCCCAGGTCACGGCCTACCGCCAGGATCGAACGGACCGAGAACCGGATCGCGCGGCCCGTGTCTTCCGCCACGACCTCCGACGACCGCTCCACGAGAAGGCTCGTCAGCGTACCGGTGATCTCCTCCACCAGACCCGCCTCCTCCTCGGCGCTGGGTCCGGACCGGAGCAGGACGGCCTCCCGCCCCATTCCGTGGAAGACTCCGGTCACCGCCGCACACACTCGCTCCAGCAGAGACTCCAGATCGAGATCCGCGGCCCGGATCTCCTCCACCTCCTGGCGCCACTGCGCTCGGCCCCGCTCAGTCACCTGGGCCCGGAGGTGGACCAGGAGGTCGTCCTTGCCCGCGAACCGGGCATAGAACGAGCCCACGGACGATCCCGCCCGCTTGACGATCCCCTGGATGGAGACGCCCTCGACCCCCTCTTCGCGGATGAGCGCCAGGGCGGCCTCCTCCAGCCGAGCGAGGGTGCGGGCGCTGCGCGCCTGCTTGGGCGTGCGAACCAGTGGTGCTTCCGCGGAGGGTTCGGTCACGGGTCGTCGGGGGGTGGGCGATATTAAAACTAGAATTCTCTTCTATTTATCGCCGAGAACCCCCGCTGTAAAGGGACATCCGCTCCACGCCCCACTGCGGAATGCATGGAGTCGATCCGGGGCCGCCGCCCCCCTTGGGCCGGACCTTGCCCCTCGCCTCGTTTCCCCGTCTCTTCAGGTATGGACGGCCTCACGCTCCTGGTCGCCGCCACCCTGGCGGCATCGCTGCTCGCCGGCGCCAGCGGACCCGCGTACCGGTTCCTCACCGGGGGGGACCGGCCGCCCCCCCTGGGGTGGGCCAACGCCATCGCCAGTGGCCTCATGCTGGGAGCCGCCTACGCGCTCGCGGCACAGGGGTGGGGCGACGGTCCGGGACTGGCCTTCGGCATCGGAGCCGCGCTGGGGATCGCCCCCGGCGTCCTCGTCTACGAGCGGCAGGACGCGGCGGCCTGGGACGGCACGGGCGCCGACCCCGTAAACGACGGTCCGACCGACGGTTACGCGACTATCTTCCGCCACGCACTTCACGCCGCGCCCGAGGGCGTCGCGCTGGGTGTGGCCGCGTTCGGAGACCTCGGGCTCGGGCTCTTCCTGGTCGCCGCCCTGGCGGCCCACAACGTGGCCGAGGGTCTCTCGCTGGTCGAAGCGGCGGTGAAGTCCGGGGGCAGCACCGGTTCAGGGGCCGTGGAGGCCGTCGTGAGCAACCTTCCCCAGGTGGTGTTTGCCGCCGTGGTGTACATGGGACTGGGGGCCTTCCCGCAGGCGTACCCGATCGGCGTCGGGTTCGGTGTGGGCGCTCTCGTCTTCCTGGTCCTGGTGGACCTGCTTCCCCGCGCCTACCGGCAGGACGGTCACGAGACGATCGCGCTGGTGTGTGCGCTGGCCATGAGTGCCGTGCCCCTGCTGGCCGGCATCCTGGGGTTCTGACGGACCGTGGACGCCATCCTCTCCCACCCCGCCACCCTGGTCTTCGCGCTGGCCGGCATCACGGCCATCTGTACCGGCCTGGGCGCGCTGCCCTTCGCCTTCCTGAAGGAGATCTCCGACCGCACGCTCTCCCGCTCCAACGCCCTGGCGGCGGGTCTCATGCTCGGAGCGTGTTTCGGCCTGCTGGTGGAGGGCTCCCACTCCGGCTGGTGGCAGACCCTGGTCGGAGCCAACCTGGGCGTGGCGTTCGTACTGGTGACCGCCCGCCTGCTGGGGGAGCACGAGCCGGAGGTGGAGGACCTGGCCACGGGCGACAGGCGTCAGATGGTCCTGATCCTGATCGTCATGACCGTCCACTCATTCGCCGAAGGTGTGGCGGTGGGCGCGTCGTTCGCCGGGGGCATCGAGCTCGCCACGACCATCACCATCGCCATCGCCATCCACAACATCCCCGAGGGGGTGGCCATCACCGCCGTCCTCCGCCCCCAGGGCGTCAGCATCCCCCGTGCGGCGTGGCTCAGCGTGTTCTCCTCGCTGCCTCAGCCGCTGATGGCCGTGCCGGCGTTCCTCTTCGTGGACTGGTTCAAGCCCGCACTGCCGTTCGCCCTCGGGTTCGCAGCCGGGGCCATGGTGCTGATGGTGCTGCAGGAACTGCTGCCCGAGGCCTATGAGTCGGGCCGGAGCGTGGAGGTGAGTTGGATCGTGAGCAGTTCCCTGGTGGCCATGCTGCTGTTCCAGGGTCTGCTGACCGGCTGACCGGGCCGCTCCCGGGTGAGTTGGCTCAGCCCGGACCCGCGGGTACCGGGTCCCCCAGGGTCACGCCCTCGACGGTGACGGCGCATCGTCGTCCCAGCACCCTCACGCCTCGCTTTGCCGCATCGGCCAGGGTGTCGGAGAAGCGGGGATCGATGTCCCGGGCCGCCACGATCCGCTCGGCATCCGACCGCTGAAGCACGAAGAGGACGGAGGCCGCCCAGCCCGGCCGTTCGGCAAAGTCGGCCAGCTCCGCCACGTGGCGGGCCCCGCGCTCGGTGACGGCATCCGGGAACAGGGCCACCCGGTCCCGGACCAGGGTGACGCTCTTCACCTCCAGCACCATCTGCGTCCCGTCGGCGTGGCGGAGAAGGAAGTCGAAGCGGGACCGACCGTGGGGCCACTCGCTGCGGACCATCTCGAATCCGGAGAACTCCTCCAGGGCCCCGGCCTCCAGGGCCGCCCCCATGAGCCGGTTGGGCAGCGTGGTGTCCATGGATATGAGTTCCCCATCGGGCGAGCGGACCAGCACGGCAGTCCAGCGGGTGCGTCGGGTGGAGGAGGGAGGAACGGGCCGAACCCAGAGTTCGGCGTCGGGAAGGAGAAGTTCCTTCAGGCGCCCGGGATCGGGGAGATGGGCGTCGTGGACTTCCGGCTCCTGATCGAAACCGATCCGGAGCAGAAACCGGTTGGGACGCTCAACGTAGCGAGCGCGAACCAGGGGGCCCTGGAAGGGCGTGAAGATGTGGGGGGTGGGTG